>NZ_LT906436.1:1200000-1800000 GCF_900187225.1 Listeria monocytogenes
AAAGGTTGTCGCGTTTGTAAAGGAACCGGTTGGATTGAAATTTTAGGAAGCGGGATGGTACATCCAAACGTCCTTGAAATGTCTGGAATTGATTCTACTCGATACAGCGGCTTTGCTTTTGGCTTAGGGCCTGAACGAGTTGCGATGTTGAAATATGCGGTGGATGATATTCGCCACCTTTATACAAATGATTTACGCTTTACGAAGCAATTCCAAAGTACAGAAACGGGGGAAATCTAATGTTAGTATCATATAATTGGGTCAAAGAATTTTTCCAAGACTTCCCGTTAACGGCGGAAGAGCTAGGAGAAGCGATTACAAGAACAGGTATTGAAATCGAAGGCGTAGAAGAATTAAGCGCTAGTTTGAAAAATGTCGTAGTTGGTGAAGTATTATCATGCGAACGCCACCCTGATGCAGAAAAATTGAATAAATGTCTCGTTCAAACAGACGAAGCAGAACCAGTTCAAATCATTTGTGGAGCTCCAAACGTTGCAGCTGGTCAAAAAGTAATCGTAGCCAAAGTTGGCGCAAGACTTCCAGGTGGACTTAAAATCAAACGCGCAAAACTACGCGGTGAAGTGTCAGAGGGAATGATTTGCTCCCTCGCAGAACTTGGCTTTGAAAGCAAAGTTGTGCCAAAAGTATACGCAGAAGGCATTTATGTATTACCTGCGCACGTGGAAACGGGTGTAAATGCAATCACGTTACTTGGGCTAGATGATGCGATTTTGGATATGGCAATCACACCAAACCGCGCAGACGCATTGAGCATGAACGGTGTAGCTCACGAGGTTGGTGCGATTATTCATCAAAAACCAGCACAACCTACCGAGCCTGACGTATCTGAAAAAGGAAAAGCAGAAGATTTCATTTCTGTAGAAGTAGAAAATCCAGCCGAAACACCTTACTATGCTATTAAAATGGTAGAAAATATCGAAATCAAAGAATCACCACTATGGCTTCAAACGAAACTAATGAAAGCCGGGATTCGTCCACATAATAACGTTGTCGATGTCACAAACTACATCAATTTATTATACGGACAACCGTTGCATTCTTTTGACTACGATAAAATTGGCAGCAAGAAAATTGTTGTACGTTCTGCAAAAGAGCAAGAAGAAATTACTACGCTTGATGGCGAGAAAAGAACTTTACAAGCTGGGCATACAGTTATCACTAACGGAGTAGAACCAATTGCTATCGCCGGCGTTATGGGGGGAGAATTTTCCGAAGTTACCGCAAATACAACAACCGTTGCGCTAGAAGGTGCTATTTTCAGCAGCTCTTCCATCGGTAAAGCATCTCGCGAATTATACCTACGTACAGAAGCGAGCATTCGTTACGACAAAGGATCGGATGCCTGGAAAGTAGAAAAAGCACTTGCGCACGGCGGAGCACTAATCGCTGAACTGAGCGGCGGTACACTAGTCGGCGGTGTCGTAGAAGTAGATAACCGTGAAAAAGCAGTGAATAAAATCGAAACGAGCCTAACACGCATTAACCGCATTTTAGGAACCGCAATTACGCTTACGGAAATTGAAACTATTTTTGATCGTTTAGGATTTGTATTAGAAGTAAAAAATGATGCTCTAATCATTGAAGTACCAACAAGACGTTGGGATATTACGATTGAAGCGGATATTTTAGAAGAAGTAGCTCGGATTTACGGTTACGATGAAATTCCGGTAACACTTCCGGCGACAAGCACAACAGGAGGCTTATCAGACAGCCAAAAAGCTCGTCGTGTCATGCGCGCTTATTTAGAAGGAGCAGGGCTTAACCAAGCATTAACTTACTCTTTAACATCTAAAAAAGATGCAACTCGTCTAGCACTTTCTGATGAAAAAACAGTTGCATTATCGATGCCAATGAGCGAAGAACATAGCCATTTAAGAACAAGTATCGTTCCACAATTAATTCGTAGCGCAAGTTATAACATCGCTCGTAAAAATATGGACGTGGCACTTTATGAAATGGGTACCGTATTCTACGCAACAGAAGGCGACAATTTACCAATTGAACAAGAGCATTTGGCAGGTCTAATTACTGGAAACTGGCACATTGCAGATTGGCAAAAAACACCGAAACCAGTAGACTTCTTCGTTTTAAAAGGAATTGTCGAAGGCTTAGTGAACAAATTAGGTATCAAATCCGAACTTCACTGGAAACAAACTGAAAAAGAAGAACTGCATCCGGGAAGAACCGCGAGCCTTGTTTTAGAAGGGCAAGAAATCGGCTATCTTGGGGCGCTTCATCCAGCAGTAGAAGCGAACTATGATTTAAAAGAAACGTATGTATTCGAAATCAATGTGGCGGCTTTACTAGATGCAACCAAAGAAAAAGTTGTGTATCATCCAATTCCACGTTACCCAGAAATGACACGCGACTTAGCATTACTTGTGGATAAAGATACTGACCACGCAGCAATTTCGCAAGTAATCAAAGAGCACGGCGGGAAATTACTTGTCGATATCGAGCTATTTGATATTTTCGAAGGGGAGAGCCTTGGCGAAAATAAAAAATCACTCGCATACACATTGACTTTCCTAGACAGCGAAAGAACACTAGTCGAAGAAGATGTACAAAAAGCAACCAACAAAGTAGTAGAAGCATTACAGGAAAAACTAAATGCAATTATTCGCTAAATAAAGAAGAACTAAGCTACCTGGAAAACATTTTCAGCTAGTTTAGTTCTTTTTTTGTTTTTTATAAAATAGTGGAAATCTTTCCTTTTTTAGTACTTCACTTACTTAAATAACACATGTTATAATGATGGCACATGCCAGAGAAAAAAGGACGAGAAAAATGACCTATGTAGAAATGAAAGATGTATCTAAATACTATCAAATGGGCGAGAACGTTGTCACTGCTAATGATAAAATCACTTTCGGGATAAAAAAGGGTGAATTTGTTGTTATAGTTGGGCCTTCTGGGGCCGGAAAATCCACAGTATTAAACATACTTGGTGGAATGGATAGTGCAAGTGAAGGCAAAATTATGGTAGATGGGCAGGATATTGCTCAATATAATGCAAAACAATTAACCAAATATCGGCGAACCGATGTCGGTTTTGTATTCCAATTTTACAATTTGGTACCTAATTTGACTGCTAAAGAGAACGTAGAATTAGCTGCACAAATTGCGCCAAATGCATTAGACGCAGAAACTGTTTTAACTCAAGTTGGATTAAGTCACAGATTAGACAATTTTCCAGCGCAATTATCTGGTGGGGAACAGCAACGTGTCGCTATAGCACGTGCACTTGCTAAAGCTCCTAAACTGTTACTGTGTGATGAGCCAACCGGTGCACTTGATTATGATACCGGCAAATCAGTCTTAAAATTATTACAAGAAACTTGCCGTAACACGGGGACAACCGTTATTGTTATTACCCATAACACGGCGATTACGCCAATTGCTGATCGAATTATTGAAATTAATAATGCAAAAGTTCGTAGCATCAAAGAAAATTCAGAACCAATGTCCATTGATGATTTAGAATGGTAGGAAGGAGCAACCAGTGAAACGTTCAGCTTTATGGAAAGATATCTACCGCGAAATATGGCGTTCTAAGAGCCGCTTTATTTCCATTTTTATGCTGATTATGTTGGGCGTTGCTTTTTTCTCCGGATTAAAAGCAACTGGACCCGATATGCTTCTAACAGCCGACAACTATTTTAATAAGTATGAATTAGCTAATTTTAATGTGCAATCTACTTATGGACTAGATGAGACAGACAAGGAAGCACTTGAAGATATATCCGGTGTCGCACAAGTGGAACTCGGATATACAGCAGATACTTTAATGAAAGATAAAAATATCGTAACGAAACTATTTTCCACATCTAAAAGCGATAATTTAAATCAATACAAGGTAATTAGTGGCCGTTTACCAGAAAAATCAGGAGAAATTGCGCTTGATAATAATCAACTTGTTCATAAAAATGTCAAAATTGGTGACAAAGTAACTTTTGTGAAAAGCGATGGTAACAAGCTAACTGATACACTTAAAAAATCCACCTATAAAGTAGTCGGTTTTGTTAGCTCACCCGCTTATATCCAGAAATCCGAACGTGGCTCGAGCACGGTAGGTAAAGGAAAGACAGATGCTTTTGGTGTAATTCCAGAGCAAGATTTTAATTTACCAGAATACACTATTGCCAATCTTACTTTTGATAACTTAGCAGCAAAACAAGCTTTTAGCGACGAATATGTATCCACCGAAGAAAAAGATAAGAAAAGCGTCGAACAAGCTTTAGGAGATCAACCAGAAAAAAGACTAAATAAAATCAAGACGAGTGAGCAAAAGAAACTAAATGAGGCCACTGCAGAAATCAACAAAGGAAAAGCAGAATTAAAAGCAAATGAAGCAAAACTTGCAGATGCCAAAGCACAATTAGAAGAAGGTTTCTCTAAATATAATGCAGCTAGAGCAAGTTACGATGCCAAAATCAAACAAAGTGAGGCAGAAATTGCAAATGGTGAAGCAGAACTTGCCAACGCCAAAAAACAACTGGATGCTGCAAAAATACAAATCGACCAAGGTGAGCAAGCGCTTATACAAGCTGAAATGGAATTGGAAGAAGGACGTGCGGCTTGGGAAGATGCCAATAATCTTCTAAATACAGCAAATGGTTATTTGCGAGAAGCGAAGTCGACTTTAGAAAATGTTTTAAAACAACCAGATTTAACTGATTTTGAGCTAGATCGCGCGAGTTTAACAGATTCGTTCCAAATGCTCGCGTCCGAACTTGATTTATCAAATGCGGACCGCGAGGAATATGAAAATGCCATGAATAATTTACTAGATGATTATGAAAATGGCAATATTAGCGATGCAGAAATAAGAGAATCTATAAACGCGGCTCTTGCGCAAGTTGCTAACGCTGAAAATGAATACCAATCAGTTAGAACTGCATTAGATGCTGAAAAACAAACAATAGAACAAGGCGAAAAAACATTAGCTGCCAAAAACCAAGAACTTCAACAAGCAAAAATTGCTTACCAAGAAGGTCTTACCAAATATCAAGATGGTCTTGAAAAAATTTCGCTCGCAAAACAACAATTAGCTGTTGGAAAACAAACCGGTTCCTTAGAATTACAAAGCGCACTTGCAAAATTAAATACCGGACAAGCAGAATACGATAAAAATTTTGCTTTATTTAAAAAAGAAAAAGCGAAAGCAGAAGCCAAGTTAACTAGTGCGGAAAAAGATGTACAAATCGGCCAGCAAAAATTAGATGCGCTGAAAGTTCCGAAATACTATGTCCTTGATCGTAACGATAATCCAGGTTATAGCGAATACAAAGAAAATGCAGACCGTTTAACTTCCTTATCAACAGCCTTTCCAATTTTCTTCTTTCTAATTGCCGCGCTCGTTTGTTTAACGACAATGACGCGCATGGTAGAGGAACAAAGAACACAAATTGGAACATTAAAAGCATTTGGTTATTCCAACGGTAGCATTATTTTGAAATATCTTGTTTACGGGTCGATTGCAAGTGTCATTGGAAGTGTCCTTGGAATTTTAATTGGCTTCCAGTTTTTCCCGAACATTATTTTCAATGCTTATAAATCCATGTATGAAATGCCATCTGTAGATATTGGATTTTATTGGAGTTATAGCTTACTTGCTTTATTTGTCGCTTTATTCTGTACAACATTTACAGCTTATGTAGCTTGTCGTGCTGAACTTCGCGCCAATGCAGCAACATTAATGCGTCCCAAAGCACCAAAAATTGGCAAACGGATTTTCTTAGAGCGGATTAGTTTTATTTGGAAACGAATGAACTTCACAAGTAAAGTGACTGCAAGAAATTTATTCCGCTACAAACAAAGAATGCTCATGACGGTTCTAGGTGTTGCTGGATGTACCGCATTAATTCTTACTGGTTTTGGGCTACGGAATTCAATTAGTGACATCGCCAAAATGCAATATGGCCAAATTATGAAATATGATGCAGCTATTTATCAAGACATGAGCGCACCACCAGCAGCCAAAGAAACCTTTGATGAAATAATGAATGATTCCAATATCAAAAGCAAATTGGCTATGTCACAAACAAATATTGAGACCGTTAAATCAGGACAATCAGCACAAACTACATCAATCATTGTCCCTAAAAATTTGAATGAACTACCAAATTACATTGTGCTTCGCGACCGTGCTAGTCATACAACCGAAAAACTTACCGATGATGGTGCGATTATAACGGAAAAACTGGCTAAATTATTCGACGTAAAACCAGGCGATACAATTACCGTCAAAAACGCTGAAAATGACAAATTCCAAATAAAAGTCAGTGCCATTACTGAAAACTATGCAATGCACTACATTTACATGACCAAAGCATATTATCAGCAAGTATTTAAAGAAAAACCTAGCTACAATTTAGACTTATTAATGTTAAAAGATACCTCTGAAAAAGTAGAGAGCGATTTTGCGGAAAAATTAACAGATAGTAAAGCAATTTTAAATGTTACTTTTTCCAATAATGTTAGTTCCTTGCTAAATGAAACATTGGATAGTCTGAATATTGTTATCGTGGTACTCATTACGTCTGCGGCATTACTTGCATTCGTTGTCCTTTACAACCTGACAAACATTAATGTATCAGAACGTATTCGAGAACTTTCCACTATCAAAGTACTTGGTTTTTATCCAAAAGAAGTGACTATGTATGTCTACCGAGAAAATATTATTTTAACCTTAATGGGCATTGCGGCTGGATTTATCCTTGGTTTCTTCTTGCACCGATTTATCATCACCACAGCAGAAGTGGATCAAATGATGTTCAGTCCGGCAATTAGTTGGACAAGCTACTTATTTTCCGGCATACTCACACTCGTTTTTGCAACTGTTGTGATGGTTGTTATGCATATTAAACTAAAACGAATCGACATGATTGAAGCACTGAAATCAGTTGAATGATGATGAAAAGAACTTGTTTTTATCGGCAAGTTCTTTTCATTTGACTTAAAAATAAATAAAGCTTAAACTAAAAAATAGTTAAGGGGGTGAACTTTATTTGGAAAGACAAAAAGTAAAGCAACTGATAAAAAGTTACCAACAAACATACATATTTGCGATGAATCAAATACACCAAGCTATTTCAGAAATTTCAGCAAGTACTGTGGACCTTTCCATTGAGCAGTTTTTTGTTCTGCGCGAAATTGCTACCTATGATGGTATTAGCGCAACAGAACTAGCAGCCACTTTAGCGGTAAATAAGAGCGCTATTACACCTAAGCTGAAAAAATTAGTAGAAAAAGGCTACATAAGACGAGAACGAAACCAACTAGATAAACGAGCCGTAGTTTTAACTATCTCAGAAAAAGGGAATAACGTTTACGAAGAATGCGAAAAACAATTAGAGTTACTCGTGAATGAATGGCTCGAAATACTAGGGGAAAAAGACAGCGAACAATTTTTTGAATTATTTCAAAAGATTACCAAGTCGGTTGTTGAGCCTAGACAATAAAAGGAGAGATTTGGCATGAAATGGATTATGAAACTCCGCTGGGCCATTTTAGCGTTTTGGCTTGCAGCAGCAGTCGTACTAATGTTTATTGCACCACCCATGGCAGATCTTGTACGCGAAAAAGGCGAATTAAAGCTGCCTGATGGCTATCCGTCATCACTAGCAACGGAAATGCAAAAGAAACATAATCCAGATGACAAGGGTTCAGCTTACATTGCTGTTTATACAGCCGACCATAAGTTAACTGGAACAGAATTAAACGATATCCAGAAATCACTCGACTCTATCGAAAAAGATAAAGACGAACTTCACGTAACAAACGTGTTATCAAGCTTTAACCAACCAGAGCTTAAAGATAAGTTTTTAGCAAAAGATGGTAAAACAATGGTAGCAAGTTTAACCGTAGATGATACGGATGCTTCGGTTAAAAGCATACGTAACGCACTAGACAAAAAAATGGATGTAAAAGGTGTTGACACGTATTTAACAGGTAATAAACTAATTCAAGAAGACGTAGTTCAAGGGTCTGAAGACGGTTTACATAAAACAGAAGGCATCACTGTTGTCTTTATTTTAGTCGTATTATTCCTTGTATTCCGCTCAGCAGTGGCACCGTTTATTCCACTTATAACAGTAGGAATTAGTTACCTCGTTGCGCAAAGTACTGTAGCATTCTTAATTGATATCTTTAATTTCCCAGTCTCTACGTACACGCAAATCTTTATGGTTTGTATTATGTTCGGAATTGGGACCGACTATTGTATTCTCTTAATGAGTCGATTTAAAGAAGAAATGGGAGCCGGTCTCAACCCACGAGAAGCTGTTCATGCAACGTATCGTACAGCTGGAAAAACAGTCATCTATAGTGGTGTAGCTGTTCTAGTAGCATTTACTTCACTTTATTTTGTTCAATTTGATTTATATCGTTCTGCAGTGGCAGTCGGCGTTGGAATTGTCGTTTTACTAGCTGCACTTTACACGCTCGTACCATTCTTTATGAGTACGCTCGGAACCCATTTATTCTGGCCATTAAATAAAAATATTAGCCATAAAGAAAATAAAATTTGGGGCGCCGCTGGTAAATTTACTTTTGCAAGACCGTGGATTGCTTTATTAATCGTTGCAGCTATCACGTTGCCGCCAATCTTACTGCATACAGGAACAGAATCATTCAACTCACTAGACGAAATTAGTGACAAATATCCTTCCAAAAAAGGTTTTGAAATCGTATCGGATAGTTTTGGAGCAGGGCAAGTTGCGCCAACACAAATCTTTATTGAAAATGACGATAATATGCGTACAACAGATTACATCGCTCAAATTGAAAAAATTTCCGATGATTTATCTCATTTAAAAGGCATCGATATGGTCATGAGTGCTTCACGTCCAGCCGGAAAACGAGTAGATGATATTTACATTAAAAACCAAGCTGGACAAGTAAACGACGGCGTAGGTCAAGCGACTGATGGCGTAGGAGAAGTGAAAAAAGGTTTAGATTCAGCAAGTTCAGAACTCAAAAAATCAGAGCCGGCCCTTGATAAAGCCGTTGCAGGAGTTGGTGACTTACAAAAAGGCACTGTCGCAACACAAGAAGGAATTAACCAATTACAAACAGCCCTTGCACAAATTCAAAAAGGCATTGAAAGCGGAGCAACTGGAGCTGGCGACTTAAAACAAGGTGTAGCAGAAGCCAAATCACAACTAGCTACGTTACAAAATGGAGAAGCGCAAATCCAAGCTGGATACGCTGAGATTCAGAAAAACTTACAAAATGTAGCTGACCAACTAAAAGGTTTTGAAAACCCAAGCTCTCAAGCAATTGATACTTCCAAACTAGAAGAGCAATTCAAAAAAATCGGTGCCTCTTTCCAAGCATTCGCAGCAGCGCATCCAGAAGTGAGAAATGACCCTCGTTTCCAAAAACTAGCCGCAGATATTCAAGGCTTAGAAACAGCTGGAAACGAACTGAAAACCTCTGCTGGACAGCAAATGGCAGCACTTCAAGCAAAAATGAAAGAACTAAATCAAGGTATCCAACAACTCGCAACAGCGATGAATCAATTAAACGAGCAGTCCAAACAAATTTCGGATGGACTTAGCGCTTTTAGTACAGGCCTTGGTCAAATCGAAACAGGACTAGATCAATTAGAAAAAGGCCTTAACCAAGCAGCAGTTGGGCAAGGGCAAGTAGTTTCCAAAATGCCGGAAGTCTCTAATGCTCTAACGCAAATCGCTGCTGGACAAGGTGCCTTAAAAGACGGATTTGCAGGCATTAGCGGTCAAATGGGTCAATTAACAGATGGTTTAACTTCAGGTGCAGATGGATTAGGCAAAGTAGAAAGTGGGCTAAACACAGCGAACGGACTAATTGATGATTGGTCAAAAGTTCCTTACGCAAGTTCCGGAATTTATGTACCGGATGCGCTACTAAAAAATGCTGATTTCCAAAAAGTATTAGATCAATACATCTCATCTGATGGAAAACTGGCAACTATTAACGTGATTTTGACTAAAAATCCATACTCTAATGAAGCGATGGATTCGATTGATGACATTAATGACCAACTTGCAGCCAGTATGAAAGGGACCAAACTGGAAAATGCGAAAATAGGTATTGGTGGAATGACGAGTGCCAATTATGATACGAGAGATATGTCAACAGCTGACTATCATTTGGTTCTTGTGATCGTTCTAGCGAGTGTTTTCGTAACACTAGTCATTGTCCTACGTTCCCTAGTAATGCCAATTTATCTGATTGCATCACTCATATTAACGTACTTTGCTGCACTTGGGTTCGCAGAAATTATCTTCATGCGAATTCTTGGATACAGTGGTCTAACGTGGGCAACACCGTTCTTCGGATTTGTAGTACTCGTCGCGCTCGGTATCGATTATTCGATCTTCTTGATGTCAAGATTTAACGAATACAACGGACTTTCTGTACGCGATAGAATGATAAAAGCCATGAAAAATATGGGTGGTGTTATTTTCTCAGCCGTCATTATTCTCGGGGGAACATTCGCCGCAATGATGCCAGCTGGCGTACTTTCCTTACTTGAAATAGCGACTGTCGTTCTAATAGGCTTAGTACTTTACGCCGTAGTAATTCTACCGCTCTTCGTTCCCGTAATGGTTAAACTATTCGGACGAGGCAATTGGTGGCCATTTATCACAAGAAAAGGCGACCATCAAGAAAACGTACCACCGAAAAAATAACACAATAAACCGCATTCCTTTATAAAGGGAGTGCGGTTTTTAGTTTGATTTCAAAAAATAATTTGCTAAGATAAATGTATATAGATGAATGAAGGAGGAAGGAACTATGATAAAACTCGGAAATGACTGGGATGAGTTACTAAAAAATGAGTTTAACCAACCGTATTATTTAACCCTTCGCCAGTTCCTAAAAAAAGAATACCAAACGAAAAAAGTTTTTCCGGACATGTACGATATTTTCAATGCATTAAAGCATACCGCCTATAAAGATGTCAAAGTGGTAATTCTCGGACAAGACCCATATCATGGACCAGGTCAAGCACACGGGCTCTCATTTTCCGTTCAACAAGGAGTACAGATTCCACCATCACTGCAAAATATTTATTTAGAATTACATAACGACTTAAATTGTGAGATTCCAAATAATGGTTATTTGATACCGTGGGCAGATCAAGGAGTGCTACTATTAAATACGGTTCTAACTGTACGCGCTGGTCAAGCTAACTCACACCGAGGACAAGGCTGGGAAATACTAACGAACCACATTATTGAAATCATTAATCAAAAAGAAGAACCAGTAGTTTTTTTACTATGGGGAAGCAATGCGAAAGAAAAGTTGCAATTATTAACAAACCCGAAACATACTGCGTTTACATCCGTTCATCCTAGCCCGCTTTCAGCATCGCGCGGTTTTATGGGATGCAAACATTTTTCTAAGACGAATCAATTCTTAGAACAAAATGGTGTAAAACCAATTGATTGGCAAATTCCTTCTATATAAATAAAAACATCCCGCCATTCATTGACGAGATGTTTTTTTACTTTTTAACCATTTTTAATGCTTTCTCTGTATTAGCGAAATGTTGTTTTGTATATTTAGCTAATGTTTCCAGACCGAATCGTTCGATGATTTCCGCTGCAACAGCATCCACATGAGGTCCTGCGCCTTTTGGAAGCGAGATGCCAACTTCTTTTGACATCGCATCAAAAGCTTGCACAAACTTATAACGAGCAATAATCGAAGCAGCAGCTACAGAAAGATGTAACCCTTCTGCTTTTGTCGCAAAAAATACATCTTCTCGAATAATGCTTGGTTCTTTTGCTAAATAACGGTAATACGTATTTTTTTCAGCAAATTGATCAATTAAAATCGCTTCTGGTTTAATTGGAGCAAGCTTTTTCAAGACGTTTTCAATTGCGCGATTATGTAATAAGGCTTTCATTTGTCCTTGGTTCATGCCTCTTTTTTGGAGTTCGTTGTATTTAGGATTAGGGCAAAGTAGCACACTATGTGGAACAAGTGGCATGATTTTCTCGGCAATGCGACAAATTTCTGGATCTTTCATCGCTTTAGAATCTTTTACGCCTAGCTCTTTTAAAAGTGGCATCATTTCCGCGTCCACGTATGCGGCACAAACCGTAATCGGGCCAAAAAAATCGCCAGTGCCAACTTCATCTGAACCAATGACATTTTTTGATGCGAAGTTTGCCGGAAGAATCCCTTTAGAGACGGAGGGCGCTTTTGCTTTGGATTCTGGAAGAGTCGCTACCCATTTTTTTGCTTCTGCTTCTCCGTTTACTCCTTGGAACATCACTTTGCGCGATTTGTAGCCAGTGATGGAAACACCAGGTTTTTTTGCAGCGAAAACAGCTCCTGGTGGTAGCTTTGGATTAGAAAAAGGGAGATATGTTTGTTTCATTTTTTCAAGTGTTGGTTGATCAACTAAGATAACTGTATTTGCGATAAGGCATCATCCTTTCAAAGTTCTATTGTAACATACTACGACGAAAGACTGAATATCGGCTAAACGGGTGGTTGACTCTTTTCTTTCCTGCTTTTTCGTGATAAGATTATGACAAGTAGTGGCCTAAACGAATTTGGGCGAGGAGGAATTTACGTGGCAAATGAGAGAAATAAAGTAGTGACAACAATTTACGGTAGAGAATATACGATTGTTGGCGTAGAAACAACAGACCACTTACGAAAAGTAGCTCGCGAGGTCGATGAAAAAATGCACGAAATCGGCTCCCAAAATCACGCACTAGATAGTGGTAGGCTCGCTGTACTAACGGCTGTAAATGCGACAAATGATTACTTAAAACTAGAACAAAAATATCTAGAGTTAGAGCAAGAACTGGCTCGAATTAAAGGAAGAGATTAATGATTTTAAATGCGATTATTTTAATTTTACTTGTTTGCGGCTTTTTTGCAGGATTTAGAACAGGCCTTATCAAACAACTTATCTTATTATTAGGTTATATTTTGGCATTTTTTATCTCGTATACGTATTACGAAGATTTAGCGCCACATTTAACTTTTATACCTTATCCAGGTAGTGATACTGCAGATGGATTATCTATTATTTTACAAGAATTACGAACAGAAACGGCTTATTATAACGTACTTGGATTTGCGATTATTTTTATTGTCGCAATCATTGTCGTTCACATGCTTGCATCACTTGTTGGTGGCTTGACTAAGATTCCAGTCCTGCGCCAAATTAATGGATTGTTAGCAGCTGTTTTTGGTGTTATTAAGTCCTACTTAATTATTTTTGTTGTCTTGTTCATCATGGCAATTTACCCGGCGAATTGGTCTGAAAATCTCATCGATAGCTCGACGGTTGCCCAGTGGATGCTTGAAAAAACGCCAATTTTGTCAGAACAATTTTATGACTGGATGACAGACATTCTGCCAAAATAAAAGAAACATTCGATACCAGATGTATACTCTTAGCCAATTTTGGATAGGATTTCTCTGGTATTTTTTAATGATTTTATAGGGAGGGATTAAAGATGGCTACTAATAAAAAAGAAATTATTCGTTTACTCGAAGAAATTGCCACTTATATGGAATTAAAAGGAGAAAATAGTTTTAAAATATCTGCGTTCCGCAAAGCTGCGCAGGCAATTGAATTAGATAGCAGAAGTCTATCTGAAATTGATGATTTTACGAAGATTAGCGGTATCGGAAAAACTACGGGTGAAATTATCCAACGTTATTTAGATAGTGGAGAATGTCCAGAACTTGAGGAGCTAAAAAAAGAAGTCCCAGCAGGTCTCGTTCCACTTTTAGATGTGCCAGGGCTTGGTGGTAAGAAATTATCGCGTCTTTATCATGAGCTTGGTGTGGTGGATAAAGATACATTGCTCCAAGAAGCAGAAAATGGTCATATCGAAGCATTGAAAGGTTTTGGTAAAAAGTCTGCTGAAAAAATGGCCGAAGCAGTGCGTGAAATGGGTGAGCGTCCTGATAGATACCCACTAAATGATGTCTTACCA
Organism: Listeria monocytogenes; assembly: GCF_900187225.1. Classification (GTDB taxonomy): domain Bacteria; phylum Bacillota; class Bacilli; order Lactobacillales; family Listeriaceae; genus Listeria; species Listeria monocytogenes. The sequence continues at coordinate 1,213,983 of NZ_LT906436.1, forward strand.
ATCATAAAAAAAGTAGAGGCCTATCTTGCTGAAATCGCACCAATCGAAACTTTCGCGCAAGCCGGCAGTTTACGTAGATTACGGGAAACGGTCAAAGATTTAGATTATGTTATTGCGACGGAAAAACCAGAAGATGTACAAAAAGCTTTACTTGCATTTCCATTAATTACGGACGTTATTGGAGCTGGTGAAACAAAAGTATCAGCTGTATTAGAAGATAACATTACTATCTCAGTGGATTTCCGCTTAGTAGAAAAGAAAGCTTTCGCAACAACACTTCATCATTTCACTGGTTCTAAAGATCATAATATCAAAATGCGCCAATTAGCTAAACAGTCAAATGAAAAAATAAGCGAATATGGTGTGGAACAAGAAGATGGAACTGTTCGCCATTTTGAATCGGAAAAAACATTTTTCGAGCATTTTAAGATACCGTTTCTCCCACCTGAAGTTCGCCGAGATGGCACAGAAATTGAGCGCGTAACGAAGGACACAAAATTCCTTGAGTTAAGTGATATCCGCGGGGACTTGCACATGCATACAACTTGGTCTGACGGGGCGTACGCGATTCCTGAGATGATCGAAGCTTGTATCGCAAAAGGATACGAATACATGGTTATTACAGATCACGGGAAATTTTTGCGAGTAGCTAATGGTCTGGACGAAAAAAGATTATTGGAGCAGCAAGCAGAAATTAAAAAAATAGCTGCTAAATATCCAGAAATTGATGTCTATTCCGGCGTTGAAATGGATATATTGGCTGATGGATCACTTGATTTTGATGATGAGACTTTGAAACAGCTAGATTTTGTTATCGCGTCTATCCATTCCAGTTTCCAACAATCAGAGGAAGAAATTATGAAGCGATTAAAAACAGCCTGTGAAAATCCATATGTGCGTCTGATTGCACATCCAACGGGTAGAATTGTCGTGAAAAGAAAGCCGTATCATGTTAATATGAAAGAACTGATCCAATTAGCTAAAAGTACAGGAACTGCCTTAGAATTAAATGCTAATCCGCAGCGTCTTGATTTAAACCGCGAGCATTTAGAAATGGCTCACGCTGCTGGGGTGCCGATTGCGATTAACACAGATGCGCACGACACGAAACACCTTGATTTCATGTCTATTGGCGTTCGAGCTGCCACAAAAGCCTGGCTCGGCAAATCAGCAATCCTGAATACGAAAACTGCAGCTGAATTTAAACAATTTTTACAGAATAAATAACTTTTAAAAAGAAGGATGACTAATGGAAAAAAAAGTAGAAGCCATTTTAGAATTTGATAAAATAAAAAAACAACTCACCGAATTTGCTTCTTCGTCACTAGGGGAGCAAGCCATTTTAGAACTCGCTCCAGCAACTGATTTTCAAGTAGTTCAAAAAACGCAACTTGAAACAGAAGAAGGAGCCAAGATTATTCGTTTACGGGGAAGTGCGCCAATTACTGGTCTAACAGATGTTTTTGCACATTTGAAACGTTTAGAGATTGGTGGCGATTTAAACGGGCTAGAAATTTACCAAATAGGTAGTAACTTGCGCGTTAGCCGTCAAATGAAGAATTTTATGAACGATTTACTGGAAATCGGTGTCGAATTGCCTATACTCGGGGCCCTTTCGGATGAACTTTTAGTACTAAAAGAAGTAGAAGAGGATATTGCGATTTCAGTAGATGAAAGCGGGAAAGTGTTAGATACTGCGAGTGAAGCGCTTAGTACGATTCGCCGAACACTCCGACGTACCGAAGACCGCGTACGTGAAAAACTAGAATCTTATTTGCGCGATCGTAATGCCTCTAAAATGTTAAGCGATGCGGTTATTACAATTCGAAATGATCGTTATGTTATCCCAGTTAAACAAGAATACAAAGGTCATTATGGTGGTATCGTTCATGACCAGTCTGCTTCCGGTCAAACACTTTTCATTGAGCCGCAAAGTGTAGTGGATTTAAATAACGAACGAAAAGCACTTCAAGCAAAGGAAAAACAAGAAATAGAACGCATTCTTGCTGAAATTTCTGCTTCTTTAGCTGCTTGGATTAATGAAATTCATCATAATACATTCATATTAGGGCGCTTTGATTTTATTTTCGCAAAAGCACGTTTCGGGAAAGCGATGAAAGCCGTAACACCGCATTTGAGTGATGCTGGTGTCGTACATTTAATTGCGGCACGACATCCGCTGTTAGATGCTGCAAAAGTTGTGGCGAATGACATTTATTTAGGGGAAGATTTCACTACCATCGTTATTACTGGTCCAAACACAGGTGGTAAAACAATTACTCTAAAAACGTTGGGATTACTGACGCTCATGGCGCAATCCGGACTGCAAATCCCAGCTCAAGAAGATTCTACTATTGCTGTTTTTGAGCATGTATTTGCCGATATTGGAGACGAACAATCCATCGAACAAAGTTTAAGTACGTTCTCGTCTCACATGACGAATATTGTTTCCATTTTGGAAAAGGTAAATCAGAAATCACTTATTTTATATGATGAACTTGGGGCAGGAACTGATCCGCAAGAAGGAGCGGCTCTGGCCATTGCAATACTTGATGCGAGTCACGAAAAAGGCGCAAGTGTTGTTGCAACGACTCATTATCCTGAATTAAAAGCATATGGTTACAACCGTGTTCATGCAACCAATGCATCTGTTGAGTTTAATGTCGAAACACTTAGTCCAACTTACAAATTATTAATTGGTGTACCCGGTCGAAGTAATGCTTTTGATATTTCACGCCGCTTAGGATTAAGCGAAAATATTATCACAGAAGCAAGGAGCCTTGTTGATACTGAAAGCGCTGATTTAAATGATATGATTTCTAGTCTAGAAGAAAAACGAAATCTAGCAGAAACCGAATATGAAGAAGCGCGCGAATTAGCTCGCGGGGCTGATAACCTTTTAAAAGATTTACAAAAAGAAATCACTAATTATTATCAACAAAAAGATAAATTAATCGAACAAGCGAGTGAAAAAGCGGCAACTATTGTGGAAAAAGCCGAAGCTGAGGCCGAAGAAATAATCCGCGAATTACGCACCATGCAATTAAACGGAGCGGCAGGAATCAAAGAACATGAACTTATCGATGCCAAAACAAGACTTGGGAATGCTAAACCAAAAACAATCAACAAAACCATCCCACAAGCACCAAAACAAAAGCCACACGTATTCCAAGAAGGAGACAATGTTCGCGTCCTCTCACTTGGCCAAAAAGGCACACTTTTAAACAAAATTAGCGATAAAGAATGGAACGTCCAAATCGGCATAATCAAAATGAAAATCAAAACCGCTGACTTAGAATATATTCAACCAGAAAAACCAAAAAAACAACGAATCATTACATCGGTTCATAGTAGTGGTTCTCCAGCTAAAAGCGAACTCGATTTGCGCGGCGAACGTTACGAAGATGCTTTGCAAAAAGTCGACAAATACTTGGATGAAGCACTGCTCGCAGGATATCCTCAAGTTGCCATTATTCACGGTAAAGGAACTGGTGCCCTTAGAACTGGCGTCACAGAGTATCTGAAAAATCATCGCATGGTCAAATCGATTCGTTTCGGTGCAGCAGCAGAAGGCGGGAACGGCGTAACCATCGTTGAGTTCAAGTAAACAAGTGAGCAAAAACATGGCTCCAAATAGGTCTAGGTGCTATACTGTGTGTACAAAAGTCATAAGGAGTGAATTAAATCATGGTAAAAGAAATTACAGATGCAACATTTGAACAAGAAACTAGCGAAGGCTTAGTATTAACAGATTTCTGGGCAACATGGTGTGGTCCTTGCCGCATGGTGGCTCCAGTTTTAGAAGAAATACAAGAAGAACGCGGCGAAGCACTTAAAATCGTCAAAATGGACGTAGATGAAAACCCAGAAACACCTGGAAGCTTTGGTGTGATGAGTATTCCGACACTTCTTATCAAAAAGGACGGCGAAGTAGTAGAAACAATTATCGGCTACCGTCCAAAAGAAGAACTGGATGAAGTCATCAACAAATACGTTTAAAATTATGCTAAAATGAAAGAAGCTTAGAACAAACATTCTAGGCTTCTTTTTAAATGTGTAACTGGAGTTGATAAAATGTCTTCTGAACATATCCAAAATAAACTAGCGCTTCTGCCAGACCAACCTGGTTGTTATTTGATGAAAGATAGACAAGGAACCATCATTTATGTTGGGAAAGCAAAAATTTTAAAAAATCGTGTTCGCTCTTATTTTTCGGGAACGCACGACAGTAAAACGCAACGCTTAGTCCAAGAAATTGTGGACTTTGAATATATAGTAACATCATCCAACGTAGAAGCATTGCTACTAGAAATTAATTTAATTAAAAAACACGACCCACGTTTTAATATTCGCCTAAAAGATGATAAAACTTACCCGTTTATTAAAATCACGAACGAACGACATCCACGCCTGATTATTACCCGCCAAGTAAAAAAAGACAAAGGGAAATATTTCGGCCCGTATCCAAATGTCTACGCTGCAAATGAAGTAAAACGTATTTTAGATCGACTGTATCCATTACGTAAATGCAGTACGCTACCAAATAAAGTGTGTTTGTACTATCACCTTGGACAATGCCTTGCCCCGTGTGTATTTGACGTGGAAGCAAGTAAGTATAAAGAAATGCAAGACGAGATAGTCGCATTCCTAAATGGCGGCTATAAAACCGTCAAAAATGATTTAATGAAAAAAATGCAAGAAGCAGCTGAAAATATGGAATTTGAAAAAGCAGGGGAATTTCGCGACCAAATCAACGCAATCGAAACAACGATGGAAAAACAAAAAATGACGATGAATGATTTCGTTGACCGTGATGTCTTTGGTTATGCAATTGATAAAGGCTGGATGTGCGTCCAAGTATTCTTCATTCGTCAAGGGAAACTGATTGAGCGCGATGTTTCCCAGTTTCCATTTTATAATGATGCGGATGAAGATTTCCTCACATTTATTGGTCAATTTTACCAAAAAACCAATCATATTCCGCCTAAAGAAATTTATTTGCCAGATGATGTTGATAGCGAAGCCGTTCAAGCGATCGTTCCCGACACAAAAATCATCGTACCACAACGCGGAAACAAAAAAGATCTCGTAAAACTTGCTTACAAAAATGCTAAAATTGCCTTAAACGAAAAATTTATGCTACTTGAACGTAATGAAGAACGCACAGTCGGAGCAGTAGAACGACTTGGTGAAGCAATGGGAATCCCAACTCCATCACGTGTGGAAGCCTTCGATAACTCCAATATTCACGGTACAGACCCAGTTTCCGCGATGGTCACATTCCTCGATGGCAAACCAAGTAAAAATGATTACCGTAAATACAAAATCAAAACCGTAGAAGGACCTGATGATTACGCAACGATGCGCGAAGTTATCCGCCGCCGTTACTGGCGAGTGCTTAAAGAAGGGCTACCAATGCCTGATTTAATCTTAATTGATGGTGGTAAAGGACAAATTGACAGTGCCAAAGATGTCCTAACGAATGAGCTAGGCTTAGATATTCCAGTAGCAGGACTTGCAAAAGACGACAAACACCGCACTAGTCAACTATTATTTGGGGATCCATTAGAAATTGTTCCACTCGAAAGAAACAGCCAAGAATTCTATTTGCTACAGCGCATGCAAGATGAAGTCCATCGTTTTGCCATTACATTCCACCGTCAACTCCGTAGCAAAACTGGCTTCCAATCCATTCTTGACGGCATCCCAGGAGTAGGACCCGGTCGCAAGAAAAAATTGCTTAAACACTTCGGCTCCATGAAAAAATTAAAAGAAGCATCTATAGAAGAAATTAAAGAAGCCGGTGTCCCTTTGAATGTTGCTGAGGAAGTGCATAAACACATCACAGCATTCAATGAAAAAGCAAAAAATACCGAGCAAAAATGATTTTCAACACGATTATAAACGCCAATGACTTTGATGTTATTGGTGTTTTATTGCGTAAAAATTGTTACATATATGAACTAACACGTCAGATAAAATGGCTTTTATATATAATAAACTTCCCTTCAATACATAAATGCGCTAAAATATAAACATTGATGAAAAGAACTTACAAGGCAGGAGGGAACGAGATTGGGACTAGTCGTATTAAAATTTGGTGGAACATCTGTGAGCACGGTGGATAAAATCGGGAAAACAGCAGATCAAGCCATTTATGAAAAAAAACAAGGAAATAAAGTCATCGTCGTCGTTTCCGCAATGGGGAAATCAACCGACAAATTAGTCGCAATGGCGGAAGAAATTAGCGAGGCACCAGATAAACGCGAAATGGATATGCTACTTTCTACCGGTGAACAAATCACAATTGCTTTACTTGCGATGACATTAAAAGAAAAAGGGCACGATGCTATATCCTATACAGGATGGCAAGCGGGAATTGAAACAGAAGCCGTACATAGTAATGCGAGAATTGCCGATATTGATAGTGCTCGTATTGAATCTGCGCTTGATGCGGGACAAATTGTTGTTGTTGCAGGTTTTCAAGGTTTCACAACAGATGGTGAAATTACTACATTAGGACGAGGTGGATCAGACACAACCGCCGTCGCCATTGCCTCAGCTCTAAACGCCGAAAAATGCGCGATTTGTACGGATGTAGTCGGTGTATTTACAACAGATCCACGCTACGTGAAAAAAGCCCAAAAGCTGGAGCAAATCACCTATGATGAAATGTTAGAATTAGCTAATCTTGGTGCCGGCGTTTTACATCCACGCTCCGTTGAATATGCCAAAAATTTCCGAATTCCGCTTGAAGTTAGAGCGAGTCACGAACAAGTACCAGGAACAATGATCGAGGAGGATTTAACAATGGAAAATACCAAAGTAGTCCGTGGAATTGCTTTTGAAGACCAAATCACCCGTGTAACTATCCACTGGAAACAAAAAGAAGCAATGCGAGTTTCTAAAGTCTTTACAAAATTAGCAGAAAATAATATTGATGTAGATATTATTATCCAAGGAATTACTGGACTAGGTCACGGTAATCTATCCTTCACTATCAAAACAAGCGCACTGTTAGCCACACTAGCAGTTTTAGAAGAAAGCAAAGAATTACTTCAAATCGAAAAGCTAGAGTCCGAGCAAGAATTAGCGAAAGTATCTATAGTTGGCTCTGGAATGGTAAGTAATCCAGGTGTAGCTGCACAAATGTTTGAAGCTTTAACAGAAAATAATATTCCAATAAAAATGATTAGCACATCCGAAATCAAAGTTTCTACTGTCGTACCAGCTCGTAAAATGGTCGAAGCAGCCCAAGTTTTACACGACCAATTTGAACTCGATAAATAAAAATAAGCTTGCAGCATCAAAGTAAATTTCTCTTTGTTACTGCAAGCTTATTGTTTTAGTAGCGTTCTTCGTTATCAATCGTTTCTTTACGATCCCATTTAACGATAATGGTTACTTGTTTTTTACGTTTATCAATTTCATCATAGCTTTCTGTATACAGCTTTTTCTGTGATTGCAATTGTTCTGCGATAAAGCCAGCTTCAAGTTTAAATGTAGGTTCTTCTTGTGTACGGAAACGAGCAGCTACTGTTTCACCTTCTAAAAGTAAACGCATTTCATCTTTCTTTTCTTTCAAAATGCTAAAATTACCCCAAGAGGCTTCTTCAAAAAATTCTGCTACTTCTTCTAGAGAATCGAGTGGAAATTTGCGTGCCAAGTCTTTCCCCGCCCAGTACATAATGTGAGGTGCCTCATCTCCAAGTAATTCAGGAATTAAATAATCTCGTAGTAAATCTAAACCAAAGCTTGGAACGAGAGCTTTTTCCTCGTGTTTATTTTGTTCATTTTCTGTCATTTCGGATACCCCACTTTCATACACCATTATAACCAAAATTACCCTAAAATGGAAAGCACAATAAATAAATTTCCACAAAAAACCTTTTTTCTCAAAAAAGACTTGCGAAAAAGCCGAAAAAATAAGAAAATGGAAGGTATAGATAAAAAAATTGGAAATTAATAAAGAAATTGAGGCGAGACTGTGAAACAAGCTATTGGCTTTATTGATTCGGGAGTAGGCGGTTTGACAGTAGTGCGAGAAGTGCTAAAACAGCTACCCCATGAACAAGTATATTATTTAGGTGATACCGCACGCTGCCCTTATGGACCACGCGACAAAGAAGAAGTAGCTAAGTTTACTTGGGAAATGACTAATTTTCTAGTAGACCGTGGTATCAAAATGCTCGTAATTGCATGTAATACAGCGACAGCAGCAGCTTTATATGATATTCGTGAAAAATTGGATATTCCTGTGATTGGTGTAATCCAACCAGGTTCAAGAGCCGCTCTCAAAGCAACAAGAAACAACAAAATTGGCGTATTAGGAACACTTGGTACAGTCGAAAGCATGGCTTACCCAACAGCGCTCAAAGGACTGAACCGCAGAGTTGAGGTTGATTCACTCGCATGTCCAAAATTTGTATCTGTCGTAGAATCGGGCGAATACAAAAGCGCCATTGCCAAAAAAGTAGTAGCCGAATCACTCTTACCACTGAAAAGTACCAAGATTGATACGGTGATTTTGGGCTGTACACATTACCCACTTTTAAAACCAATTATCGAGAACTTTATGGGAGACGGCGTTGCTGTTATTAACTCCGGAGAAGAAACTGCTAGTGAAGTTAGCGCGTTACTGGATTACCATAATTTATTAGATGCTACAGACGAAGAAATTGAGCACCGTTTTTTCACTACGGGCTCGACACAAATTTTTAAAGATATTGCAAAAGACTGGTTAAATATGCCAGATATGACTGTAGAACATATTAAATTAGGAAAATAAGAGGTGCCAATCATGAGAGTTGATGGAAGAGAAAGCAATGCATTAAGAAATATCGAAATAACACCAGATTATTTAATGCATCCAGAAGGTTCTGTTCTAATTGCATCAGGAAATACAAAAGTTATCTGTTCTGCAAGTGTAGAAACAAAAGTTCCACCATTTATGCGAGGTGAAGGCCGTGGCTGGATTTCTGCTGAATACTCGATGTTACCACGAGCAACGAATACACGTAATATCCGCGAATCTTCCAAAGGTAAAGTAACCGGTAGAACGATGGAAATTCAACGTTTAATCGGACGAGCGCTCCGTGCAGTTGTTGATTTAGATGCACTTGGCGAGAGGACTATCTGGCTTGATTGCGACGTTATCCAAGCAGATGGAGGCACACGTACAGCTTCTATCACGGGCGCATTCATCGCGATGGTCATGGCAATCGCCAAACTAGACGAAGCTGTACCATTTGCTAAATTTCCTGTCAAAGATTTCCTAGCAGCAACTAGCGTAGGTGTTTTAGAAGAGGGTGGAACAGTACTTGACCTTAACTACGTAGAAGACAGCGCAGCGCAAGTAGATATGAATATTATCATGACTGGTAGCGGCGCTTTTGTAGAACTTCAAGGAACTGGCGAAGAAGCTACATTCTCAGAAACAGAACTGGCTGAACTAATTGCCCTAGGTAAAAAAGGAATTAGCGAACTAATCGAAATCCAAAAAGAAACACTCGGAGATAAAGTCACAGCGCGGATTAAAGGAGAATAAGAAATGAGTAAAATTATTATCGCCACCGCAAATAAAGGAAAAGCAAAAGAATTCGAAAAAATCTTTGCGAAATTTAATATCGAAGTAGCAACCCTTGCTGATTTTCCAGAAATTGGTGAAATAGAAGAAACTGGAACAACCTTTGCCGAAAATGCCGCTCTTAAAGCAGAAACGGTCGCTAGCCTGCTAAACCAAACTGTTATTGCAGATGATTCCGGTTTAATCGTAGACGCGCTTGACGGAGCTCCTGGCGTCTATTCCGCACGTTATGCAGGTGTCGCTCACGATGATGCCAAAAATAACGAAAAACTACTTAAAAACTTAGAAGGCGTTGAACCGGACAACAGAACGGCTCGTTTCCACTGTACACTTGCTGTAGCGACACCTTCTGAGAAAACATCTTTTTATACAGGTGAAGTAGAGGGCGTTATCGCAGAACAATTGTGTGGAACAAATGGTTTCGGTTACGATCCATTATTTTTCTTACCAGAATTTGGTCTAACAATGGCAGAAATTCCAGCTGAGAAAAAGAATGAAATTAGCCACCGTGCTAATGCGATTAAACAATTAGAAAAAGATTTAGCAGAAGTAGTAGAAAAAGTAACCAAAAAGTGAGAAAATAAGTAACAGTATCACGGGGGAGGAAACAAAATGAAATTATTAGTAGTTAGCGACAGCCACTCAGAACGTGACTGCTTAATTCATCTTAAAGAAAAATACAAAAATACAGTCGATGCGATGATTCACTGTGGTGATTCTGAATTAGAAGCTGACGATCCTGCGATTCAGGGATTTCATACTGTTCGAGGCAACTGTGACTTTGGCGGAGGCTTTCCAAATGATTGGGTAGGAGAAGTAGATGGCTACCGTATTTTCACCACGCACGGACATCTGTATAACATCAAAATGACACTCATGAATTTACGGTATCGCGCACGTGAACTAAACGCAGATTTTGCCTTTTTTGGTCACTCTCATGAATTAGGAGTAGACATGCTAGACGACACCATCATTTTAAACCCAGGAAGCATTTCCTTACCAAGAGGGCGCATCCGTATCAAAACATACGCTCTTATCAATTCAACACCAGAAGGCATCCAAGTTCGATTCATGGACCGAGATGACAACGAACTAACAGACCTAACCCAAACCTTCCCATTAACGAATAACGAAGCATAACTAGGTCAAAAGACACCCGAAAAAGAAAAAATGCAATAACTTAAAGAAAACCATTGACAAACAAGCGATTTAAACATAAAATGGTATTTGGCTGTTGAAAAGACAGTGCCATTTGTCCTGATAGCTCAGCTGGATAGAGCAACGGCCTTCTAAGCCGTCGGTCGGGGGTTCGAATCCCTCTCAGGACGTAATATGAAGCGCCGTAAACGTTGTTAATACAATGTTTACGGCGCTTTTTGGTTTTTCGAAGTTCAAATAAAGTACAAAAAATTTAAATTCCATTAATCTTTTTCATTAATTATATGTAATTAGGCTTCTAAAGTCATTACTATAGTGTTTTGGCCCAATCTTAATTTTGAAGAATATAATCTTTAATTTTGGTATTAGTCTTATTTAGTAGCATTTGCTCCATAAAAACAATAGAAAAATTAATACCAGTTCTTATATAAAAATCTTCTCATGACGAGAAGATTTTTATTTTGCGATTGAGCATCCAAAAACAGGGGTATCATATAAGTGTTCTAAAAAAAAGCTAATTGAAGGAGGATTTTTACATGAAAAAAATGCTACCTGAGAGTAAAGTAGAGGCAATTAGAAAAGAAGGATTTTTAAATCGAGCTGTTTGAGGCATATCGATTTTTCTATCCAACTGTGTCCAATGTGTCTAATTTTAAAGCATTGAATGATTTAGGAATTACAGAAAATCACGATTTCATTATTCAGCTCACAACACCTGATTTAAATGTATTGACGCAAAACTCAGATACACCATATTGCCTTGGAACGGGAAACACCGAGAATGGTCCAGTTGTTATCGAGTTGCCACAAGGCGCTATCGTTGGTGTGGCAGATGATATTAATTTTAAGTTTATTACCAATATGGGATTAACCGGTGACGAGCAAGGGAAAGGCGCTAAATATTTGTACTTACCACCTAATTATGATGGGGATATCCCGGATGGCTACATAGTACGCAAACCTTCAAGCTATCGTTTCCTCATTTGTTTACGAGCGATGGTTCACCAAGCAAGTGATTATGAAAAAGCATTTGAACTCCTGAAAAAAGTAAAATTCTATCCTTTAGAAGAAAAAGATAATAATTCAACCAGTACATTCCATGATTTTTCGCATCGAAAAGCGATTTCGACACCATATTATGTCGAAGGGAAATTCGACTATTGGGAAGTAATCAAATGGGCGCTTGATAATGATGAAACAGATCCAGAATATTACCAAATGTATGGCTTACTAAAAGCCATTGGTTTAGCGCCAAATAAAGAATTTAATCCTGACCTAGATAAAAAAGCTTTATTAATAGAAGCTGCCGAGAAAGCAGACAAAATGATGTTTGTGAATTCCTTTAATACAGATGATCCGGCTGCTATTGTTTGGCCAGGAAAGAACTGGGAATGGGCAGTCTATGGTGAGAATAATGACTTCTATGAAAAAACGTATTTAAACCTTCCTGTAAGAGAGCGTTGGTTCTATCAAGCGACACTCGAAACACACATGATGTTTATGCATAAAGTCGGATTTGGTTCTGTTTATATGCTTGGGGTGAAAGATAGAGAAGGAAACTATCTGGATGGTGGCAAAAGTTATACATTAAAAGTGCCAACACCAGTGCCAACGAGCATTTTCTGGTCGGTAACGGTTTATGAAATGGATACTCGTTCGGAAATTGTCACAGAGCAATTTATGCCTGCACTTAACTCCATCAAAGATACGTTTGAAGTAGATGCTGACGGCAATACAACACTTTACTTTGGGCCAAATCCTCCTGAAGATGAGTCGCTTCCATGGATTCAAACCGTTCCAGATGCCAATTGGTTCACGTATTTCCGTATTTATGGACCAACCGAACCAGCATTTGACAATAGCTGGCAACTAGATGATTTTGAAGAAGTTAAATAAACAAAAAGAGGCGTAACTTTTAATAGTTGCGCCTCTTTTTATTAATCATTAAGTCCTAACCCGTCTAAAATTGTTGCTTCATATTTCTCAATGCGCGAAACACGCGTTTTCGATTGCTTTGGAGCCGCAAAATAAAGTAAGTAAGCTTTTTGACGACCAGGAGTCAAGGCTTCAAAAGCTGTTTGTAGCGCGGGCATTTCTTCAAATTTCGCGAGTAATTCTTCCGGGATAGGCGTTTCTTCTCTTGGTTTAAGCTCTACTTCTAACCCAGCTTTTTCAACTTCAATCGCATTTTGAATATACTTCTTTAGAATTTCTTTTTGATCAAGGATTTCTTGTAAATTCGTAAAGCGGATTTGTCTGCCAGCTTGCACATTTTCTGTTTGCTGCACTAAAATGTTTTCCGGATCATGGAGCAGTGCGCCTTTCATAAAGAGTAGGGCGCAGTAGTTTTTAAAACCATGGATTAAGAAAACATTACTGCCATTAATAGCATAACAAGGTTTGCCCCATTTGAGTTCTTCTTCTAGTTCAAAACCAATCGCTATATCTCTTAATGTTTTGAATTCAGCTTGCCATTTGGATGGTTTATTTAGAAACGCATCGACTTTAGGGTTTAATTCTGTTTTTGCCATAAAGAATTCCTCTTTTCTACGCTTTTTCAATTTAAAAATAATTCTTTGGTACGTGTTATTTTAACGCAATATGAAAGGCCTTGCAAATTTGGTCGACCTACTAAAAATGGACTTAAAGAAAGAACCCGAGAGTTATCCCAGATTCATTTGTTTTCATGATAAATTGAGCTTCCAACCGACACCAAACTTATCTGTAACCTCTCCAAATTTTTCCGACCAGAATGTTTTGGCAAGTGGCATAACGACATTACCACCTTCTGCAAGCTGATGGAATTGTTTGGTCAATTTTATTTCGTCGGATGTATCAATAACAAACGTAATATTATCGCCAAATGTAAGTGGCATAGACTTAGGTACGTCGGAAAACATGACTTTAACCCCGTCCATGACTAAGCTAGCGTTCATAACTAAGTCCTTTAGCGAATCTTCTATAGGTTTCTCACTTGTTTCGATTTCCCCATATGTCATCAAATCTGTACACTTTGTTCCAAAAATTTCTTCATAAAACGCGATAGCATCTCTGGATTGTGTTCTAAAATTCAAGTAAACATTCAACGTCATTTGAATTCCTCCTCGATTTTTATTCGCTAAAGTTCTATTCATTTTGGTGTTTTTATTATAGCAGATACTGCGTGAAAGAGGAAAAATTAAGAAGATAAATACTTGACTTGGAGCTACTCCAGGGTTATAAACTAAAGATAAGATATAGATTCGGAGGAATTTAGATGAAAAAAACATTGTATTTAATGCGCCACGGTCAAACATTATTTAATCAACGTAAAAAAATTCAAGGTTTTTGCGATGCACCACTTACCGATCTCGGGATTAACCAAGCAAAAATCGCTGGTAGTTACTTTAAAGAAAACAATATAACATTCGATCAAGCTTACAGTTCCACATCAGAGCGCGCATCTGACACGTTAGAGCTGATTACGGACAAAAGCTATCTACGGTTGAAAGGATTGAAAGAATGGAATTTTGGTACTTTTGAAGGCGAGAGCGAAGACCTAAATCCACCGCTCCCATATGGAGATTTTTTTGCTACCTATGGGGGAGAGCGAGAAGTGGATTTCAGAGATCGTTTAGTAGCAACAATGGAACATATCATGAGTCAAGATAATCATGATACTGTCCTTGCCGTTTCTCACGGAGCAGCCTGTGCCCAATTTGCCAGGCATTGGGGAAAAACAAGCACTATCGGTCAGGTAACAGGACTGAAAAATTGTTGCATTTTAAAATTTGAATATGAAAACGGTAGATTTACCTTAGTTAATTTTATAAATCATGATTTTGATAAGGGTACGCATATAGAAAGCACTAAATAAAAAAGCACTCGTCATTGAGTGCTTTTATGCTTCATTGAAACAAATTCTTTATTTTATCTAAAAAACCACCAGTTAACTCATTTGCAGTATCTTGCAAGTTTTCCGTAAGTCCACTTGCTTTATCTTGTAGATTTTCTGTTAGGTTCGTCGCTTCATTCTGTAAGTTTTCCGTGACGTTACTTGCTTGTTCACCAAGCTCAGATGCTTTGTTTGTTGCCTCTTCTGTCAGTGTTCCTAGGTTCTCCAGGGGCAGGGACTCGGTAACTTTATTCTTCAAATCATCTAAATTCATCTTTTCCTCCTTATTTTGGGGGCTTAGAGTTCATTCTAAAGGAAGGAGGGATAAAGTACAAACAATTCGTTCCATCATTTGTGAAAAAATATGGTATGATGATATGAGGAAATGAGGACTGACATGAATAATTTAAAATTAAGTGAAGAAATTAAAAGAGCGATTAATGAACTAGGATATACAGAAGCAACACCTGTTCAAAAAGCGGTAATTCCAGTTGCCTTAACAGGAGAAGATATTGTTGCTAAATCACAAACTGGTAGTGGGAAAACAGCAGCATTTGCTATTCCCATTGCAGAACAGGTTGAATGGGAAGAAAATAAGCCACAAGCACTAATCATCGTTCCAACACGAGAACTTGCAATGCAAGTCAAGACAGAATGTACGAATATCGGACGATTTAAACGTGTCAAAGCTGCAGCAATATATGGACAATCACCATTTGCTAAACAAAAATTAGAACTAAGCCAAAAAAATCATATAGTCGTTGGGACCCCTGGTCGCCTACTTGACCATATTGAAAAAGGATCACTGAATGTCGACAAGGTTGCCCATTTAGTTTTAGATGAAGTAGATGAAATGTTAAGCATGGGATTTATTGATCAAGTGGAAGATATCCTTAGCCGCTTACCAAAACAGCGCCAAAATCTATTTTTCTCTGCAACTATGCCAGAAGAAATGCAAGATTTGATCAAACGTTACCAAGATAATCCAATGGTTATCGAAATGGCATCAGAAAAAACAAATCCTATCTTCCACGTGGAGATGCAAACAGATAATAAAGAAAAAACGTTAAAAGATGTTTTAATTACGGAAAACCCGGATAGTGCGATTATTTTTTGCAATACAAAAAATCAAGTCGATGAACTCACTGATTTACTTGATGTAAAAGCTAGTAAAATTCATGGTGGCTTAAGACAAGAAGATCGTTTCCGAGCAATGGATGATTTCAAAAGTGGCAAATCGCGTTTCTTAATTGCGACAGATGTGGCAGGGCGTGGAATAGATGTGGATAATGTATCGTTAGTCATTAACTACGATTTACCAATTGAAAAAGAAAATTATGTGCATCGTATCGGTCGTACTGGACGCGCTGGCAAAAGTGGGAAAGCTATTAGTTTCGTGAAAACAAATGAAAATCCACTTTTGCGTGATATTGAAGAGATGCTCGATGTTACAATTGAAAAAAAACGTAAACCGACAGTGATTGAAGTGAAAGCAAACGAAGAAGCTTTCCACAAAAAACAACAAAAGCGCCCAACAATCAAAAAAGCTCGTGGGGAAAAATTAAATAAAAACATTATGAAACTGTATTTTAACGGGGGCAAAAAGAAAAAAATCCGTGCGGTAGATTTTGTGGGAACTATTTCTAAATTAGAAGGAATTACGGCCGAAGATATTGGAATTATTACGATTGAAGACCATGTTTCTTTTGTCGAAATTTTAAATGGAAAAGGTCCGGCAGTGCTGGAAATGATGCGCTCTCGTAAAGTGAAAGGTAGACGCCTGAAAGTAAACGAGGCCAGAAAACGATAATTTAAAGAAAAGAAGGTCCAAACAATGGAAAGGCCAGATAATCAACTTATTTTAATGGTGTTAGAAGTTGTTAAAAATCCAATTTACAATATAAAATCACTAACAATTAATTTTCTACAAGGTGACATCGTTGGGAATTCCACAAGAAATGAGTTGTTATACTGCACTTACTGGCTTGAATTTCATGGCTTTATTCTTCGTGACGAAAAAGGGGATAACCAAAAGTACTATAGCATGACCAAACAAGGAGATTTTCTACTTCAAAAAATTAAAAATGAACTTTCTTAGTTTGTTCATACTTTTTTAATATTTATTCGTTATATTAAAAGTAACCTTTTTTTCAATGAAATATCTCACCTGGCAGCATCCGTCTCCCAATAAAAACGCGGATGCTGCTCTTTTTGTGTTTAAAAATTATGATATACTGAATAAAAAACTTGGAAAGTAGGTGGAAATATGTATAAATACACCCTTTGTTTTCTCCAAAGAGCCGATGAAATTTTATTGTTAAATAGACAAAAATCCCCTTGGATGGGAAGTTGGAATGGTGTTGGTGGCAAAATTGAGCAAGGGGAAACACTTCTTGAATCCGTCCAACGGGAAATCACAGAAGAGACCGGAATTTCCTCAAATGACTACGAAATTCGTGATATCGGTGAAATGAAATGGTTTGTGGATGGTGAAAATCTTGGAGGTATGCATTTATTTCTGGCCAATCTTCCGGATAATTATGTATATCCAACACCTCGCACAACCGATGAAGGAATACTTGATTTTAAAAAAAGAAAATGGATACTTAATCCGGAAAATACAGGTGTAGTGAACAATTTACCTTATATTATCGAACATGCTCCAGTGTTCCCAGCTAGAATAGAAGTTTCAACAAAATATCAAGAAAACACATTATTACATATTAGTCATCAATCTTTATAAAAAAAAGCATTGCGCCTATTCGCAATGCTTCCATATTATCAAGATGTCGTGAAATAACTTGCTTCCCAGCGACTTATTAAATTTTGAGCATCATCTGTGGATAATTTTTTATGCCCGATTACTTGCTCTTTAGCAATTTCGAGACTCTCAAAATGATCAATTAATCGTTGTGAAGGATTATTAATGTAGACATCGTTTAGTAGAATAGATTGGTTGTTCTCCTTTTCTATACTTCTAACTCCTACGATATAACCAGCTGCTGTAATGAGTAATAATTTATTCATACTTCTTCACTCCCTTTTAGTTGTTCCTGTGCACCACTGGACACTTTTTTTCTGGATAAAAACATATAGATGAAGACGCAAATAAATGCGATAGCTCCGGCAATAATGTAAATACCTTGGAATGAAAGAACATGATGAATTTCACCCATAATATAAGGTCCAATACCAAGTCCTAAATCAAGCCCGATAAAGTACGTAGATAAACCAATCCCAATACGATGGGGCTCGCAGACTTTCAAACAAACAGCTTGTCCATTCGACATAAATGTTCCATAACCTAAACCAATAAGGCCGCCTGAAATAAGTAGTACGAGGCTTGATGTTGCAGTACTAAGGACCACTAATCCAACTGCTAAAAAGATATAACTCGGATACATCACATATTTTTCGCCCTTCGCATCAAAGAGTTTTCCAGACATTGGACGAGTAAAGGTAATAACTAATGCATAGACAACAAAGAAGAACGTCCCGGCACTCACTAAATTAATTTCTCTGGCATATGAAGCAAGGAATGTAAGTACACTCGAATAAGAAATCCCCATTAAGAAAGCAATAAATGTAATTGGAATAACTTTATATTCAATAAAACTTTTAACTGTCCAAGTTTGTAGAGCCTTCCGGTGTTCGTTTGTTAAAATAATATTTTTCACTGGTAAATAGAAGCAAAGTAGCGCAGTTAATAAGACAATAACCGTGGAGAAAATAATAATTGTGTAAAAGCTCGTTTTGCTAAGTAAAATCATTCCGATGAACGGTCCAATCGCAGCTGCGAGACTTGTGCTGAGGCCATAATAATTAATGCCTTCACCGTTTCTGGAATTAGGAATATACGCTGTGACAATTGCATTGGTAGCTGTCGATGTTGTACCGTATGCAAACCCATTTAAAAAGCGAATAATGAACATAATTGCAATCGTTGGCATGTATAAGTAAGCCATGGTGGTTATTAAGAAAAATAATATCCCAAATCTTAATACCCGCTTGCGGCCAAACAATTCCAGCTTTTTCCCCATATAAAGTCGTGCAAGGAGCGTTCCAATAATATAAATCCCAGACGCAAATCCAGCTTCGCCCAGAGAGGCATTCAACTCTTCTTGCGCAATAACGGCGATAATAACCATTAGCAAATAATAAACGAGATAAACGACAAAGTTAATCAATGTTATTAAGACAAAACCCTTGTTAAATAATTTTTCTTTCATAGAATAAAATCCCTTCCTACGTATAATTTGTAATTTATCTCAGCGACAAGGAGTATTATAGGGGATATTCGGAGAGGATACTTTTTAATTTGGTAATTATTTCTGATATATACAAATTTGTATAACATATGTTGAAAAAATAGGGAATAGTATTTTGTATGATTAATATGCTTTAACTGGAATGACAAAAAGGAGGTTAAGAACATGAAGCAAAATATTCTTAATAATTATGTAAGCACAAATGATTTTCCAGTTATTACAAGGGGAAAACGTAAATATTTAACCTACGAGGGACTTGAAGATTCTTATGTCTACATACTTAAAAAAGGGATTATAAAAACAAGTATAATATCAAGGGATGGTAGGGAATTTAACTTGAATTATATTAATAAAATGGATATCATCTCCCTTTTAAAAGATGAATATTCACAGTTTGCGAATGCTCCGTTTAATATTCGCGTGGAATCTGATACAGCAGAACTATATCAAGTTGACCGGGTAAGATTCTGGAAAGACGTAAATCGTGATGTTGATTTGCAAATTTATGTAAAAGATTACTACCGTACGAGACTGCTGCAATCTATTAAAAAAATGCAACAAATGCTAATGAATGGAAAATTAGGTGCGATTTGTACGCAACTCTATGAACTTTATACACTTTTTGGAGTGGAAATAGCGCCTGATCAATTTTTGATTGATTTTCTAGTAAGCAATGAAGAAATTGGACATTTTTGCGGGATTAACTCCGCGAGTAGTGTGAATCGGATTTTCCAACAACTCAAAAAAGAAGGCGTCATTACGATGCAAAACCGCTATATTATTATTAAAAAATTAGATGTTATTCAAGAAAACGTTATTTTTTAACAGTAGAAAAAGCACTGCAATCAATAATTGTAGTGCTTTTTCTATCCTCTTTTTTTAAATGAATATCGAATCCTAAGTGTGATGAGTCCAATGATGATTAACAAACCACCAACCATCAAATTCTCTAAGTCGCTAAAATCCCAAAAAATAGAGATTCCGATATTAGATAGTCCTAGAAAAACAAAAACCAAGCCAACAACAAGTAAAACCAAATAAGCTGGTTTAGAAATTTTCATAAGGACGCCTCACTTACATTAAAAATAATTTCCACATTATTGTAACACAAGTTGAGAGAAACGACATCACTCACTTGTTATTTGTTTTGTAAAGCCTTCACCCACAACACTTTGTACATCATTAATAATAAAGAATGCTTTTTCATCATATTTGTTGACGATTTTGGTGAGGGGCAATAATTGATCACGACTTATCACGATATAAAGAATTTTTTTATCTTGACGCATATAGAAACCTTGACCATTGAAAAGGGTAATACCACGCTCCAAATTCGCATCAATTTCAGTAGCAATTTCTTCATAATAATCCGAAATAATCGTCACAGACTTTTTAGGATTGTAACCTTCAAGAATGAAATCAAGTACTTTGGTTGAAATATAAAGTGAAACGATGGTAAATAGCATATTTTCAAATCCGATAACAAACACAGAAGGGATAACAACAAGTAAATCAAAGAATAGTAGGGCATAACTCGTATTCCACCCAAGATATTTATTAGCAATTTTCGCTAAGATAGCACTACCAGCTGTTGTTCCGCCACCGTTCATAATCAGACCCATACCAATACCCATCATTAATCCAGCAAAAATTGCTGCAACAATGGTTTGATTTGCCACGAAAGCAAGTGGCTCAGAAAAATGTAAAAATATCGAAGTGAAACTAATAGCAACAATCGTCCAGACAATCGTCATTCGATCAAGAAACTTATAACCAATAATAAGTAAAATACCATTAAATATAAAAGTAGTAATTGCAGGAGTCCAGCCAAGCAAGTAATAAAGCATCATTGTTAGCCCAGTAACGCCGCCTTCTCCTAAATTATTCGGGATAGCAAAAACGTTGACAGCGAGAGAGAAAATAAGCGCCCCCACGATAATTTTTGCGATGTTCCAACCTGTTTTATTTTTGTTCATCTCCATTTCTCCTTTCCATACAAAAAAAAGACCCAAGAACACCTCTAAATAGGCACTCTGGAGTCTTTTTATAAAAAAAGCATTAACTGACATCTTTGTCATTAATTGTCTCACCATAAAAAATTGCTATTCATTTCAACACAATTTACAATATACCATAAAAAATAAGCACCTTCAAGCCTTTTTTAAGTATATATAATTAGCCGAAAATCGCTAAAAATGGCATTAAATTAAGTAAAAATAAACCTACGAGAACGCTGATAACAATTTTGATGACAAGTGGTTTTTCACTTTCTGTTTTTTTCAATTTGTTTTCCTCCTTAATGTGCGCTTATTTAGCCCAGTGTACAAATTCATTTTTTAATGGCATATAAGTGGCTGTTTTTTTCTTATAGATTTGGTAAGCAAGTATAAATCCAAGAAACGCGGGAACAATAATTGCAAAAATAGTTAAAATAACTTTAGTCATAGAAAATACCTCCTCTTAAATCAAAGCACAAGTTCAAATCTTACTACTAATAGTGTACCAAATTTCACGTGATTTTGGTAATAAAGCGGGCTAACAAATTTCGGTTACAATTAGGGTCAAATGTGCTACAATAGCCTTGGGTGAGTAAATTTGAATAAGAAAAATAAGTTTTTTGACATTTATTTAGAATTAGAGCAAGACATTACATCTGGCGTTTATCCAGCAGGCACACTACTTCCA
Source organism: Listeria monocytogenes (assembly GCF_900187225.1). Lineage (GTDB taxonomy): Bacteria > Bacillota > Bacilli > Lactobacillales > Listeriaceae > Listeria > Listeria monocytogenes. The sequence continues at coordinate 1,235,554 of NZ_LT906436.1, forward strand.
AGTGAAAATGTCCTGGCTAAGCGTTTTTCGGTGTCTCGTGAAACCATTAGAAAAGCACTTGTATTATTGCTTGAAAACGGCTGTATTCAAAAGCTCCAAGGAAAAGGCTCCATTGTTATTGACCGGGAACGTTATTCTTTTCCAGTCTCTGGATTAACTAGCTTTAAAGAATTACAAAAATCTGAACAGATGAATGCCACTACAGAAGTCATCCGGAATGAAGAGACAACTTTACCAGATCGAATTGCTGATTTTGCTGGTCTTCCGCACGGCTCAAACTGCTTAGCTATCCTCAGAGTGCGCTATTTAGAAGGAGAGGCAACTATTTTGGATTACGATTATTTATTAGACAAAACTGAACCAATTGCGAATGAGATTTTAGAAGACTCCTTGTATCAATACTTAGAAAATGAAAAAGGCTATGAAATCAGTTATGCTCAAAAAGAAATAACCGTGGAGCCACTGAATGCCGAAGATAAAAAATACTTAGCCTTACATGGTGATACACATGTGGTTGTCGTGAAAAGTACCGTGTTTTTAAAAGATACAACACTTTTTCAGTATACTGAATCGCGTCACCGGCTGGATAAATTCCGTTTTATTGATTTTGCTAGAAGACGCTAAAAAGCCTGAGAAACGAATCTCAGGCTTTTTTTATTGTATTAATGTTAATGTTTCATATGGCGCTAATTCCAGTTCAGAACTGATTCTCTGGCGCTCATAATTAGAAAGAAGTACTTCAGCATTTAAAAACTCAGTTGGTAGTTGAATTTTTTTCTTCTCGGAACCAAAATGATGAATGGAAAGAAGGGAAGTAGTTTCGTTTGAACGCTTATAGGCGATAATAGAATCTTCTTCCGTCAAACATGGTGTGTAATCACCCGTTTGAATGACAGGATGCTCTTTCCGGAGTGCGATTAGTTTTTGGTAAAAATAGAAAATGCTCGCTTTATTAGATAAAGCAGTTTGAACATTTATTTCCTTTGCATTATCAGCCACTTTTAGCCAAGGGGTACCAGTCGTAAAACCGGCATTTTGCGAATCGTCCCATTGCATAGGAGTCCGGCTGTTATCGCGCGAACGTTCTTTAATAATCTCCATTACTTCCTGTTCACTAAGTCCGTTTTTTTGTAAAATATCAAAATGGTTGAGCGTTTCCACATCCACATAATCATCAATGCTAGGGAATTTTGGATTCATCATACCAATTTCTTCCCCCATATAAACAAACGGTGTCCCGCGCATAAAATGAATCGTTGCGCCAAGTAGGGTCGCAGAATGATAATAATGTTCCGGCTTGTCGGAAGCAAAGCGACCAAGTGCTCGAGGTTGGTCATGGTTATTCCAGAAAAGCGCATCCCAACCATTTTCATCTGACATCGCAACTTGCCACGTATGGAAAATAGATTTCAAGTTCTCGAAATTCACATCCGCTAAACGCCATTTTTCTCCATCAGGATAGTCTACTTTCAAATGATGGAAATGAAAAACCATCGATAATTCTTTTTCGTCTGGATTACTATAACGAATGCAGTTATCAATATCCGTAGATGACATTTCTCCAACTGTTACAATAGGTTTATCGCCAAAAGTTCGTTCATGTAGTTCTTTTAAATAAGCATGAATTCCCGGTCCATCTGTATAAAAACGACGGCCATCACCCTCAAAATCATCTTCTAAAAACTTAGGTTTGGCAATCACATTTAATACATCTAAACGAAAACCTTCCACGCCTTTATCAATCCAAAAATTCACGACATCAAAGAGTGCCTCGCGTACATTCGGATTGGCCCAGTCTAAATCAGCTTGAGTAACATCGTATAAATGCAAATAGTACTCAGAGGAGTCAGGCAATTTTTCCCAAGCATTACCACCGAATTTGGAAACCCAATTTGTTGGAGGGGAACCATCGGCTTTTGCTGGGCGGAAATAGTAAAAATCACGATAGAATGGATCACCAGCAAGCGCTTTTTTAAACCAAGGATGCTCTGTGGAAGTATGATTTAATACTAAGTCAATCATAATCCCAATATTTCTTTTTTTCGCTTCCTTGATAAGCGTTGTCACATCGTCCATCGTACCAAATAAAGGATCAACCGCGGTATAGTCAGCGATATCATAGCCGTTATCATTTTGCGGAGAAGGATAAAATGGATTCAGCCAAATCATCTCAATTCCGAGTTTTTGTAAATAATCAAGCTTGGCGGTGATACCGGGAATATCCCCAGTACCATCGCCAGTCGTATCATAAAAGGATTTCGGATACACTTGATAAATTGTTTTTTGAGCAAACTTTGTCATAAAGGGAAGCCTCACTTTTTAGTTGGTTGTTTTTGCAGATTCACGATACTCCTTTTTACCAAACGTACGAATTGGTGCAGTATCTACTTTGTTTAAAATATTATATTTGCGGAATAATACAGTTAGAATGAAAGGAACAACAATCGTTATTAACATACATACTGCAAAAACTGCGTAATATTTAGGGTTAATAGACAAGATTCCAGGTAGTCCTCCGACACCAATTGAGTTAGCCATGACACCACTAGACACAGAAACCACAGCCGCAATTGCGGAACCAATCATAGCAGCTACGAATGGATATAAGTACTTCAAGTTAATACCAAACATCGCAGGTTCTGTTACACCCAGATAACAGGAAATAGTTGCTGGAATTGAAACTTGTTCTTCTTTTTCATTGCCGCGATGTAAGAAAATAATTGCTAGAACAGCGGACCCTTGGGCGATGTTAGAAAGTGCGATCATCGGCCAGAGATTCGTTCCACCAAATTGACTCATTAATTGTAAATCAATAGCATTGGTCATATGATGGAGTCCCGTGACAACGAGCGGGGCATATAGGAAGCCAAATAGTGCGGCGAATAACCAACTTAGTCCACCAGTCAAGCCAGCATAAACGACGTTCGAAATCGCGTCGCCAATTTTCCAACCAATTGGTCCAAGAATAACATGAGCTGCAAGAACAGTAGGTACGAGAGCAAAGAATGGAACGAAAATCATCGAGATGGCATTTGGAATAAATTTACGTAACCAAATTTCGAGATAGGCTAGTAAGAATCCAGCCATAATGGCAGGAATAACTTGTGCTTGATACCCAATCATCTGTACTTGAGCAAAGCCAAAGTCCCAAACTGGAATGTCGCCAGCTTTTGTTTCAACAACGCTATAAGCATTTAGTAATTGCGGGGAAACAAGCGTTAAACCAAGGACAATCCCAAGAATTTGTGTGGTTCCCATTTTTTTCGCGATGGACCATGTAATCCCAACAGGTAAGAAATGGAATACAGCTTCACCAATTAACCACAAGAAACTATAAACACCAGCCCAAAATGGATACACATCAACAATGGTCTTAGTACCGTCTTCTAAAAACTTAATATCACCGATAACATTACGGAAACCGAGAATAAGACCACCTACAACGATTGCAGGAATTAACGGTGTGAAAATTTCAGCTAATCCAGCAAGTAAACGTTGAAGTAAGCTCATATTTTTCTTAGCATCTACTTTGGCATCCTCTTTATTTACACCTTCCACGCCACTAATTTTTGAAAATTCATTATAAAAAATAGCTACATCATTACCTATAATAACTTGAAATTGTCCAGCTTGGGTAAACGTTCCTTTTACAGCTGGAATGTCTTCGATAGCTTCCACGTCGGCGTTATCTGGGTCTTGCAACACAAAACGCATTCTTGTTGCACAATGTGTAACAGATGAAATATTTTCTTTGCCACCTATTAATTCTAAGAGAGCGCTTGCATCCTTTTTATAGTCAACCATAAAATTTCCTCCTTTTTAACTTGTATATACAAGTTGTTCGCCATTACTATACTATAAATCAGTTGAAAGCGCAACCACTTTAATTATGTTAAAATAAACTAAAGGAGAGATGGGCATGAAACATATAAGAGTAGCAGCGATTATCAGGCATCAAAACAAAATTTTACTCCACACAACTAAAAATGAAAATTATTGGACATTGCCGGGTGGCGCTGTTGAAAATGAGTTAACTAAAGAAGGATTACAGCGAGAAATGAGAGAAGAACTTGGAGAAGAAGTGACTATTCGAGAGTTAAAAATTATCGCGGAAAATCGCTTTGTATATCGTGGCGAGGAAATGGATAGTATTGAGTTTTATTATATTGTGGAGTTATATCCAAATAGCGCACTATTAGAACTTTCGACGTTTACAAAAATAGAACAGTTTGGGCAGAACGGGGAGACAGATTACGAGTTAAATTTTAAATGGTTTGAAATAGACAAGGTGAGTGAGATAGAAATATTGCCAAAATTTCTCCAAACAGAGCTAACTCAACTTTCAAGTGATCGTATAAAACACATTCAATAAACAGCATAAAAATACCCCGCGAAATATAGGTTTCGCGGGGTTTCATTTAATTAGTCAAAGATACTAATATAATTTCTTTTTTGCTAAGGTCTAAAAATGGTAATTTAACACGTGTATCTAAGCAATATGCGTTGTATAGTAATGGTTTTAAAGTCGTTGTAGAGCTTTCGACTTGGCGAACAAAATTACCAATTTCTTGATATAAAATTTCAATATTTTTTAGACTGCCAATTTTTGAATCAATGCGGTTTTCACTAACATTCACATTGGAGTTCGTTACTTTTTCATTAAATTCATCATTGATAGCATCTTTTGTACGTTCAATTCTTGTAAAACGAGTATCTTCCCAATCAATCTCAATGATATGACAGTCATCAAGTTGGAGGAAGTCACCTGTCCACAGTTTTCCGTCAATTTCAACGATCATTCGCGTATCAGGGAAAACCTCTTTGTTACGGTATTTTTTGAGTAAATAATCATACATTTGTAATTGCGCTAAACAGTTATCCATGTGTGTCATCTCCTTATGGGTTTATTATAGCACATTGTGATTATGTGAACAATCAAGTCGGGATAAATGAATAGTTGGAACTGTAACTTTTTAACTAGTTATACAAAAGTCCTAATAAAAGGCAGTGAAATAGTGAAAATAACTACCAGATGTTATACTAATATTAAGATGAAATGGGAGGGAGACACATGTACAAACAAATGAAATTAAAAGCGACAGATGGGCTAGATTTACATTTACATATATGGGATGAAGTTGAAAATCCAGTTGGTGTAGTTCAAATTGTTCACGGCATGGCAGAGCACGGGGCTAGATATGGCGTGTTTGCTGAACGTTTGAACGAAGCGGGATATATTGTAGTAGCAGACGATCATCGTGGGTTTGGAAAATCGGCTATAGATGAAAGTTATTTGGGTCACTTAGATGGTGAAACAGGATTTCAAGATATGATAAAAGATGAAGTAGTCGTTCGAACTTATTTAAAAGAAACTTATCCCGGACTGAGCTATTTTATTTTCGCACACAGTATGGGAAGTTTCGTCATCCGGACTTTTATGGCGCAACATCAAGTTGATGGAGTAATACTGAGCGGAAGCGGATTACAACCAATCCCTTTACTGAAAATGGGACAAATTATAACGAAGCAACGGATAAAAAAAGATGAAATGAAACGAAGCGGATTTCTAAATAAATTAGCATTTTGGGGTTATAATAAGCCGTTTAATGAAAATCATCGCTTCAGTTGGCTTTCTCGTGATGTGGCGATTTATGAAGCTTATGAGAAAGATCCGTTTTGTGGGCCGGTAGTCGGAACGAGTGGATTTTTCCATAATCTTTTTGAAGCCGTTAAAATAAGCCAGCAAAAAGAAACTGTCGAAAGTGTGCCGAAAGATTTGCCTATTTTATTACTCTCAGGGAGTGATGATCCGGTTGGCCATTTTGGAAAAGATACGCCTAAAATTGCGTTAGCTTTAGAAGCAGCTGGAGTGGAAGATGTTACCTATAAAATATACGAAGATGCGCGTCATGAACTTGTCAATGAATTATGTAAAGAAACTGTTTTTAAAGATGTTATTGCTTGGTTGAATACAAAAAACAAGGAAGCCTAACTATTAGGCTTCCTTTTCTTTAATTGCGGATTTGACCGTCCCCGAAAATAATATATTTAGTAGAAGTAAGCTCCGTTAAGCCCATTGGCCCTCTGGCATGCAGCTTTTGAGTACTAATACCAATTTCTGCACCAAATCCCATTGCAAAACCATCTGTGAAGCGAGTAGAAGCGTTAATATATACTGCCGCAGCATCGACTTTTTGATGAAAAGCTTGTCCAGTTGCATAATCATTCGAAATAATTGCTTCGGAATGTTTTGTCCCGTATTTATTAATGTGATTAATTGCCTCATCTACTGAATCTACAACTTTAATGGCCAAAATAAAGTCTAAAAATTCATCTTCCCAGTCTGACTCTGTTGCTGCTTTAGAATCTTTTAGAATTTCTCGTGCACGTTCATCCGCGCGTAATTCAACGTTATATTCCTTTAAAGCAGTTTCCATTTCAGGAAGAAAGGCATCTGCTACATCCCGGTGAATAAGTAAGGTTTCTGCTGCATTACAAACAGAAGGACGCGAACATTTTGCATTAACTAAAATATCGATTGCCATTTGTTTTTCAGCAGCTTTATCGACATAAATATGACAATTTCCTGTGCCGGTTTCAATAACTGGAACAGTAGCATTTTCAAGAACAGTTTGAATTAATTTAGCTCCACCGCGCGGGATAAGAACATCTAAAAAGCGATTTAAGCGCATCATATCACGAGCTGTTTCACGAGATGTGTCTTCAATTAATTGAACGCTAGAACGAGGGAATCCAGATGCCTCTAGTGAATCCTGAATAACGGACATAAGAGCCTTATTCGAATCAATTGCATCACTACCACCACGTAAAATAACAGCATTACCAGTTTTAAAACAAAGTACAGAAGCATCGACAGTAACGTTTGGTCTTGATTCATAAATGATACCTATAACTCCAAGTGGTACTCTCGTTTTTCCAATAGTGAGTTCGGCTTCATTTTTCCACATATTTGTTACTTCTCCGATAGGATCTTTCAAAGCAACAACTTGTTTAACAGCCTCAGAAATTTCTTTTATTCTTTCTTCTGTTAAACGGAGGCGATCAATCATTGTTTCAGGTGTACCTTTTTCCCGAGCACGTATAATATCTTTGTTGTTTTCTTCAAGAAGGGAAGCTGTATGAGTAAGTAAATCATTGCTTAGATTTAGCAAAGCTGCATTTTTTTGCTTAGTTGATGCTTGCGCTAAAAATTGGGCTGCTTCTTTAGCTGCACTTCCTTTTTTAATGAGTTCCGTCATGGGAAAATTCCTCCTTTTTACTTGCAAATAAAGTCCCGATTTGTTCACCTTGCATTATATCAAAAATAATTGTAGGATTTTTGCCATTGGTTAAAATCATTTTTTGGTTAGCATTCATACAATAAGAAGCAGCGGAAAGTTTCGTTAACATGCCGCCAGTTCCGAATTTAGAACCTTTACCGCCAGCAAGTGCTTCAATTTCTGGTGTTATTTGATTGATTTCAGAAAACATAACTGCATCTGGGTCAGTTGAAGGATTACTACCATAAAAGCCATCAATATCAGATAGCATGATAAGTAAATCAGCTTGCACGAGTTTAGCCACAATAGCTGAAAGAAGGTCGTTATCGCCGTATTTAGTTACATGTTCTAGTTCCTCAACAGCAACTGTATCATTTTCATTTACGATAGGAATAATTCCGCGTTCTAAGAGACTTTCGAGCGTGTTCATAACATTTTCTCTACTAATAGGGAAGTCAGTTACATCTCGAGTAAGTAGTACTTGACCAACAACTTGTCCGTATTCACCAAAAAACTTACTATATATATGCATTAATTCACTCTGACCGACAGAAGCAACTGCTTGTTGTTCGGGAATACTTGTAGGTCGCACTGGAAGTTGTAATTTATGACATCCAACGCCGATTGCCCCAGAAGAAACTAAGATAACTTCTTTTCCTTCATTACGTAAATCGGATAAAACCATCGCTAATTTTTCGATAGTTCTTAGGTTAATATGGCCATTTCCATACATTAATGTACTTGTACCAACCTTGATAACTAGTCTCTTACTATTTTTTAAAGATTCGCGCATTTCTATGACCCCTCTGCTAATTAGATAATACTTCTATTTTACATGAAAATAGAGATATGTCTATAATATATTGTTGTTTGGCCAAGTAATCACTAAAAAAAGGATTCTAAGAAATTTTCTTAGAATCCTTTTTTATTATTTTGTAGCTTTACTCGCAGCTGAGATGACTGAAACTTGTTTTAATCCTTTACTTATTAGACGTAAAATAACGAACCAAACAATTACGATTAGAACAATTTGTTTAAATGCAATAGCTGGTAGTGGGTTGAAAGGACAATCCCAAACGAAATGTAAAGCAATCGGAATAATAAACCATTTCCAGAAAGTGCCTGTGAAAATATGGTGCATTCCCAGTTTTTGATCTCCTTTAGCAATTACGAGAGCAGCACCAGTTATGGCAGCCCATACAACATGGCCACCGATAGACTGCCAACCACGACTAAAGATAACATTCATCATTGTTTCACCAGCAATATGAATATCCTTGAATAAAAATGCTGCATCGACACTATAGTTAAATGCATATCCAAGTGATTCAAAAGCAGCGAAACCAGCCCCAACAGCCGCACCGATTAGTAAGCCGTTTAGAATATACTTCGAATTAAGCGAGCGGATGAATAGGGCAACGATAATCATTTTTCCAGTTTCTTCAATAAAACCAACTAATAAAGCATTAAAGTAGTTTAATTTTCCAACTGGAATAATCGAATAAATGACAAGTGTTGCAACAAGCGCTGCGACACCACCGATGAAAAACATTTTCACAACATCGAAAACGCTGATATTTCGCGGTGCATTTGTTTCGAAAAAGAATAATAAGACCGAAAATGGAACTGCAAAAGAGCCAATAACCATCAGCCCAGGTATGGTATTACTGTTATCAAACAAATATGTACAAGCAAGAAGTAAAAAGTACGTAATGATTAAAACTAAGAATACTCTAGAAAACACCCATGGATGGGGCCAAGTATGTGGAATGTCACTAGTTGCAGGCGTCGTATATTTTGTTCCTGCAATAAATACTTTTTCGCCTTCCTCTTTAGAGTGCTTTTTAAAGACAGCAGAGAAAAGATTTCCAATTTTTAATTCTGAATTCCCGTGATTCAAAGCATGTTGATGCAATTCTGTTTGTTTAAATGCGACCCACTCTGGATGAGGGGATTTTTGGACCAATGTAAGATTATTAATCTCTTTCTTTCTATATAGAGCAATCATCTCTACATTTGTAAAAGGTCCAACTTTCTGTTCGTTCTTTTTGAAGTACCATTCTGACAAATGAAACTCCCCCTTTAGCTTTTTATTTTGACTCCATTAATTATTCCCAAAAACGCTAAAAGTTAAACGAGCGAAGGGAATTAATCGTTTATTTTCTTCGCTTGTTCGTAAAGGAAATTAATTGAATCAGCTAAAAAAGCTGCTGCGGACTCATTTAGTGGTTGTCCATCTAAATTTAAATCATCCTCATATTTTAAATCTTCACTAATTTTAGTTATTCTTTTTCCAATATCTTTCTCGTTTTGGAGTTCACTAGGAGCATATGTTGGGATACTTTGTTGTCCAAGTAAATAATCGACACTAACATCATAAAGTGTTGCAATTTGAGTCACCATTTCTAAATCTGGCTCCCGAATACCATATTCCCAATTGCCATAAGTGGAAGGTGCTTTTAAACCAAGTCTTCTAGCTGTTTCTGCTTTTGACCAACCTTGTTTTTCCCGTAATAAAGTAAGTCTGTTACTTAAATTTGGCATAATTTCACTCCTTTTTGTTTGATTATACAATATCTTACTCAATTTAGCTATATTTTAACACATAACGTATTATTTTGTGATTGACATAGTCGTATTGAGTTGGTAATATTGTATTAACAACTCAAATTGTGTAGATAAGGAGAAGATGACATGAAAACAGTAGACACCAGAAGAATTAATACAACAAAAATTCGAGAATTACGATTGCAGCGAGGAATCACCCAAGCTTTCATTGCGCGACGGATGGGCTATAGGTACACATCAGGTTACAGTAACATTGAAAAAGGAACTGTTAGACTATCACACAAAAATGCTGTTATTCTAAGTGAAATTTTAATGTGCGATTTGAAATTCTTTTATGAATAATTAGACACGGGATAAAAATGTTAAATAAAAAGATTATCTTTTTAACAAACGTTTTATGGAATTTATTTAAAATGAATACACACAAAATGTGTGGGATAAGAGCGAAGGAGAAAACATCATGAGGAAAAAAACGTTAGCAGTGTTTCTTATTTTTACGGTGTTAGTTGCATTATTAGCGCCAACTAATGCAAGCGCATATACAAAACTTGGGTATGTGATGACAAAGTCTAGTGCAAAAAATTTTAAAATTTATATTAACGGTTCGGCGAAAGGGTTTAAAAATATTATTATTAGTGGCGCAAAAGCCTGGAACCCATCTCCCTACTTGAATACAGTAAGCATAGGGAACGATGTCAGACCTAACTATACGGTTAGTAGTTCAGGGACAAACAAGGGAAGTGTTTTGGCGGTATGCAACACAACTTACTACAAATCAAATAAATTGATCTCCAAAAACGAGATCACTTTGTACAAAGGCTTTCGTTCGCTTTCAACTAACCATAAAATAGAAACTATTGTACATGAATTTGGACATGGCTTTGGCCTAGGGCACGTGAAAACTAAAAATGCAATTATGTTAGACAAAGGGTTTATAAATAAAACAAAACCTCAAACAGACGATTTCAATGGCATCAAAGCTTTATATAAGTAAAATAAGGAGGATTGACAATGAAGAATAGGATTACAATGATTGCAGGTATAGTATGCCTTAGTATTTTAACTGCTTGTTCTAGTAGTGAGAGTGTGAAAGGAACGACATCAGAAGAACAAACAACATCACAAAGCGGAGCAGAAATGATAAAAGCAAATAACGGGGTTGTCTCTTACCACGGAAAATACCTCAAACTTGCTGAAAATATGGATAACCTTGAAAAAGATGCCCCAATTATCATTAAAGCAACCAAAAAATCCGAAAAAACAACTGTAACAAAAGAAACAAAAGAAAATGTATTTCCAACCGATTTTTATACGATGAGCGATGTGCAAATAAATTCTATCGAGAAAGATACAACAGGAAAATTGAGTGAGAATATGACTATTAAAGTGTTGGAGTATAGCGTGGAAAATGTTTTGGTAGAAGGAGAAGAATATGATTTAACTATTGATGGCTATAAAAATATGGAAAAGGGAGAAGAGTATACGCTTTTCTTAGAAAAAAATCCAGATGGTGACAATTATATACTATCAAATGCAGTTATAAGTAAATTCCCAGTGGAAGAATTATCTGAAGAAGAATTGTTCTTAGATGGCGGGCAAGCAACAGAAGAAACAGATAGCATAGAAGAAATTTATCAGGAAGTCTATCAAGAAGTTTTGGAAGAATACAGTGAATAAAAAGTTTTAACGCCCGCAAGACCTCGGTGTAAAAATCGAGGTCTAATTTTTTTGAAATAAAAATTTGATAAAAATTGAAGCTTAATCTAGACAATTTTTCGTAATAAAACACCATAAAAACCTCTTGACAGAAGCAGACGATACAAGTAGAATGAATCAAACCAAATCAACATTTTTTGCTACAAATGGTTAGATTTTTAACAATAAGGGTAAATCCAGTTAGTATAAATAAAGCTTTTTCAAATAAAAGGAGATAAAACGATGAGTGGAAGTGGTGCTTTTTTTCCAATGAGTGTTAAAAAATTTCTGGAAAAAGGGATTACCTCGTTGTCCGAAGAAGAAAAAATGAGTACGCTGCATTATTTGGAGAATGCGTATCATCAAGAGCCTTGCAACGAGGAAATTGTACATAGATTAATTCAATTTTATAATCAGACAGATAAAACGAATAAAGCGCAAGAAATCGGCCAAAACTTTTTGACGATGAATGGCTATAATAAGGAAATTCTTGGAGAGCTATCTGTAACTTTTATGAAAGAAGATAATATGGATACGTACTTTACATTAGTTAGGCATTATATGGAAGAAGAAAAAAAAGAAGCAACGGAAGAAATAGCTGATAATGTTATTCCTTTTCCCAAACAGTTTGTTCCAAGAAGAGATATTCGTGAATTTGCGTCTTGGCAGACGACGGAACAATTGGAGTTTTTACAAGAAGCTCGTTTCTTAGAAATAGATTCCTTTTTGTCAGCATTTAAAGATTTTCTAGCGGATGACACTTTTTCCCCGTTTGTTCAGTCGATGATTTTCGAATTAATGCAAGAAAAAGAAATAAATGAAGATGTTACAGTCCGAAAAATAGATAAGCATGGTACCTTTAATCCAAGTCTTGTGCCAATGCTTGCTGATAACAAATTTGCGGAAGCCATTTTTGCTGGACTTGCTGAGATGCTCGAACATAGTAATCCAAGCCTTTTAGAGCAAGTGATTGGAATTATACAGCAACATCTATTTATGCTTTATCCTTTTGAATTAGAACCTCGGGAAGTAGATGTTTGGGTAAACGCATACTATAAATGGGCGAATGCAATGTACGGTAATTATTGCGTTATTTCGGACGATGTGAATCACTTAGCAGTAGAAGAAGCTATTTCCATTATTGAAGAGTTAGAAATTAGGCAACAAAATTATTTTATATAATGATATTTCTTGTTTTCAAGTCAGGGATATCTGTGTTATTATTAGTGAGTATGGCTGAAACTTGTCATGAGAGTAATTAAATTGAACTAAATAGATGATGGAGGGAATTATACCATGTCAGTAAAATGGGAAAAACAAGAAGGTAATGTTGGAAAACTTACTTTTGAAATTGAACAAGAAAAAGTAAAAGAAGGTTTAGATAGAGCTTTCGTAAAAGTGCGTAAAACTCTTAATGTGCCTGGCTTCCGTAAAGGGAAAGTTCCACGTCAAATTTTCAATCAACGTTTTGGTGAAGAAGCTCTTTTCCAAGATGCGCTTGATATCTTGCTTCCAGAAGTATATTCTGCAGCAATTGACGAAGCTGGTATTGATCCAGTGGATACTCCTCAAGTAAACATTGAGTCTATGGAAAAAGGCGAAACTTGGGTTTTAACAGCTGAAGTTACAGTGAAACCTGAAGTGAAACTTGGAGACTACAAAGGTCTTGAAGTAGAAAAACGCGAAACAGAACTTACAACTGAAGAATTAGAAGCTGAATTAAAACAATTACAAGAGCGTCAAGCTGAGTTAGTTGTTAAAGAAGATGCACCAGCTGAAAACGGTGACACTGTTATCCTTGATTTTGAAGGATTTAAAGACGGCGTAGCTTTCGAAGGTGGACAAGCTGAAAATCATTCTCTAGAACTTGGAAGCGGACAATTCATTCCTGGTTTTGAAGAAAAATTAGTTGGCTTAAAAGCTGGCGACGAAGCGGATATCGAGCTAACTTTCCCTGAAGAGTATCATGCAGAAGATTTAGCTGGACAACCTGTAGTTTTCAAAGTGAAATTACACGAAATCAAAACAAAAGAAGTTCCTGCTCTTGACGATGAACTTGCAAAAGACATCGACGAAGAAGTAGAAACTTTAGATGAATTAAAAGAAAAAATCTCTAAACGTTTACAAGAAGCAAAAGAAGAATCCGTTGCTCAAGCTAAACAAGAAGAAGTTATTGCGAAAGCTGTTGAAAATGCAGAAGTGGATATTCCACACGCAATGGTTCACCATGAAGCGGATCATTTAATGAATCACTTCGCACAAGATTTACAAGCACAAGGTCTAACTCCTGAATTATATTACCAATTCACTGGCCAAACAGAAGAAGCTATGCACGCACAAATGGAAAAAGACGCTGAAAAACGCGTGAAAATGAACCTAGTGCTTGAAGCAATTGCAGAAGCTGAAAACATTGAGCCAACTGAAGAAGCTATTGACGAAGAAATTTCTACATTAGCTGAAAAATATGGTATGGAAAAAGACGCAGTTCGTGCTGCACTTGGCGATATGAGCGAACTTAAATCTGATCTTAAAATCCGTAAAGCTATCGATGTATTATTAGATAGCGCAGTGGAAAAATAAGCTACGACTGATTTAATAATTTCATTAAAAAATGGGGGGCATGAGTTATACTCGTGTCCTTCTGAATGTAGAAATATGAATACAGATGATTGGCATTTCTAATAAACAAATGATATTATTAACACACATAGGAGATGAAAAAATCGCCTATAAGCAACATACCTATGCGAAGGGGTGAAATATTTTGTTTAAATTTAACGACGAAAAAGGCCAACTTAAATGCTCCTTTTGCGGAAAGACTCAAGATCAAGTACGTAAATTAGTGGCCGGTCCAGGTGTTTATATTTGTGATGAATGTATCGAGCTTTGTAATGAAATTATTGAAGAAGAGCTAGGTATTTCTGAATTTGTTGATTTTGGTGAAGTGCCAAAACCTCAAGAAATCCGTCATATATTGAGTGACTATGTTATTGGTCAAGAGCGTGCCAAAAAAGCACTCGCTGTAGCAGTTTACAATCACTACAAACGTATTAATTCCAATGAAACTAAAGAAGATGAAGTAGAACTTTCAAAAAGTAATATTTGTTTAATTGGTCCAACTGGTAGTGGTAAAACACTTCTTGCTCAAACATTAGCGCGAATTCTTAATGTTCCATTTGCGATTGCAGATGCGACTTCACTTACAGAAGCTGGTTATGTTGGGGAAGATGTAGAAAATATTCTTCTTAAACTAATTCAATCAGCGGATTACGATGTGGAAAAAGCCGAAAAAGGTATTATCTACATTGATGAAATTGACAAAGTTGCTCGCAAATCCGAAAACCCATCTATTACTAGAGATGTTTCCGGTGAAGGCGTACAACAAGCGCTACTGAAAATTTTGGAAGGTACTGTCGCAAGCGTTCCTCCTCAAGGTGGTAGAAAACATCCTCATCAAGAACTTATTCAAATTGATACAGGAAACATTCTATTTATCGTTGGTGGAGCATTTGACGGAATAGAACAAATCGTTAAAAATCGAATGGGTGAAAAAGTCATTGGATTTGGTACAGATAATGCGAAACTAAAAGATGATGAAACTTATTTATCCCGTGTTGTTCCGGAAGATTTACTGAAATTTGGTTTAATTCCTGAATTTATCGGTCGTTTACCGGTTATAGCAACGCTTGAACAATTAGATGAAGCAGCGCTTGTTTCCATTTTGACAGAACCAAAGAATGCTTTAGTAAAACAATACAAACGTATGTTAGAGCTTGATGACGTTGAACTTGAATTCGAGCCAACTGCTCTAATTGAAATTGCGAAAGAAGCGATTGAACGCAAAACTGGAGCGCGTGGTCTTCGTTCGATTATCGAACAGATTATGCTGGAAGTGATGTTCGAAATCCCTTCTCGTGACGACATTACGAAGTGTATTATTACTGAAAAAGCAGCTCGTGGTGAAGAAGAACCGCAACTGCAATTAGAAGACGGTTCTATTATTCCAATTAAAACATCTGCATGATTAGAATGCGCGTCGTAATTGGCGCGCATTTTTTCTATCAAGCCAGCTTGTTTTACTGTAATATCTGACTTGTTTCGTGCTATACTTTATTAATATTAATTGGAGAGGATAAAAAGACATGAAAAGTGAAAACAAATTTTTTTCTGGGGCATTTGGATGGATAAAAATAATTCTTATCGCGCTTATACTTGCTTTTGGTATTCGCTATTTTTTAATTTCTCCAGTTACTGTTAATGGGAAATCAATGGACCCAACACTCCATGATGGGGAACATTTATTTATTAACAAAGTATCAGATCCGAAGCGTTTTGACATTATTGTATTTCCTGCGCCTGATGAGGAAAATGCAGAGTACATTAAACGCGTCATTGGCCTTCCAGGAGATAAAGTGGAGTATAAAGAAGATCAACTTTATATTAATGGGAAAAAATATGATGAACCTTATTTAGATTCAGAAAAAGCAGCTCTAAAAAATGGTTATTTAACCACTGATGCAGAAGGTGATCCTAATTTTACAATGGCAGACATTCCAAACTCTGACGGCTCTCTTACTGTCCCTAAAGGAGAACTTTTTGTTTTAGGAGATAATCGTCAAGTAAGTAAAGATAGTCGCTACATTGGCTTTATATCACAGGATACCGTGCTTGGAAAAGTAATTTCATTTGGAAAATCCTTAGAACGTTAATGTGACCCTACAGGAAGTCTAGGAGGAGACATAGATGACAGATCAGAATGAAAAAAAGCCCAAGAAAAAAAGCGGGGCACATCAATTATTAAGCTGGGTGCTAGTTATCGTTGCAGCACTTGCAATTGCACTTGTGATTCGTAACTTTGTAGTTGCACCAGTAAAAGTAGAAGGAACATCTATGGTTCCAACATATCAAGATGGCGATAGAATTTTCATTGAAAAAATTTCCAAGCCTGATCGTTTCGACATTATCGTGTTTGATGAACCTCCAATGATTGGTTCAGGAGAACATTTCATCAAGCGAGTGATTGGCATGCCAGGAGATAAAATAGCATTTAAAAACGGTGAGTTATATTTAAATGGAAAACGAAAAGTAGAAAGTTACTTGCCAGAAGGAACATTAACCCTTTGGAATCCAGATCCAACGCAAAAACCATACATAGCGGATTATACGCTGGAGGATATGACAGGCGAAAGTACTGTTCCAAAAGGGAAACTGTTTGTACTCGGAGATAATCGCGGCGGGAGTTCAGATAGTCGTGTTTTCGGATTTATTGATGATTCCATGGTAAACGGTACAGTGATACAATTTGGAAAATAATGTGAAGTCCGTGAAGATACTTTTTCGCGGATTTCTCTATTAAATGAGC
Source organism: Listeria monocytogenes (assembly GCF_900187225.1). GTDB lineage: Bacteria > Bacillota > Bacilli > Lactobacillales > Listeriaceae > Listeria > Listeria monocytogenes. The sequence continues at coordinate 1,252,459 of NZ_LT906436.1, forward strand.
GTTTTTTCGTTTATAATAAGACTGTTAGTATAAAATAGGGCGGTGCAATTTTTTGAAGGAGAAGAATTTAAAACGGTTATGGTCATGGATTTGGGCGGCTGTTCTAGCAGTGTTAATAGCTGTTATAATCCGTTTTTATTTATTTGTCCCTATTCTCGTAGATGGGATATCAATGATGCCTACACTTCATAACGATGACCGTGTAATTATAAATCGCTTCGGAAATGTAGATCGTTTTGATGTGATTGTTTTTCGAGAATCAGATGGAAAAGAATACATCAAGCGAGTAATCGGTTTGCCGGGTGATACAGTAGAATACAAAGAGGACCAACTTTACATCAATGGTAAAAAGTATAATGAACCGTATTTGGATACTTACAAAGAAAAGCTGAAAGATGGCTATTTAACAGATGATTACAGTTCAAAGGATCAACTAGATGGTGGTAAAATTCCAAAAGATACTTATTTTGTTTTAGGTGACAATCGAAGAGCAAGCAAAGACAGTCGGATAATTGGGCCAATTCCATTTAGCAAGGTGTTAGGAACAACACCGATTTGTTACTGGCCGATTGAAGATGCCAAACTTATAGATTAGGAGTATATAATGACAATTCAGTGGTTTCCAGGTCATATGGCCAAAGCTCGCCGTGAGGTAACAGAAAAATTAAAACTAGTAGATGTGATTTTTGAATTAGTGGATGCACGTATCCCGCTATCTTCCTCTAATCCCATGCTAGAAGAAATTATCCATCAAAAAAGACGAGTGATTATTTTAAATAAAGCAGATACTGCCGATGAAAAAACAACAAAAGAATGGATTGACTACTTTGCCGAGAAAGGTTTGCCAGCAGTTGCTGTGAATGCTCAAGAAGGTAAAGGACTATTCAAAATAGAACAAGCCGCCGAAAAATTAATGGCTGAAAAATTCGACCGTTTAAGAAGTAAAGGTATGAAGCCAAGAGCAATTCGTGCGATGATTTTAGGTATTCCGAATGTTGGTAAATCAACATTAATCAATCGACTAGCGAAAAAAAATATTGCAAGGACAGGTAATAAACCTGGTGTAACTAAGGCACAACAATGGATTAAAGTAGGTAAAACATTAGAACTTTTGGATACTCCAGGGATTCTTTGGCCTAAATTTGAAGATCAAGAAATTGGTTACAAATTAGCTCTTACAGGTGCAATTAAAGATGATTTACTTCAAATGGAAGAGATTGCTGGTTACGGTTTGCGATTTTTAGAAAACCATTACCCCGACCGACTTCAAACTTGGCTAAAAGTAGAAACTGTTTCTGAAGACCCTATCGAAACACTAGCATTTATTGCAGAAAAAAGAGGGCTCTTAGATCGATACAATGATCCAGATTATTCTCGCGCAGCCGAAACGGTAGTTCGAGAAATTCGTCAGCAAAAGTTAGGGAGAATGTCGTTTGATTTCCCAAATTGGGAAGATGAAGTCGAATGAGCGATTCCATATCCGTTATAAAAGAAAAATTAAGCGAAGTCACTTCAGAAAATGATCCTTTTTTCCAAAAATGTATACAGGATGAACGTAAAGGTGTAGAAAAACTTGTGCAATCCGTGAGACGAAAATGGGAAAAGGAAGCAAAATTACTTGTGAAACTTAAAGAAATGACACAATATGAAACTGATTTATTTCAACAAGGATACAAATATATTGCTGGAGTAGATGAAGTTGGCCGTGGCCCGCTTGCTGGTCCAGTTGTTGCTGCCGCAGTCATCCTGCCAGCTGATTTTTCTGTTGTTGGAATAAACGATTCTAAGCAATTGAGTGAAGCAAAACGTGACGCATTGTTCGAAAAGATAAAAAAAGAAGCAATTGCTATCGGAGTAGGGATTATTGAACATGATGTAATTGATCAAGTAAATATTTATGAAGCGACGAAACTTGCTATGTGTGAAGCGTTAAATCAATTAACACCAGAACCTGATTTTGTTCTAATAGATGCAATGCCACTAAGATATACCGAGGCAGAACTATCTCTTATCAAAGGGGATACAAAAAGCATTTCGATTGCTGCAGCGTCTATCATCGCAAAGGTTACAAGAGATAGGTTAATGCAGATGTACGATGAAAAGTATCCTGGCTATGATTTTGCAAACAATATGGGCTATGGCACAAAAAAACATTTACTTGGTTTAGATACTATTGGTATATGTCCTATTCATCGCATGAGTTTTTCGCCAGTGAAAGAATCAAAGTTACATTTTGACAGCTTAAATTAACTAAATCCTATAAGGAAAAGCGTGTTTTCGACATAGAAAATGCGCTTTTTTGTATTGTTTCATAGATTTTAGTCATTTTACAAAAAAGCATAACATTTGTAGACTGAGAGTAACTATCACGGAGGTGTAACATATGGATTTTAAACAACGAAACACATGGCTAAAACTTGCTTCCTGTAAGTCTATTTCTGCTAAAAAGAGAGCAGTCATTTGGCAAAAATTAAAAGAGTTAGACCAGTATGAAATGGCAGCACATACATTTGTAGAATCATTCTTTCCGGTGGATAAAAGAGCACAGATTTTAATGGAAATAGAAACGGCTGAAGTGTTCTTTTTGGAAGGTATTACTCCAATTTGGATTCTAGAAGATAGCTATCCAGCACTTCTAAGAGAGGTTTACGAAGCACCACCGATTTTATTTTGCAAAGGGAATATTGACTTACTTCAACGGCAAGCCATCGCCATTGTCGGTACTAGGCAGATGAGTGAGTATGGTAGAAAAGCTTGCGTGAAAATTGCTAGTGAACTTTCTGCGCACGATTTAACCATAATTAGCGGAATGGCCATAGGAATAGACACTATTGCTCATAAAGCCACCTTAAATAAAAACGGTGCAACAATTGCCGTACTTGGTTCAGGTGTTAACAAAATTTATCCAAAGAAAAATGAGTTCCTTGCTAAAGAAATCGCGAAAGAAGGCTTGCTATTAAGTGAATATTTACCAAGTCAAGAAGCAAAGAGGTGGCATTTTCCAGAAAGAAATCGAATCATTAGCGGTTTGGCAATTGGGACAGTAATAATAGAAGCAGCTGAAAGAAGTGGTTCTCTAATTACTGCAGACATAGCATTAGAACAAAACAGACAAGTTTTTGCCGTTCCAGGGAATATTTTTATTGATACTTGGCAGGGAACGAATTATTTGATTCAGGAAGGCGCCAAGCTAGTTATGAATGCGGACCATATAATAGAAGAATTTTTTCAAATTAAGCCATAATTCTACTGAAATTATCGTTTTTAAGTGATTTGACTTGCATTTCCTGATTTTTTGAGATAAGTTTGCTAAAGAAAGCTGATATAAAACATCAAAAAATGGACTTTTTCTTAAAAGCCATTGACAAACCCAGTAGGAAGGGCTAATATTTACTACTGAATTATGTGAAAAATCAGCATTGAAAACTTATTGAACGCGAGGCTAAAACTGTAATAGGATTAAGACAACGAGTAAAGCCCGTGTATTGACCCAAATCAGGGAGGAATATATAGATATGGCAGATTATTTAGTGATTGTAGAGTCACCTGCAAAAGCAAAAACGATTGAGAAGTATTTAGGCAAGAAATTTAAAGTTAAAGCTTCCATGGGACATGTTCGTGACTTACCGAAGAGTCAAATGGGTGTAGACACAGAAAATGACTATGAACCTCGTTATATTACGATTCGCGGAAAAGGCCCTGTTTTAAAAGAATTAAAACAAGCTGCCAAAAAAGCGAAAAAAGTCTATCTCGCAGCCGATCCAGATCGTGAAGGGGAAGCAATTGCATGGCACTTAGCTAACAGTTTAGAGTTAGATCAATCAGACAAATTACGTGTAGTATTTAACGAAATAACGAAAGAAGCAGTAAAAGAATCTTTCAAAACACCACGTAAAATTGACATGGATTTAGTCAATGCACAGCAAGCGCGTAGAATTTTAGACCGTTTAGTTGGATATAATATCAGCCCTATCCTATGGAAAAAAGTAAAAAAAGGTTTGAGTGCTGGTCGTGTTCAATCTATTGCACTTCGAATCATTATTGATAGAGAGAAAGAAATCAATAATTTCAAACCCGAAGAATACTGGACAATTGATGGTAACTTCCTTAAAGGTAAGAAAAAATTCCAAGCCAATTTTTATGGTCTAAATGGCAAAAAGAAAAAACTTTCTACTGCGGATGATGTAAAAGAAGTAATGTCTGCAATCAAAGGGAAATCATTTGACGTAACAGATGTAACTAAAAAAGAACGACTTAGAAACCCTGCTGCACCATTTACCACCTCAAGTTTGCAACAAGAAGCAGCACGGAAACTAAATTACCGTACAAGAAAAACGATGATGCTTGCTCAACAATTATATGAAGGGATCACACTTGGCAAACAAGGCACAGTTGGTTTAATCACTTATATGCGTACCGACTCCACTCGTATTGCAGATTCCGCTATACTAGAAGCAAGTAACTACATTAAAGAAACTTATGGACCTGAATTTTCTCGTAATCATAAACGATCAGATAAAAACGCAAAAGGTGCCCAAGATGCCCATGAAGCAATCAGGCCTACAAGTGCAATGAGAAGTCCCCAAGAAGTAAAAGAATATTTAACACGGGACCAACTTCGCCTATATCGTTTGATTTGGGAAAGATTTATTGCGAGCCAAATGACGCCAGCAGTTCTAGATACAATGCGTGTTGACTTAGATAACAACGGCGTGAACTTCAGAGCAAATGGCTCTAAAATTAAATTTCACGGCTTCATGAAAGTCTATGTAGAAAGTAACGATGATAATACGGAAGAAAAAGAAAATATCTTACCAGATTTGAAAAAAGGAGATAAGGTGCAGTCCGAATCGCTCGAACAGCGTCAACATTTCACGCAGCCACCTCCACGTTACACAGAAGCTAGATTAGTAAAAACGCTCGAAGAAATTGGTATTGGTCGACCATCGACTTATTCGCCGACACTCGACACAATTCAGCGCAGAAATTATGTTTCTTTAACGAATAAACGCTTTATTCCAACTGAATTAGGTGAAATCGTTAATGAAATGATTGAAGACTATTTCCCAGAAATTTTAGATGTGAAATTCACTGCCAACATGGAAAGTGAGCTCGATGAAGTTGAGCACGGAGAAGTTGAATGGGTGAAAGTCATTGATGAATTTTATAAACGATTTGAACCAAATGTAATAAAAGCAGATGCAGAAATGGAAAAAATCGAGATTAAAGATGAACCAGCCGGAATTGACTGTGATCTTTGTGGAGCTCCAATGGTATACAAAATGGGTAAATACGGTAAGTTCCTAGCTTGTAGTAGATTTCCTGATTGTCGTAATACGAAAGCAATCGTGAAAGAAATCGGTGTTACGTGTCCTAAATGTGAGAAAGGACATGTAATAGAAAGAAAAAGTAAGAAAAAACGTATTTTCTACGGTTGTGATCGTTATCCAGATTGTGACTATGTATCTTGGGATAAACCAGTCGAACGTGCTTGTCCGAAATGTGAGAAACGAGCACTAGTCGAGAAGAAATTGAAAAAAGGTGTACAAGTACAATGTACAAATTGTGATTACAAAGAATCAACCCAACAATAATTGGAAAATGGCAGCACTTGGATTCTTCTTGTGTTGCCATTGTTGCGCGAGGAGGCGGACAAATGGAAAAGAGTGTTAATGTAATTGGAGCAGGTTTAGCAGGAAGTGAAGCGGTGTGGCAGTTAGTAAATCGAGGCGTAAAGGTAGACTTATACGAAATGAGACCGGTAAAACAAACTCCGGCACATCATACAGACAAATTTGCAGAGCTAGTATGTACTAATTCCTTGCGAGCTAACGGCCTAACGAATGCCGTGGGAGTTATTAAAGAAGAAATGCGGATGCTTGATTCTATTATCATTGAAGCTGCTGACAAAGCATCTGTACCAGCAGGAGGAGCGCTTGCGGTTGACCGCCATGAATTTTCTGGTTACATTACAGACAAAGTGAAAAACCATCCTCTCGTGACGGTGCATACAGAAGAAGTTACTACTATCCCTGAAGGTCCAACAATTATTGCAACAGGGCCACTTACTAGTCCCGCACTTGCGGACGAAATTAAACAATTAACTGGCGAAGAGTATCTTTACTTTTATGATGCAGCGGCGCCGATAATTGAAAAAGATAGTATCGATATGGATAAAGTGTATTTGAAATCCCGTTATGATAAAGGAGAAGCAGCTTACTTAAATTGCCCGATGTCAGAAGAAGAATTCAATGCTTTTTATGAAGCATTAGTAACGGCTGAAACGGCTGCTTTAAAAGAATTTGAAAAAGAAGTGTTTTTTGAAGGTTGCATGCCAATTGAAGTAATGGCAAAACGTGGAATTAAGACAATGTTGTTTGGCCCATTGAAGCCAGTTGGATTAGAAGATCCGAAAACAGGAAAAAGACCTTATGCAGTATTGCAACTTAGACAAGATGATGCAGCAGGAACACTTTATAATATGGTAGGTTTCCAAACACACCTAAAATGGGGAGAGCAAAAACGTGTATTTGGAATGATTCCAGGTCTTGAGAATGCCGAAATCGTTCGTTATGGTGTGATGCATCGTAATACATTTATTAACTCACCAACTGTGCTTGAACCAACGTACCAATTGAAAACACGTAATGATCTGTTCTTTGCTGGACAAATGACGGGTGTGGAAGGATATGTTGAATCAGCTGCTAGCGGGCTTGCTGCTGGGATTAATGCGGCTAATTTTGTACAGGAAAAAGAATTAGTGGTTTTCCCAACTGAAACAGCGATTGGCAGTCTAGCCCATTATATTACGAGTGCTAGTAAAAAATCGTTCCAACCAATGAATGTTAATTTTGGACTCTTCCCAGAGCTTGAAACAAAAATTCGTGCAAAACAAGAACGTAACGAAAAATTAGCTGAAAGAGCGCTAAATGCAATAAAAAAGGTTGCAGAAGAACTATAAAAACACTATAATAATTGAGGACTATTCTTTGCTGTTCTTTTCATCACGAGGGCTACTTTGTTATTTTGAGAAAGTTGATAGTGGTGGAAAGACAGTTTTTCTTTCCGATAAATGGTCTAGACAGATTTTATTAATAAATGTTGACTTTTTCACAAAAGTTAAGTGTTTTATTTAAATTGATTGTAAATCCAGATTAATTCAAAAAGTTGCGAAAAATGTATAAAATTATTGCAACGCGGATATTGTTATGTTAACATGATAGTGTTTGAGAGGTGTATACGTATGATACAAGAGGGGAAGTTAGAGCAACAGTTCTTTGACTATCTTCACTCAGAACGTAATTATTCAGTGAACACTAGTACAGCTTACGAAAATGATTTACTTGATTTCCGCCGCTTTTTAAATGAACAAGCCATTACAACTTATCAGCAAGTTACTTTTCTAGATGTGCGTATTTATTTGACTGAATTAAAGCAAAAATCTTTTTCTCGTACAACCGTAGCTAGAAAAATTTCAAGTTTACGGAGTTTTTACACTTTTCTTTTAAGAGAGAATGTTATTAACGAAAATCCGTTTACTTACGTATCACATGCGAAAAATCAGTTAAGGCTTCCCAAATTTTTCTATTCAGAAGAAATGGAAGCTTTGTTTCAAGTGGTCTACGAAGATAATGAAACGCTTACATTACGTGATAGAGTGCTTTTGGAGGTATTATATGGTACGGGAATTCGGGTGAGTGAATGTGCTGGAATACTGTTGCCTGACTTAGATACATCTTATCAAGCCATCCTCATTCGCGGAAAAGGGAATAAAGAACGCTATGTGCCGTTCGGGGCTTATGCAGAAGATGCGATTACAGATTATTTGCCAGAACGTGTCAATCTTATGTCTCGCTATAAAAAGTCGCATGATGCTTTACTTGTGAATCATTACGGTGATCCTTTGACGACCAGGGGCATTAGGTATTGTTTGACGAAAATAATTAGTAAAGCTTCATTAACTCGAAAAATTCATCCACATATGTTACGCCACACGTTTGCAACAGATTTACTTAATAACGGTGCGGATATGCGGACGGTACAAGAGTTGCTTGGGCATGCTAGCTTATCATCTACCCAGATATATACGCATGTAACAAAAGAGCATTTAAAGTCTACTTATATGAAACATCATCCGAGGGCTTAAATTTGGAGGAGGTTAAAGAAATGGAATTACACGCTACAACGATATTTGCTGTTCAACATGACGGAAAAGCGGCGATGGCTGGTGACGGTCAAGTAACGCTTGGAGAATCGGTTGTAATGAAACACACTGCCAAAAAGGTTCGCCGTCTTTTTCATGATAAAGTAATTGCAGGGTTTGCAGGTTCAGTCGCAGACGCTTTTACATTATTTGAAAAATTTGAAGCGAAATTGAATGAATATAATGGTAACTTAGAAAGAGCGTCAGTCGAACTTGCTCAACAATGGCGTAGTGATAGTGTTTTACGTAAGTTAGAAGCTATGTTAATCGTGATGGATAAAGATACATTACTTTTAGTTTCAGGAACAGGGGAAGTAATAGAACCAGACGACGGCATTTTAGCAATCGGTTCTGGTGGGAATTATGCGCTGGCAGCTGGGCGAGCACTTAAAAGACATAATGGCGGTCAGATGGAAGCAAAAGATATTGCTCGTCATGCGCTAGAAATCGCTTCTGAAATTTGTGTATTTACAAATGATCATATTACCGTAGAAGAGCTTTGAAGGAGTGGTTAATTTGACAAACTTAACGTTGAGGAACCAGTTAACACCAAAGCAAATTGTTGAAAAACTGGATCAATATATTATTGGACAAAACGGAGCAAAGAAATCTGTTGCAGTAGCACTAAGAAATCGTTATCGGAGACAATTGATGGATGAATCAATCCGCGATGAAATTATTCCGAAAAATATTCTAATGATTGGACCAACTGGAGTAGGTAAAACGGAAATAGCACGCCGAATTGCAAAAATTGTTCGCGCTCCTTTTTCCAAAGTAGAAGCTACAAAATTTACAGAAGTTGGTTACGTAGGTCGCGACGTGGAATCTATGGTTCGTGATTTGGTGGAAGTATCCGTTCGTTTAGTAAAAGAAGAAAAAATGCAATTAGTTCGTGTAAAAGCAGAAAAAAATGCAGAGAAACGTCTGATTAAACTTTTAGCGCCAAGTCAAAAGAAAAAACAAACAACCTCGCAAAATCCGTTAGAAGCACTTTTTGGCGGCATGAATCAACCAGATGAATCTCCTGAAGAAGAAGTAGATCAAGAATTAAAGAATAAACGTAGCCAAATCGAATGGCGCCTCCAAAATGGCGAGCTTGATGATGAAATAGTAACAGTAGAAGTAAAAGAACAGCAAAATCCAATGCTTGATATGATGCGCGGCGCTGGAATGGACCAAATGAATGGTATGCAAGATGCGCTTTCTGGCATGTTCCCAGCGAAAAAGAAAAAACGCAAAGTAACCGTACGTGAGGCGAAGAAAATTCTTTTTGAAGATGAAGCATCAAAATTAATTGATGCGGATGAACTTGCAGCAGAAGGTATTCATCGTGCGGAACAAATGGGTATGATTTTTATTGACGAAATTGATAAAATCGCTAGTAAAGAAGGCGGCGGAAATGCACAAGTTTCGCGTGAAGGTGTCCAAAGAGACATTCTTCCAATCGTGGAGGGGTCGCAAATTTCTACCAAATATGGTACAGTCAACACGGAGTACATTTTATTCATCGCAGCAGGGGCTTTCCATATGTCTAAACCAAGCGATTTGATTCCAGAGCTTCAAGGCCGTTTCCCAATTAGAATTGAGCTGGATAAATTAACACAAGAAGATTTCTACAAAATCTTAACAGAACCAGACAATGCACTAATTAAACAATACAAAGCTTTACTGAAAACAGAAGGAATTGACTTGATTTTCACCAAAGAAGCTGTAGAAAGAATTGCCGAGATTGCATTCCAAGTTAATCAAGATTCAGATAATATCGGAGCAAGAAGACTTCATACCATTTTAGAAAAATTACTAGAAGATTTACTATTTGAAGCACCAGAAATCAATATGGAATCTATTAAAGTAACAGAAAACTATGTTAATGAAAAACTTGCACCAATTATGCAGAATAAAGATTTAACACAATTTATTTTATAAAATACTAGGAGGATCTAATAATGACTTTATTAGAAAAAACAAGAAAAATTAATGCTATGTTACAAAACGCTGCAGGAAAAACAGTAAACTTCAAAGAAATGGCAGATACACTTACAGACGTCATTGAAGCAAACACATATATCGTAAGCCGTAAAGGTAAATTACTTGGCTATTCCGAAGCACTTCCAATCGAAAATGATCGTATGAAACAAATGCTAACAGAACGCCAATTTCCTGAAGAATATACGCAAAGCCTTTTCAATGTAGGCGAAACTTCTTCTAACTTAGAAGTATCAAGCCAATATACTGCTTTCCCAATCGAAAACAGTGAGTTATTTACAAAAGGTTTAACAACTATCGTACCTATCGTTGGTGGTGGTGAGCGTCTTGGAACACTTATCCTATCTCGCTTAGAAAGTAATTTCACTGATGATGATTTGCTTTTAGCGGAATATGGTGGAACAGTTGTTGGAATGGAAATCTTGCATGAAAAAGCAGAAGAAATTGAAGAAGAAGCTCGTAGCCGTGCGGTAGTACAAATGGCAATTAGCTCGCTTTCTTACAGTGAATTAGAAGCTATTGAGCATATTTTCGATGAGTTGAATGGTAAAGAAGGCCTTCTTGTTGCCTCTAAAATCGCGGATCGTGTCGGCATTACACGTTCTGTAATCGTAAATGCACTTCGCAAATTAGAAAGTGCAGGCGTTATTGATTCTCGCTCTCTAGGAATGAAAGGTACATTTATCCGTGTACTAAATGATAAATTCCTTGTTGAACTAGAAAAATTGAAAAATAACTAAAAAAACTAGAAAAGCTTTCTCTGGAAATATTCGGGGAGAGCTTTTTTTTGATTGCTTTGGTAAAATAAGAAAGAAGAACTTGTGTGACTGGAGGAATTTGGAATGGAAATTGCTGAAACAACCATTGAAGTGCGCTATGCAGAAACCGACCAAATGGGCGTTGTTTATCATAACAATTACCTTGTATGGATGGAAATCGGACGAACAAGATTAATTGAAAAATTAGGTTTTCGTTATTTTGATATGGAAGAAGCAGGGTACCTTTCTCCGGTATTAGACGTGCATATTCATTACGGAAAACCACTGCGTTACGGACAGAGGGCAGTTGTAAAAACATGGATAAAAGGGTATGATGGACTTCGTGTTACTTATGGTTATGAAATTTGCTATGAAGATACGAAGGAAGTAGCAATTACAGGTGAAACACAGCATGTATGTGTAACTAAAGAAGATTTCCGCCCTGTATCATTAAGAAGAACATTTCCGAATTGGCATGAAGCCTATCTAAAAGCTTTAGAATAAATAAGACTGGTAGTGATAAAAATGGCTTTTGGTGTAAAACGCGATGAAATGGAATTATGGAAAGAAAAAGCAGCCCGTGGAGAGATTGCAATTATCACCCATTATTGGCTAGATGATCGCTTTCCAGAATCAAAAACTGTAACCAAAGTTGCATGCGTAGATTTAAAAAAATTGCAACAATGGGGGAAACAATATGGTTTAGCCCCAGATTGGATTGATAACCGTCGAAAAAACTTTCCGCATTATGATTTGTTTGGTGAGATGCAACTTGTTGTACTGAAAAAAGAAAAAGCCTTTGAACAAATCGAGCGGTTTCATTTGGAGGAGAAATAACAATGATCAAACTGGAAAATGAAGTATTGCTTGTAGAAATGAAAACAGCAGGAGCAGAATTAACGCGAATCTTTCATAAAGATACCGGACTTGAATATTTATGGAATGCTGATAGCAAGTTTTGGGGGCGTCATTCACCTGTTCTATTTCCAACAGTTGGAAGGCTTGTAGAAGATACTTACTTAGTCGATGGAAAGCCGTACCACTTAGGACAACACGGATTTGCTCGTGACCGAGATTTTCAAGTAGTCGAGCAAACAGAAAAGTCCGTACGTTTTGAGTTGGATGCAGACGAAGATTCATTGGCAGTTTATCCCTACAAATTTAAACTATCTATTATTTATACAATAGAAAAGAATACGGTAGCTGTTTCCTACGAAGTTGAAAATACGGATAACAAGCGAATTTATTTCTCTATTGGTGCGCACCCAGCTTTTAATTTACCATTAACAGATGGGACGACATTTGAAGATTATTATTTGGATTTTGGAACAGAGGAGAATTTAGAAACACTTTGTTTAGAAGGACCTTATCGCAGTGGCGAAATTAAGAAGGTTGTTGATGAAGCAGCCCGATATTTACCATTAAACTACGATTTATTTAAAAATGATGCGCTTATTTTTGAAGCGTTAAAACAAAAAGAAATGACTATTAAATCAGATAAAACACCTCATTTTGTAAAAGTATCTTTTCCAGAATTCCCATTTGTTGGAGTGTGGACGGCAAAAGCAGGAACACCATTCTTATGTATTGAACCTTGGTACGGAATTGCGGATGGGGCAGGAGAGTCTGTTGAACTGCGAGATAAAGCGGGGATAGAGCATTTAGAGCCAGAAGCAGTCTTTGCTTCTGAATATGAAATTACAGTAGGTTAAAACAAAAACCCAGAAGAGCGAAACGCATCTTCTGGGTTTTATTACATCCATTTTATTTTTGGCTCTTCTCCGTTACGTATCCGAGTGATATTTGCTCGGTGACGCCAAATTACAAAGAGCGCGATACAAGCAACGAGAACAATTAAAATCCAGTCCCCCATGAAAAGAGAAATAATTAATGCAGCAAGTGCTCCAATCATTGAACTGAGAGATACATATTTACTAAGTTTTAGTGTAACTAAGAAGACTACAAGTGCGGCTACAAAGAGTAATGGCGCATAGGCGAGAATGACTCCGGCAGAAGTAGCTACTGCTTTCCCACCTCTGAATCCTGCGAAAAGTGGGAAACTATGCCCGATAATAGCAAATGCTCCAGTTAGCAACCAGAAATGATGATCTACATTCAATTGAAAGGAGAATGGAAGCAACGTTGCAACAGTTCCTTTTAAAATATCCATTACTGTAACAATGCTACCAGCCTTGATACCAAGCACTCGGAAGGAATTTGTCGCCCCTAAGTTACCGCTACCGAACTCGCGAATATCTTTTTTGTAGAAAATTTTGCCAATCCATAAACCAGATGGTATCGAACCAATCACATAGGCTAATAAAGAAAGCAGAATTAAGTTAATTGTCATTTTTAAACCCCTCAAGAAGAAATGATGTTTTCCATAAAGAATTATAGCACAAAATGAAGAGAATTGGCTAAATTGTTGAGATAAATCACGATGAAAAGTTGAAAAAACCGCAAAAATAGCTTATGATTAGAAAGTATAGTAGGGGGCGATTAGACTAATGCAAAATCCAACAAAAGAAGAAATCCAACATATCTTAAAGAAGGCAAAAGTTATCGCAGTCGTTGGTTTGAGTGATAAACCAGACCGCACAAGTTACCGAGTGAGTCAAATAATGCAGCAAGCTGGGTACAAAATTATACCAGTGAACCCTAATGCAGACGAAATTCTTGGCGAAAAAACCGTCAAGCATTTAACGGATATCGAGGAACATGTAGATATTGTGAATGTCTTTCGTCGCTCAGAGTTTTTACCTGAAATAGCAGAGGCTTTTGACCAAATAGATGCAGATGTATTTTGGGCACAGCTTGGCATAGCTAATCAGGAAGCATTTGATTTTTTGACAGAAAAAGGATATCCTACTGTCATGGATTATTGCATTAAGGTTGCTTATCAAGAAATGGATTAATTAAACACCATTTTTGAAGGAAGCAGGTTCTTATAGCAGAGCCTGTTTTTTTATGAAAAGGAATTTGTCACTAAACTATCTCTTTATTAATCAGCTAGTTAATGCTATTCTGATAAGGTGGTTTTAAGCGAATAACAACGTGAAAGTTGTAGATTGACGGAATGAAGGGAGTTTTGAAATATGAATCGGAATGAGTATAATGATGATTCTATTCAGGTGCTTGAAGGACTGGAAGCGGTCCGGAAACGCCCAGCGATGTATATCGGGTCAACAGATGTACGCGGGCTGCACCATTTAGTATATGAAATAGTGGACAACTCGGTCGATGAGACCCTTGCAGGTTTTGGTAAGAAAATTGTTGTGACACTTCATGAAGACGGTAGCGTTAGTGTTAGTGATGAAGGGCGTGGGATGCCTGTTGGAATGCACAAAACAGGAAAGTCCACAGTAGAAGTTATTTTAACCGTACTTCATGCTGGCGGTAAGTTCGGTCAAGAAGGCGGCTATAAAACAAGTGGTGGACTCCACGGCGTTGGTTCCTCTGTTGTAAATGCACTTTCTGAATGGTTAGTAGTTACAATTAACCGTGACGGCGCAACCTACCAACAAAAATTTAAAGACGGCGGAAAGCCTGATGGAACACTGAAAAAAATCGGAAAATCAAAAGCCACTGGGACAACAATTCGCTTTAAACCAGATCCAGCGATTTTTCCAACCACTTCATTTAACTATGAAACATTATCGGAACGTCTAAGAGAATCAGCGTTCCTTTTAAAAGGGATGTTAATCGAATTAATTGATGAACGTGTAGGTATGGCAGAGGCTTTCCACTTTGAAGAAGGTGTGAAAAACTTTGTTGAATATATTAATGAAGGCAAAGATGTGCTTCATCCAGTAGCCAGTTTTGAAGGAGAAAATGCGACCATTGAAGTAGAAATGGCGTTCCAATTCAATGATGGTTACTCTGAAAATATCTTGAGTTTCGTTAATAACGTTCGAACTCGCGGGGCAGGTTCCCATGAATCAGGTATGAAAGCGGCGATGACACGGATTTTCAATGATTATGCTCGTCGGGTGAATCTTTTAAAAGAAAAAGATAAAAACCTCGAAGGTAGCGATATTCGTGAAGGGTTATCCGCGGTACTTTCGATTCGTGTTCCAGAAAAAATTCTTCAATTCGAAGGACAAACGAAAGAAAAACTTGGGACGCAGGAAGCTCGTCAAGCGGTTGATGCGGTTGTAGCAGAACATTTAGCTTACTTCCTTGCCGAAAACCCAGAAACAAGCTCCCTTCTCGTTAAAAAGGCTGTTAAAGCCCGCGAAGCAAGAGAAGCTGCGAGAAAAGCGCGTGAAGAAACACGTAACGGCAAAAAAAAGAAACGTTCCGAAACACTGCTTTCTGGAAAGTTAACGCCAGCGCAATCACGAAACCCTAATAAAAATGAACTTTACCTAGTCGAAGGAGACTCGGCGGGAGGATCAGCCAAACAAGGCCGTGACCGTCGTTTCCAAGCTATATTGCCACTTCGAGGAAAAGTAATTAATACCGAAAAAGCAAAACTACAAGATATCTTAAAAAACGAAGAAATTAGCACGATTATTCATACTGTAGGTGCAGGCGTTGGTACCGAATTTGATGTCGAGGATTGTAACTATGACAAAGTAGTTATCATGACCGATGCCGATACCGATGGCGCGCACATTCAAGTATTACTTCTGACATTTTTCTATCGTTACATGCGTCCACTTGTTGAAGCTGGTAAAGTTTTTATTGCCTTACCACCACTTTACAAAGTAAGTCGCGGTTCTGGTAAAAAAGAAGTAATCGAATATGCTTGGACAGATGAAGAATTAGACTCTGCCATCCAAAAAATTGGTAAAGGCTACATGATTCAACGATACAAAGGTCTTGGTGAGATGAATGCTGACCAACTTTGGGAAACAACGATGAATCCTGATACACGTACGTTAATTCGTGTACGAGTAGATGATTCTGCACGTGCTGAACGCCGCGTGGCAACACTGATGGGTGACAAAGTAGAACCAAGACGTCAATGGATTGAAAAGCATGTCGAGTTTTCTATGGAAGATAGCCAAAATATTTTAGAAAATGAAAACATGATGGTTGAGGAGGCGAAAGACATTTGAGTAATCCAGAACAACATATCCAAGACTTAGCGCTAGAAGAAGTTATGGGCGACCGTTTTGGTAGATATAGTAAATATATTATTCAAGAACGTGCGCTTCCAGATGTTCGTGACGGACTGAAACCAGTACAACGTCGTATTTTATTCGCAATGAATGTCGAAGGGAATACTGCTGAGAAAGGTTTCCGTAAATCTGCCAAAACAGTCGGAAACGTTATCGGTAACTACCATCCACATGGTGACTCTTCGGTTTACGAAGCAATGGTACGGATGAGTCAAGATTGGAAAGTACGTAACATGCTGATTGAAATGCATGGTAATAACGGTAGTGTCGACGGGGATCCGCCAGCAGCAATGCGTTATACAGAAGCGCGACTTTCTCCAATATCAGCAGAACTTTTACGCGATATTGAAAAAGAAACAGTCGATTTCATTCCTAACTTTGATGATACGTCTAGTGAGCCGACAGTTTTACCAGCACGTTTTCCTAACCTTTTAGTGAATGGTTCTACGGGTATTTCCGCTGGTTATGCAACAGATATTCCACCGCATAATTTAACAGAAATCATCGAAGCTGTTATTAAACGATTAGATAATCCACTTTGCACAACGGATGATATTATGAAAATTGTCAAAGGCCCGGATTTCCCTACAGGTGGGATTATTCAAGGGATTGATGGTATTCGAAAAGCTTATCAAACTGGAAAAGGACGCGTTGTCGTTCGTTCTAAAACAGAAATTGAAGATATTCGTGGCGGTAGAAAACAAATTACGATTCATGAAATTCCATATGAAGTAAATAAAGCTAATTTAGTTAAACGCATGGATGAACTTCGTATTGAGAAGAAAATTGAAGGGATTTCAGAAGTACGTGATGAAACTGACCGTACAGGACTTCGTATTGCTGTTGAACTTAAAAAAGACGCCAATGCTGAAGGTGTTCTGAACTACCTGTTTAAAAATACGGATTTACAAGTAAGCTATAATTTTAACATGGTTGCTATTAATAAAAAACGTCCGGAGCTAATGGGCATTATCCCAATGCTTGACGCTTATATTGAACACCAAAAAGAAATTATTACGAAGCGCTCTGAATACGATATTCGTAAAGCGCGAGCTCGCCAACATATTTTAGAAGGTTTAATTAAAGCTTTGTCTATTTTAGATGAAGTCATTAAATTAATTCGTGGTTCAAAAGATAAACGCGATGCGAAATTAAACCTCCAAACAAAATATGATTTCAGCGAAAAACAAGCAGAAGCAATTGTATCTCTACAACTTTATCGTTTAACAAATACAGATATACATGAACTTCAAAGTGAAGCAAAATCACTAGCAGAACAAATTAGTGTTCTTGAAAAAATCCTAGGCGATGAAGCAGAACTTATTGCTGTTTTAAAAGAAGAACTAGCTGAAATTAAGAAAAAATATAAAACAGCTCGCCGTACAGAAGTGCAAGCAGAAATAGCAGAAATCAAAATCGATACAGAAGTACTTGTTGCGAATGAAGATGTGATTGTTTCTGTGACGAAAGAAGGCTATGTGAAACGTACAAGCCAACGTTCATATGCAGCATCAAATGGTGCAGAACTAGCCATGAAAGAAGCAGACCATGCCATCTTTATCCAAAAAATGAATTCACTCGATTCACTCCTGTTATTCACGAGCAAAGGGAATTTTATTTATCGACCAGTGCATGAGTTGCCTGATATTCGCTGGAAAAACCTCGGGGATCACGTGAGTCACTTGGCCAGTGATTTATCGGCAGGTGAAGAAATCCGTTCTGCTATTGCAATTCAAGCCTTTACGGAAGAAAAACGCTTTTTATTCGTTACTAAAAACGGCATGACTAAGCAATCAGCTATTACGAATTACAAACCACAACGCTACTCTAAGTCTATGATGGCAATTAAGTTAAAAGGTGACGATGAACTGTTAAGTGTTCATTTGATTGATGGCACAGAAGATATTTTCTTAGCAACCAAAAATGGTTACGGTCTTCGTTATTCTATTACTGAAATTCCAGAATCAGGTGCAAGAACAGCTGGTGTAAAAGCGATTAACTTAAAACAAGATGATATAGTTATTGGCGGTATAGTCCTTATGCCGAACGAACAAAAACATATTCTTCTTGCCACACAGCGTGGCTCACTCAAACAAATGAAAGCCAGCGAATTTGAACCAATTTCAAGAGCGAAACGTGGCTTATTGATGTTACGCGAACTGAAAAGCAATCCACATCGCTTCATTGGTATAACACTTGCTGATAATAACGACCACCTATTTATCGAAACAAACACAGACCAAATTGTTGAAATAGATGTTGCTAATCTTCGAATAACGGACCGCTATTCTAACGGATCCTTTGTACTAGATGAAACAATGGAAGGCGAACCAACTTCTATTTGGCTAGCAATACCCGAAATAAAAGATACCTCAGACGCAAAAGAAGAATAAGGAAGAAAAAGAGTTCTTGTATAGAAATATGCAAGAATTCTTTTTTTTGATATAATAACAAAGAATAAGAGGAGGGATACGCATGGCAGAAAAAATGAATGTAGAAAGTTTTAATTTAGACCATACGAAAGTAAAAGCACCTTTTGTGAGACTGGCGGGAACGAAAGTGGGCGTCCATGGAGATGAAATATACAAATATGATGTTCGCTTTAAACAACCTAATAAAGAACATATGGAAATGCCAGCGCTACACTCTTTAGAACATTTGATGGCAGAACTTGCAAGAAATCATACTGATAAATTAGTAGACATTAGCCCAATGGGATGTCAAACAGGTTTCTACGTATCATTGATAAATCATAGTGACTACGATGATGTGCTAGAAATCATTGCGACAACATTAAACGATGTTATCCAGGCAACTGAAGTTCCAGCATGCAATGAAGTTCAATGCGGCTGGGCAGCGAGCCATAGTTTAGAAGGCGCCCAAGCTTTGGCAGCTGAATTTCTAGCTAAAAGAAGCGAATGGAAAAATGTATTTGGCGAATAAATGTAAAGCATCTAGCCTTTAATTAGGCTAGATGTTTTTTGTATACTAAATATGAAAGTGCATTCTCGATAAATGACATATTTCCGACATAATTATTGGCTTTTACTAGTGTATGAAATACTGCAAAATCAGCGATTCTACAGGTCTTTTCTTATTTATAATCATTATTAATTGATTGTTTGATTAATTTGCATAAAAAAAGTTCACAATTTATCCATTGGTATATACCAAAATTGGGTATATAATTTAAATCATTAAGACAAACTATTAGCTGTCTTAAAGGTTTCCAATGACAAGCATTCTAACTAAGAGAGGAACAACACAAGATGTCAATAAAATCTAAAATTATGAAAATAGGAATTTGTAGTGTCATCGTACTAATGCCACTATCCCAAATTTCTTTACCAAGTTTTGCCGCAGAAGAGGTAGCGGACGATGCAAGCCAAGATATTGTGAACATGCCTGATTCTGCACTAAAAGCACAACTAAACCAAATAATTGGTCAAGCAGCCACGGCGGATATTACAAAAGCTCAAATGTTAGGTTTTGATAGTATAGGTTTATATGGTTCCATTACGGATTTAACAGGTCTTGAAGCTGCAACTAACCTCAAGACATTAACGATAAATAATGCAACTATAACTAATTATGAATCGGTAGCGAAATTAACTAATCTGAATATCCTATGGATTGAAACTTCTAATTTAACTTCAAATTTACTACCTGATTTAAATGGTTTAACCAATTTAACTACTATGTCACTATCTAATAATAAGCTAGACAACTCGGTTTATCCAAAGATTAAAAATCTATCCAATTTAGCTAACCTTAATTTATCTTCAAATCCAGGAATCACTAATATTAGTGAGCTACGGAGTTTGGCTAATCTTACTACCTTAAATGTTTCCAACTGTCAGATAGCTGATTTAAGCGGTTTGGATGCTTTTCCAAAAATAACTACTTTCAATGGAGGAACCCAACGTTATACTCCACTGGAAGAAACAGCAATTAAAAGTAAAACCCTTAATTACAATGCGACAGAGCAAACTATGTTTATTCCTTTTGACATAATGACACCAAGTTCTATTACCAACTTTAATGGTGCAAAGATTACACCTTCTTATCAACCTGATATGTATATGATAGAAATGAACAACGGAGTTATTGATGGTAGTAGAATGACTGGATCGATTGAGGGGATTACAGTAAGTGATGTGACGCCAAGTGAGTTTGACCAGTTTGAAAAATTCACTTTATATACCTTATTTGATTTTTCAAAAGCAGGGACACCAGACAATTTAGTAGGAAAAACATATACTGTAAGTGCAGCGGGCATACAAAAATTCACGGTTGATCACTCCGTAGGTATCACTGCTGAAGGGAACATAACTTATGTAGCTGGTGAAACAGTTACACCAGAAAAATTCTTAGCAGATATTAAAGCCGATGCGAACGGCGCGACAATTACGAGTGACGTGGCAGAAAAAGTAAATTTTGCAACGCCAGGCACCTATACCGTGACACTAAATGCACAAAATACTCTTGGTGTGAAAAGTGAACCATTCCAAGTGACAGTAACAGTTGAAGCGAAAACAGTTATCACAGCTGATCCAGAAGTAACTTATAGTCTAAACGAAGCAAAAACAGAAGAAGAATTCTTAACAGAAATTAAAGCTATGACCAATAACGAAACACCAATTACCAGTGATTTTGCGACAGTTGTAGACTTTACAAAACCAGGTAAATACACAGTGACACTCAATGCGGAATCAGCTCTCCAAAAAGCTGCGCCACTTACTGTGACAGTAAAAATAAGTGAAACAATACCGAATCCAGAACCAACGCCAGGCCCGGATTCAATACCTGAATCAGAGCCAACAGACCCAGCCAATCCGGCTAATTCGATCTACCCGGTCGACCCTGTAGTTGAGATTTCAACCAACACACCAGTAACCACAATGAAATTATTACCGAAAACAGGTGATTCACTACCAGTAAATGGCATAGTAGTAGGATTCCTAGTTCTTGGATTAGGCGTTATGATTGCGCGTAAAAAATAAACAAACAAAAAAACTATCCGTTCCAATATATTGGAACGGATAGTTTTTTTGTTTGTTTGAAAGTATCTGATTTCATTTCGACAAATTTTCGACAAAAATAGCCCTTTTTATTACTAGTTTAAATGCTAAATAAAATCCGCATAAAATCAGGGGATGCGAACAGAAAAGTCCAAAAAAGATACTGAATTTCGCTTTTTCAGCCATTTTTGTACACATTTTGTCTATTGGTCTTATATGCTGAGGAGACTATAATTACATCATAAAGTTCCTTTTGAGGATGCCTATTAAAATTTTCTAGACTAATATAACAGAGTGGAGAGGATAATGACTTATGTCAGTTAAATCAAATATCGTAAAAATTGGGGTATGTTTTGCCGTACTTGCAGTCCCAGTTTCGCAAACAACATTACCAGTATTTGCTGCAGAGCAACCTGGATTAAAAGCAAGTCAGGATAACGTAAATATTCCAGATTCAACATTTAAAGCCTACTTAAATGGACTACTAGGACAAGCGAGTACAGCAAATATTACAGAAGCGCAAATGGATTCATTAACATATATTACTCTAGAAAATATAAATGTTACTGATTTAACAGGCATTGAATATGCTCACAATATAAAAGATTTAACTATAAATAATATTCATGCAACAAACTATAATCAAATAAGCGGGCTTAGTAATCTTGAACGCTTACGCATTATGGGAGCCGATGTTACATCCGATAAAATTCCGAATTTAAGTGGGTTGACTAATTTAACTCTACTGGATCTTTCACACAGTGCTCATGATGATTCTATTTTAACCAAAATAAACACACTGCCTAAAGTTACTAGCATCGACCTTAGTTACAATGGTGCAATAACAGATATCATGCCACTTAAAACAATGCCAGAACTTAAGAGCTTAAATATTCAATTTGATGGTGTGCATGATTATCGAGGGATTGAAGATTTTCCTAAATTGAATACACTGCTTGCATATGGCCAAACCATAGGCGGTAAAAAACTGATTAACTCCGATATTAAAAGTAGCAAATTAACTTATAACGCAGAAAATCAAACATTATACGTCCCATTCAGCTTGATGACGGAACGGACTGTTAATTATGATGGCTATGTACCAGATTTTGTGAAATCAACTGCTAGCAGCGACACTTACTTTACAATGAATGAGCAACAAGTAAATGGTAATCGCCTAACAATTACAAGCGACGGTTTAACAGTAAGTGATGTGAGTAAAACTGATTTTGATAATCTTGAAAAAATGGAATACAACGCGAGAATTGATTTGAGTTATCAATCTTATAACACTCCGGAACAATTCCAAAATGGTGGCTCTTATACTATCTCGATGCCAATCTATGATCATTACTTCACTGTTGACCATTCTTTGAATATCACAGCTGATAGTGAAAAAACATATATAGAAAATCAACCAGTTACAGAAGCAACGTTTTTAGCAGATATTCATGCAAAAACTGATGACGGATCGACCGTTACAAGTGATTTCGCTGATAAAGTAGATTTCAATACTCCTGGGACGTACACAGTTACTCTACAATCCGAGAATAATGCCGGATTAAAAGCAACACCTGTTCAAGTAAACGTAACAATTAAAGCGAAGACAACGATTACTGCAGATGAAAAAATCACTTATAAAGTAGACACATCTAAAACAGAAGCAGCATTTCTAGCAGATATTAAAGCAACAACAAATGATGGAACAGCGATTACAAGTGATTTTGCGACTGTTGTAGATCTTTCCAAACCTGGAAAATATGTCGTTACACTAAACGCAGAAAATGATTTACAAAAAGCTTTGCCAGTGCAAGTGATGGTTATTGTTGAAAAAGAAACACCAATACCAGACCCGACGCCTACACCAACACCGGACCCAACACCAACACCAGATCCAAGTCCAACACCTAATCCGGTTATCAACCCAAACGTAAATAAACCAGAAGTGCCAAGTTACAAAATTCCATCGTTAACTGTAAATGAGAAAAAAGCTAAAGCAGAACCAAGTAAAGAGGCTTTACCTAAAACAGGGGATTCCTTACCTGTAGCAGGTGCAACAGTAGGATTTCTATTAATTGGCTTAAGTTGGTTTGTTTCTAGGAAAAAATAAAAAATAACTATCCGCCCACTTAAGGGCGGATAGTTATTTGTTCATGACGCTAGTTAACATGGCGACATAAGCTTGAGCGCCAGCTTTAGTTAAATGAACACCATCTGGAGCAAAGTACTGAGATTGACCACTGGATCTTGAATACCAATCAACAACAGTTACATTAGGTCGTGAAGCAGCATTGGCAATACTTTTATTTACATCCGATTGCCAACCACGAGGAACCCGTGTGTTAACTAAGTAAATCGTTGCTTTATCAAATTGATCTAATAAATCGTTTAACTGGTCTTCTGTGAAGGGACCATTTGTACCAAGTTCGAGAATGACAGAGCTATTTTCACTATTGAATTTTTTATAGCCGGTAGCAGTTGTAATGGCATCTCGTAATTGACGTCCAACTAGACCATCAATTGTGATATTAGGAACTGCCTCTTTCAAGTATGGTTCAATATCAAGCATGACCGAATCACCAATTGCCACCGTTTGCGTAATTATTGTTTTTGGAGTAGCAGCTGATTTATTTTTATTGTCTGGTTTTTGTGTTTCTTTTTGTTCGCTAGCTTTATTTGAGTCTGCTTCTTTATCCTTAGTAGCTTTATCTTCTTTTTTATCATCTTTCTTCTCGTCTGGGGTAGAGGTGGTTGTTTTAACAGACGTTTGTTGTTTTTCTGCATTGGTGTTGACGGAAAGAACGTTTGACATGCCCAGCGTAAAGATTGCTAAAACAGCAACAACACCAGCAATGCTTAACCATTTACCAACAGGTTTATTTTTCCAAATGAAATAGTTTTTATCTTTGAAGCCTTTAAAATAGTTAATAAAACCATTTTTTCGAATTGGAGTCTCAATAAAGCGGAAAGATAATTCAGCAATAATAAAAGTAGCCGCAACTTGTAGGATAGCTCGCCATATATTAGGCTGAGTAATTTCTAGTACTGGTGTAGTCAATGTTATAATTGGATAGTGCCATAAATAAATACCATAAGATCTTGTTCCAATCCATCTAAGTGGTTTAAAACTGAAAATCTTGCTTAGATAAGAAGCGGGGTGCGAGATAGTTGCAATCATAATAACGCCTAGAATTGCAACGAATAACAAGCCACCACGGTATAAGAAAGGTTGATATTCACTTACAAAAGCTGTGAATAGAATAAAACATAAAATACTGATTGTTCCCGCAATATTGAGAACTGCCTTACTTTTCCTTGGAACCACAGGACTAAGGCGATTGAAAGGCCAAACAAATGCAAGTGCACAACCTGCTAGCAAATCAAATGCTCTCGTATCCGTGCCGTAATAAACACGACTTGGATCTGTTCCAGGAACGTACAAAATCGTCATCCAAACTGCGGAAAGAAGACCAAGGCCAATGACGATTTTTAATAATAGTTTCGGATTTTTGACCCATTTGAGAAACACCAGTAAAAAAGCGGGCCAGATTAAATAAAATTGTTCTTCAATGGCTAGTGACCATAAGTTTTTAAGTGGTGATGGAAGTCCAAAAGAATCAAAATAAGAAACATTGTGGAAAATAAACCACCAGTTACTTACATAAAAGAAAGAAGCAATCGCATCGCCACGTAAGTTTTTTAAGATTTCTGGATGGAAGAAGACGGAATAGATGACAACAACCACAATCATTACATAAACTGCAGGAATGAGTCGTCGAAAACGTCTAATCCAAAATTGTTTTAATTGAAGTGATTGGTTTTTTTCCCATTGCGTTAATAAAATATTTGTAATTAAATAACCAGATAAGACGAAAAATATGTCTACGCCAATGAATCCACCTTTAGCCCAGCTAAAATTCAAGTGGTAGGCGATTACAGCAATAACTGCGAGTGCTCGAAGTCCATCAATACTCGGAACATATTTTCTACTGTAGCGAGTAGTCCTTTTCAAAATAACATCTCCTATTTGTGATAAGTAAATATGTGTGTGTAAACCTAGACAGAGATAGTAAAGAGATCTGTTTTTAGCTCCATACTATAATACCACACATAAATCAAGAAGTAATTTAAAATGCTGAATTAATTGATAGATTTTAAAAATTTGAGTATATTTGCTTATTTTTGTTATAGTAAATATAAGTAAAAAGTTTGGGGGGAAGCATTTTGACGGAAATTTTTGCCCATCGAGGCAGTAGTGGAACGCATCCGGAAAATACACTACCAGCAATGAAAGCAGCGATTTTATCTGGCGCAGACGGTATCGAACTTGACATTCATGTTCTTAAAAGTGGTGAACTAATCGTCATGCACGATGAACGCGTCGATAGGACTACAAATGGGACTGGTTTTTTAAAAGATTACACACTTTCAGAAGTGAAAAAATTAGTGATTGGTAAACGGCTTTTCCGTAAAATCCGTGTGCCAACTTTGGAAGAAATTTTTAAGTTGGTGAGTGGCACTGATATGATACTAAATATTGAGTTGAAAACGGATGTCTTTGAATATGAAGGAATCGAACAAAAAGTTTTAGCATTAGCGGATAAATTTCCTGAAGTCAAACGAATGTACTCTTCGTTTAACCCAGATACACTCATTCGGCTGAGAGATTTAAATCCTACCGCCAAACTAGCTTTAATTACACACGAAAACTTAGATGAAGTATTGCCATTACATGAAAAAATTCAGCTTGATGCAGTGCATCCACCAGTAAAAGCAATGAAAAACCCAATTTTAAAACAAATCGCAGCACGCTATTGGACGGTGAACAAGGAGGAAACTATCACGCATTTTATAGATGCCAATGTTAAAGGAATGATGACTGATTTTCCTGAAAGGGCAGCGGCACTAAGAAATAATAAATAATCTCCATGAGCAAAACGCTTTCATTATAAATCGTTAAAAGATATAATCATAATAAGTTAATAAATATTATTGTCTGAGATTCGGAGAGACTGCAAAAGGCGAGCGCAATCGTCTTACTTTGCAGTCTCTTTTTTTGTTTTTAAACTTAAAGCGTTTCAGTTAGATTGAAAAGTGGAAAAGTAACTAAGAAGGCATAATTCAGATGGTAAACAATTTGAAGGGGGCAAACAAAATGGTACAATTATTTTCAGCGTTTGACAGAGAAACAATCGAAAGAAATCTTCAAGAGGAAAAATTTGATTTAGTCATCGTCGGTGGAGGAATTACAGGAGCGGGAATCGCTTTAGATGCTACTTCACGAGGCATGAGTGTCGCGCTTGTTGAAATGGGTGATTTCGCGAGCGGAACATCGAGCCGTTCAACGAAATTAGTCCACGGTGGATTAAGATATTTACAACAATTTGAAATTAAAGAAGTAGCAGATTTAGGAAAAGAACGTGCGATAGTCTACGAAAATGGACCACACGTAACGACTCCTGAATGGATGATGCTCCCGTTCCATAAAGGTGGCAATATGGGCAAAACTACCGCTTCGTTTGGTATTCGTTTATATGACTATTTAGCAGGTGTAAAGAAAAATGAACGACGTAAAATTCTAAGCGCAAAAGAAACACTAGCAAAAAATCCTTTCGTGAAAAAAGACGGCTTAAAAGGATCTGGTTACTACGTAGAATACCGCACTGATGATGCGCGTTTAACAATAGAAGTAATGAAAAAAGCGGTAGAACTTGGAGCGAATGCCATTAACTATACAAAAGCAGAGCATTTCTTATATGATGACAATAAACAAGTAGTTGGCGTAACCGTAACAGATCGTTTGTCGGGCAAAGCATACGATATTAAAGGACATCGAGTTATTAATGCTGCTGGTCCATGGGTAGATAAAGTAAGAAAATTAGATTACGCAACAAACAACAAACATTTACGCTTAACAAAAGGAATTCATTTGGTTATAGATAAACAAAAATTCCCGATGGAACAAGCTGTATACTTTGATACACCTGATGGCCGGATGGTTTTTGCTATTCCACGCGATAAAAAAGTATATGTTGGAACGACGGATACTGTATACGACGAAGCAGTAATCAATCCAAAAGCTCTTGAATCTGATCATAATTATGTGATTAAGGCGATTAACTATATGTTCCCTGATGTGCATATTACCGAAAAAGATATTGAATCAAGTTGGGCTGGGGTTCGTCCACTTATCTATGAAGAAGGTAAAGATCCATCTGAAATTTCACGTAAAGATGAAGTTTGGTTTTCTGAAAGCGGCTTAATTACGATGGCAGGCGGTAAACTCACTGGTTACAGAAAAATGGCCGAAAAATTATTAGATGACGTTTCTAAAACATTAGCGAAAGAAACTGGTAAAAAGTATAAAACAGTTCAAACAAAACATTTACCAATTTCTGGTGGTGACATTGGTGGTTCAGAACAATTAGAAGCTTTCCTATCTAAAAAAGCGAAAGAAGGTAATAATCGTTTCGGCTGGACTTTAGAAGAAGGCCGTGAGATGGCTAAACGTTTTGGTAGTAATATCGATCAATTATTTACTTATGCACAGGAACATAAAGAACAAAACGAAACCACTTTACCAAACAGTTTGTACGCTGAACTACGCTACTCAATTCAACATGAAGCAGTGACAACACCAATCGATTTCTTATTACGTCGCACTGGCTACTTGCTTTTCGATATGCCGTACTTACTTGAATGGAAAGGCGCTGTTGTGGATGAAATGGCTAAACAATTCCACTGGAGCGACGATGTAAAACAAACCTATATTGAGGAATTAAATATTCAAATTAATGATGCTAGAGAACCAGCTGATTGGCACGATAGATAATTAAAATTCAAAAAGAGCGCAAATCTTTCAGGATTTGCGCTTTTTTTCTGGAAAAAAGCATTTTCGCTATTTTCAAGAAACCTTTTTCATGGTACATTGATTACAGGTGAAAAGGAGGTTTTTTTTTGAGCAAGATTCCTGTCATCGTCATCGTGGGCCCAACCGCTGTCGGAAAGACAAGTTTAAGCATTGAACTAGCGAAAAAATTGGACGGAGAAATCATCAGTGGTGACTCTATGCAAGTTTATCGTGGATTAGATATCGGTACAGCAAAAATCACACCAGAAGAAATGGATGGAATCAAACATTATCTTATTGATGTGACCGATCCTTCCGAACCATTCACTGCAGCGAAATTCCAAACAGAAACAAGAAAATGGATAGAAACAATACATCAAGCTGGTAAACTACCAATTATTGTTGGCGGAACAGGACTTTATATTCAATCTGTTTTCTATGATTATGATTTTGGTAACGTAAGCGAAGATAAGGCTTATCGAGCGGAGTTAGAGCAACTAAACAAAACTTTATTGTGGCAAATGCTCGAACAACAAGATCCAGAAAGTGCAGCCCAGATACATGAAAACAATAAGCGCCGAGTGATTAGAGCATTAGAAGTGATGCATCTAACAGGAAAGCCTTTCTCGGAGTATCAAGTGCATAATGTACTTAATGATACATATAAACCACTTTTTCTAGGACTTGATTTGGACAGAGCGTTACTTTACGAAAGAATAAATCAACGAGTGAATTTAATGTTTGAAGAAGGTTTAGTGACAGAAGCGAAAAAATTGTATGACCAACATTTAGTCGATGTTCCAGCTGTTTGTGGCATTGGCTACAAAGAATTATTTCCTTATTTTGAAGGAAAAAGCTCGCTAGAAGAAGCAAAAGAATTAATTCAAAAAAAT
Organism: Listeria monocytogenes; assembly: GCF_900187225.1. GTDB lineage: Bacteria > Bacillota > Bacilli > Lactobacillales > Listeriaceae > Listeria > Listeria monocytogenes. The sequence continues at coordinate 1,281,296 of NZ_LT906436.1, forward strand.
TCGCGGCATTTCGCGAAAAGACAGTTAACATGGTTTAGGAATAGGATGGAGATTGATTGGATTCAAGCGGGTGTTAGTACTACCGAAGCCGAAGCGTTGAATAAAACCGAGACCTTTTTATCAGTTAAATAACGCTTTTCTGTTTGGTAAGAAGAAATAAAGGGTATTTGAAATTAGCCAACCAATTGCACAATGGAACTTCATTGGGGTTTGGGAAATTTTTTAGTATAAGATAGAGATTGGAGAGGGAAATTATGAAACAAGGTGGACAAGGGTTACAGGACTATTACTTAAATCAATTGCGTAAGGAAAAAATTCTTGCAACTGTATTTTTAACAAACGGTTTTCAGTTAAGAGGACGCGTTGTAAGTTTTGACAATTTTACCGTACTACTAGATGTCGAAGGAAAACAACAGCTTGTATTTAAACACGCAATTTCAACTTTCTCCCCGCAGAAGAATGTCGCTTTAAATCCTGATGCGGAATAAGCACGTTACTTAAAAGACAAGGAACTCGCTTTTTTTGCGATGTTTCATGTCTTTTTTTTATGCTCAAAATATGCTACGATTAGTCTTGTCTGAAAAAGGGAGAAATGCTTGTGGAACGAGAAAAAATAATACTTGTAGGCGTCTTTTTGCCAAATAAAACCGAAGAAGCTTTCTGGAATTCCATGAAAGAACTACACAGCCTTGCTAAAACGGCGAATGCTGAAGTGATGGATGAATTAATTCAAAAATTAGAGAGAGTAAACCAAGCGTCATTCATTGGTTCTGGTAAGCTGGATGAACTCGCTGCGCTAGTGGAAATGCATGAGGCGGATGTAGTTATATTTAATAGTGAGCTTAGTGCTACGCAAGTGCGCAATATTTCGGCTGCTGTTGAGGCGCGGATTATTGATCGAACACAATTAATCTTAGACATCTTTGCTATGTGTGCAAAATCAAGAGAAGGAAAATTGCAAGTCGCATATGCGCAATATAAATATCTTTTACCAAGACTTAGTGGACAAGGTATTTCTTTGTCAAAATTAGGTGGAGGTATCGGTTCGAGAGGCCCTGGGGAATCCAAATTAGAAATGGATAAACGTCATATCCGCGAAAAAATGCATGATATCAAAGCACAATTAACGCATGTTGAACAGCACCGTAAACGAATCATTGAACGAAGGAATACGCAATCTGTTTTTCGTTTTGGTTTAATTGGTTATACAAACGCAGGAAAATCAACTATTTTCAACCGATTAACAAATGAAACAACTTTACAAGAAAATAAATTATTTGCAACATTAGATCCGACAACTCGGAAAGTTCGCTTTTCCGGCGGATTTCAAGCGCTTTTGACGGATACAGTTGGATTTATTCAAGATTTGCCAACGACATTAATTGCGGCATTTCGGTCTACTTTGGAGGAAACGGCTAATGTAGATGTGTTAATTCATGTAGTTGATGCGTCCAATCCAGACTATTTACAACATGAAACGACAGTAATTTCCTTATTAGAGGAACTTGAAATGAATCATCTGCCAACTTTAGTCATTTACAATAAAATGGATCATGCACCAGCCACGTTTGTACCTGATCAACCAGAAAGTCTGCTTATTTCAGCCTTAGATCAAGAGGCTCCAGATACAATTAAACAGCGAATGATACAATTAATTGAAAAAAATTGGGCTTTCTTTACGATAGAACTTTCAGAAGAGAAAGGAAAAGAATTAGCACAAATAAAGCAACAAGCTTGGGTAACGAAACTAGAATATATTGAAAGTAAACAGAGTTACCACATAGAGGGATACAAACCGAGAAAGGAGCTAAATAATGAATAATATTCAAGCGATGCGAAAAAAAGTGGAAGTACAAATTGCTGATTTGCAAAATGAAACAGATGAAATTGCTGAATTTAATCAAGCGAAAGTTTTAGATGCGTTTCAAGAGAATAAAGTAAGTGATTTTCATTTTCATCCTTCCACGGGGTACGGTTATGATGATGAAGGTAGAGATACATTAGAACATGTGTATGCCACTGTGTTTAAGACAGAGGCCGCCCTTGTACGTCCGCAAATAATTTCAGGCACACATGCAATTTCAACCGTACTATTTGGAATCCTTCGCCCGGATGATGAATTACTTTATATTACTGGTCAACCTTATGATACGTTAGAAGAAATTGTAGGAATGCGAAATCAAGGACAAGGCTCTTTAAAAGATTTTCATATTGGCTATAGTTCTGTGCCGCTTCTTGAAAATGGCGATGTAGATTTTCCTCTTATTGCTGAAAAAATGACACGAAAGACAAAGATGATTGGTATTCAACGTTCGCGAGGTTATGCGGATAGACCTTCTTTTACGATAGATAAGATTAAAGAAATGATCATATTTGTAAAAAATATCAATCCAGAAGTAATTGTATTTGTGGATAATTGTTATGGAGAGTTCGCTGAATATCTAGAACCTACCGAAGTTGGCGCAGATATTATAGCGGGTTCATTAATCAAAAACCCAGGTGGTGGCTTAGCAAAAACGGGCGGTTATATTGCTGGAAAAGAAGCGTTAATAGATTTATGTGGTTATCGTTTAACTACGCCAGGAATAGGTAGAGAAGCAGGAGCATCACTCTACAGTTTATTAGAAATGTATCAAGGTTTCTTTTTAGCTCCTCATGTAACGGCCCAAGCAATCAAAGGAGCGCGTTTCACGGCGGCGATGTTAGCGGAGTTTGGTGTCGTGGCTGACCCAACTTGGGATGCGCCAAGAACAGATTTAATCCAGAGCATTTCTTTTCATAATAAAGAGAAGATGGTTGCATTTGCCCAAGCTATTCAAGCAGCTTCTCCTGTGAATGCTCATGTATTGCCAATCGGAGCCTATATGCCAGGCTACGAAGATGACGTGATAATGGCAGCTGGGACATTTATACAAGGTGCGAGTTTGGAGCTAACAGCGGATGGTCCGATTAGAGAACCTTATCAGCTCTATGTTCAAGGTGGTTTAACATACGAACATGTCAAAATCGCAGTTACTCGAGCAATTCAAAAAACATTGTAAAAAAGTAACATTTATTTTTCAGAAAAAATTTTTTAATTTTTACCGCGATGGATTCATTCGCGGTTTTTTTGTATGTAATGCATTGGTATATAAGGCTTTATCTATAATGTTAGATTATCTAACATAAATTTGACAAAACATCTAACGTACATTATAATGCTACTATCATCAAAAAAATAATTATGTTTTGAGGGGGAATTGTCGTGAGCGAAAAGGAAATCCGGAGATCGATGCCGCTTTTTCCAATTGGGCCTGTGATGAAGCTAACTGATCTCACTGCTAGACAAATTCGCTACTATGAAGACCAAGGATTAATCCATCCGGCACGAAATCAAGGAAATCACCGTTTGTATTCACTTCAAGACATTGATGTTTTGCTAGAGATAAAAGATTATTTGAATGATGGTCTGAATATTGCGGGAATTAAGAAAATGTACCAAATGCAGCAAAAAGAATCTAAAGAACCGTTGACAGATGATGATGTACGCAAAATACTTAGAAAAGAAATGCAACAAGCTGGTCGCTTTGTAAAGCAAGATGCGACAGGGAAACAACAATTACCAAGGTTTTAAAAAGACAAGAAGAGGTATTTACTTTATTTAGAAGTTAATATAATTAGATTATTTAGGAGGAATTTAGATTATGGCAAAATATACAAAAGAAGACATTTTCCGCTTCGCAGATGAACAAAATGTAAAATTTATTCGTTTACAGTTCACGGATATTCTCGGGATAATTAAGAATGTGGAAATTCCTGTTAGCCAACTAAAGAAAGCACTAGATAACAAAATCATGTTTGATGGTTCCTCCATTGAAGGCTTTGTAAGAATTGAAGAGTCTGATATGTATTTATTCCCAGACTTAGATACTTGGGTTGTATTCCCTTGGACAGCTGAAAAAGGAAAAGTTGCAAGAATGATTTGCGATATTTATAATCCTGACATGACTCCATTCGCCGGAGACCCACGCGCTAACTTAAAACGTGTACTTAAAGAAATGGAAGAGTTAGGTTTCACAGAATTTAACTTAGGACCTGAGCCAGAGTTCTTCCTATTTAAATTAGATGAAAATCGTCGTCCGACGCTTGAATTAAATGATAGTGGTGGTTACTTCGATTTAGCGCCAACAGATTTAGGTGAAAACTGTCGACGTGATATCGTGCTTGAATTAGAAGAGATGGGCTTTGAAATTGAAGCATCTCACCATGAAGTAGCTCCAGGTCAACACGAAATTGATTTTAAATATGAAGACGCCGTTACAGCGTGTGATAGTATCCAAACATTTAAATTAGTCGTAAAAACAATTGCTCGTAAACATGGTTTACACGCAACATTTATGCCGAAGCCACTCTTTGGTGTAAATGGTTCCGGAATGCACTTCAATATGTCGCTATTTAATGAAAAAGGAAATGCTTTCTTCGATGAAAGTGGCGAACTAGAATTGAGCCAAACAGCTTATCATTTCTTAGCAGGGATGTTGAAACATGCTCGTGGCTATACAGCTGTTACAAATCCAACAATTAACTCATTCAAACGATTGGTTCCAGGATATGAAGCGCCATGTTACATTGCGTGGTCAGGTAAAAACCGTAGCCCGCTTGTACGTGTACCAAGTTCTCGTGGACTAAGCACACGTCTTGAATTACGTAGCGTCGATCCATCTGCTAATCCATATTTAGCAATGGCGGTACTACTTAAAGCTGGTTTATCTGGAATTAAAGATGAATTAACTCCTCCAGCACCAGTTGATCGTAACATTTACGGCATGAACGAAGAAGAACGTGAAGCAACTGGTATTTATGATCTACCAGAAAGCTTAGGACACGCATTAATCGAACTTGAAAAAGACGATATTATCAAAGCTGGTTTAGGTGAACACATTTTCGAACACTTTATTGAAGCAAAAACAATTGAGTGTGATATGTTCCGCACAGCAGTTCACCCTTGGGAACGCGAACAATATCTTGAAATTTATTAATAGTCAAAAGCTCGTTTCCAATTTTAGGAAACGAGCTTTTTTTATTTGAAAGTGGGTATCAAATGTTTGATGTTTGGCGAATAGAGGCATATATTTAAAAATGTGCTAGTGAAAGGGAGGTTTCATTAGAGAAAGGGGAAGAAATGCAGATTACTTTAGCTATTTTAGTATTTGTCCTAACGCTGTTTTTCGTAATTTGGCAGCCAAGAAAATTATCGATTGGATGGTCAGCTTGTGGCGGAGCGTTAATCGCATTATTACTTGGTGTTGTCACCTTAGCTGATGTTATGACAGTTACAGGGATTGTATGGAATGCGACACTTGCTTTTATTGCGATTATAATCATTTCACTCATTTTAGATGAAATTGGATTTTTTGAGTGGGCGGCCCTACATATGGCACGTTTAGCAAGAGGGAATGGATTATTAATGTTTATTCTTATTTCTATTTTGGGTGCTCTTGTCGCGGCACTGTTTGCTAATGACGGAGCGGCATTGATTCTGACGCCAATTGTTTTAGCAATGGTGCGAGCGCTGGATTTTGATGAGAAAAAGGTGTTTCCATTTATTATAGCTAGTGGATTTATAGCGGATACAACATCCTTGCCACTTGTAGTTAGTAATTTAGTTAATATTGTTTCAGCTGATTTTTTTGGCATTAGTTTTTCACGGTATGCACTCATTATGTGGATCCCTACTATTTTTTCATTAGTTGCAAGTATTATCATTTTATATATCTATTTCCGAAAAGCTTTACCGAGAAAATACGATGTAAATGCGATTCAAAAGCCAGCTTCAGCACTTAAAGATAGGAAGATGTTTCATATTTCTTGGGGAATCCTTACTATTCTTGTAGTAGGCTATTTTTTAAGTAGTTTTTTAGATATACCAGTGTCGTTTATTGCTTTACTAGTCGCTCTAATTTTCTTGTTAGTTGGTGCAAAAAGCCACTCTGTTTCAACAAAAGCTATTCTAAAAGGAGCACCTTGGAGCATTGTTTTTTTCTCAGTTGGTATGTATGTGGTTGTGTATGGCTTGCAAAATGTTGGAATCACCAAACTATTATCAGAAGCTATTGCCTATGTCGCGCACTTTGGTTTATTTGCCGGAACAATCGGAATGGGTTTCATTGCTGCGATACTATCGTCTGTCATGAATAATTTGCCTACCGTGATGATAAATGCGCTAGCAATCGATCATACTTCATTTACCGGAGTAATGAAAGAGGCGCTAGTATATGCAAATGTTATTGGTTCGGATCTAGGACCTAAAATAACACCCATTGGCTCGCTCGCAACTTTACTTTGGTTACATGTGTTAGCTCAGAAAGGCATAAAGATAAGTTGGGCGTCATACTTCAAAATTGGTATTGTCATTACTATTCCTGTTTTGTTCATTACGCTCGTAGGCTTATACGTATCATTACTTATTTGGAACTAAAAAACCCCTCGTACACTTAATTAAAAGTGTGCGAGGGGTTTTATTATGCCTTATAAAGAACATGTGGTTTTAATGGATCACCATTTATTAAGGCTGGATGTTCGAAATCGGCTATTTTTGTTAAATGGATTTTTCTCATGACTTTTTCAGAAGGTTTATTGCAAGTTGCAGTGAAACTGTAAATTTCGTTGATAGCAGTGATTCCCTTAGCAAATGCTAATACGCCTAATGCAGCTTCAGTTGCAAAGCCTTGGTTCCATGCGCTACGCTTTAACCGCCAACCAATTTCGATGCAAGGGGTGAATTCTGCTTCGAATGTCGCTTCATGCAATCCAGTAAATCCGATGAATTCATTAGTAGATTTAACTTCAATTGCGAAAAGGCCATATCCAAGGGAAGTCAGTTCTTTTTGGTTTCTATCAAGTAGTGCGTTACTTTCTACTTGAGTCAATCTAGCTGGGAAGTATTTCATTACTTCTTCATCTGCATTCATTTGACTAAAAGGAAGGTAGTCACGTTCTAAATAATCTCTTGCGATAAGTCTTTCGGTTTCGAAATAAATCATCTTAAAAAACCACCTGTTTAAGAAATAAAATTAGCGAATATCTCTATAAAGCCCGATTACTTTTCCAAGGATTGTTACGTTATTTAAAAGAATAGGCTCTAAAGCATCATTTTCGGGTTGAAGTCTGAAATGATTAGCTTCTTTATAGAATCGTTTACATGTAGCTTCATTTTCATCGGTCATAGCTACGACGATTTCTCCATTGATTGCGGAACTTTGCTGTCTAACGATTACTTTATCTCCATCAAGAATTCCGGCATTTATCATACTTTCACCATCAATTTCTAACATGAAGACATTGGTTTCACCAGCAGCCATGTATTCTGGCAGTGGGAAATACTCATCGATGTTCTCAATTGCTGTGATAGGCATTCCAGCTGTTACTTTTCCGATAATAGGAATATTTACAACATTGGGAGTTTCTGCTTCATCTTCCAAAGATAATATTTCAATCGCACGAGGCTTTGTAGGGTCACGTCTAATTAGCCCTTTACCTTCAAGGCGAGCAAGATGCCCATGAACAGTAGAACTGGATGCGAGACCCACTGCTTCACCAATTTCACGTACGGAAGGTGGATAACCTTTTTCTTTTACTTCTGATTTAATAAATTCATATATATCTTGTTGGCGTTTAGATATTTTCATGGTTTCACCTCATTAAATTTATGGTTATTTTATAATTCAAGTATAGCAAAAGGGAAACCAATATGCAAACAAAGGTTCGTTTTTTTATTGACATGTACGAACGGTTGTTCTATAATATAGAAAAGCGAACATACATTCTTTTTTGGAGGGATTATTAATGACTTTAAAATTAATTTGGGATAAATTTTATGTTTCTATTATATTTGTACTTACTTGCATCGTTTTAGGGATTATTTTAATGTGTACAGTGGTTGGCGGGGGAAGCGACTATTCAGAGGTGAACGTAAACGAAGGGGACTCTTTATGGGCATTAGCTGATCAATACGCAGGAAAGAGCGATATGGCGAAAGCGGACTTTGTTAGCTGGGTAGAAAAAGAAAACAATCTATCAGACGGTCATGTGGAAGCAGGAGATTCTGTTGTTATCCCTGTACACAAAACAAAGTTATTAAAGAGTGATAGCACAATTCAACTAGCAAATCAGTAAGGTCGATTTAGTGACCATTTATGATATAATAATTGAAAGTAGCGATTTTGCTGCTTTCTTATTTTATTAATGGAGGAAAAGGAGAATAACCATGCTAGAAAAAGCTAAAATAGATCGTATTAATGAGCTTTCTAAAAAGAAAAAAGCCGGAACATTAACTTCTGCAGAAAAAGTGGAGCAAGATAAATTAAGAAAAGAATACATCAAGTCTTTTCGCACGCATATGAAGGGAACAATCGAAAATACAACGATAATTGACCCAAATGGAAAAGATGTAACTCCGCATAAAGTAAAACAACTCAGGAAGAATAAGTACTGATAATTAGTACCAAATAAACAATTATGAGCAAATGAACAAAAATACCAATCAATTAAGCAATTTAAAGCAATTATTAGTTGTGTTAATTGCTTTTTAGGCTTATTATTAAAAGTAGTTAAAATTATATTGAAGAGAGGATGTTTCATTTGTTCGATAACACAGATAGTTTAGCAGTGAATACAATTCGTACATTATCAATGGACGCAATTCAAAAAGCAAATTCTGGTCATCCGGGATTACCAATGGGAGCAGCTCCAATGGCTTACGCGCTTTGGTCTCGCGTATTAAACACAAACCCTAAAAATTCACATTGGTTTAACCGGGATCGTTTTGTACTTTCTGCTGGACACGGCTCAATGCTTTTATATAGTTTATTACATTTAAGCGGATTCAAATTAGAATTAGAAGATCTTAAAAATTTCCGTCAATGGGAAAGTAAAACTCCAGGTCACCCAGAATATCGTTATACGGATGGTGTAGACGCAACTACTGGTCCACTTGGTCAAGGTATTGCGATGGCTGTTGGTATGGCTATGGCAGAAAGACATTTAGAAGCGAAATATAATAAAGATGGTTTCCCAGTGGTGGATCATTATACTTACGCACTATGCGGAGATGGTGACTTAATGGAAGGTGTTGCTTCAGAAGCGGCTTCTTATGCAGGTCATCAACAATTAGGAAGATTAGTTGTTTTATATGATTCCAATGATATCTCTCTTGATGGTGATTTAGACAAATCTTTCTCTGAAAATGTAAAACAACGCTTTGAAGCTTATGGTTGGGAACATTTATTAGTAAAAGACGGTAATGATACAGCTGAAATTTTAGCTGCAATTGAAAAAGCGAAACAAAATACTTCTCAACCTACTATGATCGAAGTGAAAACTGTTATTGGTTTTGGTGCTCCAAATGCCGGTACAAGTAAAGTTCACGGTGCTCCACTAGGTGATGAAGGTATTTTAGAAGCGAAAAAAGCTTATGGTTGGAACTACGAAGAGAAATTCTTTGTTCCTGAAGAAGTTACTGCTCGCTTTAAAGAAACTATTGGCGAACGTGGCGAAAAAGCAGAAACAGCTTGGAATGAATTATTCGCTTCTTATAAAGCTGAATATCCAGAGCTTGCTAAACAATTAGAAGATAGTTTAAACAATAAGTTACCAGCTGATTGGGATGCTGATCTTCCTGTATATGATGATTCTAAAGCACTTGCTAGCCGTGCTTCAAGTGGCGAAGTAATCAATGCATTAGCTGGGAAAATACCAACTATTTTTGGTGGGTCAGCTGACCTTGCGGGTTCTAATAATACAACAATTAAAACAGATGGTGAATTTACAAAAGCAACTCCAGCTGAAAGAAATATTTGGTTTGGTGTTCGTGAATTTGCGATGGGTGCTGCATTAAACGGTATGGCACTTCATGGTGGATTACAAGTATATGGTGGAACATTCTTCGTATTCTCTGACTATGTACGTGCTGCCATTCGTTTATCTGCCATTCAACATTTACCAGTAACTTACGTAATGACGCATGATAGTATTGCTGTAGGTGAAGATGGACCAACACATGAGCCAGTCGAACAACTTGCAAGCTTACGTGCAATGCCAGGGCTTTCTGTCATTCGTCCTGCTGATGGAAATGAAGTAGTGGAAGCTTGGAAACTTGCTATCACTTCTACATCTACACCGCATGTACTTGTTCTTACTCGTCAAGGTTTACCAACATTACCAAATTCTGCTAAATTAACTGCAGAAGGCGTTAAAAAAGGTGCTTACGTAATTTCACCTGCAAAAGGGGAAGTACCGGAAGCAATCATTCTTGCGAGTGGTTCTGAAGTTAACTTAGCTATCGAAGCGCAAAAAGAACTTCAAGCTCAAGGAACGGATGTATCAGTTGTCAGTGTGCCATCATTTGATCTATTCGAGCAACAATCTGCGGAATACAAAGAAAGTGTATTACCGAATGCTGTTAGAAAACGTGTTGCAGTAGAGATGGGCGCTAGCTTTGGCTGGGAACGCTACGTTGGATTAGATGGGAAAGTTATCGGAATCGACAAATTTGGCGCTTCTGCTCCAGGTGAAACTGTTATTAAGAATTATGGCTTTACTGTTGAAAACGTCGTTAATACAGTAAAATCACTTTAATTAAACAATCAGACCGTTGCTAGTTTTTCTAGAGCGGTCTGTTTTTTTATGCTTTTTTTAGATTGCGCCGTAGTACCATTAATGGTATAATTACGAGGTTGTTTGCAGCTTTTATTGATAAATTGATCTAGATGATAAGTTTTCTTGAAAAGTATTGTCTGTTTAATATAAATCAAGTACAATAAAAGAGGATTTTGTTTCAAGGAGGAGAAAAGAGACTATGTGGATTTACATTCTTGTCGGCATTATTTGTTTACTAGCTGGTCTTGCGGGAGGATTCTTTATTGCAAGACGTTACATGATGAGCTATTTAAAAAACAATCCGCCAATTAACGAACAAATGCTACAAATGATGATGGCACAAATGGGTCAAAAACCATCACAAAAGAAAATCAATCAAATGATGAGTGCGATGAACAAACAGCAAGAAAAAGAAAAACCAAAGAAAGCTAAGAAATAATCTTTTTAACGGAGTAAAGCCCTTTAAAATTAGTTTGCAAAAAGCTAATTTTAAAGGGCTTTTTTATTGGTAGAATTATCATCATTTTTTCTTATATAGCGAGTTACAATAGGAAACAAACTAAAATCCACATCATAGTTTAAAACGGTTAATTTTATTAGAAGTGTTTGAGTGAACTGTTTGATATTTATAAGTGGTATTTCTGGAAGGGAGCTGGGAATTGTTTCTGAAATGGAAATTAACCAGTTTTTTACTTCTTCGTTACTTATTTTTTGTTCAAAAAGGGCTGTTATTAATATATTACTTAGGCGTTCATCTTCTTCGCCGGTTAGCATTTTAGTGTTTGTCTTATAAAAAAATGCAATTGTAGTCATTATTTTTTTTATGTCTATTTCATTTATAGCTACTTGATGAATTAGTTCATCTAAAGCATCTGCTGTATGGGCGATGCAATGTGCCCAACCTTTTTCTTCAATAAAAGAATGAGTATTTTTTTCGTTTTTTAGTAGCTCAATAAGCGAATTCAAAGTTTCCCTAATTTCACTATCCGTTAAGAAATTATGAACCTTATTATTTTCTAGTAGTAATGCGATAATTAAGGCTAAAAATGAGCGTTGAAATACTGCATCTGAGTCAATGATATTAATCTTGAACAGTAAATTATTCTTATTTACTGCATAATTATAAATTCTCATTTTTTGTTCCGTAGTTAAATTATCCTGACCAACAAGCCACTCGGAAAAAATATTGTAAGCAATATTATCTCTTAATTCGCTATCCGTGGAAGAAAGATAGGACAACATTGTATCAATTATTTCATTAGATGTATTTGGGTCTTTAGGTAATGTATATTCATTTTGTTTTAACGTGTTGAATAAATTAGGATTATGCACATTACTTCCTACCTTCTTTTAGTTTTTAGTTGCAGATATAATCAGCATCATTGGGCGGCGGTATTCATCTTGCATTTCTGGCAAATTTTTTAATTCGGGAGCCGGTTCAGGTTCGATGATACTGTTAATTTGGAAGCCATTTTTGAGAAGCGTTTGTATATAGGTGGTGAGTGTGCGGTGATATTTTTGTACATCTTCACCAAGGAAATGGCTTGTGCGTATTGATTCATTGAAATAACGATCAACGGGCCAGTGTAATTTGTTGCCAGCTTCATCTGTAAACCAATCTTGACGTCCGTCTGCTGTGAATATGGGGTGTTCAACAGAGAAAACAAATGAGCCTCCAGTTATTAGGTTGGTATTTACTTTTTGGCAAATATCGTTAAAGGAAGCGACGTAATGAAGTGCAAGAGAACTAAGAACGATATCGTATGTTTCAGGTTCAATGTCGATATCTTCCATAGCTCTTCGCTCGTAATGGACAATTGGAGATGTCGTTTTGTGCTTAGCTTCTGTAAGCATTCGTGCGGATAAATCTACTCCAACTACTTTTTTTGCACCCTGCTCTGCGGCATAAATACAGTGCCAACCAAATCCACAACCTAAATCAAGGACTACTTTTTGATGGAAATCAGGGAGAAGCTTTTTAAATTCATGCCATTCACCAGCTGCTTGTAAGCCTTCTTTCGAGCGAGGCATTTGGCTATATTGTTCGAAAAAATGTTTGTCATCGTATTTATTTTCTTTCATTATTAATCCTCTTTTCATCAATTAATCAGATGTGTGACTGAATTCTTTATCTAAGAAGAGGTGAGCAAGTCCGCTCACTTGTTTTAAGCGTAAGATTTCATTAGCATCCATTCCAATATTTTTCATAATCCAACTATCGGACATCCCGCTATCTACAAGTTCACTAACAATGTTGGACATTAATTCGACATTATGAAATCCGCGTGCACGATTATGACGTATTGTAGAGGCCATTCGATTCACGGTGTCTTTTTCTAAGATGACTACTGGCAGGAATTCATTTTCCCGTTCACGAATTCGTTTAGAAGTGATCATAATAGTGTAACGGTGGAACCCATCTATTATTTCATATTTATCGCTGTCTTCCAAGGGATAACAAACAATTGGTTGCGTAAAACCATCTTCCCAAATTGATTTTTCAAGTAGTTTGAGTTCGGTTGCGGGGACGGTGTTTGGATTATAATTATTTGCTTGTAATTTTGTGTAGTGAATGGGGGTGACACTATACACTGGGCTTTTATAATTCATTATTTCACCTCATAAAATATTATTATATTTCTCTAATGCGTTTTTTCGCTTCTCTAATTCTAGCTTTGTCTGGCCGAATCCCATGTATTTACAGGTATAATCATTTTTTAAAATCGCAATACACATTCGTTTGTAGGTAGGAACGCTTGCGAATTCTTTGATTTTCAAATCGTCTGGATACTCCTTAAAACGAACGATTTCCATTGGATTAGTATATACTCGGTTATTTTGTGGTTTACCTAGGAAGTCTGCTTGTATCTCTAGATTTTTTAATTCTTCTACAGTTTCTACTTTTAAAGCACCACCTTTTTCGGTCCAATAGGTAATGCTCGTTTTGAATTTTTTTAAATAGCGTTCTCTAGTGTAACTTGGTAAAGTTGTGAGTAAAAATTCTAAATATGATTTCCAAGTATGATTTTTAGGTAGTTTAATTTCTTTCCAAGCCATTGCGGAAGTGCCACCGTAAATGGCAGTAAAATTGGCACCATTCACTCGACCGACTAATTTGGACCAAAGCGCGGGTTCAATGACCCTGTACAGTTTAAGACTTTCTGTAGCGGCATCGTTAAAAGGACTGGCAACACGCATATCGTGCACAGTTAGGCCTGCGTGATAAAATAAATCATAAATTTTATTATAGGACCAATTGAACTTTGCATTCGCAACCCATATATCTTCTACTTGCCAATCGTGAATTGGATAAGCATTGTAAATATTTTTGGAGATTTCGGTCGTCCAATTGTATGTTTTATACATTCGTTCTTTTTTATGAATTGCGTTATAGCGATTAAGAGATTCTTGTTGTCGTATACCAATCAAAGCAATGGTTTTTTTGGCGTTATTTTTAGTATGTAACCAGTGAATTATTTTTTTATTAAATTCATAATCCCAAAGGTTTTCAAAATCAAAGTCAAACGGGGCATTATCTTCATTAATCACGTGTGGAAAGGTAGGCATATCTCTAACCCAGATGTTCCGCTTGGACTTTTCCCATGGTTTCCAGTGGTCGGTGAACATCGAAACAGCTGATTGCGCCGCGATGGGAAGACAACACCAAAGTGGTTCGATGATATCTAAATTAGTTGTAAGCATTTCAGTAACAAAATCAGTTGTAGCACTGTATTGACCTTCGTAATCTAAATGATATACATATATTTTCTTGCGAATATTATTTTTCCGTATGTAGTCAATCATGAGATGGAGCATTACTGCGCTATCTTTACCACCTGAAAACGATACGATAATATTATCGAATTCAGAAAAAATCACTTCCATTCTTTCTTGGGAAGCATCAAAGACTGTTCTAGAAAGCATCCATTATCACCTCAAAAGAATTTTTTTGTGAGAGTTCTTTTTTGAATTCTTGCAATAAACTTGTTTTCTTAGAAATATTTGTATCGATGAGAGAATCCAGTCCGACATTACCGCTTAAATCATGATAGTAGCAGTCTTGTGTTTGCCCAGTTCTATAAATCCGTCTTTCCGATTGATCACGCTGAGAATAATCAAAGGTTTTATCAAAATAAATAATTTGATTATAAAATTGCAAATTGAGTCCGTAAGAAGATTTGGCAAAAGTAGTAATTTTTACATTTGGAAATGCTTGCTGTAATGCCTCTTCTGACCGTCTGTATTTGCAAAAAATAATTGTCGTTTCTTCTTTTCCAGCAATTAATGATTCTGTAATAGTAAATTTTTCAGAAGAAAGACAGTAACAATGTTGCATCACTTGAGACATTTCTAAAAAATTAATGTTGATTGTATATGCAGCGGCTTTTTGGAGATAGTCTTCTTTTATTTCATAATATTGCTTTAAAAGTTCCTCATCAATGGAAAAATCATGACGAATATAATGCCATTTGACAGCTAATTCATGCGAAGAAGTAAAAATAAAAGGGGTGATTAATTTATATAAGTACTCTAAATTATGATACTTTTTAATGATATCCATTGATTGTTGCGTACTTTGTGTTAGTTGCGTAATAGTGACGTATTCGCAAAAAGTTTTTTTAAACTGGGAAAAACTTAGATTTAATATTTTAGGAGATAAAAATTCGAGTTGTGACCATAAATCCAAAATATTACGACTAAGAGGTGTACCGTTCATAATTAATTTATAGGTAGCCAAACGAGAGAGTTTAATCGCTCGTTGTGTTCGAAGGGCATGGATGTTTTTTATCTTTAGACTTTCATCCATAATAATGTAACTATTGGTGGAATTTTTGAGTTTATTCCGGCAATACAGGTATAAGCGATCAGAGTTGGAGAGAGATTCAATACCGATGATTTCTTGTGGGAATTTATAACCCCATTTGTTTATTTCAATTTCGAGATTTTCTTTTGTTTGAAAAGGGGTAATCCATAAAACATAATCTGGTTTTGCGTCGTTGATTAACTCGCAAGCTACCCGAGTTTTTCCACTCCCTGGTTTCATAAATAGAGCGCCAACCTTATATTTTTTGAGTTTTATGAATGCTTTTTTCTGGTTATCTAATAAGGTCATTTTCAATTATCACATCTTTTTCTATTTTTTTAGGAATATGTGTACGAACTTTGACAATGCTGTCATTCACTTTTTTTGTGTGGAAAAACTGCATTATCTCGTCACTTTCTTTTTTAAAGCAAAGAATCATTTTGGAGACACTTAATTCTTTCTTTTCTGTATGTTTTTTTAGAAAGAAGTTCCATGTATCTGGAAAATAAAAATAACTGTATTGTGGTGTAAGTGAAAACACCATCTTTTTAGGTAGCAAGAAAAAATAACCTTCATATTCACTTTCAGAGGGCATTTCAATAATTGTTTGATTATCCCATTGTTCTACACGTTCACTATATGTATAAATTTTGTGCCATTTTACCATTTATATCTAATGCTCCTATGTGTTTTGTCGTTTTCGTTCACTTTTATCTATTTATTCGTTTATTTTATCACAAATAATATTAAAGTTAAGGATAAAACTGTTTTGATGGACGGAAAAATTATTATAAATAAGAAAAATTGTGGATAAAAAAAGGAAGGCTAGGAGCAAATTTAAATGTTTTTTTATTTTTTGGTAGAAAACACTTTTGTAATAGCCAGCTTTTTAGTAGAATAGATAATGGTGGATGGAAAACTTTTCTATCTATGAATAGAATATGAAATTGGAGGCTATTATGGATACCCCAGATTATAAACGAGTTGTATTAAAATTAAGCGGTGAAGCACTTGCCGGAAATGATGGCTTTGGAATTAACCCGAGCGTGGTCAATTTGATTTCTGCTCAAATCAAAGAAGTAGTAGAACTAGGAGTAGAGGTAGCTATCGTTGTTGGCGGCGGAAATATCTGGCGCGGTAAACTTGGTAGTGAAATGGGAATGGACCGTGCAGCAGCAGACCAAATGGGTATGCTTGCGACTATCATGAATTCCTTATCTTTACAAGATTCCCTTGAAAATATTGGAGTAGCAACGCGTGTGCAAACTTCCATTGATATGCGTCAAATTGCGGAGCCGTATATTCGTCGTAAAGCAATTCGCCATCTTGAAAAAGGTCGCGTCGTTATTTTTGCAGGTGGAACAGGTAACCCATACTTCTCCACAGATACAGCGGCAGCACTAAGAGCGGCCGAAATCGAAGCAGATGTCATCTTAATGGCGAAAAACAATGTAGATGGTGTCTACAATGCCGATCCAAAACTAGATGAAAATGCGAAAAAATACGAAGAACTTTCTTATCTTGATGTGATTAAAGAAGGTTTAGAAGTAATGGATACAACAGCATCATCACTAAGTATGGACAATGATATTCCATTAATCGTCTTCTCATTTACAGAACAAGGCAATAATATTAAACGTGTTATTTTAGGTGAAAAAATTGGGACTACTGTTAGGGGGAAAAAATAATGAGTAAAGAAGTATTATCGAAATCCAAAGAAAAAATGGAAAAAGCAGAACAAGCGTTAACAAGACAATTAGGTACAATCCGAGCTGGTCGTGCGAATGCATCACTACTTGACCGTTTATCTGTAGATTATTACGGAGCAGCTACTCCAGTTAACCAAATGGCTTCTATCAGCGTTCCTGAAGCTAGAATGTTGCTAATTACACCCTATGATAAAACAATTTTAGGTGAAATTGAAAAAGCAATTTTGAAATCAGATTTAGGTTTAACACCTAATAATGATGGTTCTGTACTACGTTTATCTATTCCACAATTAACGGAAGAACGTCGTAAAGAGTTGGTTAAAGAAGTGAAAAAAGAAGCTGAAGAAGCGAAGGTTGCTGTGCGTAACATTCGTCGTGAAGCAAATGAAGAACTGAAAAAACTAGAAAAAAATGGCGACATCACAGAAGATGATTTACGTTCTTACGGTGAAGACGTTCAAAAATTAACAGATGAAAGCATCAAAAACATCGATAGCATCACGAAAGACAAAGAAGCGGAAATCTTAGAAGTTTAATTGATACTTTTCAAATAGTAACAAATAGGGTTAAACACCTTTTAAGTTGAAGTGACATTCCTAATTCTTTCCATATGTGTTGGGTTAGGAATGTTTTTTAATGGGCAATTCCATCTCTCTCATGAAAATCTCATCTGTTCACATGGAATTTTTAGTACATTAATTGATTCTTTTTTGTTATTATAGGTATAGACATGCTCTAAGAAGTGTATCAATTGGAGGATTTATGATGTTTAAAAAGCTATTTCGACAAGATGAAAATATATTAAATAGTGAACTTGCAGAAGATTTGCCTATCCCGCGCCATGTAGCTATTATTATGGATGGTAATGGAAGGTGGGCGAAGAAACGTTTTTTGCCGCGCATTGCTGGGCATAAAGAAGGTATGGATGTCGTAAAGCGAGTGACACGATATGCTAATGCAATTAGCATCGATGTTTTAACGCTTTATGCATTTTCAACTGAAAATTGGAAGAGACCTACAGATGAAGTGGATTTTTTAATGAAACTTCCTGTAGAATTTTTTGACTCTTTTGTACCAGAGTTGATTGAAGAAAATGTTCGTGTTAATGTGATGGGGTACAGAGAAAATTTACCTGATCATACGATGCGAGCCGTGGAGAAAGCCATAGCTGATACAGCACATTGCACAGGGCTTACGCTTAATTTTGCACTTAACTACGGTGGACGTTCAGAAATTATTACTGCGGCCAAAGAAGCGATGAAAGAATTAGAACTTGAAGGGAAAAGTGCAGATGATCTGACAGAAGAAAAATTAAATGATCATTTGATGAGTAGTGGTTTGGGCGATCCTGACTTGTTGATTCGGACGAGTGGGGAGCTTAGATTAAGTAATTTTATGCTTTGGCAACTTGCGTATAGCGAGTTTTATTTTACCGATACACATTGGCCTGATTTTTCAAAAGAGGATTTTTTACAGGCAATTATTGAATATCAAAACCGGTCACGTCGTTTTGGAGGGCTCTAGGGAGGAAAAAAGATTGAAAACGAGAATTATTACTGCAGTTGTTGCGCTTATATTTTTTATTCCATTTGTTGTTTACGGGGGAATTCCATTTGAATTATTAAGTATTTTACTTGCAACTATTGCATTATATGAAGTGCTTGTAATGACAAAACAACGAATTTTTTCGATGAATGGAATAATTACCTTACTATTAATGTGGTTAGTTGTCGTGCCAGATAGATATTTGGATTTTTTAAATACACTGCATATTACAGAAATGGAAGTTATTTTTATTTTAATGGCTTTATTACTGGCTAATACGGTATTTTCACGAAATAAATTCCATTTTGATCAAGTGGGTATTTGTATGGTTGCCGCTTTTTATACAGGATTTGGTTTCCATTACTTGGCGTTAACTCGTGAAGCTGGGTTAATGTATGTACTTTTTGCTTTATTTATTGTTTGGTCAACTGATACAGGGGCTTATTTTATTGGAAAAGCGATTGGAAAACACAAATTAGCTCCGAATGTTAGCCCAAACAAAACAGTGGAAGGCTTTATTGGCGGGATTGTATGCGCACTTGTCATTGCTGGGGGTTTTTATTATTTTGCGGAGTTACCAGGAAATATTGCATTTGTACTAGCGCTTTTAGTCTTTCTTTCTATTTTTGGACAGCTTGGCGATTTGGTCGAGTCAGCTTTAAAACGCTTCTATGGTGTAAAAGATTCTGGGAAAATCTTACCTGGACACGGTGGTATTTTAGACCGTTTTGATAGCTTGTTATTCGTTTTACCTCTGCTACATATACTTCAAATTATTTAATTGGAGATGGGATAATGAAAAAAATTATTTTGCTAGGTGCAACTGGTTCAATTGGAACACAAACGCTTGCAATCATTCGCGAAAATCCTGAAAAATTTCAAGTTGTTGCGCTTAGTTTTGGGCGTAATATGGAACGTGGTAGGGCGATTATAAAAGAGTTTAAACCAAAAATGGTCGCTGTTTGGCATACGAGAGATCGTGTTACCTTAGAAGCAGAATTCCCAAATGTGAAATTTTTTAATGGTTTAGAAGGACTTAGAGAAGTAGCGACCTATTTAGATGGGGACGTTCTTTTAAATGCAGTTATGGGGAGCGTTGGACTACTTCCTACATTAGATGCAATCGAAGCTGGGAAGGCCATTGCAATAGCTAATAAAGAAACACTTGTCACGGCTGGACATTTAGTTATGCGTTCGGCGAAAGAAAAGAGCATTTCTCTATTACCCGTTGATAGTGAACATTCTGCTATTTTACAAGCATTAAACGGAGAAAATCCAGAAAGAATAGAAAAACTAGTTCTTACAGCGAGCGGTGGAAGCTTCCGAGATAAGACGAGGGAGCAACTCAGCGCGGTTACGGTGAAAGAAGCGTTAAAACATCCAAACTGGAATATGGGGAATAAATTAACAATTGATTCAGCAACGATGTTTAACAAAGGTTTGGAAGTGATGGAGGCGCACTGGCTGTTTGGTGTAGATTACGATGATATTGAGGTAGTTATCCAGCGCGAAAGTATTATCCATTCTATGGTTCAGTTCGTGGATGGAAGTTTCATCGCACAACTTGGAACGCCAGATATGCGGATGCCAATTCAATATGCTTTAACCTATCCCGACAGACTCTATATACCGTATGAAAAAGAATTCCGGATCACTGATTTTTCCGCACTTCATTTTGAAAAAGTGGATTATGAAAGATTTCCGGCATTGAAACTCGCGTATAATGCTGGTAAAATAGGTGGAACAATGCCGACAGTTTTGAATGCGGCAAATGAAATTGCTGTTGCTGGCTTTTTAAATGGACAGGTAGCTTTTTATAATATTGAAGCACTTGTTGAGAATGCAATGAATCGTCATACTAGTATTTCTAATCCTGACTTGGATACGATTTTACAAGTCGATCAAGAAACACGCGCGTATGTAAAGACACTTTTATAGAGGTGAAGCTATTTTGACAACTATTATTGCTTTTATTTTCGTATTCGGACTGATTGTATTTTTCCATGAACTAGGACATTTTCTTTTTGCGAAACGTGCTGGGATTATGGTGAAAGACTTTTCAATTGGTTTTGGACCGAAAATTTTTGCTTATCGTAAAAAAGAAACACAATATACGATTCGCTTATTACCGATTGGTGGCTATGTTCGGATGGCTGGGGAAGATGGCGAGGAAATTGAGCTAAAACCTGGTTACCGAGTAGGGCTTGAATTAACTCCGGAAGAAACTGTTAGCAAAATCATTGTAAATGGGAAAGATCAATATGTAAATGCGCAGCCAATCGAAGTTTCTCTCTGTGATTTAGAAAAAGAACTTTTCATTGAAGGCTATGAGGATTATGATGATACAAAAAAAGTTCGCTATCAGGTTGAGCGTGATGCTCTAGTCATTGATGGTAAGATCGAAACAATGATTACGCCGTATGACCGTTCTTTTAATGCAAAATCATTAGGAAACCGAGCAATGACTATTTTTGCTGGACCGCTTTTTAACTTTATTTTAGCTATTTTAATTTTCACAGCACTTGCTTTTGTACAAGGGGGCGTTCCGAGCACCGATAATACGCTTGGGAATGTTCTACCGGATGGAGCAGCTGCTGAGGCTGGGCTAAAAAAGGGGGATGAAGTTCTTTCCATCAATGGGAAGGAAACGAAATCTTGGACTGATATTGTTCAAAATGTTTCAGAAAACCCCGGAAAAACACTCGATTTCAAAATTGAGCGTGATGGTAAGACACAAGATATCGATGTCAAACCTGCAACACAAAAAGAAAATGGCAAAGACGTAGGAAAAATCGGTGTAGAAACGCCAATGGATTCCTCTTTTACTGCTAAAATAACCAATGGATTTACGCAAACATGGAATTGGATCGTTCAAATATTTACGATTCTTGGAAATATGTTTACAGGCGGATTTTCGCTTGATATGTTGAATGGCCCAGTGGGGATTTACACAAGTACGCAACAAGTCGTTCAATATGGCTTTATGACTGTACTAAACTGGACTGCTGTTTTAAGTATTAACTTAGGAATTGTTAACTTGCTACCGTTACCAGCACTAGATGGCGGACGTTTAATGTTCTTCTTATACGAACTCGTTCGCGGCAAACCAATTGACCCAAAAAAAGAAGGCATTATCCATTTTGCTGGATTTGCACTTTTAATGGTTCTGATGATTCTTGTGACATGGAACGATATTCAACGAGCATTTTTCTAAAAAGAGATAGACTAATAAAGGGAAAAAGGGGTGTTTTAAATGCGTCAAACGATGACATTTATACCAACATTAAAAGAAGTTCCAGCAGATGCGGAAGTAAAGAGTCACCAGTTACTTCTTCGCGCTGGTTTTATAAGACAAACAGCTAGTGGGATTTATAGTTATTTACCACTTGCAACATTGATGTTAAGAAAAATCGAAACAATTATTCGTGAAGAGCTAGAAGCAATTGGCGCTGCGGAATTATTAATGCCTGCACTTCAACCTGCGGAACTTTGGCAAGAGTCTGGTCGTTGGAACGATTACGGTCCAGAATTAATGCGCCTAAAAGACCGAGCTTCTCGCGACTTTGCGCTTGGGCCAACACATGAAGAAGTTATTACAGCGCTTTTACGCGATGAAGTTAAATCTTACAAACGTTTGCCGCTTACTTTATACCAAATTCAAACAAAATTCCGTGATGAAAAACGTCCACGCTTCGGGTTATTACGTGGTCGCGAATTCATTATGAAAGATGCCTATTCTTTCCATGCAACCAGTGAAAGTTTGGATGAAGTGTATAACTTAATGCACCAAGCTTATTCAAATATCTTTACTCGTTGTGGGCTTGAATTCCGTTCTGTTATTGCGGATTCTGGTTCTATCGGTGGGAATGAATCAAAAGAATTTATGGCGTTATCTGATATTGGCGAAGATACGATTGCGTATAGTGACGCTTCTGATTATGCTGCTAACACAGAGATGGCTCCAGTTTTATATATGGAGAAAAAATCGCATGAGCTAGAGAAAGACCTGGAAAAAGTTGCCACTCCTGACCAAAAATCGATTACTGATATCGTTGAATTTTTAGAAGTTCCAATTGAAAAAACAATGAAATCGATGCTTTATCAAGTCGATGATGAAGTTATTATGGTTCTCGTTCGCGGTGACCATGAAGTAAATGATATTAAAATCAAAAATGCATTAGATGCAACCAATGTAGAATTAGTGGATCCAGCTGTTGCTGTTGAACTATTAGGAGCTAATTTTGGTTCCCTAGGACCAATCAATGTTCCTGAAAACATGCGCGTGTTTGCAGATAATGCTGTGAAAGATATCGTTAATGCGGTAGTTGGTGCAAACGAAGATGGTTTCCATTATATTAATGTGAATCCAGATCGCGATTTCTCCGTTACTAGCTATTTTGATTTACGGATGATTCAAGTTGGCGATTTATCTCCAGATGGTCAGGGCGTAATCAAGTTTGCTGAAGGTATCGAAGTTGGTCATATTTTCAAACTTGGAACGAAGTATAGTGAAGCGATGAATGCAACTATTTTAGATGAAAATGGTCGAGCACAGCCTATCATTATGGGTTGTTACGGAATTGGCGTATCACGTATTTTATCTGCCATTGCGGAACAATCGAATGATGAAAATGGTTTTGTATGGGACAAACAAATTAGTCCATTTGATTTGCATTTAATTCCTGTTAATATGAAGAGCGAAGAGCAAGTTGCTTTTGCAGAAACACTTTATACATCCTTACAAGATGCTGGCTTCAGTGTCTTAATCGATGATCGTGCGGAGCGGGCGGGCGTTAAGTTTGCAGATGCCGATTTAATCGGTTTACCAATTCGTATTACAGTAGGTAAAAAAGCAGCAGAAGGCGTAGTTGAAGTAAAAATCAGAAAAACTGGCGAAATGATTGAAGTTCGTCAAGATGAGTTACTAAACACGCTGCCTATACTCTTTGGAGATAAATAATTTATTGAGCAATTCATGCCAGATGAAACTTCACTCGTTCTATAAAAACGGGTTATGAGGGACATCTGGCTTTTATAAATTTGAATGAAGGGGTGTTATTCGGAATGACTGCAAAAGAGGAAGAAAAACAAGAACGATTTCAGCTGTTAATGACACAAATCGGTTTACAAGATGTAACAACCTACGAAGAATTTACAAAAGATGCTAAAATCGAAAAACTCGTTGCCGATAAGAAAAATAAAACATGGCAATTTCATTTACACGTTCCACAAATTTTTCCAGCAGCACTTTTCCATATGATGGATGTTGGAATGAAACGCGCATTCAGCCAAATCGCGGAAACAGAAATGCAAATTGTTCCAGAAAATCAAACAATCAACGAAACGCTCATTCAAGATTATTGGAACTTAATCGTAGAGCCAATTGGAAAGCAGTCACCGATGATTGGAAAGCTTTTAATGGAGCAAAAACCTACATTTAAAGAACCCCATTTTATTGAAGTAGCAGTCCATAATGACATGGAAGAAGCGACTATTCAGCAACGATTCCAGACGAAAATTATTGAAAGTTATGGGAAAGCTGGATTTCCACGTCTAGCAATGAAAATGCACATGCTTGACCAGTCTGAAACAGATGAATATAAAGCTTTTGCACAGGCCAAACAAGAAGAAGATCAGAAAAAAGCCGCTGAAGCTGTGCAAGTTATGCAAAAACGACAAGCAGAAGGGCAAAGCGGTGGCGGTGGAGCAGCTCCACTAACAGGTCCGTTCCAAATTGGTTATAAAATTAAAGACGATGAAGAAGTTAAACGTCTTGGGGATATTTATGATGAAGAACGACGTATTACAGTTCAAGGCTTAATCTTTGCGACAGAAATTAGAGAGCTTCGCAGTGGTCGTAGTTTGTTACAATTCAAAATTACCGATTATACAAGTTCAATGATTATAAAAATGTTTTCTCGTGATAACGAGGATGCGGCGATGTTCCAGAATTTGAAAAAAGGTATGTGGGTTAAAGTTCGAGGAAGCGTTCAAAACGATACTTTCGTGCGTGACTTAATCATGATGGCGCAAGATGTCAATGAAATCGCTGGAGTGAAGCGTCTTGATACTGCTGAAGAAAAACGCGCAGAACTACATCTTCATTCACCGATGAGTCAAATGGATGCCACTTCATCTGTTGATTCACTGTTCAAACAAGCTGCTGATTGGGGACACAAAGCAATCGCTATTACTGATCATTCCGTTGCCCAATCTTTCCCAGAAGCGTATGGAGCAGGGCAAAAGTATGGCTTAAAAGTTATTTTTGGCATCGAAGCAAATCTCATAGATGATGGCGTGCCAATCGCTTATAACGATCAACATATTGCTTTGGAAGATGCAACATATTGCGTATTTGACGTTGAAACAACAGGTTTATCCGCTGTTTATGATACGATCATCGAACTTGCTGGCGTAAAAATGAAAAATGGTGAAATTATTGATAAATTTGAAGCTTTTATTGATCCAGGACATCCACTTTCTGCAACTACTATTAATTTAACTGGTATTACAGATGACATGGTAAAAGGTTCTGATCCCATTGATGTTGTTTTAAAACGATTTAAAGAATGGAGCGGTGATGATATTCTTGTGGCCCATAATGCTTCTTTTGACATGGGTTTTATTAACACTGCTTATGAAAAAGTTGGGCTAGAAAAAGCAGAAAATGCAGTTGTCGATACATTAGAATTAGCACGTTTTCTTTACCCACATTTTAAGAATCACCGTTTGAATACATTAACAAAGAAATTTAATATTATTCTTGAACAACATCACCGGGCTGTATTTGATGCTGAGGCTACAGCATATTTAGCTTGGAAATTAATTAAAGATGCGAAAGAAATGCACAACATCGATTTCCATGATTCTTTAAATGACTATATGGGAGAAGGCGACGCATACAAGCGTGCGAGACCATTCCACGCCACAATTTACGCACAAACGGCTGTTGGTTTGAAGAATCTCTTTAAATTAATTACGATGTCCAATATTAATTACTTTTACCGTGTGCCTCGTATTCCTCGTTCTCAGCTAAAGAAATTACGTGAAGGTTTAATTATTGGAACTGCTTGTAGCCAAGGAGAACTATTTGAAGCAATGATGCAAAAAGGGATGCAAGCGGCAGAAAAAGTAGCAGAGTTCTATGATTTCATTGAAGTTCAACCGAAGCCAGTTTATGCACCGCTTATTGAACGTGAACTAGTTCGTGACGAAAAAGCTTTAGAAGAAATATTGAAAAATATCGTCCGCGTTGGTGAAAAAACTGGAAAACCTGTCGTTGCAACAGGTAATGTACATTACAAAGATCCAGTGGATAAAATTTATCGTAAAATTTTAATCCATTCGCAAGGAGGAGCAAATCCGCTTAATCGTGCTGAATTACCAGATGTTCATTTCCGTACAACGGATGAAATGTTGAAAGAATTTGCCTTCTTGGGTGAAGAAAAAGCAAAAGAAATTGTTGTAACTAATGCGAATTTAGTTGTCGATTGGATGGAAAATCTTAAACCAATCAAAGACGAATTATACACGCCGAAGATTGATGGCGCAGAAGATGAAGTTCGGAATATGAGCTATGCGATGGCGCATCAACTTTACGGTGAGAAACTGCCAGAAATCGTAGAAGCTCGACTAGAAAAAGAACTGAAAAGTATTATCGGACACGGGTTTGCGGTTATTTATCTCATTTCACATAAGCTTGTTAAGAAATCACTTGTAGATGGCTATCTAGTTGGTTCGCGGGGATCGGTCGGTTCTTCTTTCGTTGCGACAATGACGGAAATTACCGAAGTAAACCCACTTCCACCGCATTATCTTTGCCCGAATTGTAAGGATTCTGAGTTCTTTGATGATGGTTCAGTTGGTTCTGGTTTTGACTTACCTGACAAAGATTGCCCACATTGCGGAACTGCTTATCAAAAAGAAGGACAAGACATTCCATTTGAAACTTTCTTAGGATTTAAAGGGGATAAAGTACCTGATATTGACTTGAACTTCTCAGGAGATTATCAACCGGTAGCCCATGCTTATACAAAAGAAATTTTTGGTGAAGATTACGTTTTCCGTGCGGGGACGATTGGTACTGTTGCAGAGAAAACAGCTTTTGGTTATGTTCGAAATTATGAGCGAGATATGAATATGACTATTCGCGGGGCAGAAATTGACCGACTTGTTGCTGGTTGTACAGGCGTTAAACGAACTACCGGACAACATCCAGGTGGTATTATCGTTATTCCAGATTATATGGATGTTTACGATTTTACACCGGTACAGTTCCCAGCTGATGCGACGGACTCAGAATGGAAAACGACCCATTTTGACTTTCACTCGATTCATGATAACGTATTAAAACTAGATATACTTGGACACGATGATCCGACTGCTATCCGGATGTTACAGGATTTAAGCGGTATTGATCCAAAAACAATCCCAACCGATGATCCAGATGTTATGAAACTATTTGGATCTACAGAGTCGCTTGGTGTTAAACCAGCAGATATTGATTCAAAAACAGGAACATTAGGAATCCCCGAATTTGGGACGCGTTTTGTTCGACAAATGCTAGAACAAACTAAACCAACAACATTTTCTGAGCTAGTGCAAATCTCCGGTCTTTCCCACGGGACGGACGTTTGGCTTGGTAATGCCGAAGAATTAATCAAAAATAAAACATGCGAACTGCCAGATGTAATTGGTTGTCGTGATGATATTATGGTTTTCCTAATTTATCAAGGGCTAGAAAGTTCATTAGCCTTTAAGATTATGGAGTCTGTGCGTAAAGGGAAAGGGTTAACAGATGAAATGGAAGAAGCAATGATGGCGAATAAAGTACCGCTTTGGTACATTGAATCTTGTAAAAAAATCAAGTACATGTTCCCTAAAGCCCATGCTGCTGCTTATGTTTTAATGGCAGTACGGATTGCATATTTCAAAGTACATTATCCACTATACTTCTATGCGACTTATTTCACCGTTCGTGCCGACGATTTTGATTTAACATCGATGGTAAACGGAAAAGAAGCCGTGAAAGCAACGATGAAGGAAGTAAACGATAAAGGAATGGAAGCTTCAACCAAAGAGAAAAACTTATTAACTGTTCTAGAAATTGCGAATGAAATGCTTGCTCGTGGTTTCCATTTCCAAAAAGTCGATTTATATAAATCGTCTGCTGATGAGTTCATTATTGACGGAGACTCACTTATTCCACCATTCAATGCGATTCCAAGTCTTGGAACCAACGTAGCAAAACAAATCGTTGCCGCTCGTGAAAATGGAGAATTTTTATCCAAAGAAGACTTGCAACAACGTGGAAAAGTGTCGAAAACGATTATTCAGTACATGGATGATCAAGGATGCTTGGAAGGATTGCCTGATCAAAATCAGTTGTCACTATTCTAAAAATGGGCAAAACTTGCTTGTAGTCACAATTTGTGATAAACTTATTTAAGAAATACTACGATAACTCAGCCAAGCGTGGGCCAATGCCCACGCTTTCGTTTTGCAAATCTGTCAAAGAGTCACCTGTGGCAGAAGTAGGGGACGAATTAGCTGGAAAAGCGTATCTCTTAAGGAGGCTGAAATGAGTAAAGTACTAGAACAAGTAGAAGCAATTGTTGCGCCAATCACGGACGAACTTCAACTAGAACTCGTAGATATTGCCTTTGAAAAAGAAGGCCCAAATTGGTTTTTACGAATTTTTATTGACAAAGATGGTGGCGTAGATATCGATGAATGCGCAGCCGTGAGCGAAAAAGTTAGTGAGAAAATGGACGAAAATGACCCCATTACACAAAACTACTTTTTAGAAGTATCTTCTCCCGGGGCTGAACGTCCGCTGAAGAAAGAGCAAGATTTTGAAAATGCGGTAAGTAAATATGTTCACGTCACTTCTTATGAGCCAATTGACGGTCGTAAAATGTGGGAAGGAACGCTTGTTAGTTATGACGGCACAACACTCGTTATTACTATCACGGACAAAACACGCAAAATCACTTGTGAAATTCCTAAAGACAAAGTAGCCAAAGCAAGACTCGCAATTCAATTTTAAAAAGCAAAGAATAAGGAGCTGAATAAAAAATGAGCACAGAATTATTAGATGCTCTTCATGTGTTAGAACATGATAAAGGTATTTCAAGAGAGGTTTTAGTAGAAGCAATCGAAGCTGCACTTACTTCCGCATATAAAAGAAACTTCAAAGATGCACAAAACGTACGCGTAGATTTAAATATGGAAAACGGTTCTATCCGTGTTTTAGCTAGAAAAGAAGCAGTAGAACAAGTATTTGATTCTCGCCTTGAAATTTCTATGGAAGAAGCACACAAACTGAATCCAGTATACAAACCAGGTGATGTGGTAGAGCTTGAAGTAACACCAAAAGATTTTGGACGTATTGCAGCTCAAACAGCGAAACAAGTTGTTACGCAACGTGTTCGTGAAGCAGAACGCGGCATCATTTACGATGAGTTTATCGACCGTGAAGATGACATTATGACTGGTATCGTGGAACGTCAAGATTCTCGTTTCATCTATGTGAATCTAGGTAAAATCGAAGCAATTTTGTCGCAAAATGAGCAAATGCCAAACGAAACTTACCATGCACATGACCGCATCAAAGTCTATTTGACAAAAGTAGAAAAGACGACAAAAGGGCCACAAATCTTTGTATCCCGTACACACCCTGGCTTACTTAAACGTCTTTTTGAAATGGAAGTACCGGAAATCTATGACGGTGTTGTAGAAATCAAGTCTGTTGCACGTGAAGCAGGAGACCGCTCTAAAATCTCCGTCTACACTGCAAATGAAGAAGTGGATCCTGTTGGCGCATGTGTCGGACCAAAAGGTGCACGTGTCCAAACAATCGTCAATGAACTTAAAGGTGAAAAAATCGATATCGTTGAATGGTCAGAAGATCCTTTCACATTCGTTGCTAATGCACTTAGCCCTTCTAAAGTGTTAGATGTTATTGTTAACGAAGCAGACCAAGCGACAACTGTAATCGTACCAGACTATCAGTTATCACTAGCAATTGGTAAACGTGGTCAAAATGCCCGTTTAGCAGCAAAATTAACTGGATGGAAAATTGATATTAAAAGTGAAACAGTTGCAACTGAACTAGGCATCTATCCTCGTAATGATGTAGAAGCGCCAGAAGTTGAAGAAGCAGAGAGCGAAACTTTTACAGAAGATGAAGAGTAAAAAGGAGAATTATCATGCGTAATAAAAAAATCCCCCTTCGAAAATGTATTATTACCGGTGAACGCTTGCCAAAAGGCGAACTTCTTCGTATTGCGTATTCGAAAGACGGAGCGCTTACGATAGATCCTACAGGCAAAGCACCTGGACGCGGTTTCTACATCGTTAAAAGTGTAGAAGCATGTGAAAAAGCGAAAAAGAAAAACGCTATTTTTCATCAACTAAAAATGCCGGAACAAGAGTCCTTTTACGATGAGCTAATCGCTTATGTGAAGTCTCTCGAGGAACCAACGAATGGATAAAAAAGCACTTTCCTTATTAGGCCTCGCAAACCGAGCACGTAAAATTACTACTGGTGAAGAATTAGTATTAAAAGCAGTTAGAAATGGGAAAGCAAAAATGGTTCTCATTTCAGAAGATATATCCGAAAAAACCGAGAAAACAATCCGCAACAAGTGTGAATACTATAATGTTGTCGTGAAAAAAGCCGGTACCCGGGAAATGATAGGGGGTGCAATCGGCAAAGACACACGTGCAATCGTTGCCATACTTGATAAAGGATTTGCTATTAAATTAGCAGAATTACTCGGTTGAATCTTATACGGAGGTGTACGACATGAGTAAAGTTCGTGTATATGAATATGCAAAAGAACATCAAGTATCAAGCAAAAAAGTCATTGAAGCATTGAAAGACTTAGGTATTGAAGTGGCCAATCACATGTCCACTATTAATGAAAATGCATTAAGACAATTAGATAATGCCGTTGATGGCACAAATAAAAAAGCCGAAGCACCAAAGAAAGAAACTACTAGCAACGAAAATGGAAATAGTAAGGGGCCAAACAAACCAAATATGACAAATAGTAATGAAAAGTCGAATAAACCAAATAAACCAGCAGGACAAGCTAATAAACCAGCCACTGCAAACAAAAGCCAAGGTGCAAAACCAGCGACAAACAAACCAGCAAACACAAGTAACCAAACACAAGCAAGTGGGAACCAACAAGCTGGCGGACAAAAACGTAACAACAATAACAACAGTAATCGTCCAGGCGGCGGCAATCCAAACCGTCCAGGTGGTAACAATCGTCCGAATCGCGGCGGCAATTTTAACAATAAAGGCCGTAACACGAAGAAAAAAGGTAAGTTAAACCACAGTACAGTACCGCCAACTCCGCCGAAACCAAAAGAACTTCCTGAAAAAATCGTTTTCAGCGAGTCTCTAACAGTAGCGGAATTAGCGAAAAAATTATACAGAGAACCATCTGAACTTATCAAAAAATTATTTATGCTTGGCGTTGTTGCGACAATCAACCAATCATTAGATAAAGATGCGATCGAACTAATTTGTGACGACTACGGTGTGCAAGTAGAAGAAGAAATTAAAGTCGATGTAACAGATTTAGATGTGTACTTTGAAAATGAACTAAATGAAGCGGTTGACGAGTCTAAACTTGTTGAACGCCCACCAGTTGTTACTATCATGGGACACGTTGACCACGGTAAAACAACATTACTAGATTCCCTTCGTAATACAAAAGTTACTTTAGGAGAAGCTGGTGGTATCACGCAACATATCGGTGCTTACCAATTAGAAATTCATGACAAAAAAATCACTTTCCTTGATACACCGGGACATGCTGCCTTTACAGCGATGCGTGCTCGTGGTGCGCAAATCACGGATATTACGATTTTAGTTGTTGCAGCAGATGATGGTGTTATGCCACAAACAATTGAAGCAATCAACCATGCGAAAGCTGCGGGAATGCCGATTATTGTTGCTGTCAACAAAATTGATAAACCACAAGCCAACCCAGACCGCGTAATGCAAGAATTAACTGAGTATGAATTAGTTCCAGAAGCATGGGGCGGCGATACAATTTTCGCACCAATCTCAGCTAAATTCGGTGAAGGTCTTGAAAACTTGTTAGATATGATTTTACTTGTTTCTGAAGTAGAAGAATTAAAAGCGAATCCAGACCGTCGTGCTATCGGTTCTGTTATTGAAGCAGAACTTGATAAAGGCCGTGGCCCGGTTGCGACGTTACTAGTACAAGATGGAACGCTTAATATCGGAGACCCAATTGTTGTTGGTAACACATTTGGTCGTGTCCGCGCAATGGTCAATGATTTAGGCCGTCGCGTGAAAAAAGTTGGCCCAAGTACACCAGTTGAAATCACTGGATTAAATGATGTACCGCAAGCTGGCGATCGCTTTGTTGTTTTTGAAGATGAAAAAACAGCAAGAAATATCGGTGAAACTCGTGCAAGCCGTGCACTAGTAGCACAACGTTCCGCAACAAACCGAGTAAGTTTAGACAACTTATTTGAACATATGAAGGCTGGCGAAATGAAAGAAGTTAACGTTATTATTAAAGCTGACGTTCAAGGTTCTGTAGAGGCTCTTGCCGCATCTCTTCGTAAAATTGATGTAGAAGGCGTTAACGTAAAAATCATTCATACTGCCGTTGGTGCAATCAATGAATCAGATATTACTTTAGCAGCAGCTTCTAATGCAATTGTTATTGGATTTAACGTTCGTCCAACAGCTCAAGCGCGTGAAGCAGCAGAAAACGAAAGTGTAGACATTCGTTTACACCGTGTTATCTATAAAGCCATTGATGAAATTGAAGCAGCGATGAAAGGGATGCTTGATCCAGAATTTCAAGAAAAAATTATTGGTCAAGCGCAAGTTCGTCAAACAATCAATGTTTCTAAAGTGGGTACAATTGCCGGCTGTTACGTAACAGATGGTAAAATTACTCGTGATAGCGGCGTTCGTATTATCCGTGACGGAATCGTTGTTTTTGAAGGCGAAATTGCTACACTTAAACGCTTTAAAGATGATGCGAAAGAAGTTGCCAAAGGTTACGAATGTGGTATCACAGTACAAAACTTCAACGATATCAAAGAAGACGATGTCATTGAAGCTTACGTTATGGAAGAAATCGAAAGAAAATGATTCAATCAGTTGTTAGTGAATTTTTCATGCAGGAACCACAAAACCTCAAAGAAAAACGAGCTATCCTGAAACGAATTATAACGAGAGCAAAACAAAAATTCAATATCTCTATAGCTGAAACGGATTATCAGGATTTATGGCAGCGAGCGGAAGTTAGCTTTGCTGTCGTATCTTCCTCGCACATCCAAGCGGAAAAAGAAGCCAGAGAAGTACTTGCTTTTCTTGATTCTTTTCCCGAGTGGGAACGCGCCGAGACTGTTATGGAGAAGTTATAAAAAGAGGTGAATACACTTGAACGTACGAGCAAATCGTGTCAGTGAGCAAATGAAAAAAGAATTGGGCGATATTTTAAATCGTAAAATCAAAGACCCTCGCTTAGGTTTTGTTACTGTAACGGGAGTAGATGTTACTGGGGACTTACAAGAAGCTAAGGTGTTCATTTCCATTCTTGGTACCGATAAGGAAAAAGAAAATACGTTACTCGCACTTGCGAAAGCGCATGGCTTTATCCGCTCTGAAATCGGTCGCCGTATTCGACTTCGTAAAGTTCCAGAAATGTCTTTTGAAATAGATAATTCCATCGCTTACGGAAATCGAATCGATGAATTGCTTCGCGACTTAAATAACGATCAATAATAAATAAAAGTTTAAGGCAGTCCCTTTATCTTCTCATTCAAACGGGATGTAAGTGGGGGAACTGTCTTAAACTTTTTTTCTTAGAAGGAGGAGCTCGATGAACGGCATTATCCCACTGTGGAAAGAACGCGGGATGACAAGTCATGATTGCGTTTTTAAATTAAGAAAAATTTTACATACGAAAAAAGTTGGTCATACAGGTACACTTGATCCTGAAGTAGAAGGCGTGCTACCAATTTGTATTGGCCGTGCGACAAAATTGGCTGAATATGTCACCGATGAAGGCAAAGTCTATGTAGCAGAAATAACATTAGGCAAATCGACTACGACAGAAGATGCAACTGGTGAAACGGTTAATACTAAAGAACTAGCCGAAATTTCGGCGGCAGAACTTCAAGCCGCGCTTACTAAACTAACAGGTAAGATTACCCAGATTCCACCAATGTTTTCCGCTGTAAAAGTCAACGGTAAGAAATTGTATGAATATGCAAGAGCTGGAATAGAGGTAGAACGCCCATCCAGACAAGTGGATATTTATTCGTTAATCCGTTTAGATGGCGACACAGCGCTAAATCAATCCAACCCAACCTTCCAATTAGAAATTGCGTGCGGAAAAGGAACCTATATCCGTACTCTTGCAGTTATGATTGGCGAATTATTAGGTTATCCAGCTCATATGTCTAAACTAGAACGTACTCGTAGCGGCTTTTTCAAAAAAGAAGATTGTTTGACGCTCACAGAAATTGACGAAATGATGCAAGCAAGTGATAGCAGCTTTTTATATCCACTTGAAAAAGGAATTGAATCTATGGCCAAACTAGTAATTGAGGAAGAAGTATATGCAAAAGTTTTGAATGGCGGCCTTTTACCAACATCGTTATTTGCAGAGGTAGAAAATGAACCTCGTGCTGCGCTTATTTTTAAAGATAAATTAACAGCTATTTATAAACCACATCCAGAGAAAAAAGACCTTTGGAAACCAGAAAAGGTCATCGAGTTAAATCAAGCATAGTTATTGCGACTATAGCTTTCTTATATTATGATATGAGAGGAATTCGAATTTAGAGGAGAAGTGGCAAAAATGAAGACGATATACTTACATCATCCGATTACAACGGACGAGTGGACTGACATAAACAAAGTAATGGCACTTGGTTTTTTTGATGGCGTCCATTTGGGACATCAAGCAGTTATTAAACAAGCGAAACAGATTGCCGGACAAAAAGGACTTCAAACTGCAGTGTTAACCTTTGATCCGCATCCATCTGTGGTTTTAAGCAATATACGAAAACAAGTAAAATATCTCACACCACTTGAAGATAAAGCAGAAAAAATGGCTAAACTTGGCGTAGATATTATGTATGTAGTTCGCTTTACAACACAGTTTTCCGAGCTATCTCCGCAAGCCTTTGTGGATAACTATTTAGTCGCTTTACATGTAGAACATGTGGTAGCTGGTTTCGACTATTCTTACGGTAAAAAAGGTGAAGGTAAAATGACCGATTTGGCTAAATATGCTGATGGTCGCTTTGAGGTTACGATTGTCGATAAACAAACTGCCGCAAGCGACAAAATAAGTTCAACAAACATTAGACGTGCCATCACAGAAGGCGAACTAGAAGAAGCAAATCAATTACTGGGCTATCCTTATACAACGAAAGGAACCGTGATTCATGGGGACAAACGAGGCAGAACAATTGGGTTTCCAACAGCGAACATCCGCGTAAATGAAGATTATTTGATTCCGAAGCTTGGTGTTTATGCAGTGAAATTCCGTGTGAATGGGGAAACTCACTTGGGTATGGCGAGTATTGGCTACAATATCACGTTTAAAGACGATCAAGCACTCTCCATTGAGGTGTATATTCTAGATTTTCACCGCGAAATTTACGGCGAAGAAGCAGAAATTGAATGGTATCAATTTTTCCGCCCAGAACTTAAATTTAATGGGGTAGAAGGTTTGATTGCTCAGTTAGAAAAAGACGAACAAGATACAAGAGCATTTTTTGCTAATTTAGAGGATTAAACGACTATTTCTGCTTGCTTTTAGAGCCTAAATAGTGTATCTTTAAATCTGTACGAACAGAACCATTACTTGGCTTTTGCGACTCACCGACGCTTGGCTCAGTAATTGGGGATATTTTAGAAGGAGGTGGAAAGAAATGGCTTTAACTCAAGAACGCAAAAATGAAATTATTGCAGAGTACCGTGTCCATGATACAGATACTGGTTCACCAGAAGTACAAATTGCTGTATTAACTGCTGAAATCAATAGCTTAAATGAGCACGTTCGCGTACACAAAAAAGATCATCACTCTTACCGTGGATTAATGAAAATGGTAGGTCACCGTCGTAACCTATTAACTTACCTACGTAAAAAAGATGTTCAACGTTACCGCGAACTTATCAAACGTTTAGGTTTACGTCGATAAAAACCAGACGAAAGCGGGATACCAAAAGTTCCCGCTTTTTTTTGAGTATTAACTATACTAAATTTTGGAAAACACGCCGAAGAAATGAAACTTTATCGCATGAATCCAAAAACGTGCTTCAAAAATTTGCTATTTTTAGCAGGTTTTTGGATTCATGTGTGCTTTAGACAATCTAAAGTGTGCGTGAACATTCTTATGCATGGTAAAGTTTCTGGTTCGTGTTTTTCCTAATCAAAGGAGAGTAAAATATGTCTGAAAAACAAGTATTTTCAACAGAGTGGGCAGGTAAAACATTATCTGTTGAAGTAGGTCAATTAGCAAAACAAGCAAGTGGGGCAGCCTTAATTCGTTACGGTGATACGGTTGTTTTAACAGCCGCAGTAGGTTCTAAAAAACCACGTCCAGGCGACTTTTTCCCATTAACTGTTAACTATGAAGAAAAAATGTATTCCGTTGGTAAAGTTCCCGGTGGATTCTTAAAACGTGAAGGACGTCCAAGCGACCGTGCTACATTAACAGCGCGTCTTATTGACCGTCCAATCCGTCCGCTATTTGCAGAAGGTTTCCGTAATGAAGTTCAAATTACTTCTACTGTATTCAGTGTGGATCAAGATTGTTCGCCAGAAATGGCAGCAATGCTTGGATCTTCTGTTGCATTAGTTATTTCCGATATTCCATTTGAAGGACCAATCGCTGGTGTTGACGTTGGTCGTATCGATGGAAAATACGTTATTAACCCAACAATCGAGCAAGCAGAAAAAAGCGATATTAGCTTAACTGTTGCAGGAACTTATGATGCAATCAACATGGTAGAGGCTGGAGCGAAAGAAGTTTCAGAAGAAGCAATGCTTGAAGCAATTATGTTTGGTCATGAAGAAATTAAACGTCTTTGTGAATTCCAACAACAAATTATTGCGGCAGTTGGTAAAGAAAAACGCGAAATCGAACTTTTTGTAAGCGATCCTGAACTTGAAGCAGAAGTAAAAGCAGCTAGTGAAGGTAAAATGAAAACAGCTATCAAAACAGAAGAGAAAAAAGCACGTGAAGCAGCAATTGAAGATGTAAAAGAAGAAATTTTAGAAAGCTATAAAGCAAAAGAACTAGAAAACGAAGCAGAAATTCTTAGCGAAGTAGCTCATATTCTTGAAATGATTGAAAAAGATGAAATGCGTCGTCTAATTTCTCAAGATAAAATCCGTCCAGATGGTCGTAAAGTAAACGAAATTCGCCCGCTTTCTTCTGAAGTTGGTATGCTTCCTCGTGTCCATGGTTCAGGTTTATTCACTCGTGGCCAAACACAAGCTCTAAGTGTATGTACACTGGCGCCGCTTCGTGAACACCAAATCATTGATGGTCTAGGGACAGAAGAGTACAAACGCTTTATGCATCATTATAACTTCCCGCAATTTAGTGTTGGGGAAACAGGTCCTCGTCGTGCTCCAGGGCGTCGTGAAATCGGTCACGGTGCATTAGGCGAACGTGCATTACAATATGTTATTCCTTCCGAAGAGGAATTCCCTTACACAATCCGTTTAGTATCAGAAGTTCTTGAATCTAACGGATCTAGCTCTCAAGCAAGTATTTGTGGTTCTACACTTGCAATGCTTGATGCTGGTGTTCCAATTAAAGCGCCAGTTGCAGGTATCGCGATGGGTCTTGTAAAACTTGGAGATGACTACACAATCCTTTCTGATATCCAAGGTATGGAAGATCACTTTGGCGATATGGACTTTAAAGTTGCTGGTACAAAAGACGGTATTACAGCACTTCAAATGGATATCAAAATCGATGGCTTGAGCCGTCAAATTTTGGACGAAGCATTAACACAAGCAAAAGAAGGACGCTTACACATTCTAGAACACTTAACTAGCACAATTAGCGCACCTCGTGAAGAACTTTCTGCTTATGCTCCAAAAATCATCACACTAAATATCAAACCAGAGAAAATCAAAGATGTTATCGGACCTGGTGGAAAACAAATCAATGCAATTATTGATGAAACTGGCGTAAAAATTGATATCGAACAAGATGGTACAGTGTACATTGCTTCCCAAGATCAAGCAATGAACCGTAAAGCAATTGCTATCATCGAAGACATCGTTCGTGAAGTAGAAGTGGGAGAAGTTTATACTGGTAAAGTTCGTCGTATCGAAAAATTTGGCGCATTTGTTGAATTATTCAAAGGTACAGATGGTTTAGTTCATATTTCTGAATTAGCGCATGAACGCGTTGGGAAAGTAGAAGATATCCTAAAATTAGGTGATGAAGTTACTGTTAAAGTTATCGAAGTAGACCAACAAGGCCGCGTTAACTTATCACGTAAAGCTTTGCTTGAGAAAAAAGAACAACCAGAAGGCGATAAAAAACCACAAGCAGAGAAAAAATTCTATCCAAAAACGAAAAAACCAGAATCTAAATAATATAAAAAGCAAGTAGCTTAGGCTACTTGCTTTTTTTAAACTATTTTTTAGGTCGGGTTTTAAAATGTGTTCGCATTGATTTTTGAATAACTTTCCAGCGGTCGCGTTCTTGTCTTGCAAGAGCAGGGCTATTTTTCCGGGCGTGGTAAGCCATTTCTCGCTGCAATTTCAACCAATTCTCGTAATGTTGCATAGTGAGAGTTCCATCTTCTAATGCCGCTTGGACGGCGCAATTTGGCTCTTGTGTATGAGAACAATC
Source organism: Listeria monocytogenes (assembly GCF_900187225.1). Classification (GTDB taxonomy): domain Bacteria; phylum Bacillota; class Bacilli; order Lactobacillales; family Listeriaceae; genus Listeria; species Listeria monocytogenes. Next base: position 1,319,891 of record NZ_LT906436.1, read on the forward strand.
ATGGAAACGACATCCTTCAGCCAATTCTTCCACATCTGAAAAAGTTGTTTCTAATCCAGCTTGATTAAAACCAACACCAAATTCGCGCATGCCTGGCGTATCAATAACAATCCAACCATTCGAAAGCAAATGCATTTCTCGATGGGTCGTCGTATGTTTTCCCTTACTATCATCTTCTCGAATACCAGCAGTTTTCATTAAATCAGTACCTGCAAGCGAATTAATAAAAGAGGATTTTCCAACACCTGAGGAGCCGAGCAAAATAAGCGTGCTATTCGGCTTTAAATCACTTTCTAACGCTTCAAAACCATGATGTGATAAATTATCCACATAGTAAGCTGGAACGCCATAAGCGACTGCTTCGAGCTGCTGAGCATAGAATGATAAATCCTCCACTAAATCTGCTTTCGTTAAAATGATAATCGGTGTTGCACCACTATCCCAAGCAACAGTTAAATAGCGCTCTAATCTGTTTAAATTAAAATCATGATTTAAACTCATCACAATGAGCGCATAATCGAAATTAGCTGCAATCAATTGTTCCGCCGAGTCTTTATTCATTCTAGAAAATACTGTTTTCCGCTCCAAAACAGAGAGTATTTGCAAATCACCACTAATCTCTACAAAATCACCGACAGTAGGAAGGGAAGTAGAGGATAATTCATAAAAATTTCCACGCTTCAATGATGCTAAAAATTCCTCATTCTCCGTAATAATTCGATAGTAATCTCTAAATACCGCAGTTACTCTACCATAAGAGGAAGTAGCAGCTATCTTTTGTTCTTTAAAAAAACTTGTAATACCATATTGTTCTAATATCAATGTTTTCGCTCCTTTGTAGTTGGGAGCATTCTATAGGTAAAATACCCCCGTATTAATTATGAGGTTTTCCATTTTTACAATTGCCATAATTCATCATCCTTTCTTTCTTAAATAATAACATAAAAAAGGAAACAAGCTCTAGACTTGTTTCCTTTTTGTATTAATTTTTATGCGTTAAAATTTTAGCAATCGTTTCATAGCTCATATCACTTTTGAGATTATAGCTACCATCACGAATATACTTTTCATAATCATTATCTCGTAAATATTTATCAAAATCTGAAGCACTTTTAATAATACCGTTTGCTTGAAGTTCGTCACCAGCTTTAGAAGAAGGATCTCCTTTAGAAATCTTTAAAGTATAACTTTTTACTTTTTTTGCTTCTTCAGCTTTCTTTTTAGCATCTTCTTCGGCTTTTTTCTTTGCTTCCGCTTCCGTTGCTTTATCCACTTCTTGCTGAGCTAATAATTTTTCGTATTTGTTCTTCCATGTGCTTGAGTTTTCATCAGAACCAGCTTTTGTAGACGTGGCTTTTGTTTCATCTGCTTTAGTCTGAGTTGAGAAAAACTGATTATACACCAGTAAGACAACAGCAGATATTAAGAAACCTAGCGCCAACATCCGTAAGTTTTTCTTCACAGATAGGCTCCTCCTTTAAAATTTAAATCAATGTTTTAAATATTCTTCAATGATTTTTTCCACTTCTTCTTTAGGTAAAGATGACTGTTCAGCAATTTCTGAAGTTACAATTCCAGAAGTATAAAGTGTAATCACTTGTTTTTTCATTAATTCACGAACTTTCGGGCTATCAGGAACTTGCTCAGCTTCAATGCTTGGGCTATCCATTTTCATTGCTTTTTCTAGTTCAGAGATACGTTGTTTTAGTTCAAAGTTTTCTTGCATCCACTGAGCAGCAACATCTTCCAGTTCTTTTTCTAATTGTTTATTGTCACCTTTTTGTAGAAATGAAATAACAAACAGCGCAATAGCAGCAATTAGTAAGATAATTATGACTGTGGTCATGGGTTTTATACACACCTCTCTTCCATAAACTCTACTACTAGTTATAGCATAATTTACCTCAAAACACCATCCGAAATAAGGTTTTGTAAAGAAAATAAAAAGAAAATGCATAGAGTCCTTGCAACAACTGTTTAAAAATGATATTATTATACAGGTTTAGTAAATAAATTCGTCAGTCGGAGTTGGAGGGAAAAATAATGCGCGTTAATATTACTTTAGAATGCACTGAATGCGGTGATCGTAATTACATCACTACTAAAAATAAGCGTGAAAATCCGGAACGTATTGAATTAAAAAAATATTGTCCAAGATTACGCCGTGTAACTTTACACCGCGAAACTAAGTAAGCAGCAGGATCTCCATTCTGTTGCTTTTTTTATTAGACAAAAGGGGGAAGTCAAGATGGAAGACAAACGACTGATACGCGAGAAAATTCTACGGAATTTGAATAGCATTGATAAAGTAGAACATCGCGAACGTTCTATTAAATTAGCAGAAAAACTATTTTTATTGCCAGAATGGGAAAACGCAAAGGTTGTTGGTATCACATTAGCAAGACACCCTGAAATCGAAACAGAAGCAATCATTCTGCAAGCGAAAAAAGAAGGGAAGACTATTTTAATTCCAAAAACATATTATCCTAGCAGAAAAATGGAGTTTAAAAAGATGGATTCCATACACCCTTTAATAAAATCAAAGTTTGGTATTTTAGAACCTAACGAATTAGCAGAAACAGTTGATAAAAAAGTAATTGACTTATTAATCGTTCCTGGGGTTGCTTTTAATAAAGACCATTATAGAATCGGTTTTGGCGGAGGATTTTACGATAGATTTTTAACGGATTTTCAAGGCCATACAGTGTCCTTGTACCTTTATGAACAACAAATAGAGTTTACACCTGAAACGCATGACGAACCTGTTTCTATTTTAATTGGAGGATAAGGAAAAATAATTCTATAGAAAATAGGGTGGATTGTTTACAACACCCTTTTTTTTGCGTATAGTAGTAAATATAATTTGTAATGAAAGCAGGGAATTTTTTGAGCTTCCAAGAACAATATGTCTTCTGGCGCCTAACTAATTATTTCTTGGGTGTTGAAAAATACCGTCTAATCCATCTTCACGAGGAGAAACAAGAACTTTGGTTGGAAAATACAAGCCAGAAAAAAAGACCAGTCATCCGTATACAGATGAAAGAATTAAGTTGGGCTAATGTGGTGGAACGCGATGTGACACACACTTTACATGTTACTGAAAATCTTCGTAAGCAAATGGGGCGTTTGAAATTGCCTCTTGTGAATATTTATATAACACCATTTGAACCAATGGGTGATATTTCGCCTTTTTTTGGGCAGTCAATTGCTTCTCCAAATGAAAAAGTGAAATTAGAAAATATTTTACTCGCGAACGAACAAATGAGAGAGCATCTAGATATACTAATTAAAACTTTAGAATTACCAGAAGAAGCATTTGTTCTTCCAAATGAAATAACGAAAGAGCTAGTAGCAAAAGAGCGAGAGCAAGTAATCGCGTATATTACTACTAAAGTAAATGAAGAACAAAAAGTTGCTAGGAATTCAAAACCAATAGTTACGTATACGTTCATTGGCCTTTTGGTTGCAGCATTCTTGTGGCTTTCTTTCCAAGGTGGAACTACCAATTCATTTAACTTAATTAAATGGGGCGGGAAATTCAACCCACTTATTTATGCTGGGGAATGGTGGCGCTTTATTTCACCGATTTTCCTTCATAGTGGATTAATGCATATAGCTTCCAATGCAGTTATGCTATATATTGTTGGTGCTTGGGCAGAGCGTATTTATGGTAAATGGCGTTATGTTCTAATTCTTCTCTTAGGAGGAATATGTGGAAACATAGCCAGTTTTGCACTAAATATGAACTTATCTGTTGGAGCGAGTACCGCAGTATTTGCAGTAATGGGCGCGTTACTTTATTTGGTTGTTTTAAAACCAAATCTTTATGCAAAAACAATTGGCGTCAGTATCGCGTCACTTGTCGCAATCAATTTGTTAATTGATGTATTTTCTAGCCAGATTGATATTGCTGGACATATTGGTGGCCTTGTAGGTGGATTCTTGCTTGCCGGAGCATTATCGTTACCAAAACAATTTTTCCATTGGCGACGACTTGCATATGGCATTTCACTTTTTGCTGTAGCTGTTTTATTTTTGTATTTTGGCTACCAAAAAGGAGAACAGCCATATGATCCGATGCAAGCTAATGTAGCAGTACAACAATACCTTCAAGAACAAAACAAAAAAGAAGCAACGAAGATTACCGATAATTTAATTTCTAGCGGAAGTGCTGACGGCTATTCATATACGTATGCTGCATCTATCGCTTTACAAGATAAGCAAATAGATAAAGCAGAAACAATGGCTAAAGAAGCAATTAATATCGACAAAGACATCCCAGAGGCTCATTATTATTTATCTGTTTGCTATAGAATAAAAGGTGATATGCCAAATGCAATTAAAGAAGCGAACAGCGCTAGAGAGTTATCAAGCAATCCATTTTTTGATTCTTATTACGATGAGTTAGAAAAAATCAAAGAATAAGAGGTTTTTAATGTGAAAACAGTTTATGATGTTGCCCAATTACTAAGAAAGCATGGCATTATTGTTTATTTAGGAAAACGACAATATGACATCGAAATGATGGAATATGAGATAACAGAACTTTTTAAACATAATATTTTAGATAGAGAAATTTTTGCTAGAGCTAGAAGTATTTTGAAACAAGAATTAATCAAAGAACAACGAAAAAATAGTAGTTTAAATTAAATTGATTATAAGGAGAACAGCAGAATGAACAAAAAATTAATTGGTGTAGATTTAGGCGGGACAACAGCAAAATTAGCTATTTTAACAAAAGAAGGCGACATTGAGGAAAAATGGACTATTGATACAAATATTGAAGATAAAGGCGCCCACATTGTTAAAAACATTGGGGATTCTATCAATCAAAAATTAACAGACTTACAACTAGATAATGATATTTTTTACGGTATTGGTATGGGAACTCCAGGTACTGTAAATTATGAAACAGGTACTGTAAAAGGTGCGTACAACCTAGGGTGGGCAGATGAACAAAATGTTAGTCAAGATTTAGAAAATATTACTGGTTTGAAAATCATATTAGATAATGATGCGAATGTTGCCGCTCTTGGCGAACGCTGGAAAGGCGCAGGTGAAGGTGGCGCGAATGTTGTTTTCGTAACACTTGGAACAGGCGTTGGCGGTGGTATTTTTGCGGAAGGTAAAATTTTACATGGCATCCGCGGGGCAGCAGGCGAAATAGGCCACGTAACAGTAGTTCCTGAGAATGGTTACGATTGTACTTGTGGTAAAAAAGGATGTCTAGAAACTGTCGCATCAGCAACAGGAATTGTTCGAGTAGCGAAAGATTTAGCAAAAGAGTTTACTGGTAAATCTGCTCTTAAAGATGCAATAGACAACAACGAAACGATTACCTCCAAATTGATTTTTGAACTAGGTGCGGAAGATGATGCATTAGCGAATGAAACAATTGATAAAATTTCTTTCTATTTGGCTTTAGCGCTTAGTCATATTGGAAACATGTTAAATCCAGAGAAGATTATTATTGGTGGTGGAGTTTCAGCAGCAGGAGATCAATTATTGACACCGGTTAAAACTTATTTTGAAACGATGGTTTTCCCAGCTGTTAAAGAATCCACTAAATTATCTATTGCGACAAAAGGGAATGATGCAGGGATAATTGGAGCTGCGTGGTTAGCACTACCAAGTGAAGATTAATATTAATTTGTATAAGCTACAATAACACTCCATTATTGTAGCTTGTTTTATAAAGCTAATCTTTCTATAACGCATTGTTTTAGCTTCCTTTGAAAAGGGTAAAATTTTAGCATAGAGAGATTGGAGGCCAGAGATGAAAAAATCAAATACTTTTTTGCTGATTACCATATTAGTCGGATTGGTTTTTATCTCTTTTGGTTGCTCGGAGGAAAAAGAAACACCAAAAAAGAATGCAAAAGAAGTGCAAGGTGTTCAAATCAAAACAAAAGAATTCCAGCGGGTGGTCGGTTGGCTGTCAAAAGATTCTGTTTTACTGCAAACCAAAAAATCTGGAGTTACGTATTTTGAAGAATTGAATATTTACAATGAAAAGAAAAGACCAATCTTTAATACGAAGGAATCTATTTCTGAAGTCCAAATTAGTCCAGATTATCGAAATATCTTACTTTATTCTGCTGAATCAGCTGAAAAAGCTACGATGCGAATAATCGCTTTGAATGATGGTTCAACTGTTGCGTCTCGAGCAACAAAACCTCTAACGACGACATTTTATTGGAATGACGAATCACCTGAAAAAATCATGTTTGTCACATATAGTCCAGAATGGAATTTTCAAATAGAAAACTGGGATTATACATTGGATCAACTGGATAAAATAGATGTCGCATCACCTTTTATTTCCTGGTACGGAGATAATTTGGTAATTTCAAACAATAAAGACAAACCGGACGATGAATTAGGAAACCTTTATTTACAAGATATTAGAGATAGCGCTACTAAAAATTTAATTGTAGCTAATATTATGCAATTTGCTGTTCATGATAATGTACTGCTTACCATTGAAAAAAACTCTGATGAAAAATTATTATACGATTTTAGAACAATTGGATTTCAAAATTTCTATTCGTATAATGCTGCTCGAGAGTATGATGAATTAGGGACTTTTGTTCCGTATTTTGATACAAATTTTGATAAGAATACTTTTCTAACATTTGTTCCATATAAAAGCGCTAAAATTGGCAGCGGAGCAAAAGAGTATAAGTTAGTAAAAATTGATCCAACGAACAAAAAAGAATCGACTATCTTGGAATTAATGGATAACCAACCTATTTTATCTTATGAAACAGGGGATTTAGTTCTCTATGGTTATTTATTTGATAAGGTAATCGATACGAAAACAGGTAAAATGTATAATTTAATTAATACACCAACTAAATCTTTTTAAAACAACGAGTTCCTTCTTTAAGGGCTCGTTGTTTTTGTTAATGTATAGCCGTTTTCTAGTGTGATTTGACAGTTGAATTCTGTTAGTTGATTATCCGTCGCCTGGCAATCTATCTTTGTGCCTTTGTAATTTGTTTTAAATTGATGTGAAAGTGAGGATGTTTCCTTAATTTCTATGAAAGCTAAATTTAGTTTAGTGGAGGCTAAATAATAATTTTGAATCATTTTTTCATATTGTATTTGTGTCTTAAAGATAGAAGCACTACCAGTAACGATTAAAATTGAAATAAGCGCAATGAAAATGGTAAATGGGAGCGTAAATGCATTAGTCTTCATGGATTGGATACCACTTCTGGTAATGCGAATACAGATGTATATATCTGAGTATTAGAGTCTTGCACCGTTAAATGAAGTTGTTTTTCTTTCTTGATTAATTGATAATCTTTCACATTAGTAAGCAATGGTTCATGTCCTTTTCCGTTTACTTGTCGTCGAACTAAATCATTATATTTGGAATAGGTGATAAGGTCTTTGCCATTACTAAAAGAAAGCTTATTCCCATCAATTTGAATATTAGTCGCTTTTTCTAATTCTAAACGAGTTTGAATGAGAAAAAGTTGCCATTCTGTTGTCTGGTCAATGTTGCTAAGTTGGATAGTCTTGTTGTAGCATTGAAAAAATAATGGAATGAGCGAGCTAATACTTAAAATGATTGTAATAGACAAGATTGTTTCAAGAAGAGTGAAAGCAGGTGAGCCGCTTCTAAAAGATACATTTTTCTTCCAATTTATTTGTTGCACAAATTTGGATACCTCCTTGATAATGGAAACTTTGGATACGTTCATCCTTAAAGTTAACCGGAACATTTTTGTGGCGTAATAGTTCGCTATGTTCATAAATTTCTTGATAGACTCTGCTAGTTTCTTTTTGATGGTCTAGTTTTTCAAAAATAGTCATAGCTGTGGGTAATAGAAAACTACAAACCATTGCGAAAAGGAGAAGCGAAACCATGCTTTCGACTAAAGAGAATCCGTTAATTTTGTTCAATTCTAAAACGCCCCTTTCCGATTTGAAATATTAGCTTGTAGTTATTTGTCGAACTTGTCAGGTGGATTGTTGAAAAACGATTAATGGATCCATCTGTACTCGAAAAACGAAAATTTCCTATTTTTGGCTGTGTTAAAGTTAACGTCTGTGAAAGTGGAATGATAACAAGTGTTTTTGAGTTAGTATATGTGATGAGTTGATTTTTCGTAGGATCAAATGAAATAAACGTATCTTGATTTGTTGCTACAGCATTTATTTGTGCGTAGTAAATGCTGGCTTTTATTTCTTCTAGTAGTTGCTTTTCCCTAAGAGTGGATAATGTACTTGAAATAGGAAAAATAGTTAGTGTGATTAGTGTGAAACTGATAGTTAGTACAAGTAACATTTCTAATAAAGTAAATCCATTTATTTTCATTTTTTCTCAGAAACATTTCCAGAGCTATCTATTTTGATGCTATTCCCATTAGGGCACGATTTTTGGTTAGCTTTTAGATAGCCTCCACTTACTAAATCAGCTACAGAAGGGATTGAATTTTTATCTAATTGGTAGGACTGAACTTGACCTTGAACCATTGATATAAAGGCCTCACATCCTTTATCGTTGATTGATTTACTTTGTGATACTATGTTTGGAATAGTAAGGAGTAGCAAAACACTTACCACTAATAAAACAATTAACATCTCCACCAAAGTAAAACCTCGCTCATCTCGCCAATCAATTTTCTTTTTAAACATTAAAACTCCTCCTTTAAATTTGATTTACCATAGAAAACATGGGATATAAGATGGATAGATAAATGGATACAATTAAAATACCAATAACGATAAAAACAATTGGTTGAATAAATGAAAATAATTTTTCGGTCTTTTGAAGTGATTTCTGATGACATAAGTTATAATAAAATAAAAATTCTTCTGCTAAATTACCATTTTTTTCACCGTGGATAGCAATATAATAAAGTTCTTTTTCAAATATAGGCATTTTTTCTAGTGCTTTTGTTAGTGATAATCCTTGTTCAAGCGTAGGCAGAATTTGCCTGGCGATTTCTTGAAAGAAGGCGGGAGATTCTTCTTGTGCGAACAGATGCATAATATGCGTTATAGATAAACCGCTTTTCAGCAGATATCCGAGTTCACGCGAAAGGTATTGTGAATAATGAATTCTTGAAAATTGGCGAATATATGGAATTCGACAATAAAAATAGGCTCGGTCATAAGCATTTTTTTGCTTTTGCTTTCGAATAATGAAACTGAAAATCAGAAAAAGGCTAAGTAAAAAAATTCCTAATAAAACTGGAACTTTTTCAAGCAGGAAATAAGTGAAATTAGTTCCGACTGTGCCGTTAGTTGATAGTTGTGTAAATAAAAGTTCGAATTTAGGTAAGAGAAAAATTCGAAGCAAAAAGAACACAAGAATAACTGTAGAGAATAAGACTAGTGGATATTGGAAGGTCTTCATTAATGCGTTTTTTTCTTCAGCTTTTCTTTTCATATGAACGCCGGTTTCGTGAATTGTTTGCAAAAAGTAACCGTGACTAGAAGCGTAATGGAGTTGTGAACAAATAAAGTCAGGAAATCCGTTTTTTGAAAGAGCATAGGAAAAAGAATTTCCATTTGCTAGTGAAGTGATAATTCGTTCATATCTTTTGCAATATTTGGGCGAAGTAATGCTTAAATAACTAATGGTCGCATCTAAGGAGAACCCCTTTTCGAGTAAACTTGCAACTCTAATTAAAAATTCTCCGTCATCTTTCCAATTAGTACGCTGAAAAAAAGCCATAAGAAACTCCTTTCTCGAAGGTTCTTTTAATAGGGTATTTAGGCTCAATCTGCTGTTGATTAGATTGGAAATAGGCTTTTATCTCTTGTTGAGTAAGAACTTCATAGATAGCTGTTCTTTTTCGGCGTAAATGTGTACAAAGGGGATGGCATTTTTCTCCGCAGAAGGCGCAAACTAGGAGGGTCAGTTTCTGAAAACTGATTCCGAGTAAGCATTGCGCTAATTCCTCTGAGCTAATACCGAATTCAAGTAATCTTAATAAAACTCCATACGCATCTCCGGCATGAACGGTGCTTAAAACTAAATGACCAGTTAATGCAGCACGAATAACTATTTTAGCAGTTTCTGCATCGCGTATTTCCCCGATGATTAAAATATCAGGATCATGGCGTAAGACGGAGCGAATGATGGGCGCATAGGTGATGCTTGCTTTTTCGTTAACTTCGATTTGGAGAAAGCCGGGAGAATAATGTTCAACAGGATCTTCAATTGTAATGATTTGCAGTTCATCTTTATTTTCTATAGAAGAAGCTAGGCTATACATAGAACTAGACTTACCGCTACCTGTGCTACCAGAAAAAAGAAACAAGCCTGTTTGGTTTTTACACTGTTGTTGAATTTGTTTAGTGGACCTAGGAAATACACTTGAATTTAAAAATGGGATAGGGTGCTTGTAACGAAAAATTCGAATAACCATGCTTTCATGGAAATCTTTGCTGGGCATAGTAGAAAGTCGTAAAGCAATTTTTTCTGTGTTTGTATTTTTTTCAAAACTACCGGATTGAGGTCGTCTTTTTTCACTTATATCCAAAGCTGCTTGGAATTTAAGAAAAGATATTAACTTTTCTCCTACATCTATTGGAAGGTAAAGAAGTGGAATTAATGTCCCATTTACCCGAAGACGAAGTAAGTAACGGTTTGAAAGTGGATGAATATGAACATCGCTGGCATTGATACGTAAAGCTTGGGTTATAATGTGTTCTGTCATTTTTTGCGGCATAAGAACCTCCTTACAAGTCATATTCTTCATAAGCAAATAAAATCCTTTGCGCTCCAATCTTTCACAAAAACGAAAATAGTATTTTCTAAATGCAAAAGTAACATTTCAAGGCAAAATAACATTGAAAGTGATATTTTGGAAGCAAAAAAGTAAATAAAATAATTTTTTTGATCTTGAGTATTTTCACAATGTATGTGCAATGGATAACAAACGTATAATTAAACTGAAATATAACGATAAAGCCCTTACATTCCGAACCAATATCAAAAATAAAGAAATTTTCACCTTTAAAACTAATTATTTGCCGAACAATACAACTCATGATAAGCTATAGAAAAGGCAAATACATAATAGAATTAGCGGGTGAATGTAAGCAGAGAGACTGCGAAAAGCAGCGCCGACGGGGAAAGCATATATTATGTGAAACTCTCAGGCAAAAGGATGTTTACGGGACGCAACTCTGGAGTCATTTTTGTGTTACGACAGGGCTTATGAACTATATAAGCCTTTTTGTTATGTGAAAAAGGAGGATATAATTATGACAGAGCTACTAAAAACACCGATTCATCCACTTTATGCAAAATATGGTGCGAAAACCATTGATTTTGGTGGGTGGGATTTACCGGTACAATTTGCTGGTATAAAAGCAGAACATGAGGCCGTGCGAACTGATGCAGGGTTATTTGACGTGTCTCACATGGGAGAAATTCTAGTAAAAGGACCTGATAGTACTTCTTATTTACAGTATTTGTTATCAAACGACATAGAAAAAATAAAAATCGGAAAAGCGCAATATAATATTATGTGCTATGAAACTGGCGGAACAGTGGACGATCTAGTAGTTTATAAGAAATCAGAAACGGAATACATACTTGTTGTCAATGCAGCAAACACGGACAAAGATTTTGAATGGATGGTTAAAAATATTCGCGGGGATGTTTCTGTTACCAATGTATCTTCGGAATATGGACAATTAGCACTTCAAGGGCCAAACGCCGAAAAAATTCTCTCGAAACTAACGGATGTAGATTTAAGCTCGATTAGCTTCTTTGGATTTGTGGAGGATGCGGATGTAGCTGGAGTGAAAACAATCATTTCAAGAAGTGGATATACTGGAGAAGATGGATTTGAAATTTATATGCCAAGCGCAGATGCAGGAAAAGTATTTGAGGCGATTTTGGCTGAAGGTGTCGCTCCAATTGGTTTAGGCGCAAGGGATACATTGCGTTTAGAGGCAGTACTTGCGCTTTATGGACAAGAATTAAGCAAAGACATTACTCCACTTGAAGCTGGCCTCAATTTTGCTGTTAAATTGAAAAAAGAAGCAGATTTTATAGGCAAAGAAGCCCTAATTAAACAAAAAGAAGCAGGGCTGAACAGAAAATTAGTTGGTATTGAATTAATCGAACGAGGTATTCCACGTCACGATTATCCAGTATTTTTAAATGAGGAACAAATCGGCGTTGTGACTTCAGGCACGCAATCACCAACACTTGGAATAAATATTGGTCTCGCTTTAATTGATACAGCTTACACAGAATTGGGTCAAGAAGTTGAGATAGGCATAAGAAATAAAAAAGTAAAAGCAAAAATAGTACCAACACCATTTTATAAACGCGCAAAGTAAAAAGGAGGAAGTAATATGGCAAAACATCGTTATTTACCAATGACAGAGCAAGATGAAAAGGAAATGCTTGATGTAATAGGGGTTAAGTCAATTGATGACTTATTTCAAGATATTCCAGAAAAAATTAGATTTAAACGAGATTATGATTTAAAACCAGCAAAATCAGAACCCGCACTTTTACGCGAATTATCGAAACTTGCTTCTAAAAATGCCAATACCAGTGAATATGCGTCTTTTTTAGGGGCTGGAGTTTATAGTCATTACATTCCAACCGTAGTGGATCACGTTATTTCTCGTTCAGAATTTTATACAGCATATACACCTTATCAGCCTGAAATTTCGCAAGGAGAGTTGCAGGCAATCTTTGAATTCCAAACCATGATTGCGGAACTTACTGGAATGGACTTGGCTAATTCCTCCATGTATGACGGTGGAACAGCACTTGCAGAAGCAGCAATGCTAGCAAGCGGGCATACAAAGCGTAAAAAAATTCTTATTTCCGGAGCTGTTCATCCGGAAAGTAGCAATGTATTAAAAACCTACGCAACTGGTCAACACATTGAAGTAGAAGTTATTCCAGAACTAGATGGAAAAACAGATATCGAGGCCCTAAAAAAAGCTCTTTCAGATGATATTGCGGGTTTTGTTGTACAGTATCCAAACTTCTATGGACAAGTGGAACCTTTGGCAGAACTTGAAAAATTAGTGCATGAAAATAATTCTTTATTACTTGTATCGAGCAATCCGTTGTCTCTAGGATTGTTAACTCCACCAGGAGAATTTGGTGCAGATATTGTTGTAGGCGATTCGCAAGTATTCGGTATTCCAGAATCATTTGGAGGACCGCATTGTGGATTCTTTGCAGTAACAAATAAATTAATGCGTAAAGTTCCTGGACGTTTAGTTGGGGAAACTGTAGATGAAAATGGGAAGCGTGGTTATGTATTAACTTTACAAGCGCGCGAACAACATATCCGCCGGGACAAAGCAACTTCTAATATTTGCTCTAACCAAGCGCTGAATGCATTAGCTTCTTCTGTCGCAATGGCAACCCTTGGAAAAACAGGTCTTGTAGAAATGGCAAAACAAAACCTAGATAAATCTCACTATGCCAAACAAAAATTCCGTGAAAAAGGCTTTGAAGTTCTATTTTCAGATGGTTTTTTCAATGAATTCGTTGTAAAACTTTCGAAACCAATCAAAGAAGTGAACAAATCACTTTTAGATGAAGGGATTATCGGTGGGTATGACCTTGGCTTTTACGAGGAAAAATACAAACATCATATGCTTGTAGCAGTGACAGAAATGCGAACAAAAGAGGAAATTGATGCCTTTGTGGCTAGCTTGGAGGGTGCAAAATGAATTTAGAAGAAACGATGCCATTAGTGTTTGAACGTTCTATTCCGGGAAGAATTGGCTTTAGTTTGCCAGAAAGCGATGTTCCAGAAACAAATGCCGGTGATTATTTTGATCAAGCATATATTCGTTCTATACCAGCAGATTTGCCAGAATTAAGCGAACTTGAAATCATGCGTCATTATACCAATTTATCCAATCATAATTTTGGTGTTGATTCTGGTTTTTATCCGCTTGGATCTTGTACGATGAAATATAACCCTAAAATCAATGAAAAAGTTGCACGTTTTCCAGGCTTTGCGAATATCCATCCAAACCAACCAGAAAGCTCAGTCCAAGGCGCACTAGAACTACTATATGATTTACAAACAAGCTTAGTTGAAATTACAGGAATGGATGAAGTAACGTTACAACCAGCTGCTGGAGCACATGGAGAATGGACTGGATTAATGCTCATTCGCGCGTTTCATGAAAAAAATGGTGATACAAAACGCACAAAAGTAATCATCCCAGATTCCGCACATGGAACGAACCCTGCATCCGCAGCTGTTGCTGGCTTTGATGTTGTCACGGTTAAATCAAATGAAAAAGGGCTTGTTGATGTGGCTGATTTGAAAAAGGTAGTAGGCGAAGATACAGCCGCATTAATGCTCACAAACCCGAATACACTCGGTCTTTTCGAAAAAGATATTGTTGAAATGGCAGAAATCGTCCATGAAGCTGGTGGTAAATTATATTATGATGGCGCCAACTTAAATGCTATTATGGCAAAAGTTAGACCGGGAGACATGGGCTTTGATGTAGTTCATTTAAATTTACACAAAACATTTACAGGTCCTCACGGTGGTGGCGGTCCTGGTTCTGGCCCAATTGGCGTGAAAAAGGAATTAATACCGTTCCTACCAACACCAGTCCTTACGAAAAAAGAAGACATTTACACATTTGATTACAATTATCCTGACTCTATTGGACGCGTGAAACCTTATTATGGTAACTTTGGTATCAACGTTCGCGCGTATACGTACATTCGTACAATGGGCCCAGATGGCTTGAAATTGGTGACAGAATATGCCGTTTTAAATGCGAACTATATGATGCGTAAATTGCAAGAAGCTTATGATTTACCATTTGATCAAGTGTGTAAACACGAATTTGTTTTAAGTGGTAATAGACAGAAGAAACTTGGTGTAAGAACCGTTGATATTGCAAAACGATTGCTAGATCATAATTTCCATCCGCCAACCGTTTATTTCCCGCTAATTGTTGGTGAAGCAATCATGATTGAACCAACTGAAACAGAATCGAAAGAAACACTAGACTCTTTCATCGATACAATGTTAAAAATTGCTAAAGAAGCAGAAGAAAATCCTGAAATCGTCCAAGAAGCGCCCCATAGCACTTATGTAAAACGACTAGACGAAACTCGTGCTGCTAGAAAACCGATTTTACGTTATCAAAAAGAAGTATAAAAAGAAGCCTTGCTGCGAAATTTCGTAGCAAGGCTTTTTTTATTTAGATTTAGTTTTTCCTGTCCATTTACGGTAGCCGCCTTTAAGCTGATACACTTGTTTGTAGCCGCGTTTATAAAGCATAATTGCTGCACGGTTACTACGTTGTGCTGTTTGGCAGTATAAGTAAACTGGTAAATCTTGACGAATTTCTGTTGTCCGGTTTTTCATTTGTGTAACTGGGATATTTCTAGCTCCAAGAATATGTCCAGCATCGAATTCATTTGGCTCGCGAACATCAATTAATTGTGCTTTACGATAACCTTTTTTAAATTCTTCTTCTGTTAAAACTTTTACTGCTTTGCGTCGCATTACAAACTGGTAAATTTCGTATCCTAAAAGAATAACCAGAATGATAATTGCTATAATCCAACTAATCACTTGTGTAGACCCCTTTCATCCTGAAAACTGCTTTTTTTAAAGCATACTTTTCTATTATAACTTATTTTTTGCCACCATCAATCACTTTGAAGGAAGATTTTCGTTTTTTCTTTGTTTTTTTCTTCGGGTTATGCATGTTTTTCGATTGTTTCACCGCTTTTTGGTAATTACTGTCAGTTTTTCTATTCGTGAAAAGTCGCAGTAGGAGGGTGAAAATAAGTGTCCCAATTAAAACGGAGACAATCAGGATGAAAAATGATTTAAAACCACCCATTAAAAGCCCTATACCAACAAGTGCTAGTAAAACAATAGCAATGAGGGGATACTTCTTCAAATTAATCCACTCCTATTCTAAAAGTTCCAGATTATCCGGTTCAACTACATCTATTGGTGCACCTTCTTTTTCCACTCGTAAAAGCTCATTAAAGGATGCAATGGCAACCTCAACTTGATCATCGGACGGTTCTTTTGTTGTAAGAAGTTGTAGCCATAACCCTGGAACGCCTAAATATTTAAGGACAGGGATATTTCGACATTTATTAGTTAATTGAAGTACCTCAAATGCTACACCAAGCACGACAGGAATAAGCAAAATCCGATTGACCACTCGAAGCCAAAGAGGGTCGGTTGGTACTAACAAATAAATAAACATACCAACAATAACCGTAAATAAAATAAAACTGCTGCCACAACGATAATGCAGTCGCGATTGTTTTTGTACATTTTCAACTGTTAAAGGTAAATTTTCTTCGTAACAATTAATCACCTTATGCTCAGAACCGTGATATTGAAAAACTCGTTTAATAATAGGGGTCTGAGAAACCGCAAAAATATAGGTTAATAGAAGAATTAATTTAAAAAGACTCTCTAAAAATACTTGGGCCGTATCACCTGGAACGATTGGACGGAATAATTCCGCTAAAAACACAGGGATGAGCGTCATGACAAATTTAGCAAAGACGAAAGATAAAATACCGATGACGGCAACGCCAAGCCACATCGCGACTTTCGATTCTTTTTTTTCAATTTTTTCTTCTTCCACTGGATTATTTGGATCTTCGTCATATCGGTCTGTCGCAAAAGCGAGGTGTTTGGAACCGATAGCGCTAGATTCAATTAATGCAACAATACCTCTTAAAAAAGGGATTTTCTTCATACGCATAACCCAAACTGGGCTATTTTTTTCTAAATAAAAATATTCTAATGAACCATCTATACGTCTAATTGCTGTCACGGTCTTTTTTTTGCCGCCAAACATGACGCCTTCAACTACAGCTTGACCGCCATATGATGGTACGTTTTGTTTGCTCAAAGTTTTCACCAGCCTATTCATGTTTACTAATATGTTATTTTACGCTAAAAATAGTTTTTCGTATAGCGCAAAACGCCTAAAAAAAGTTATTTTTTCTAAATTGTGATAAAATAGTTTCGAACGCGTCTAATAATGCGATTTTTGCGCGACTAAAATTTGATAAAAGTGGGGGAATAAAAATGTCTAAATTAACTAAAATTCAAGAAACGCTTGGCAAGGAAAAGATAGAAGCAGTTCTTGTCACAAGTGAGTTTAATAGAAGGTATGTATCTGGTTTCACTGGGACAAGTGGTGTGGCGCTAATTTTACCTGAAAAAGCTTATTTTGTAACAGATTTCAGATATACAGAACAAGCAGCAAAACAAGCAGAAGGATATGAAATTGTACAACATACTGGTCCAATTTTTGATACAGTAGAAGATTTATTAATTAAAAACGATACAAAAACACTACATTTTGAAGCAGATTATGTGACTGTATCTGAATTTAAACAAATGGAGCGCGTATTTAATCGTCAATTAATCCCACTTACTGGCTTCTTTGAAGAAATGCGTAAAGTGAAAACAGCGAGTGAACTAAAAGCAATCCGCACAGCTTGTGATATTGCTGATGCAGCTTTTGCACATATTATTCAATTTATTAAACCAGGTATGGCTGAAATCGAAGTATCTAATGAGCTAGAATTCTTTATGAGACGTGCTGGAGCTACTTCCTCATCGTTCGATACAATCGTTGCATCCGGAATTCGTTCTGCATTACCACATGGGGTTGCTTCGGATAAGAAGATTGAAGTTGGCGATTTCGTTACAATGGATTACGGTTGTTACTATGATGGTTACTGTTCAGATATGACAAGAACAATCGCGGTCGGTGAACCTGCTGAAAAATTAAAAGAAATATACCAAATCACTTTAGATGCCCAATTGAAAGTAATTGATAGCTTAAAACCAGGAATGACTGGAATTGAAGCAGATGCTATTGCACGTGATTATATTTCTTCTTTTGGCTATGGCGATGCATTTGGACATTCTTTGGGACATGGTATTGGACTAGAAATTCACGAAGGACCTAATTTATCCTTTAAGAGCCCTCAAAAACTGGAAGTTGGACATGTTGTTACAGATGAACCAGGAATTTATTTACCAGGAATCGGTGGAGTTAGAATTGAAGATGATCTATTAATTACAGAAACGGGTAACGAGATTCTAATTCATTCACCAAAAGAATTAATTATTTTATAAAATTCCTTTGTAACTTTGTGCGTTTTATGGTTAAATAAGGAAGAATGAGCAGTTTTAATATGCTCCAAATAAAGATACTTTGCAAATTACAGGAGGAAAAACATGATTTCAGTAAATGACTTTAAAACAGGGTTAACAATAGAAGTAGATAATGGTATTTGGCGTGTGCTAGATTTCCAACATGTAAAACCCGGAAAAGGAGCAGCCTTCGTTCGTTCCAAATTACGTAACCTTCGTACAGGTGCAATCCAAGAAAAAACATTCCGTGGTGGCGAAAAAGTAGCAAAAGCGCAAATCGACAATCGCAAAATGGCCTATTTATACGCAGATGGTACAAATCATGTATTCATGGATAATGAGTCTTATGAACAAATTGAACTTCCGGAAGACCAAATTGCTCATGAGCTTAAATTTTTAAAAGAAAATATGGAAATTAATATTATCATGTATCAAGGGGAAACAATCGGTATTGATTTACCTAACACAGTAGAATTAGTTGTTACTGCAACTGATCCTGGAATTAAAGGTGATACGTCTTCTGGTGGTTCTAAACCCGCCACTCTTGAAACTGGTCTTGTTGTGCAAGTACCGTTTTTCGTTAATGAGGGAGACAAACTAGTTATTAATACAACCGAAGCAGCGTATGTTTCTCGGGCGTAAGCAAGAATCGTTTACTACAGCTGGAGTTAATTCTTCAGCTGTTTTTCTATTTATCAGCGCTTCCAGTACACCTTTTGAATAAAAAGTATGGTACAATAAGGACAATGCGTGATTCATGCAATTTTTTATTTTTAGTATTATTAAGGAGTGTAAATGGTATGTTATCAATAGATGAAATTAAACAGCTAATCGAGCTGATTGACGAGTCAACCCTAGATGAGTTTGAGTTAGAAACGAAAGATAGTAAGATTTTGCTTAAAAAGCATAAAACGGTTGTTGCTACAGCGGTACAAGAAGCTCCAATTGCTGTCGCACCAGCACAAACAGCGCCAGTAACACCAGCAGCCGCTCCTCAAGTAGAAGCAAGTACAGCTGAAGATGTGAACCTGGAAGTAATTACATCTCCAATGGTCGGGACTTTTTATGCATCCGCTTCACCAGAAGATGCTAATTTTGTTAGCGTTGGCTCTAAAGTATCCGCGCAATCCGTTGTATGTATTGTAGAAGCAATGAAATTATTCAACGAAATTACTGCTGATATCGATGGAGAAATTGCAGAAATTCTTGTTTCGAGTGGTGAATTAGTCGAATTTGGACAACCACTCTTCAAAGTTAGAAAAAAATAAGGGGTCGAAAAACATGATTAAAAAAGTACTGGTAGCGAACCGTGGAGAAATCGCTGTCCGTATCATTCGCGCTGCAAAAGAACTTGGAGTGGAGACAGTGGCGATTTATTCGGAAGCAGATAGAGAAGCGCTACATATTCAGCTGGCGGATGAAGCTTATTGTGTAGGTCCCGCGGCAACAAAAGATAGTTATTTAAATATGTCAAACATTATTAGCCTTGCTGTTTTAACGAACTGTGATGCTATTCATCCTGGCTATGGTTTCTTAGCCGAAAATGCAGATTTCGCTGAGTTATGCGAAGACTGCAATATTACTTTTATCGGGCCAAGCGCTTCCGCTATTTCGCAAATGGGAACAAAAGATGTTGCCCGTGAAACTATGCGTAAAGCAGGTGTTCCAATCGTTCCTGGTTCACAAGGAATCGTTGCCGATGTGGAAGATGGTAAAAAAATCGCCAAAAAAATCGGTTATCCGGTGATCATTAAAGCAACAGCTGGCGGTGGCGGTAAGGGTATTCGTGTAGCAGAAAATGAAGAAAAATTAATCTCTGGTATTCATACGACGCAACAAGAAGCAGAAGCAGCATTTGGAGATCCAGGCGTTTATCTTGAAAAATACATTCAAGATTTCCGCCACGTAGAAATTCAAGTACTTGCTGATAACCATGGTAACGTGATTCATTTAGGAGAGCGTGATTGTAGTATTCAACGTCGCTTGCAAAAGCTAATTGAAGAATCACCATCACCTGCCATTGATGAAAAAACACGCCAAAAAATGGGTAAAGCGGCCGTTAAAGCTGCCAAAGCCGTGAATTATTCTGGTGCAGGTACAATTGAATTTATTTATGATCATCATGAAAATAATTTCTACTTTATGGAAATGAATACTCGTATCCAAGTAGAACACCCTGTAACGGAACTTGTTACCGGAATTGATTTAGTCAAACAACAATTTTTAGTTGCTTCAGGTGAAGAGCTACAAATTAAACAAGCAGATGTGAAATTAACAGGTTGGGCAATGGAGTGTCGTATTAACGCTGAAAATCCGGAGAAAAACTTTATGCCAGCTCCAGGAGAAATTAAATTTTATCTTCCTCCAGGTGGCTTAGGCGTTCGAATTGACTCGGCAGCATATCCAAACTACAAAATTCCGCCATATTATGATTCGATGATTGCTAAAGTAATCTGTTATGCAGAAACACGTGAAGAAGTTATTCAAAAAATGAAACGAGCGTTGTCTGAATTTGCCATTGATGGCATTCCTTCAACCATTCCATTCCATTTACGCGTGTTAGATAATGATGTATTTTTATCAGGCGACTTCAATACAAAATTCTTGGAGCAAAATGATGTAATGAATCTTTCTAAGGAGGGCTAAATAATGGCTTATACAAAAGATTTGCGAAAACAAAATGATGCACCGCTCGGTAAAATTGAGATTGCACCAGAAGTAATCGGCGTAATCGCTGGACTGGCTGCAAGTGAAATTGAAAACGTTGCTTATATGCAAGGTGGCTTCGCGACAGAAATGCGCGAAAAATTCAGTGGTGCTGTAAACTACCGTAAAGGCGTAAAAGTAGAACTAACCGAAGAAGGAATTCTAATCGAACTTTATTGTTCAGTCTTATTTGGCGCAACAATTCCACTTGTTGCTCAAAATATTCAAGATGCTGTCAGAGATACCATTTTTAATATGACTGGTTTAAATGTACTCGAAATCAACGTTCATATCGTTGGCGTACAATTTGAAAAAACAGAAACACTTTCCTTCGATGATTTTGAGCTATAAAATTCAAGGAACAAAAGGAGCAGCTTTAACATGAAAAGAAGAGAGGCGCGCGAGAAAGCACTTCAAGCACTATTCCAAATAGAGCTAAACGAAATGTCGCTAGATCAAGCTATTAAAAACATCATGGAAGACGAGCAAGACGACTATATGGAAAAATTAGTCGAAGGTGTAATGGCGAATAAAGCTGAAATTGATGCTATTATTGAACCTAACTTAGACAATTGGCGTATAGATCGTTTGAGTAAAGTAGATTTATCTTTACTTCGCTTGAGTGTTTATGAGATTAAGTACTTGGATGATGTGCCAAATAGAGTTAGTTTAAATGAATCCATCGAAATTGCAAAAATTTACAGCGATGAAAAATCAAGTAAATTTATTAATGGCGTACTTGCTAATATTGCACCGGAAGATAAATAAGCTTGATTGAGTGCAAGGGAACTCCCTTGCACTCCCTTATTTCGTGATTTTTTAAGAATAATTACGTGCAACTTATTTTTAAAGGGGGCAATACTCATGGGAGAAATTATTGATGGCAAAAAGTTAGCAAAAGAAATTCAAGAAAAAGTAACAAGAGAAGTAGCAGAATTAGTAAAAGAAGGTAAGAAACCAGGTCTTGCTGTTGTGCTCGTTGGCGACAATCAAGCATCTCGTACATATGTAAGAAATAAACAAAAACGGACAGAAGAAGCGGGGATGAAATCCGTTTTAATTGAACTTCCAGAAAATGTAACAGAAGAAAAATTACTATCTGTTGTAGAGGAGCTTAACGAAGATAAAACTATTCATGGCATCCTCGTGCAGTTACCATTACCAGAACACATTTCAGAAGAAAAAGTAATTGATACTATTAGCTATGACAAAGATGTTGACGGTTTCCATCCAGTGAATGTAGGTAATTTATTCATCGGAAAAGATTCTTTTGTTCCTTGTACACCTGCAGGGATTATTGAACTTATAAAATCAACCGGCACTCAAATAGAAGGCAAACGCGCTGTCGTTATTGGTAGAAGTAATATCGTAGGGAAACCAGTAGCCCAATTACTGTTAAATGAAAACGCGACAGTAACCATTGCGCATAGCCGTACAAAAGATTTACCACAAGTAGCGAAAGAAGCGGATATTCTTGTTGTAGCAACAGGTTTAGCTAAATTTGTGAAAAAAGACTATATCAAACCAGGTGCGATTGTTATTGATGTTGGCATGGATCGCGACGAAAATAATAAGTTATGCGGTGATGTTGACTTTGATGACGTAGTAGAAGAAGCGGGATTCATTACGCCAGTACCAGGTGGCGTTGGCCCGATGACTATCACGATGCTACTTGCGAACACATTAAAAGCCGCAAAACGCATTTGGAAAATGAATTGATTAATTGGATGTGAAATGATGGAGCAAGATAAATATTTGACGGTAGCAGCAATAACCAAATATATCGAAAAAAAGTTTGAAGTAGATCCCTACATGAAGCAAGTTTTTGTGCGTGGTGAAATTTCAAACTTAAAACAACCAGCAAGTGGACATCTATATTTTACGGTAAAAGATGAATTTGCAATGCTTCGTTCTGTCATGTTTCATAAAGCAGTTCAAAAAATCGGTTTTGTTCCAGAAGACGGCATGAATGTCCTTGTCACAGGAAGAATTGGTGTTTTTACAAAAGCTGGGCGCTATCAGTTTTATGCAGAACATATGGAACCGGATGGTGTCGGAGCTCTGTATATTCAATTAGAGCAATTGAAAGCACAATTAGAAAAGGAAGGGCTTTTTGCGGAAACGCATAAAAAAGTGCTTCCTTCTTTCCCGTCCAAAGTCGCTGTCGTTACATCCAAAACTGGTGCGGCTGTTCGTGATATTCTAACCACCATTCATCGAAGAATGCCTTCTGTGGAAGTGATTGTTTATCCAACTATTGTTCAAGGGGAAAAAGCAGCTCAAAAAATTGTCGAAAACATTGGCAAGATTAATCAGCGGAACGATATTGATGTCATGATTATTGGGCGTGGTGGTGGCTCGCTTGAAGAACTATGGGCATTTAATGAAGAACCCGTTGTTCGAGCAGTATATGATTCGGATGTGCCGGTAATTTCTGCTGTCGGACATGAAACTGATTTTGCATTAAGCGATTTTTCTGCAGATGTACGAGCTGCAACGCCAACTGCGGCGGCAGAACTTGCTGTCCCAGATTATCGCGATTTAGAAGAACGATTAGCAGAACGTAAATACCGTTTGCTCGCGGTTACCAGACAAGCATTAGAAAGAAAAGAACGGTCACTAGAGCAACTTAAACAACACTTGATTCTAAATGGTCCGAAACATCAATTAGAACAGCAAATGGAACGTACAGATTATTTTTCCGAACGATTAAATAATGCTTTTTCTAAACAAATATTTGTTAAGCAAACAGCTTTTGACCGGTTAAATGATCGGCTACATTATTACCATCCGAACAAAGAAATTGAACTTCAAAAAGAACAAATGACATTGCACCTTCAAGCGTTGGATAAAGCGATGAAACAACTTTTGAAAGACAAACAACAATCTTTCTTTAGGCAAGTAGATGCGCTAGAACATCTGAGCCCTCTTTCTTTATTGAAACGAGGATTTGGTGTAACGTATAAAGAGAATACACTGGTCAAATCCGTACAGGAGCTTGAAGTCGGTGATAATATTCAAGTGAAAATGCAAGGCGGACATATAGATGCACTCATTACCGCGAAGGAGGAAGATATAAGTGGCAACTAAAAAGAAAACTTTTGAAGAAGCAATTGCAGAATTAGAAACAATCGTAGAAGCACTCGAAAATGGTAGTGCCTCACTTGAAGATTCTCTCGATATGTACCAAAAAGGAATCGAACTAACAAAATTGTGCCAAGATAAATTACAATCAGCCGAAAAACGAATGGCAAAAGTAGTCACAGATGCAGGAGAAGAAATTCCTTTTGAAGCGGATGGTGAATAAATTTGCAAGATTTAACCCTTTTTTTAGAACAATATAAAAAAGTGATTGATGAGTCGCTTTTTAAAGAAATAAACGAGCGAAATATCGAACCTAGACTAAAAGAGTCCATGTTATATTCTATTCAAGCAGGCGGGAAACGGATTCGTCCAATGCTAGTTTTCGCTACGCTTCAAGCTTTAAAAGTAAATCCGCTTTTAGGTGTAAAAACCGCAACAGCGTTAGAAATGATTCACACATACAGCCTTATTCATGATGATTTACCAGCAATGGATAACGATGATTATCGTCGAGGCAAGTGGACTAATCATAAAGTTTTTGGCGATGCAACTGCGATTTTGGCAGGAGATGCTTTACTAACGCTCGCTTTTTCTATTTTAGCTGAAGACGATAATTTATCTTTTGAGACACGCATTGCTTTGATTAACCAAATTAGTTTTAGTAGCGGTGCAGAAGGAATGGTTGGTGGTCAACTTGCAGACATGGAAGCGGAAAACAAACACGTGACGCTAGAAGAGTTATCATCCATTCATGCACGAAAAACGGGTGAATTATTAATTTATGCTGTAACCTCTGCAGCAAAAATTGCGGAAGCTGATCCAGAACAAACGAAACGCTTACGAATTTTTGCAGAGAATATTGGGATTGGATTTCAAATTAGCGACGATATTTTAGATGTAATTGGTGATGAAACGAAAATGGGTAAAAAGACAGGGGCCGACGCTTTTCTGAATAAAAGTACCTATCCCGGATTACTCACGCTTGATGGGGCAAAAAGGGCATTAAATGAGCATGTTACGATTGCAAAGTCAGCGCTTTCAGGGCATGATTTTGATGATGAAATTCTCTTGAAACTTGCTGATTTAATCGCACTTAGAGAAAATTAATCATAATTATCTAGTAATTTCAAAATTTTTTCACATATATAATTCAAATTGATTTGCTTTTCCTAAAATACCGTGTTATACTAATGTAAGATTATTTTTGTGGGTGAAAGATACGATTGTGAACAACTTTCCATCTCGTGCCGTTAAGCAAGAATAGTAAATAATTAGTGTGCATAACACACGAGGAGGAACATGAACATGGAACAAGGTACAGTAAAATGGTTTAACGCAGAAAAAGGATTTGGTTTTATCGAACGCGAAAACGGTGACGATGTATTCGTACATTTCAGCGCTATCCAAGGCGACGGATTCAAATCTTTAGACGAAGGTCAAGCAGTAACTTTCGACGTTGAAGAAGGCCAACGCGGACCTCAAGCAGCTAACGTTCAAAAAGCGTAATTCTATTTTTTGAATAAGAAAAAGCAAATCATTTCGGTGATTTGCTTTTTTATTTGTCTAAAATTATTTTACCTTGTTTGGTTTAATGGCGATTGTTTGCTATAATAAGAACAATTAATCGAGAAAAAAGACCTTGCACGCATTCATGCGAGTGGCTCTTTGGAAAGTGAGTTGTTTTTATTTGGATCTTTTAAAGATAAAGGATCCTTCCTTTATGAAGCGATTGGATATACAAGAATTAGAAGCACTTGCAGCGGATATTCGCGCTTTTTTAATTACTTCTACTTCTAAATCAGGTGGGCATATTGGTCCGAATCTTGGTGTGGTAGAACTAACGATTGCGTTGCATTATTCTTTTAATAGTCCAAAAGATAAATTTATTTGGGATGTTGGTCACCAGTCATATGTGCACAAAATCCTAACTGGAAGGGCGAACCAATTTGGTACTTTACGCGAGCACGGGGGGCTAGATGGATTTCCAAAGCGGAAAGAATCTATTCATGATGTATTTGAAACGGGACATAGCTCAACTTCTTTGTCTGCTGCAGCCGGAATGGTCATTGCGAGAGATATTAAAAAAGAAGATTTTTATGTTATTCCGATAATCGGTGATGGTGCCTTAACTGGCGGAATGGCTTTAGAAGCCTTGAATCACATAGGCGATATGGGAAAAGATATGATAGTTATTTTAAATGATAATGATATGTCGATAGCGCCAAATGTGGGAGCAATCCACAACATACTTGGAAAATTAAGAACCTCCGATACATCTAAGCAAACAAAAACCAATGTCGATGGTGCTTTTTTTGAAGAGCTTGGGTTTATGTACTTGGGCCCGATTGATGGGCATGATATAGAAGAGGTTATTACTAACTTGGAATTAGCAAAACGCGCAAAAGGGCCTGTGCTGCTCCATATCGTTACGAAAAAAGGTAAAGGGTATCAGCCGGCCGAATTAGACTCTCGTGGCACCTGGCATGGTACAGGGCCTTATAAAGTCGAAACAGGCAGCTTTATTAAGCCGGCTAAGCGTGCAGCGTCATGGAGTTCAGTTATTAGCAATGAATTAATACGTTTGGCAGAAATGGATGAACGGATTGTTGCGATAACTCCGGCGATGCCAGTTGGCTCTAAATTAGAAAAATTTGCGAAAGCTTTCCCAGAACGTTTTTTTGACGTTGGGATTGCGGAACAGCATGCGACAACAATGGCAGCTGGCTTAGCGACACAAGGGATGAAACCATTCCTTGCTATATATTCCACTTTTTTACAAAGAGCCTATGATCAGTTAGTTCATGATGTTTGCCGGCAAAAGTTGAATGTTGTCATTGGAATTGACAGGGCCGGACTTGTTGGCGCTGATGGCGAAACACATCAAGGTATCTTTGATATTTCATTTTTAAATAGTATTCCAAATATGACTATTAGCATGCCAAAAGATGAAGTAGAAGCTAGACAATTAATGGATACTGCGTTTTCGTATAATGATGGGCCGTTTGCGATTCGCTATCCACGCGGGGAAGCTCCTGGTGTTCAAGTAGTAGAGTCTAATACACTTATACCAATCGGACAGTGGGAAACAATCATTCAGCCGCTTGATGCCGTTATTTTAACCTTTGGCCCTACCATCGAGCTAGCGCTAAAAGCAGCTGAACAATTAGAGATAGAAGGATACCGCGTTGGAGTAATTAATGCTCGTTATATTAAACCATTAGACGAAGCACTGTTACACAAAATCTTAAAGCAAAAAATTCCAATTTTAACAGTAGAAGAATCGCTATTAAAGGGTGGATTTGGTGCGAGTGTGTTAGAATTTATAGAAGCGAATAATTATAGGGATGTTATAATGCATCGAATTGGTTTACCAGACGAATTTATTAGCCACGGTTCTGTATCCATAATTTTGGAATCGTTTGGCATATCAACAACTGGATTGGTATTAAAAATAAAAGAAATGCTCGCGCAAAGCGGGAAGTTAAGGGCGAAGAGACTATGACAATTAAAAAAGAACGCGCAGATATTCTGCTAGTAGAACAAGGACTATTTGAAACAAGAGAAAAGGCAAAACGTGCAATTATGGCAGGAATTGTTTACCGGAAAGAAGAACGTGTAGATAAACCAGGAGAAAAAATCCCTATTGATAGCGAACTCCAAGTAAAAGGAAAGCAAATGCCTTATGTTAGTCGCGGCGGATTAAAGCTAGAAAAAGCCTTGCAAGTATTTGATTTTGAAGTGAAAGACAAACTAATGCTGGATATTGGAGCATCAACTGGTGGGTTTACGGACTGTGCTTTGCAAAATGGAGCAAGACATTCTTATGCACTGGATGTTGGTTATAATCAGCTTGCATGGAAACTTCGCAACGACGACCGCGTCACCGTGATGGAAAGAACTAATTTTCGTCATGTAAAACCAGCTGATTTTGCAGAAGGTTTAGCTGATTTTGCAACCATTGATGTGTCGTTTATTTCACTCAAACTAATTTTACCAGTACTTAGAACTGTGCTTGTAACCGGTGGCGATGTGATGACACTGATCAAACCACAATTTGAAGCAGGTCGAGAGCAAGTTGGTAAAAAAGGGATTATTCGTGATCCAGCAGTACATGAATCGGTAGTCGAACATATTGTTCAATTTGCGCTTGATAATGGTTATGACATGATGGGACTAGATTTTTCACCTATTACAGGTGGAGAAGGAAACATCGAATTTATCGCACATCTTAAATGGACTGGCGAGGAAACTGGAATAAGTCATTTGGAACCAGATGCGATTGCGAAACTTATCACAAAAGCACATACAAAATTAGATAAATAATGTATACCGGAAAGCATTGATGTTTTCCGGTTTTTGCTTTTACCATGCCATTTTGGCTCATTTCGAGATGTATTTTCTATGTATAAAGTATTAAAGAAACTTTTCTTGCATAAATTTGCACTAAATCCGTGACTTTATGCGTTTTTTCGGATAAGATGTAAGTAGAAAATTATCGTGAGGTGAAGAAGGAATGAATAAAGGTCATCGTCATATTATTATTCGAGAATTGATTACATCTAATGAGATTGACACGCAAGAAGATTTAGTAGAACTTCTGTTAGAACGCGATGTTAAAGTCACCCAGGCAACTGTTTCCCGTGATATTAAAGAACTGCATCTTGTCAAAGTTCCAACACAAACAGGTGGCTACAAATATAGTCTACCTGCCGATAATAGTTTCAACCCACATCAAAAACTAAAACGCGCTTTGATTGATTGCTTTATTGGCATTGATAATGTGCAATTTATGATTATTTTAAAAGTAATGCCTGGAAATGGAAACTCGGTTGGTGCATTAATCGATAACTTGGACTGGCCAGAAAAAGCTGGAACTATTTGTGGAGATGACACTTGTTTAATTATTTGTCGCTCGGAAGAAAATGCGAAAACATTAACAGATCGTTTTATAGATATGCTTTAAAAATTGTTGGAGGTGAAAGATTTTGCTTCAAGAAATGACAATTAAAAACTTTGCTATCATCGAATCGCTTTCTTTAACTTTTCAAGAAGGGATGACGGTACTTACGGGGGAGACCGGCGCTGGTAAATCAATTATTATTGATGCGCTTGGTCTTCTTGTTGGCGGACGCGGATCAGCTGATTTTATCCGTCACGGAGAGGAACGTTTAGAGCTTCAAGGGCTTTTTGCGCTAGCAGAGGATAACCTTGCTTGCCGAAATGCTTTAATAGAAAATGGTATAGATGCTTCGGATGATATGGTTGTACTAGAACGCAGTCTGTTTCGCTCGGGAAAAAATAGTTGCCGAATCAATGGCAAGCTTGTAACTACTGTTCTCTTGCGCCAAATTGGCTCGAAATTAATAGATATCCATAGTCAGCATGAACATCAGGAATTGATGAATGAGGAGTTTCATTTATCATTACTTGATCGATTCGCTTCTGACAAAATCAAGCCAGCACTAACCAAGTACCAAACTAATTTCAAAGAATATCAAACAATTGAGAAAGAATGGCAAAATTGGACAAAAAATGAGCGAGAATTAGCACAACGTCTTGATATGCTCCGTTTTCAACAACAGGAAATTGAAAATGCCAATTTGCAAGCTGGTGAAGAAGATCGTTTGTTAGAACAAAAAAATATCTTAGCCAATTTTGAAAAACTTAACGAA
Source organism: Listeria monocytogenes (assembly GCF_900187225.1). Taxonomy (GTDB): domain Bacteria; phylum Bacillota; class Bacilli; order Lactobacillales; family Listeriaceae; genus Listeria; species Listeria monocytogenes. The sequence continues at coordinate 1,349,490 of NZ_LT906436.1, forward strand.
AATTTACAAGGCGCTTATGCGGCGATTCAAGGCGAGCCAGGTGGACTTGAATTCGTTGGGGAAGCGATGCGTCAAATGGAGACAGCTGCAAGTATTCATACGGATTATAAAGCAGTTAGTGAAGCAATTTCTTCTAGCTACTATATGTTAGAAGATAGCATGAGCCAAATCAGACAGTCACTTGATCAGCTCGAATTCCAACCAGAAGAACTTAATCAAATTGAATCGCGTTTAAATGATTTAAACCAATTGAAACGCAAATATGGTAAAACAATTGAAGATATCATCCAGTATGAGCAAGAAATAAGTAGCGAAATGGAAAAACTAACGGATAGTGAATCGCATGTGGGTCATTTAGAGACAAAATTAGCCACACTCAAAACAGAACTAACAAAACAAGCGGCTACGCTCACTGATATCCGTAAAAAAGCAGCTGTCACATTAGAAAAACAAATTAAACAAGAATTAAATCAACTTTATATGGAGAAAGCCATTTTTAGTGTGCGTTTTGAAGCAAACAAAATGGAACTAACAGAATTGGGACAAGATAGCGTCGTCTTTTATATGTCAACAAATCCAGGAGAACCATTAAAACCATTAGCAAAAATTGCTTCTGGCGGAGAGTTATCCAGAATGATGTTAGCTTTAAAAACCATTTTCTCTAGACACCAAGGTATTACATCAATTATTTTCGATGAAGTTGATACCGGAGTAAGTGGACGCGTTGGTCAAGCGATTGCAGAAAAAATTTATGCTGTTTCAGTCGGCTCGCAAGTACTATGTATCAGTCATTTGCCTCAAGTAGCAGCAATGGCGAACCACCATTACTACATTACAAAAAAAGTCCAAAATAAACGTACAACGACTTCCGTTACAGTGCTTAAAGGAGTAGAAAAAGTAGAAGAAATCAGCCGAATGATTGCTGGTATAGAAGTCACTGAACTAACAAAACAACATGCAAAAGAAATGATTGAACAAGCGGAAAAAGTAAAACAAACGTATTAAACAAACGAAATTGCTTGCATATCGAATAGTTTTTGCTTAAAATGAATAAGGTAGAAATTATTACCTGGTCATAAAAACAACTACTAATTCGAAATGCGGCTTTTTTGTGCGATAAAGGAGTTTTTTTATGACAAAAAGCAGATTTTTTTCAGATGTAGCAGAAACGAGTTCATTTGTTTTTGCAGTTGCCGGCGCAGATGATGAGGTGGTATTAGAAACCATTCGTCTTGCATTAAAACAAAAACTAGGTAAATTTCTTTTATTTGGTAAGAAAGAAGACAAAACCTTAACAGCCAACGAAAGTGTTACGTGGATTCAAACTGATACCGCAGAAGCTGCAGCGCAGGGTGCCATTTTAGCTGTAAAAAATAAAGAAGCAGACATTTTAGTAAAAGGATTCATCCCAACAGCTACACTGATGCACCACGTATTAAAAAAAGAAAATGGCCTTCGAACTGACCAATTATTAAGTCAAATTGCTATTTTCGACATTCCGACGTATCACAAGCCATTATTAATAACTGATTGTGCCATGAACGTAGCACCAAAAACAAAGGAAAAAATTGCTATCACAGAAAATGCCTTAGCCGTAGCTCATCAGATTGGTATCACCAACCCTAAAATTGCTTTACTTAGTGCAGTAGAAGAAGTGACTGCAAAAATGCCATCTACATTGGAGGCGCAGGAAGTAGTACAGCATTTTGGAAACCAAATATCCGTCTCAGGTCCGCTAGCTCTCGATGTAGCTATTTCCAAAGAAGCGGCTCTCCATAAAGGAATTACGGATAGTTCAGCGGGAGAAGCAGACATATTAATTGCTCCTAATATTGAAACAGGAAATGCACTTTATAAATCATTAGTCTACTTTGCTGGAGCTAAAGTAGGTAGTGCAGTGGTCGGAGCAAAAGTACCTATTGTTATTTCCTCAAGAAATGATTCACCGGAAAACAAATTAGCTTCATTCATACTAACTGTAAGACTAGTTGAGAAATGATGAAATAATGTGAATAGACGGACTTTAACAATCTGAATGCAAAGGCTTTTATTTGATTACAGCCTACGTGTTACAATAGTCCATGGGAAAATGATAACCTACCGCATTTTTCACAATTAAATTTGGAGGAAAGCAAATGTCTTTTGATGTTTTAACCATAAATCCAGGTTCCACGTCTACCAAGCTCGCGGTTTACCAAGGCGACAAAGTACTTTTTGAAGAAACAGTCAGACACACAATGCAAGAACTAGCCGACTTTAATAATGTACAGGAACAATTTGATTTTAGGTGGCAAGTTCTACGTCGAGTGATGGATGCACATGGTTATGATGTAAAGAAATTACAAGCGGTAGTTGGAAGAGGTGGCTTACTTCGACCAGTTGCCGGCGGTACATATATGGTTACAGAAAAAATGATAGATGATTTAAAAGAAAATAAATACGGAGAGCATGCTTCGAATCTAGGGGCAATGCTTGCAAAAAAATTAGCAGATGAACTTACTATACCTAGTTTTATTGTGGATCCGGTTGTCGTGGATGAAATGCAGGAAATTGCAAGGATATCGGGTAATGCCTTCGTTACTAGAAAAAGTATTTTTCATGCATTAAATCATAAAGCAGCAGGTCGGAAAATTGCCAAAGAGCTAGGAAAAGATTATGAAAAAATGAATTTTGTTATCGCGCATCTTGGCGGTGGAATTTCAGTTGCCGCTCATCGGCAAGGAAAAGCGGTGGATGTGAATAATGCCTTAGATGGGGACGGCCCTTTTAGTCCGGAACGTTCTGGTTCTTTACCGATGAATGATTTTCTAGAAGCATGTTTTAGCGGTAAATGGACGAAACGCGAATTGCATGAACTGATTGTTGGTCGTGGTGGGATGATTTCATATTTAGGAACTAACAGCATGCTCGAGGTGGAAGCTAAAGTACAAGCAGGTGAGGAGAAAGCTATCGAAGCTTTTGATGCTATGGCTTATCAAGTTAGCAAAGAAATTGGCGCATGTTCCGTTGTATTGCAAGGTAAAGTTGACGCCATAATTTTAACTGGTGGGCTTGCCAGAAGTGAACTTTTTACAAGCAAAATTATTGAGCAAACAAACTGGATAACCAGCGTAATTATAGAACCTGGAGAAGATGAATTAGAAGCATTAAATAGCGGAGTGCAACGCGTGCTCGCTGGTCTTGAGAAAGAAAAAGAGTACTAAAAGGAGGAGATAATGTGGCAAAAGAATATGATGTAGTTATTCTTGGCGGAGGAACTGGCGGTTACGTCGCAGCAATTCAAGCAGCTAAGAATGGCCAGAAAGTAGCCGTCGTTGAAAAAGGGAAAGTTGGAGGAACGTGTCTTCACCGTGGGTGTATTCCAACGAAAGCGTTATTACGTTCAGCGGAAGTTCTACAAACGGTAAAAAAAGCAAGTGAATTTGGTATTTCTGTAGAAGGAACTGCCGGAATCAATTTTTTACAAGCACAAGAACGAAAACAAGCAATAGTAGATCAATTAGAAAAAGGTATTCACCAATTATTTAAACAAGGGAAAATTGACTTGTTTGTAGGGACGGGAACTATTTTGGGACCATCAATTTTTTCACCAACAGCTGGAACAATTTCAGTTGAATTCGAAGATGGTTCTGAAAATGAAATGCTAATTCCTAAAAACTTAATTATCGCAACTGGGTCCAAACCGCGCACATTAAGCGGTTTAACAATCGATGAGGAACATGTTTTATCATCTGACGGCGCGCTTAACCTAGAAACTTTACCAAAATCAATTATTATTGTTGGCGGTGGGGTTATCGGAATGGAATGGGCTTCGATGATGCATGATTTCGGTGTAGAAGTTACGGTGCTAGAATATGCAGACCGAATTTTGCCAACAGAAGATAAAGAAGTGGCCAAAGAATTAGCAAGACTTTATAAAAAGAAAAAATTAAACATGCATACATCTGCTGAAGTTCAAGCAGCTAGTTATAAAAAAACAGATACTGGTGTGGAAATTAAAGCAATCATTAAAGGCGAAGAGCAGACTTTCACAGCAGATAAAATTCTTGTTTCAGTTGGTCGTTCTGCTAATACAGAAAACATCGGCTTACAAAATACAGATATCGCGACCGAAAACGGCTTTATCCAAGTAAATGATTTTTACCAAACAAAAGAAAGTCACATCTATGCGATTGGAGACTGCATTCCAACGATTCAACTCGCGCACGTTGCAATGGAAGAAGGAACAATTGCAGCCAACCATATTGCCGGAAAAGCAGCCGAAAAACTTGACTACGACTTAGTTCCCCGCTGTATTTATACTTCTACAGAAATCGCAAGTGTCGGTATCACAGAAGAACAAGCAAAAGAACGGGGTCATGAAGTGAAAAAAGGCAAATTCTTCTTCCGTGGTATCGGGAAAGCGCTCGTTTACGGAGAATCAGATGGCTTCATTAAAATTATTGCAGATAAAAAAACAGACGATATCTTAGGCGTGAGCATGATTGGACCGCACGTTACGGACATGATTAGCGAAGCCGCTTTAGCACAAGTTTTAAATGCAACGCCGTGGGAAGTGGGCAACACGATTCACCCGCACCCAACTTTATCAGAAAGTTTTAGAGAAGCTGCCCTTGCTGTGGATGGCAATGCAATTCACGGTTAATACAGCTTTAAAGGAGGAACAAAAATGACTTTAAAAGAAGCAGGTTTAACAGAAGATAAATTAATTAAAATGTATGAAACAATGCTAATGGCGAGAAGACTAGACGAGCGTATGTGGTTGCTGAACCGTTCTGGGAAAATTCCTTTCACCATTTCTGGACAAGGACAAGAAACTGCACAAATTGGCGCAGCGTTTGCCTTTGATTTAGATAAAGATTACGCATTACCATATTACCGTGATTTAGCGGTGGTGTTAGCATTTGGGATGACAGCGAAAGACATTATGTTATCCGCGTTCGCTAAAGCAGAGGATCCAAACTCTGGTGGACGTCAAATGCCAGCTCATTTTGGTCAAAAATCAAATCGCATCGTGACACAAAGTTCACCAGTAACAACGCAGTTCCCGCATGCAGCAGGTATTGGTCTTGCAGCGAAAATGGCCGGTGATGAGATTGCAATTTATGCTTCAACGGGTGAAGGATCTTCTAACCAAGGAGATTTCCATGAAGGAATCAACTTCGCATCTGTACATAAGTTGCCAGTTGTTTTCGTGATTCACAATAACCAATATGCCATTTCCGTTCCAGCATCGAAACAATATGCTGCAGAAAAACTATCCGACCGAGCAATCGGTTATGGTATCCCAGGGGAACGTGTGGATGGCACAAATATGGGTGAAGTATACGCGGCATTTAAACGTGCAGCAGATCGTGCAAGAAACGGCGAGGGCCCCACTTTAATTGAAACAGTTTCTTACCGATTCACACCGCACTCTTCTGATGATGATGACAGCAGTTATCGTTCCAGAGAAGAAGTGAACGAAGCAAAAGGAAAAGATCCACTGACAATTTTCCAAACAGAATTACTCGAAGAAGGTTACTTAACAGAAGAAAAAATCGCTGAAATCGAAAAAAATATTGCAAAAGAAGTTAACGAAGCAACCGATTACGCGGAAAGTGCAGCATACGCTGAACCAGAATCATCTTTACTTTATGTATATGATGAAGAAGCGAATAGCTGATTAGGAGGGAATTTGAATGCCAGTCATTTCATATATTGATGCAATAACCATGGCGCTTAAAGAAGAAATGGAGCGCGATGATAAAGTATTTATTTTAGGAGAAGATGTTGGGAAAAAAGGTGGCGTATTTAAAGCGACTGCTGGTCTATATGACGAATTTGGTGAAGACAGAGTACTTGATACACCACTTGCTGAATCTGCCATTGCCGGAGTTGGAATTGGCGCGGCGATGTATGGCTACCGCCCAGTTGCAGAAATGCAATTTGCTGACTTTATTATGCCAGCTGTCAACCAAATCATTTCAGAAGCTGCCAGAATTCGGTACCGTTCTAATAACGATTGGTCTTGTCCAATGGTTATTCGCGCACCTTTTGGCGGCGGGGTACACGGGGCACTTTACCATTCACAATCTGTTGAAAAAGTGTTTTTCGGACAACCTGGTTTGAAAATCGTTGTTCCTTCTTCACCATATGATGCAAAAGGGCTTTTAAAAGCGGCGATTCGCGATAATGATCCAGTGCTTTTCTTTGAGCATAAACGTGCGTACCGCTTGCTGAAAGGCGAAGTGCCAGAAACTGATTATATCGTTCCAATCGGCGAAGCAAATGTTGTTCGTGAAGGTGATGATATTACAGTAATTACTTACGGACTTGCGGTTCAATTTGCCCAACAAGCAGCAGAACGTTTAGCAGCGGAAGGCGTAGAAGCACATATTCTTGATTTACGGACAATCTATCCACTAGACCAAGAAGCAATTATTGAAGCAACGAAAAAAACAGGTAAAGTACTTCTTGTAACGGAAGATAACAAACAAGGAAGTATTATCAGTGAAGTGGCAGCAATCATTTCGGAGCATTGTTTATTTGACTTAGACGCACCGATTGCTAGACTCGCAGGACCTGATACCCCAGCGATGCCTTTTGCTCCAACAATGGAAAAACATTTTATGATCAATCCAGATAAAGTGGCGGATGCAATGAAAGAATTAGCGGAATTTTAGACCCGTTTTAAAATAAAGGAGTGAAGACCCGTGGCAGTTGAAAAAATCACCATGCCCAAATTAGGGGAAAGTGTAACAGAAGGAACGATTAGTTCATGGTTAGTTAAACCAGGCGATACAGTAGAAAAATATGATGCTATCGCGGAAGTTTTAACAGATAAAGTAACAGCTGAAATCCCATCATCCTTTAGTGGCACTATCAAAGAAATTTTAGCAGAGGAAGATGAAACACTAGAAGTAGGCGAAGTTATTTGTACCATCGAAACAGAAGAGGCTGGTAGTTCAGAGCCTGTAGCTGAAGCAGAACAAACAGAACCAAAAACTCCAGAAAAACAAGAAACAAAACAAGTGAAATTAGCAGAAGCACCAGCCAGTGGAAGATTTTCACCAGCGGTACTGCGTATTGCTGGAGAAAACAATATTGATTTATCAACCGTAGAAGGCACAGGTAAAGGTGGCCGAATTACAAGAAAAGATTTACTTCAAGTAATTGAAAATGGTCCAGTAGCTCCGAAACGCGAGGAAGTGAAGTCTGCTCCACAAGAAAAAGAAGCGACGCCAAATCCTGTACGTTCAGCAGCAGGTGACAGAGAAATCCCAATCAATGGTGTAAGAAAAGCGATTGCTAAACATATGAGCGTGAGTAAACAAGAAATTCCGCATGCTTGGATGATGGTGGAAGTAGATGCAACTGGTCTTGTTCGCTATCGTAATACAGTTAAAGACAGCTTTAAAAAAGAAGAAGGTTATTCATTAACTTATTTCGCCTTTTTCATCAAAGCCGTTGCACAAGCATTGAAAGAATTCCCGCAACTTAACAGCACGTGGGCAGGCGATAAAATTATTGAGCATGCGAATATCAATATTTCGATTGCGATTGCAGCTGGCGATTTATTGTATGTGCCAGTTATTAAAAATGCGGACGAAAAATCCATTAAAGGTATTGCTCGCGAAATAAGTGAACTAGCTGGAAAAGCGCGTAATGGTAAACTGAGCCAAGCCGATATGGAAGGTGGGACTTTCACTGTAAATAGTACTGGTTCATTTGGCTCTGTTCAATCAATGGGGATTATTAACCACCCACAAGCCGCTATTCTTCAAGTGGAATCCATTGTTAAGCGCCCAGTAATTATTGACGATATGATTGCTGTACGAGATATGGTCAACCTATGTCTATCCATCGATCATCGTATTTTAGACGGCTTACTAGCAGGTAAATTTTTACAAGCAATTAAAGCCAATGTCGAAAAGATTTCTAAAGAAAATACAGCGTTGTATTAAAAATGTTTTAATCTAGGTTTAGCGGGTATTGTTTAGTACATCTAGATCCATACCCCTAAACTCCCTAGATGTCTTGGGTAGTACTCTCGGGTGCTGCTCTTTTTTTGAGGAGAAAAATAAAAAAAGTCTGAACCAAATCGGCCCAGACGTTGGATATTTATAAAAACATTAATACCCCGGTTAAAACACTTGATAATACAATCGCGATTAACATTAAAATAACGACAACGCGAACTACTTTTTTATTAGTCATTGCGGAAGAAAACTCCTCTCATAAAGCATTTCAGATATATATATCTTACTTATAATTAAAGTAAATTTCAAGTCATTTATTGATTTTTAAAGCAAATAGGAAGAATGTAGGTGGAAAAATGATGCTATCCAATGTAAAAAAATATTTTACCGAATTAATCCAAACTCCATCTGTCTCTGGGAAAGAAACAGCTATTTTAACGTATATAAAAAAACATCTAGCAAAATTAAACATTGAATATAGTTTGGATGAAGATTATGGTTTAATTGCGCGAATTCCTGCTACTAAAGAGAAATTTCCAACGATTTTTTTCTGTAGTCATGTGGATACGCATCCAAATGCGGCAACGCCAGTTTTTCAAATGGAGCAAGATGTATTTACGGCAGAGAAAGGCACTTCTTTAGGTGCGGATGATAAAGCAGCAGTAGCAGCTATGTTAGCGGCTATTGATTATTTTTGTGCAGAACGAACAGCTCATGGGGAGATTGAATTCATTTTCACGACGAAAGAAGAACTCGGCATGATTGGAATGCGTTTATTTCCGGAAGAAAAAATTACTGCAGCTTATGGATACTGTTTAGATGCACCAGGTGAAGTCGGAAATTATCAATTACAAGCAAATACGTTAGTCGCTTTAGAATTTACTATTGCAAGTTCTGAAGCTGCCCAAATGTCGCCGATTTCTATAGCGAGAATGGCGTTACATGCCACACGGCCAGGCAGAATTGACCGCGAAAACAAATGGGAAATTCAGTCGTTTTCTGGTGGAATAAATGATGAAAATCAACAAGATGCCCAATTAGAAGTTCTTTTTACATCAGCAGCAAGTTTCCGTAAGGCTCTCTTGCATATTCAGAGCATTAGAGAACGATTTGCGCAAACTTGCGAGAAATATGGTGCTATTTTGACGCATGATACAAAATTAATTTATGAAGGTTACCAAATTCGCTCTAAGCACCCACTAATGAATATTTTCCAAAAAGCCGCAAAAAAACAATCTTTGGAAACAAAAGAAATATTTTTAGAAGGCGGAACAGATGCAAATGTGTTGAATGAAAAAGGTATTCCGACCATGCTCTTATCAGCAGGATACGAAAATGCGCACACAGAGGAAGAAACAGTATCTATTGAGCAATTAGAAAAACTTACACAACTCATCATTGATTTAGCAGAATCCGCAAAAAACGAGAAAATTCTTCTCAGAAAACTAAATTAGTGAAAAAAAGTCAAATAATTCGGATTGATTCATTGTCCAAGAAGCAATTCTTTGATATAGTAAATGATGTTGATACTTTTATGTGTCATGTTGAAGTAAGACAGATTTTTCTGCCTTAATAAACCGGAAAGGAAGAAGTGCAAAATGGCAAAACAAGAAATTGGCGTTATAGGAATGGGCGTTATGGGTCGTAACTTGGCTCTAAACATTGAAAGCCGCGGTCATACAGTATCTATCTTTAACCGCTCGACTGAAAAAACGAAAGCAGTTATGGAAGAGAATGCGGACAAAAAATTAGTACCAACTTATAGTTTAGAGGAATTTGTCGAATCTCTTGAAGTGCCTCGCCGTATCCTTATTATGGTAAAAGCTGGCGATGCTACAGATATGATGATTGAAGCAGTTAAACCTTTCTTAAACGAAGGCGATATTTTAATTGATGGCGGTAATGCTTTCTTCAAAGATACGATTCGTCGTAATAAAGAACTAAGTGAAGAAGGATTTAATTTCATCGGAACTGGTGTATCAGGCGGAGAAGAGGGCGCGCTGAAAGGTCCTTCTATCATGCCAGGTGGTCAACGCAAGGCATATGACCTTGTAGCCCCTATTTTACGTGAAATTGCTGCAGTAGCAGACGGAGAGCCATGTGTGACTTACATTGGTCCAGACGGTGCCGGACATTACGTTAAAATGGTGCATAATGGTATCGAATACGGCGATATGCAATTAATCGCAGAAGCTTACACTATTTTGAAAGAAATCGGCGGATTAAGCCATGATGAACTTGCTGACGTATTTGAAGAATGGAATAACGGGGAACTTGATAGCTATTTAATCGAGATCACTAAAAACATCCTAAAAGTAAAAGACGAAGAAACAGGCAAACCAATTGTCGATGTTATTCTGGATAAAGCTGGTCAAAAAGGAACTGGTAAATGGACTAGCCAAAGCGCACTTGACTTAGGTGTTCCGCTTTCCTTAATTACAGAATCTGTATTTGCTCGTTACATTTCTGCACTCAAAGAAGAACGCGTTTATGCAAGTACTGTTTTAACTGGGCCATCGAATTATCGTTTTGAAGGCGACAAAAAAGCATTTGTTGAATCTGTTCGTCGCGCACTTTACTTTAGCAAAATCGCATCTTATGCACAAGGTTTTGCTCAAATGAGAGCTGCTAGCGAAGAGTACAATTGGGATTTACAATACGGCGAAATCGCGAAAATTTTCCGCGCTGGCTGTATTATCCGTGCTCGTTTCCTACAAAAAATTACAGATGCTTATAACCAAGATAAAAATCTTAAAAACTTACTACTTGATCCATATTTCAAAGATATTGCACATAACTACCAAGGCGACCTTCGTACAGTTGTTGCAGAAGCAGTAAAAGCTGGAATTCCAGTACCAACATTCACTGCGGCAATTAGCTACTACGATAGCTATCGTTCAGAAGTATTATCTGCAAATCTAATCCAAGCACAACGCGACTACTTTGGCGCTCATACGTATGAAAGAGTCGACAAACCTGGTGTATTCCATACAGAATGGCCACAAGTAGAAGATTGATGGAAGATAAGGCATCCACTTTAACGAGTGGGTGCCTTTTTTATGAGATTTGAATTAGTAAATCATGGTAAAGTGCTAAAAAAAAGTGAAAATATCTATTTATGCGCTGTTATTAGTTGTTTTTGAGCTAAAGTTCGTTACAATAGTAATAGGAATATAGTGTAATGACCGAAAGAGAGGGTTAGGCCAAATGAATAGAATACTAATCGTAGAAGATGAAAAAAACTTAGCACGCTTTATTGAACTAGAACTCCAGCATGAAAATTATGAAACAGCGGTTGCTAATGATGGACGCGCTGGACTCGAACTCGCACTTAATGAAGAATGGGATGCTATTTTACTCGATCTAATGTTGCCACATTTAAACGGGGTAGAAGTTTGTCGTCGTGTGCGCCAAGTGAAACAAACACCCATTATTATGATAACCGCACGTGACTCTGTTATCGATCGTGTATCCGGACTGGATCACGGAGCAGATGATTACATCGTCAAACCTTTCGCTATTGAAGAATTACTTGCGCGCCTTCGCTCGCTATTGCGTCGGGTGGAAAATGCAGAACAATCTGCTAAACAAACAACGCTACAGTATCGTAATCTAATTGTTGAAAAGGAAAATCGCATTGTCAAACGCGACGAAGAAATCATTGACTTAACAAAACGAGAGTATGAACTTTTACTTACGTTAATGGAAAATGTTAATATCGTTCTTACGCGGGAAGTGTTACTCAATAAAGTATGGGGTTATGAAACAGAAGTAGAAACAAATGTAGTGGATGTGTACGTTCGTTACTTACGAAATAAAATTGATCATCCTGACGAAGAAAGTTATATTCAAACAGTTCGCGGGACAGGGTATGTGATGCGTACATGACGACTAGCCCGTTTTCCTTAAAAAGTCGTTCTTTGAAATTCAAATGGACTTTTGGCGCTAGTGCAGCTATTTTTCTAACTTTTTTCTTATTTTCCTATGCCATTTACCAAGGAATTGGGCAAATGTTGTTAAATGAAGAAGAACCAGAAGTAAAAGAACTGCTTCTAGCAACAACGAGTACGTTAACGAATCAAGATTTGACCGATAATGAGGAAATTAAATATTTATTTAATAATGATAAAACCGTTAATCGCAAACTCCAAGATCAAGTGATTAATTTATATGATAAAGATGGCCATTTTATTAATAAGTATTATTTTTCAAGAAGTCAAGATATTACTAGCATTGACTTTTCACAGTATTTTGTTAGCGGTACAGATAAGTTTATTATGAATAAACCAACCATTGATGGGCAGAAGATGATGACGGCGCAAATGCCGATTGTAGCAGATGATAATACCACCGTTATCGGTTATGCACAGGTGGTAAATCCGCTCACTTCCTATAATCGGATGATGGACCGGCTTCTCGTTACGATGATTTTACTTGGGGCAGTGGCGCTCTTTATTAGTGGGATGCTCGGCTACTTACTAGCGCAAAATTTCTTAAACCCACTGACTCGTCTAGCTCGAACAATGAATGATATCCGAAAAAATGGTTTCCAAAAACGAATCGAAACGAAAACCAATTCCCGCGATGAAATTGGCGAATTGACCGTTGTTTTTAATGATATGATGACGCGAATTGAAACTAGTTTCGAACAGCAAAAGCAATTTGTTGAGGATGCTTCCCACGAATTACGGACGCCTGTTCAAATAATGGAAGGTCATTTAAAACTCCTCACTCGTTGGGGAAAAGATGATCCGGCTGTACTTGATGAATCCTTAAACGCCTCTTTAACGGAATTAGAACGTATGAAAAAATTAGTACAAGAAATGCTTGATTTATCAAGAGCGGAACAAATTTCACAAACAAAAGAATTACAAATTACCGATGTAAATGCAACAGTAGAACAAGTAAGACGTAATTTTGAAGTGATGTATGAAAATTTCACGTTTACCTTAAAAGAAGATGATACTGATTTACGAGCACTTATTCAACATAATCATTTAGAGCAGATTTTAATTATTATTATGGATAATGCCGTGAAGTATTCAGGTGACGGCACCGAAGTGGATATGCATGTCTATAAAGAACAAAAGCAAATCCATATTGATGTGCGTGATTACGGGGAAGGTATCTCACAAGAAGAGATTGATAAAATATTCAATCGTTTCTACCGTGTAGATAAAGCCAGAAGCCGCGAAAAAGGTGGTAATGGCCTCGGACTTGCGATTGCTAAACAATTAGTCGAAGGATATTTAGGAACGATTAATGCGGTTAGTGAGCCAGATAAAGGTACAACCATTAAAATTACACTTCCTTACATTGAACCAAAATCCAAATAAAAAACCGCAACCTTATGACGAGGTTGCGGTTTCTTTTATTTTTCTTTCTTTTGTTCTTCTACGATTTGCTCGAATTCTTTTTCTTCTTGTTCCATTACTTTAATTTCTGGGTGTTTATTCATATAAAGTTTTTTGGTTAATAAGGTTTGACCCGCTAAGAAGAGTCCGCCGACAGCCCAGTATAACGCTAGTGCAGAAGGGGCTGTGAAGGAAACGAATAAAATCATAATAGGAGACATTAAACCGATAATTTTCATTTGTTTCTTTTGTTCGGGCGAATAACCAATCATGGAAACAAAGTATTGTGCTAAGTAGACAAGTCCGGCGATAATTGCAAGCACCATATCCGGTGAGCCTAAGTTAAACCATAAAAATGTGTGGCTAGCAATTTCGGAAGATCCGCGAATAGCATAATAGAAAGCCATCAATATCGGCATTTGAATAAGCAACGGTAAACAACCCATTTGCATTGGATTGATATTATACTTGGAATAAACAGCCATCATTTCTTTTTGAATAGTTGCTTGTTCTTCTTTCGATGTAGCACGTTTTAACCGAGCTTGAATTTCATCAATTTCTGGTTTGGCAACGGCCATTTTGGATTGCATTCCCATTTGAGCTTTAGCAGTACGCAAGTTTAGTGGCATAATTAGTGCACGGATAAGTAACGTTGTAATAATAATCGCAATCCCGTAATTACCTCCAACAAACTTTGCAACGAACATAATAAAACTAGTAAATGGTTGGATCAAATAAGTGCTGAAAAACCCATCTGTATTTTGTGAAGGGTCCATACTACAACCTGTAAGTAATAGTAAAGCACCAAGTAAAACGCTAATTAAAATAATATTTTTCTTTTTCAATGTTTCATTTTCCTCCTAAATAGTAAAATAATCAATTCATACGTTGGAAAATGAAAAACTGTCTTCATCATCAGTAATGGCGCTACATTTCCGAGTTATAGCCAGCCAATTAATAACAAAATTAGGCGAGGTTCTATAAAAATGTGCTCGAAGTGAAATCTTTACTGGCTTTAAGCAGATAGCGTCAGCGGGTAGCACCATTTTCGGTTTTAATAATGTGATAGCCGACCAATAACTGAAAATCGTCAACATTAATAAAAACGTTACTGTGAGTGAAATGAATTCTGGTTCAAGTAAAATTTGCAAAATGGAAATCATGCCACGCAGTCGCTCCTTTCAAGGTTTTAGTACTCATTAACTATAATGCAAAAAGAGCTATAGCACAACTACTATTTTTGGAATTTTAGTAAACGATATCAAATGTTTTTCGTTCTTCTACAGGCGCACCTTTGTAAATATAAACGTGTTCGATACGACACCCAGGCGATGGGCCTTTTTTGATAGCATCAATGAATTTATTTAAGTTTTCTTCTTCAGCAATTGCATGAATTTCAACGGAACCATCATCTAAATTTTTGACTGTTCCACTAATGTCATATTTGTAAGCAACGTGTTTGGTTGTGTAACGAAATCCAACACCTTGCACAAATCCAGTCACTCTCAAAATCGCTGTATCTCTAGCCATAACGAAACCAACTCCTTTTATTTTTCCTTACCACTAGTGTATCTTTTTTTAGCGTTACTTTCAAAAATTTGCATTCCAGTATTTCAGGAAAGCTTATGCTATAATAAGTGTATTATATTTACTGTTGGGAGTTTTTGATATGACAAAATGGAATGTCTATCTAACTAAAGGAGAATACGAGCCTTGGTGGTTTTTCGAGGAATGGGAAACATCCATTCAAGAGGACTTCTCTTTTTCTGATAAAGAAGCCGCTTTTCTGAAGTACCAAGAATTAGCAGAAGCGTTACTGAGCAATTATCCTAAGCATCAAACAAAAAAAGATTGTTTGTTAGCAGCTTGGAATGAAGAAGAAGTAGAGTACTGCGAGGACTGTGAAGATGATATTCAAACATTTCATGGACTGATTTTGTTCTTTGAGGGGGAAGTGTATCAACCAACTCCCGAAGAGAAAGAGACGATTTTTAAACGAGTTTTAACCTTTGCTTGAGGCGAAAAGAAATTTGGAGGATTAACACATGCAGAAGAACGATGACTTATTAAGAGAACGTCGAAAAGACGAACACGTGGCTCTTGGAGTAAAACAAAATGAGCAATTAGCGCCCTCGAGTCTAAAAGATATTCAGTTGATTGGGACATCTATCCCGCGCTATAATGTGAAAGATATTGATTTAACAACTACTATTTTCGGAAAAAACGTTCCTTTTCCATTTTATATTAATGCTATGACAGGCGGAAGTCGGCATACGAAAAAAATCAATGCCGAACTTGCTGAAATAGCACGCGAAGTAGCTATCCCAATGGCCGTTGGTTCACAGTCTGCAGCTCTAAAAAACAGTTCGCTAATAGATACGTATAACATTGTTAGAGAAATCAATCCAAATGGAATGATTCTAGCAAATGTTAGTCCGGAAGTAGCCATTCAAGATGGGCTTCAAGCAATCGAAATGTTAGAGGCAAATGCACTTCAAATTCATATTAACCCAGCACAAGAATTAGTAATGCAAGAAGGTGACCGGTCTTTCAGTCATTGGCTAACTAGAATAGAAGAGTATGTCAAGCTTTCACCAGTTCCCATTGTAGTAAAAGAAGTTGGTTTCGGAATGACGCGAGAAACAGTAAAAACGCTAGCTGATATCGGCGTTCAAACCGTAGATTTGGCTGGTAAAGGTGGAACAAACTTTGCCCAAATTGAAAATGACCGCCGCCGCGACCAAGCATATGATTTCTTACTTGATTGGGGTATTTCTACCGGACAAGCGTTAATAGATATGCAGCACAGCGATGCGCCAAAGATTGCTTATTTAGCATCAGGTGGTATTAGGAACCCGTTGGATATTGTCAAAGCATTAGCGCTCGGAGCAGATAGTGTAGGTATGGCAGGACAAATTATTTATTCGCTGAAAAAAGAAGGCGTCACCAAAACCATCGAAAAATTGGAGTTATGGAAAGAACAACTACGTGGTTTATTTGTTCTAGCTAATGCGAAAAATATTGCGGAATTGAAAACAACTCCATTAATTGTAAGTGGCGAACTTGCTAAATGGGGAACGTTGCGAGAAATCAATTTAGTCAAACTAGCTAATAGAAAATAAAAACCAGCTGCTATTCATTTAGCAAAGCTGGTTTTTTTATTTATTGAACCATTTCTGGTGAAGATTCATTAATTGCTTGAAGGCGTTCAGTGAATTCTTCTTTAGATAAATTTTTCGTATAAAGATTTGCTGGATGAACACGACAATCATGCGAACAACTACGCAAATACTTTTTCTCATTTTCGACAGAAGCCAGGATTTGCTTATTGCAATACGGGTTAGCACAATTGATGTAACGTTCGCAAGGCGTGCCGTCAAAGTAATCTTTCCCAACAATAGTAGGGTTTACTTGGTTAATCGGAACCGCAATTCTTTCATCAAAAACATACATTTGGCCGTCCCAAAGTTCCCCTTTGGTTTCTTCGTTTTTACCATAAGTCGCAATCCCGCCATGAAGTTGACTTACATCATCAAAACCAGCAGTTTTTAACCAACCGGAAAATTTCTCACAACGAATACCACCAGTACAGTAAGTGACGATTTTTTTATCAGCAAGTTGCTCGCGATTATCTTCAATCCATCCTGGTAGCTCACGGAAATTTTGAATATCTGGACGAACAGCGCCGCGGAAATGACCAATATCAAATTCATAATCATTTCGAGCGTCTAAAATAACTGTATCTTCATCCAACAGTGCTTCACGAAACTCAGAAGGTTCTAAATAAGTCCCTGTAACTTCTAAAGGATTAACATCTTGTTCTAAACTTAAACTAACAATTTCAGCACGAGGCCGTACATGCATTTTCTTAAAAGCATGAGCATCAGCCGCGTCAATTTTAAATACCATATCAGCGAAGCGAGCGTCGTTTGCCATATAATCCATATATTTGTTTGTTGCTTCTACTGTACCCGAAACGGTGCCATTAATCCCCTCAGTAGCCACCAAAATTCGGCCTTTCAATTCCATTTCTTTGCAAGCTGCAAGATGCTCTTTTGCAAAAGTTTCTGGATCATCAATCGTTGTGTATTTGTAATATAACAACACTTGATAGTCACTCATAATCTTATCACCCTTCAAAATGTATTTCATGTGCAAGAATAATTCTCCACAAGTTTGCGCATTAATACTATACTATAGCAAATTAAGACTGGCAAGTAACCGAACTGTAAAATAAATGCTTCTTATTGTTAACTATATGTACAAGTGCAAAACAGCTATGGTATACTTATTAAATATGAAGCGAAAATTTTGTTGATGAAAGCTATTACTGTTTTCATTGCCTAAAATAAAGAATGAAGTAAGGATTGGGCGTGAGCTATGTGCAAATAAATGAATCGTTTATGGAAGAACTAGCTTTAAAAAAAGTAAAACAAGAACGTAGGAAAAGGTTGAAATGGTTTGTTTATAAATTTTTAATGATTACCTTTGGTGCTATTTTAATGGGGGTTGGGCTGGAACTTTTCCTTGTAAACAATCGGATTTTAGATGGTGGGGTCGTTGGTATATCGATTATTATTTCGCAACTAACACCGCTACCTTTAGGGGTTTTAACCTTTGTGCTTAATATTCCATTTTTCATCATAGGTTACCGAAAAATCGGAAAAGTATTTGCGCTGTTTACATTGTACGGAATTGCAGTCATGTCGATTGTAACGCTCGTTTTACATGATATGGATCCCGTGACAGATGATTTACTGCTTGCAACTGTTTTTGGAGGAATGACGCTTGGTCTTGGAGTAGGACTTGTTATTCGTAATGGTGGGGCGCTTGATGGCACCGAGATAATTTCTATTATCATCAACGGACGGACGCCATTTTCAACGGGACAAATTATTATGTTTATTAATATTGTCATTTTTATCGTTGCTGGACTTGTGTTCAACTGGGACCGAGCGATGTATTCCTTGATTACTTATTTCCTAGCATATAAAGTAATTGATATTGTTATTCAAGGTGTAGATGAATCGAAAAGTGCTTTTATTATCAGTCGCTATTACGAGGAAATTGGGGCAGAAATTATGGAACAACTTGGAAAAGGTGTCACATACTTAGATGCAACGGGTGGATATTCCGGTGATGTAAGAAAAGTAGTTTTCGTTATCGTCTCTAGATTTGAAGAAGTAAAAGTGAAAGCTATTCTGGATGAAATAGATCCAGATGCCTTCTTAGCTGTCGGGGGAAGTATGTCGGAAGTACGCGGCGGAAAGCTGATGAACACGAAAACACCGCACCTATAACAAAGCAGAAACCATATATCTCCTACTTGGGATATGTGGTTTTTTGACGAAAGGAAACATTTGTTTGTATAATAGGGCTATAGTATGAGCGACAGAACGGATAGATGTGATATAATAAAACAAGCAAAAAAAGGAATGGGTGGGACTTGAAATGGCGACACAAAAGAAAAAAACGAGCGGACGTAAAAAATCGTCAACACGTTCAAAAAAGAAACAATCAGCCTCTTTTCGTTTAGAAATAACGGGGGTTATTTTAATAGCAATAGGAGTTATCGGACTTTTACAATTAGGCTTTGTCGGTCGAGGTTTTTTTGCCCTGGCTGAGATGTTTGTTGGGCTTTTAAGCTATGTATTACTTGCGGGTAGCGTGATACTTGGCGGCTACATGGTAATTAGAAGGAAAATGCCACATTTATTTAGCAAACGATTAGTCGGTATTTATCTAATTGTTTTAGGCTTTTTAACATATATACATATGTATTTTATTATCCATAACTTAGGGGCAAATGCGTCCGTAGTTTCTAGTACGTGGAAATTAGTTCTAGAAAATTTATTTAGACCAAATCAGGTCGGTTTTGTTGGCGGAGGAATGATTGGAGCTGCAATTACTTCCATCACGTATTTCTTATTAGATCGCTTAGGAACAAATCTGATTGCTGTTCTACTTATTATCTATGGTTTTTCCCTTGTATCTGGTATTTCCATCCGTCAATTTTTCTCCAAAATTGCCGAATTTGTTCGTTACTTATTTACGAAAGGCAAAGTTGCGACCGAAAAAGGGAAAGAAGTAAAAGCGAAACGAGATAAAAAGAAAGCTGAGAAGATTGTTGATGTTGAGCCAGATGAAGTAATCGATGTAATAGAACCTTTGCAAGAAGAAAAAACACCACCAATCATTTCCAACTTTAGCTCCAAAGTAGAGCAAGAAAAAGCACCAGTAGAAGAAAAAATATCGCAAAAAGAGCAAGATTTAGAAATGTTTCAGCAAGAATCTTTCGAAAATGAAATTTATCAATTGCCACCAGTAGATATTTTAGCGCCTGCCAAAGTAACTGATCAAAGTAAAGAGTATGACCAAATTAAAGTAAATGCAAAAAAATTAGAAGATACTTTTGAGAGCTTTGGTGTAAAGGCCAAAATCACCCAGGTCCATCTTGGTCCAGCAGTGACTAAATATGAAGTACAACCATCTGTCGGTGTTAAAGTGAGCAAGATTGTTTCGCTCAGTGATGATATAGCACTTGCTTTAGCAGCAAAAGATATTCGAATTGAAGCGCCAATTCCAGGGAAATCAGCTATTGGTATTGAAGTGGCGAACCAAAATGTAGCAATGGTATCCTTACGTGAAGTGTTAGAAAACAATCCAAAAAATAATCCAGACGAGAAGCTCCAAATAGCACTTGGTCGTGATATTTCTGGAGAAGCAATGATGGCTAATTTGGATAAAATGCCACATTTACTAGTAGCGGGTGCAACTGGAAGCGGGAAGTCTGTGTGTATCAATGGTATTATTACGAGCATTTTACTCCGTGCCAAACCCCATGAAGTGAAAATGATGATGATTGACCCAAAAATGGTAGAGCTAAATGTCTATAATGGTATCCCACATTTGCTCGCACCAGTTGTAACCAATCCTAAAAAAGCAGCCCAAGCATTGCAAAAAGTAGTTGCGGAAATGGAGCGACGTTATGATTTGTTTTCACATACGGGTACTCGTAATATGCAAGGCTACAATGATTATGTGAAAAAACATAACGAACTGAACGAAGAAAAACAACCTGAATTACCATTTATCGTTGTGATTGTAGATGAGTTAGCTGACCTAATGATGGTAGCTTCCAATGACGTAGAAGATGCGATAACCCGCCTTGCTCAAATGGCACGTGCAGCAGGAATACATTTGATTATTGCAACACAACGCCCATCAGTTGATGTAATTACCGGCGTAATTAAAGCGAATATCCCGTCTCGAATTGCTTTTGCCGTTTCAAGTTCCATTGATTCAAGAACGATTCTTGATATGGGCGGGGCAGAGAAGTTACTTGGACGCGGTGATATGCTGCTACTTCCAGTTGGCTCTAGTAAACCTACTCGAATTCAAGGAGCCTTTTTATCTGATGCGGAAGTAGAAGATGTAGTTAATTACGTTATTTCGCAACAAAAAGCACAATATAGCGAAGAAATGATTCCTGATGATATTCCAGAAGTCGAAGGAGAAGTGACAGATGAGTTGTATCACGAAGCAGTAGAACTTGTTGTAGAAATGCAGACAGCATCCGTTTCGATGTTGCAAAGAAAATTCCGTATTGGCTATAACCGTGCAGCCAGATTAATTGATGAAATGGAACAAAGAGGTGTAGTTGGACCTCACGAGGGAAGTAAACCGAGAAGAGTAAATGTCGAAGTTAGTCCTGAGCATGAATAAAAAAGGTTGCGATTAAAAATCGCAACCTTTTTTTATGAGAGTAATTCTCGCTTTTGTGCTTGAATTTCTTTTTCACTAGAAGCATATTTGTTTTGTGTTCGGTCAAGGAGTTCGTCAAAAAAATTTGGTAACTGCGCTTTGCTAAGCTCCACGCCTTCTGCAGTGGTACCATCTTTTGTTGCAACACGTTGAATTAAGCCGCTAAATGTATAGTCTTCTTCCACTAAAAGTTTAGAAGTTCCTGCTAAAGCAAAATTAATCATTTGAAATACTTCCGCATCTGATAATGAAGATCTTCTGAGAGCAGCCTCTACAAATTGCTCGAAAATAGCAGCAATAATTCCAGGAGAGGAGCTAGTTAAATCACTAGCGATATCCATATTTTCTTCCCGGATAGTCATTACATGACCAAAATGCTCAAATGTAGTTTCTAACCAAGAAGTGTTAGTTTGGTTCACTGTCTCAGCGTGAGCAATCAAAGTAGTTCCAACATTAACAGCAGTTGTGAGAGAAGGGATTAATTTACTTACCTGTAAACCTGGAGTGATTTCAATAATATCTGAAGTACTCACACCAGCTGCAATAGATACCACATGACGATCAGGTGTCAATACCGCAGCACAATCTTTCATAAGTGGTAAAACTGCGAGAGGTAACTTACAAACAAAGCTATGATCTGCTTTTGTGAAAATCTCGGCTTCATTATCAGCTAACTCAGCTGTTGGATATTTAGTATAAAATTGGTTGAAATGCTCGTTTTTTGAATTGGAATAAAGGATGATTTCTTCGGGAGTTGCAACCTCAGTTTCAATTATTTTAGTCGCAATTAACGAAGCCATACTTCCAAAACCGATAAAACCTATTTTTGCCATTTTCATCCCGCCTTTCATTATTCATTTTATTATGAAGGGGATAAAAGAGGATTGCAACTAAACTTGATTGTTTACTTTTTCACGTTAATGCGCTCGTGCCTAAGGATTATCAAAAAAACGAATGATTCCGACAGAATTAAATTTTCTGAATTCATTTGCATTAAAAATTTATGAAGTTGGTTATTTATTTATTTTATTTTCCATGTTATATTAAGAACAGTTGGAGAAGACGTTAAATGTTTTTGTGCGTTTTCCGAAAAAGGGACCATACATAATTTTCTAATACGCGCCTGAATGTTTGTTTTGACAGATAGCTCTAACTAACATTATATCTCTCGGGAGGGGTTTTAAGGTGAAAAAGCGTACATTTGCTTTAGCACTATCAATGATTATTGCTTCTGGCGTTATCCTAGGTGCTTGTGGTTCGAGCAGCGACGATAAAAAAAGTAGCGATGATAAGAGCAGTAAAGATTTTACAGTAGCAATGGTTACAGATACTGGTGGCGTTGATGACCGTTCGTTTAACCAATCAGCATGGGAAGGCTTACAAAAATTTGGTAAAGCTAACGACATGGAAAAAGGTACAGATGGTTACAACTACTTGCAATCAGCTTCTGAAGCAGACTACAAAACAAACTTAAACACTGCTGTTCGTAGCGATTATGATTTAATTTATGGAATTGGTTACAAACTGAAAGATGCAATTGAAGAAGTTTCTAAACAAAAACCTAAAAATCAATTCGCTATTGTTGATGACACAATTGATGACCGTGATAATGTAGTAAGTATTGGATTTAAAGATAACGATGGTTCTTATCTAGTTGGTGTTGTAGCTGGCTTAACAACAAAAACAAATAAAGTTGGATTTGTTGGTGGAGTAAAAGGAACTGTTATCGACCGTTTTGAAGCTGGTTTCACTGCTGGTGTAAAAGCTGTTAATCCTAATGCACAAATTGATGTACAATATGCAAACGATTTCGCTAAAGCAGACAAAGGACAACAAATCGCTTCTTCCATGTATTCAAGTGGAGTTGACGTAATTTTCCATGCTGCTGGTGGTACTGGTAACGGTGTCTTTGCAGAAGCTAAAAACCTGAAGAAAAAAGATCCTAGCCGTGCTGTTTGGGTAATCGGTGTTGACCGTGACCAATGGGACGAAGGAAAAGTTACAGCAAACGATGGCAAAGATTACAATGTAACTCTTACATCTGAAATCAAACGCGTTGATATCGCTGTAGAAGACCTTGCAACTCGTGCTAAAGCTGGAGATTTCCCAGGCGGAACTAAAATTGAATACGGTCTTGATAAAGATGCTGTAGGGCTTTCTGAACATCAAGATAATATTTCTAAAGACGTTCTTGCTAAAGTAGAAGAGTACAAACAAAAAATCGTTGATGGGGACATTAAAGTTCCAGAAAAACCTTGATTTTATAGTTATAAAAACTGAGTAATATGAACGAAGTAAAACCTTTTATGAAAGTCGGTATTATATGTGCCGGCTTTCATAAAAAAATAATTTGTAAGCGTTTTAATTTGATAGGTAAACCCTTTTACTAAAAGAAAATAATCGGTATATTGGAATTTATGATTGCAATGAATGCCATTTAGAAATAAAATAAGGAGATGGCTTTTTTAATAGCTTAAAAATGCAAGGCAAACTTTCGTACATAGATGGTATAATAAAACGTGTTTTTACAACATACCAAAGCATTTAAGCGAGGAAGTCATTGAACAACAAACGGATAAAAAACTCGGAACCTTCTTCGGGAGGAAGTACGGGGAGAGGCGGCGTCCTTCGAGAGAATCGCGCGTGTGGCTG
Source organism: Listeria monocytogenes (assembly GCF_900187225.1). GTDB lineage: Bacteria > Bacillota > Bacilli > Lactobacillales > Listeriaceae > Listeria > Listeria monocytogenes. The sequence goes on from NZ_LT906436.1 coordinate 1,373,221, forward strand.
TTTTTCCAGTTTGAACCAGACGACAAGGGGAGTGAAGAAGTGGACTTTGTTATTGAAATGTTAGGAATCAGGAAGGAATTCTCTGGATTTGTAGCAAATGATAACATTACCTTACAGTTAAAGCAGGGAGAAATTCATGCTTTGTTAGGTGAGAATGGCGCAGGTAAATCTACGCTAATGAATGTCTTGTTTGGTTTATATGAACCAGATGGTGGCGAAATTCGTGTTCGTGGTACAAAAGAAAATATCAATAGCCCGAACAAAGCAAATGAGCTTGGAATCGGAATGGTCCATCAGCATTTCATGTTAGTGGATAAATTCACGGTTGCAGAAAACATCATCCTTGGTAAAGAGCCAAGCAAACTCGGTGTTATCGAAAAGAAAAAAGCGATTGAAGAAATTAAAGAAATTTCTGACCGTTACGGCTTGCGAGTAGATCCAAATGCGATTGTACGTGATATCTCAATCGGTATGCAACAACGTGTGGAAATTCTAAAAACACTATACCGTGGCGCAGATATCTTAATTTTTGATGAACCAACAGCTGTTTTGACACCCCAAGAAATCAAAGAATTGATCCAAATTATGCGTTCCCTTATCAAAGAAGGCAAATCTATCATTTTGATTACACATAAGCTGAAAGAAATCATGGATGTTTGTGATCGTGTAACTGTTATCCGTCGCGGTAAAGGTATGGGTACTGTTAACGTTCCAGAAACAACTCCACAAGATTTGGCTAATTTGATGGTTGGTCGTGAAGTTGTCTTTACTACAGAGAAAATAGATGCCAACCCTGGCAAAGATGTTTTAGAAGTAAAAGATTTAGTTGTAAAAGAAAGCCGCGGAGTTGAAAGTGTTCGAGGGCTTAATTTGACTGTCAGAGCTGGCGAAATCGTCGGAATAGCTGGAGTCGATGGTAATGGTCAAAGTGAACTTATTTCAGCAATTGCAGGCCTTTCTAAAGTAACTAGTGGTAGCATTCTTCTTAATGGCGAGCATATCGAAAACAAAAAACCTCGTAAAATTACGGAAGCTGGTTTAGGACATATTCCAGAAGACCGTCATAAACATGGTTTAGTACTCGAAATGTCCCTAGGAGAAAATATTGCTTTACAAACATATTATAAAAAACCTATTTCTAGCAAAGGTTTCTTAAATCATAAAGCAATGTACGACTTTGCGCGTGAGTTAATTGAAGAATATGATGTTCGTGCAAGTAGCGAATACGTAGCAGCAAAATCACTTTCTGGTGGTAACCAACAAAAAGCGATTATTGCAAGGGAGATACACCGTAATCCAGATTTCTTAATTGCGGCTCAACCGACACGTGGACTAGATGTTGGTGCAATTGAATTCATTCACAGACGCTTGATTGAACAACGAGATAACGGAAAAGCTGTATTACTTATGTCGTTCGAATTAGATGAAATCATGAATGTGAGTGATCGTATAGCGGTTATTTACGAAGGGAAAATCGTTGCTATTGTTGACCCGAAAGAAACAACGGAGCAAGAACTTGGTCTGATGATGGCTGGTTCATCCAAACAGGAAGCGGAAATGGGGGAGAAAGAGCATGTCTAAACGACTACAAGCATTAGTTATCCCAGTTACAGCCGTTATCCTTGGACTTATCTGCGGTGCGATTATCATGCTTATTTTTGGATATGACCCAATTGCAGGTTATTCAGCACTTATAGAAGGTGTTATTGGCGAAAATTTCTATATAGGTGAAACAATTCGTCAAGCTACGCCATACATTTTAGTTGGTCTATCAGTTGCAGTTGCATTTAAAGCCGGACTTTTCAATATTGGTGCGGAAGGTCAAATGCTGATGGGGTGGTTAGGTTCCATTATCATCGCTGTAAACTTTGATGGTTTAACAAAATGGATTCATTTACCACTTGCAATTATTACTGGTATGGTATTTGGTGCACTTTGGGCATTCATCCCAGGTATTTTAAAAGCAACTTTACGTGTGAATGAAGTTATCGTAACAATCATGCTTAATTATACGGCACTTTATATTTTCAACTATGTCGTACAAAATTTACTTACAGATGGTTTGGATAAAACGCAAGAAATTCATGCGTCTGCGTCTTTACAATCCGAATTATTACAATCACTTACAGATTATTCATCGCTACATTGGGGAATATTGATAGCCCTAGGTTTTGCACTTATTATTTGGTTAATGTTAAACAAAACTACTTTTGGTTACGAAATCGAAGCAGTTGGATTTAACGAAAATGCATCGCAATATGCCGGTATGAGTGTAAAGAAAACAATTATCTTCTCCATGGTTATTGCCGGAGCGCTTGCTGGTCTAGGTGGCGTAATGGAAGGTCTTGGAACATACGGAACGGCTTATGTTTTAACTTCTTCTCCAGGGATTGGTTTTGACGGTATCGCCGTTGCATTACTCGGAGGAAGTTCTCCAATTGGGATTGTCTTCTCTGCCATCTTGTTCGGTGCTCTAAAAGTAGGAGCGCTAAACATGCCAGCAGTTGCGGGTGTTCCAAACGAATTAGTCAATGTAATTATCGCTCTGATTATCTTCTTTGTGGCATCCAGCTACATTATCCGCTGGGCGATGGCAAAATTTAAGAAGGGGGCGAAAGCAGAATGACAGCCATTTTAGCGACAATTGTTTCTAGTACACTGCTTATGGCAGGCCCACTAATTTTTACTGCTCTCGGGGGCGTTTATTCAGAACGAGGCGGTGTGGTCAATATTGGACTAGAAGGTATGATGGTTATGGGGGCATTCTCGGCTATCGTCTTCAACCTTACTTTCCAAGATACTTTTGGCAATTTAACTCCTTGGATATCACTTATCGCGGCGATGGTCGTCGGGGGATTATTCTCTCTTGTACACGCCGTTGCAACTATTAATTTCCGCGCTGACCACGTAATCAGTGGTGTAGCGATTAACTTTTTAGCAACTGGTCTATCTTTATTCCTTGTAAAAGTAATTTACGATAAAGGCCAAACAGATCAAATTAAGTACTACTTTGGTAAACCGGATATTCCTGTTTTGAGTGATATTCCAGTCATTGGTGATATTTTCTTCAAAAACATTCCGGTCATGAGTTATGTGGCGATTATTTTCGCTATCGTTTCTTGGTTTATTATTTATAAAACACGCTTTGGTCTTCGTCTTCGTTCTGTAGGGGAACATCCTCTTGCAGCGGATACAATGGGAATCAAAGTTCGTTGGATGAGATACCAAGGTGTTATCATTTCTGGTATTCTTGGTGGCCTAGGTGGCGCGGTTTACGCCCAATCCTTTACACTTGATTTCGGACATGCAACTATTTCCGGTCAAGGTTATATGGCCCTTGCAGCAATGATCTTTGGTAAATGGAATCCGCTTGGAGCGATGGGAGCAGCGATTTTCTTCGGTTTTGCGCAATGTTTGGCAATTACCGGCGGATCTCTACCATTCTTCAAAGATATTCCAGACGTTTACTTACAAATTGCGCCTTATGTATTAACAATCCTTGCGCTTGTTGGCTTTATCGGTAAATCCGAAGCGCCAAAAGCAGATGGTGTGAACTACATTAAAGGTAAATAATATGAGCAAACAGTCTAGATTAAATTCTAGGCTGTTTTTTTATGCTAGAAAATTGTGTGTCACAACAACTTACGATACAATAGGAAAGTGAGATCATTGCTTGAAAGGAGCATTATAATGACAGACAAAATATTTCAAGAAAAAGTTGGCCCAGTTGCCCTGACAATTGTTCCAACCCAAAAATATAAATCCAATAAGATTGTTTTTAAATTTCGCGCTCCATTAGAAAGAGAAACAGTAACTAAACGGGCATTACTTTCGATATTATTAGAAACAAATAGTGAAAAATATCCAACTCAAACAGATTTCAGAAAGCAATTAGCGAATCTTTACGGTGCTAATTTTTATACAACAACAGCTAAAAAAGGCAATGAACATGTTTTAACCGTTATTTTCGATATGATTGATGGACAATATGTATCTGACGGAAATCATATTTTAGAAGATGCTTTTGCATTTATGGAACAAGCATTATTCCGCCCAAACGTTGCAAATGATGCGTTTAATGAAGAAACACTTACTCGTGAAAAAGAAAATTTAAAAAGTAGCCTAGAGGGTATTTATGACGATAAAATTCGTTTTGCTTCCAAACGGTTAGTAGAAGAAATGTTCCGCGATGATGAGTTTCGCTTTGGTTCAGCTGGTGTTTTAGAAGATATTGATGCTATCACAGCGAAAGACTTATATGAATACTATTTACAATTCATTGCAGAAGATACCATCGAAATATTCATTTGCGGAGATGTAACAAAGGAAGAAGTGATGCCACTTATCGAAAAGATGGCTTTTTCACCCCGTCCTGAGAGAAAAGGCATTTTTTATACAAAAGAAGCTCCGAAAGAAGTACGTGTCATCCATGAGCAACAAGCGATTAATCAAGGGAAACTTGTACTTGGTTATCAAACAGAAACCTTGTTTGGAGATGATGATTTCGTTGCACTTCAACTTGCAAATGGGCTTCTTGGCGGATTTGCTAATTCGAAAATCTTTATTAACGTTCGCGAAAAAGCGAGCCTAGCTTATTATGCTTCTAGCCGCATCGATTCTTTCAAAGGATATATGATTATTTCGGCTGGAATTGATGAAGTTAATTACGAGCAGGCACTGAAGATTATTGAAGAACAAGTAGTAGCAATGAAACAAGGCAATTTTACAGATGATGAATTAAATCAAACGAAAGAAATGCTCATTAACCAATTGCTTGAAACAAATGATCAGGCGCAAGGGTTAATCGAACTTGTATATAACAATGTTCTGCGTGATGCAAACTTAGACTTAGAAAATTGGATTGCAAAAATCAAACAAGCGACCAAAGAAGAAGTAGTTGCTGCCATCAATAAGATTAAACCAGATACAATTTATTTCTTAAGTAAGGGAGGAGAAGAACTTCATGGAAAAAATCACATTTGAGCAAGTGAAAGAAGCAGTCTTTCATGAAAAAATGGCAAATGGCTTACAAGTATATCTTCTTCCAAAACAAGGATTTAGTAAGACTTATGCTGTGTTCACAACAAATTACGGTGCAATCGATAATAACTTCGTCCCAATTGGCGAAACAGAATTTACTAAAGTACCAGATGGTATTGCCCATTTCTTAGAACATAAAATGTTTGAAAAAGAAGACGGCGATGTATTCTTCAAATTTGGCGAAAAAGGTGCTTTTACGAATGCATTTACCTCGTTTACGAAAACAGCCTACCTTTTCTCAAGTACTTCTCGAGTGGAAGAAAACTTGGAAACGTTAATTGACTTTGTACAAGAGCCATATTTCACAGAAGAAACTGTTGAAAAAGAAAAAGGCATTATCGGACAAGAAATCAGAATGTATGATGATGACCCTGATTTCCGTGCTTATTTTGGCGTAATCGAAAACATGTATCATAATCACCCAGTAAAAATCGATATTGCTGGAACCGTAGAGTCCATTGCCGAAATCAACAAAGATTTACTTTATCTTTGCTATAACACGTTCTATCATCCAAGCAATATGGTGCTTTTTGTTGTAGGGAACTTAGAACCAGAACAAATGATGGACCAGATTCGTACCAACCAAGCAAAAAAAGAATTCGCTGAAGCTGCGCCAATCAAACGTCATTTCCCTGAAGAACCAAAGACGGTTGCCGTAAAAGAACGCAAAATTCATTTCCCTGTTCAAATTGCTAAGAACCTTGTAGGGATTAAAGAAGATATTGGCTCCTTAGAAGGCCAAGCTGCTATAAAACAAGAAATTATTGGAGATGTAGCCTTGGAAATGCTTTTTGGCACAACATCTGCCACTTACTTGAAGTTATACAACGAAGGAATCATTGATGATACATTTGGCTATGATTACACCTTGCAAGATAGCTTCTCGTTCGTATTAGTTGGTGGAGACGCCAAAGATCCAGATAAACAAACTGCAAAAATCAAAGAAGCAATTAAAAAAGCTGCCAAAAACGGCTTAAATGAATCAGATTTAGCACTAGTAAAACGCAAACGAATTGGTCAATTTTTGCGCTCGCTAAATTCTCCTGAGTTTATTGCGAACCAATTTAGCCAATACGTCATGAAATCAGCTTCTTTATTCGATATTTTACCTTTAATGGAGAAAGTTACATTAGAAGAAGTAAATGCATTTGTTAAAAATTTGGATAAAGAAGAGCGAACAACAAGTTTCCAATTACTTCCAGAAGAATAAACAAATTATGTCTTTTTTTAGTAGAAAAAATAGCATAAATTGCTGAGTCATGCTATCATAAAAGAAATAGACTGGAAAGGGTTGCCTTTTTTTGGATAAAGAGATAAAATATGCTTTTGTAACAGGGGCTAGCGGAGAAATTGGACAAGCAATTTGTATGTCACTTGCGAGAGCTGGTTGGAACTTGTATCTTCACTATTATCAAAATAAAGAAACAGTAGAAAAATTACTTCCGCTCCTACAAGCAGAAGAAGTAGATGTTATCCTGATTCAAGCTGATTTTGATGATTTAGCAAGTTTGACAGAGATAGAAAAGCAAGTTTTCCAGCTAGATGCCTTTATTCATGCAGCGGGGCACGCCCATTATAGTTTATTCCAGGATACTACAGATACAAATATTGCTGAATTATGGAACGTGCATATGTTTATGCCAATGAGATTAATCCGTACTTTTATGCCAAAATTAATGAAAAGTAGCCAAGGAAGAATTATTTTCATTAGTTCTATATGGGGAGAAGTCGGTGCATCAATGGAAGTAGCGTATTCAACTGTAAAAGGTGCACAAATAGCCTTTTGTCGTGCGCTAAGCCAAGAGGTGGGACTTTCTGGAATAACAGTTAATGCAGTTACGCCAGGAGTTGTAGAAACAAAAATGATGGACCAGTTTTCTGAAGAGGAGAAAGACAATCTTCGTCAAGAAATCCCTTTAAATCGTTTTGCACAACCAGAAGAAATTGCAGAAACTGTAGCATTTTTGACAAGTAAAAAAGCAAGCTATATCACTGGAGAAGTTTTGCGCTTAAATGGCGGTTGGCTTATGTAATTTTAGTAAAAAAATGGAAATTTGAAATTAGTAATGGTAGGTGTTTAATTTTGACAGAACTCGGTGATAAACTGAAACAAGCTAGACGTGAAAAAGGACTCAGTTTAGACGACTTACAACAAATAACGAAAATTCAAAAACGTTATTTGGTAGCGATTGAAGAAGGAAACTATGCTGTAATGCCTGGCAAATTTTATGCAAGAGCATTTATTAAACAATACGCAGAGGCAGTTGGGCTAGATAGCGCAACACTTTTCGACGAGTTTGAAAGCGAAGTTCCGGAAACGCCGCAACAAGAAGTAGTAAATAATGAGCCAACACGGGTACAAAGTAAAAGAAATCCAATGCCTGCACAATCTGTAGGTAATCAAGCGAATACTCGTAATCGTTTTTTTGATATCTTACCAAAAATCCTTATTGCCTTATTTATTGTGTTTATTCTTTTTATTGTTTGGTTTTTCTTGCTTAATAAACAAGACAACTCCACAGAAAAAGTGAAAACAGATACAAATAATCCTACAGTAAAAGTAGAAGATTCGACAAAAAGCAAGGATACAAGTAAAGACACTGAGAAAAAAGATACGACAACAAACGAAGATAAATCCACAGAAACAAAGGATAAAAAGGAAGATACAGCCAAAGAAGTTGAAGTGACTAAAGGAGAAACGTCTGGTAACGCCACTACGTACACAGTGAAAAATACGGACAAAATGACTCTATCACTTAGCGCCACTGGTGATTCTTGGATAGGTGTTTCCGATGCGAATGGTAGTACAATTCAAAATGAAACACTATCAACCCAAAATCCTTCTGCAGAAATTGATTTAGGTGATAACAAGACAGTTTCTATCGTAATAGGAAATTCTCCTGTTACAACTGTTAAAATCAACGGCAAACAGCTGGAACTTGCTCCTGATCTTGTTAAACAAGTTTTAACAATCAATTTAGAAGCAAGCGATTCTAGTTCAGATGCCGAATAATTTGTTTATATGGCGAAATCTACTCATTAGATTTCGCCAACATTTTTTATAATTACATACTTTTTAAATGTAAAAAAGGAGAGAAAAAGATGAATTTACCTAATAAATTGACGGTTATCCGAATTTTTATGATACCAATTTTTGTTATTCTTTGTGTAGTACCATTTGACTGGGGAAGCGTTACTTGGCTTGATTCAACTATCCCAGTGACAAGTTTAGTTGCAACCATTATTTTCATCGTAGCGGCCCTTACAGATTGGTTTGATGGACATTTAGCACGTAAATATAATTTAATAACTAACTTCGGTAAATTTGCCGATCCGATGGCTGATAAACTACTTGTAGCAGCTGCATTTATTATTCTTGTAGAAATGCATATCGCGCCATCTTGGGTAGTTATTCTTATTATTAGTCGTGAACTAGCTGTTACTGGTCTACGCTTACTTTTAGTTGAAGGCGGAGAAGTGCTTGCAGCTGGTCAACTTGGTAAAATTAAAACATTCACACAAATGATTGCTATTCCGCTTATGTTATTAAATAACTTTCCATTTGCTTGGACGGGTATTCGTGTAGATTTAGTGTTCTTGTATGTATGTGCATTCTTTGCAGTATGGTCAGGAATCGATTATTTCTACAAAAATCGTGGTGTTTTCAAAGGATCTATGTAATAAATAAAAAAAGCATACCGTTGTGTGCTTTTTTTCTATACAAAAAATCGAATTGGAGATGAATCAAGATGGCAAGTGCAGAAATCATTGCAGTAGGAACTGAACTATTACTTGGGCAAATTGTTAATTCTAATGCTGCGTTTATTTCACAAGAATTAGCTGCTGACGGAATATATGTATATCATCATACGGTAGTTGGAGATAATCCAACACGTTTAAAAGAAGTAATCGAAATTGCTGAAAAGCGCAGTGATATTTTAATCTTTACTGGGGGACTTGGACCAACTGAAGATGATATAACAAAACAAATCTTAGCTGATCATTTACAAAAACAGTTAGTAGAAGATGAATATCATATGAATAAAATTAATGAGTATTTCGCTTCCAGAAACAGAACCATGACCGAAAACAACAAATTACAAGCGGTTATTATTAAAGATTCCGTGGTATTAAATAATGACTACGGCTTTGCAGCTGGGATGTACTTAAAAGAAAATAACCATACTTACGTTTTGTTACCAGGACCACCATCTGAAATGAAGCCAATGTTTACAAAATATGCTAACCCACTTCTTTTAAGTGAAAATGGCAATCAAAATATTTTAGAATCCAAAATCATGCGTTTTTTTGGTATTGGAGAATCGCAATTAGCTGCTGATTTAAACGATTTGATTGTTAATCAAGTCAACCCAACGATTGCGACATATGCTGGTGATAATGAAGTCGTGGTTCGTATCACAGCGACAGCTAAAACAAAAGAAGAAGCAAGTTCTCTTGTGAAGGATACAGAGGAGGAAATATTGCGCCGAGATGGCACTTTTTTATATGGATATGGAGAGGTTTCATTGCCTGAATTAGTTACGGCGATGTTGCTTGAAAAAGAGCTTACCATCTCTGCTGCAGAAAGTTTTACTGCTGGTTTATTTCAAGCGGAAATTGCTCGATTTCCTGGTATTTCGAAAATTTTCAAAGGTGGTATGGTGACATACAGTGAAGAAACAAAACAATCTATATTACAAGTATCACCTCAAGTAATAAAAGAAAAAGGCGTTGTTAGTGCTGAATGTGCGAAGGAAATGGCTGAAAATGTAAGCCGCCTTTGTAAGACGGATATTGGAATCAGTTTTACAGGTGTTGCAGGCCCGGATAGTCTAGAAGGCCATCCTGCTGGCACTATTTGGATTGGGCTGAGCGTTAAAGGTCATGAAACAGAGGCTTTTCAGTTTGTTTATGGAAGAGATCGAAACCATAATCGCCGACGTGCCGTAAAACAAGGCTTTCAGTTAATTAAGCAATTTTTAGACGCAAATTAGTCGTTTTCTCTAGTAGAAAATGAATAAAATGAGCAAAAAAAGCGGAAATGAATGACAAAAAAGTATTAGACGAACGCTGGAAATCCCGTTATAATGAGGAAGAAAGCAGCCGGTGCTTACACAAAATAAAAAATACGAATAAATGTTCGCTTTTTGCTTGCTTCTCACTCTAAAATGCGTTATAGTAATTTTAGGAAAACATTCTGACTGTTTTTTGAGAGAGAAGAAGTAGAAAAACAGCTATTAGGATATTTATTGAAGGAGGCAACAATGTGAATGATCGTCAAGCGGCATTAGACCAAGCTTTAAAACAAATTGAAAAACAATTCGGTAAAGGCTCCATTATGAAATTAGGGGAACATTCAGATCAAAATATATCTACTATTTCTAGTGGTTCATTAGCGTTAGATATTGCTTTAGGAGTTGGCGGATACCCTCGTGGACGTATTATCGAAGTATACGGACCAGAGAGTTCCGGTAAAACAACTGTTGCGCTTCATGCAATTGCGGAAGTACAAGCACAAGGCGGAACAGCAGCATTTATCGATGCTGAGCATGCGTTGGATCCGGCTTATGCTAAAAACCTAGGTGTAAATATTGATGAATTATTACTATCTCAACCAGATACAGGAGAACAAGCTTTAGAGATTGCTGAAGCTTTAGTTAGAAGTGGTGCAGTTGATATGTTAGTAATTGACTCCGTTGCAGCACTTGTACCACGTGCTGAAATCGAAGGCGAGATGGGCGATGCTCATGTTGGATTACAAGCACGTTTAATGTCCCAAGCATTGCGTAAACTTTCTGGTGTTATTAATAAATCAAAAACCATTGCTATTTTCATTAACCAAATTCGTGAAAAAGTTGGTGTTATGTTTGGTAACCCAGAAATCACACCAGGTGGACGTGCGCTTAAATTCTATTCTACTGTACGTTTAGAAGTAAGACGTGCGGAACAACTGAAGCAAGGTACAGATGTAATGGGTAACAAAACAAAAATCAAAGTTGTAAAAAATAAAGTAGCGCCACCATTCCGTATTGCCGAAGTAGATATTATGTATGGTGAAGGTATTTCGCGTGAAGGTGAGCTTGTTGATATGGCTGCTGAAGTGGATGTAATCAATAAGAGTGGTTCGTGGTATTCTTATAAAGAAGAACGCATCGGTCAAGGCCGTGAGAATGCAAAACAATATCTGAAAGAACACACAGATATTCGTGATGAGATTTCTAAGCGCGTTCGTGAAGAATATGAAATTGATGGAAGCAGCAAAGAGCCTCTTGACGAAAAAGAAGAAACATTAAGTTTACTAGATGATGAATAAATAACACTAAATACGTGATAGGAATTTACTTCCTGTCACGTATTTTTTACTATTTTAAAAAAACTAAGGAAAATAACCGTACATTTCATTCCTTTTCTTGACATTGTATGCTTTGACCTATAAAATTAAGTTGTATATTTTATATTGCTGGGAGACAAGGGGGAAGTTTTTTCCTTTGAAAATCGGCTTCAACTGAATGGGGAGATTAGCACTCGGTTGTTGATGAAAAATACGCATGTGCCAGAATTCTGGCCACCGACATAACAATAACGAAAATTGAATAGCAAAGGAGGTGTAAGGATGACAATCGCAATCACGATCATCTCCAGTTTGCTTTTCTTAATCGTCGGTCTAGTTGTTGGTTCTCTAATTTTTAAATCTAGTACAGAGAAAAAACTGGCTGCTGCAAGGGGGACTGCTGAATTAATTGTAGAGGATGCGAAGAAAGAAGCAGAAACTACAAAAAAAGAAGCATTGCTTGAAGCGAAGGAAGAGAATCATAGGTTACGTACTGAAATCGAAAATGAACTTCGTGGGCGAAGAACAGAGACACAGAAAGCAGAAAATCGCTTATTGCAAAGGGAGGAAAACCTCGACCGTAAAGATACTTCTTTAAGTAAACGAGAAGCTACACTTGAAAGAAAAGAGGAGAGTATCAGTAAACGTCAACAACAAATTGAAGAGAAAGAAAGCAAACTAGCTGAGATGATTCAAGCGGAGCAGACAGAACTCGAAAGAATTTCTGCGCTCAGCAAAGAGGAAGCGAAATCTATCATCCTTAACCAGGTAGAAGAGGAATTAACGCATGATACAGCAATCATGGTCAAAGAATCAGAAAACCGGGCCAAGGAAGAGTCGGATAAAAAAGCAAAGAATATTCTCTCACTAGCTATCCAGCGTTGTGCAGCTGATCATGTGGCAGAAACAACGGTATCTGTTGTTACCTTACCAAATGATGAGATGAAAGGTCGGATTATCGGACGTGAAGGCCGTAATATCCGCACGCTTGAGACGTTAACGGGGATTGATTTGATAATTGATGATACACCGGAAGCAGTAATTCTTTCCGGATTTGACCCAATTCGACGTGAAATCGCTAGAATCGCCTTAGAAAAACTTGTTCAAGATGGAAGAATCCATCCAGCTCGAATTGAAGAAATGGTGGACAAAGCCCGTAAAGAGGTGGATGAACATATTCGCGAAGTCGGGGAACAAGCAACATTTGAAGTTGGAATTCATTCCATCCATCCTGATTTGATAAAAATTCTTGGCCGCTTGCGTTATCGTACTAGTTACGGACAAAACGTTCTTAACCACTCACTCGAAGTTTCGAAACTTGCAGGAATTCTTGCAGGAGAGCTTGGCGAAGACGTTACGCTTGCTAAACGGGCCGGACTACTTCATGACATCGGTAAAGCAATTGACCATGAAATTGAAGGAAGTCACGTTGAAATCGGCGTGGAACTTGCTACCAAATACAAAGAAAATGATGTGGTAATCAATAGTATTGCTTCCCATCATGGAGATACAGAAGCTACTTCTGTTATCGCAGTATTGGTCGCAGCGGCAGATGCACTTTCTGCTGCAAGACCGGGAGCTCGTAGTGAAACGCTTGAAAATTACATCCGTCGTTTAGAAAAATTAGAAGAAATTTCTGAGTCTTACGATGGTGTAGAAAAATCTTATGCTATCCAAGCAGGACGTGAAGTACGTATTATCGTTGAGCCAGATACAATTGATGATCTTTCATCTTACCGCCTTGCACGCGACATAAGAAAACGAATTGAAGAGGAATTAGATTATCCTGGTCACATTAAAGTGACCGTCATTCGTGAAACAAGAGCAGTAGAATACGCTAAATAATAATTAAAAGATACATCGCAAATTAATTTTGCGGTGTATCTTTTTTAATCGGTTGCCTAGGTCGAGTAAGAACGGTATAATTAATGGATAAACGAAAAAGGGAGGCGGAGTTTTTGAGTGAGTGGAAAATTTTGCCGATGCAAAAAGAACACTATTCGGGAGTAGCTGCAGTCCATCAAGAGGGTATTGAAACTGGAAATGCTACTTTTCAAGAGAAGACACTATCTTTAGAAGCGTTTGATGAAAAATATTTAAACACTTGTCGATTAGTTGTCCTTATGAACGGCGAAGTGATTGGCTGGGCAGCGCTGTTACCATTTTCAAGTATGCATGCTTATCGAGGAGTAGCAGAATTAAGCATTTATATAGCAAAAAGCGCCCGTGGAAAAGGCGTTGGAAAAGCACTTATGCATGAAATTATCCAGACAAGCGAGCAGAATGATTTTTGGACTTTGCAATCTTTGATTTTTCCGGAAAATAAAGCTAGCATTGCGCTTCATCATACATATGGATTCCAAACTTTATGCATCCACGAAAAATTAGGCGAAATGAATGGCGTTTTTAGGGATGTTGCACTATTAGAACGTAGAAGTAATAGAAACGGAGAATAAACAAAATGAAAATACTATTTATCGGTGATGTTGTCGGTTCTATCGGCCGCGATGCCATAACAGAATATTTACCACAATTAAAGAAAAAATATAAACCTACTATCACGGTGATTAACGGTGAAAATGCAGCAAGTGGGCGTGGGATTACAGAGAAAATTTATAAAGATTTTCTGGAGCTTGGTGCCAATGCTGTAACACTTGGGAACCATACATGGGATAATCGTGATATTTTTGAATTTATCGATGAAGCTAAGTATTTAGTGCGCCCAGCAAACTTTCCAGATGATACTACACCTGGAACAGGAATGGTTTTTGTGAAAAGCAACCAGCATGAGATTGCTGTCATTAACATGCAAGGCCGAACTTTCCTAGCAGATTTAGATGATCCTTTCCGTAAAATGGATTATTTGATAGAAGAAGCAAAAAAACGCACTAATATTATTTTTGTGGATTTTCACGCTGAAACTACTAGTGAAAAAGAAGCCATGGGTTGGTATTTAGATGGCCGTGTTACGGCAGTTGTTGGCACACATACTCATGTGCAAACGTCAGATAACCGCATTCTCCCAGAAGGAACAGCCTATCTGACGGATACTGGTATGACTGGCCCATACGATGCTATCCTTGGAATGGAGAAGGAGGCTGTTATCCGTCGATTTAAAACAGCTTTACCAACTAGGTTCGAAGTTCCTAAAACGGGCCGTGCAGTCTTGTCGGGCTGTTTAATCACACTTGACGAAAGCACTGGGAAAGCACAAAAAATTGATCGGATTCTCATCAACGAAGATCACCCATTTTCCTTTGATTAAGAATGGAGATGAAATTTTGACAGTTTCAAAAGACGAAATCATGAAAAAAGCTACCGAACTTCGTGATGCGCTTCAACAAACGGAAGAAGTATCGTTCTACCGCCTTGCCGAGGAAAGGATCAATGCGAATTCCAAAGTAGCAGCGAAGGTTTCTAAAATAAAATTACTTCAAAAAGAAGCAGTAAACTTAGAACATTATCAAAAACTCGAAGCGATGAAACAAACCGAAAACCAAATTGATAACGTTCGAGCAGATATTGATTCGCTTCCGATTGTAACAGAATTCAGACGCGCTCAAGAAGATGCTAACGATCTTTTGCAATCAATTACAACAGAGATTACGACAAAAGTAACTACAGAGCTTGAAAAAGAAAATTAACCATTTAAAACTGCCAAAACATCGGCAGTTTTTTTCTTTTGCGGTCGCGGGAAAATGAAACTTTATGCTATAATGAGAGGATGAAAAAGAAGTAAGGGATGATGAGATAATGACAGAATATACACCAATGATTAAGCAGTACTTGGAAATCAAAGACAAATATCAAGATGCTTTCTTATTTTTCCGTTTAGGAGATTTTTATGAGATGTTTTTTGAGGATGCACTGAACGCTTCTCAAATTTTAGAAATTACATTAACTGGTCGTGAAGGTGGGACAAAAGAGAAAATCCCGATGTGCGGAGTTCCATACCATTCAGCGAGCGGTTATATTGATACATTAATCGAAAAAGGCTATAAAGTTGCGATATGTGAGCAAGTCGAGGATCCTAAAACAACGAAAGGCATGGTGAAGCGTGAAGTAGTGCAATTGATTTCACCAGGAACCGTTATGGATGAACGCGGCTTAAAAGCAAAAGAAAATAACTATATTGCTTCCCTTTATTGCTATGAAGGCAAAGAGTATGGCTTTGCTTATTCCGACTTATCGACAGGTGAATTAAAATCAACCGTTATTGAAGCTAGCGAAGATCGTTTGATTAATGAGCTAACGACACTTTCAACAAGAGAATTGATTGTTTCTTCCTCGGAAAAAGAAGTGCTTTCAGATGTCATGAAGGAGCAACTAGGTTTAACTTTTTCTGTGCACGAAGAAGATACGATTCCAGCCGAAAACGAAAAATTAGTAACCCGCCATATGTCATTATCCGAAAAACGTGCCATTGGTAAGTTACTCCATTATTTAAAAGAAACGCAAAAGCGGGATTTAGGACATTTACAACAAGCTGTACATTACGAAACGAGCAATTACATGAAAATGGACTACTATTCCAAACGTAATTTAGAATTAGCAGAGTCGATTCGTGGTAAAGGTCGTCAAGGTACGCTACTTTGGCTTCTAGACAATACCCAAACTGCGATGGGCGGAAGAATGCTCAAACAATGGATTGACCGTCCGTTAATAGACCGAAAAAAAATCATCGAGCGACAAAATGATGTTAGCGAATTAATGGCACACTTTTTCGAACGCCTAGAGTTAGTAGAAAACTTAAAAAACGTCTACGACTTAGAACGCCTTGCTGGTCGAGTTGCATACGGAAATGTGAATGCGCGAGACTTAATTCAATTGCGTAATTCGTTATATCAGATTCCTCGTATTCGGGCGACACTGTTATCAATGAGTAGCGAGAGCCTAACAGAACTTGCTGAACAATTAGATCCATGTGAAGAATTAACCGAAAAATTGGAAGAGGCAATCATGGATTCTGCACCGATTTCCATTCGGGAAGGCGGGATTATTAAAGATGGCTATAACAGCCAACTAGATACGTACCGCGATGCAAGCCGCAACGGAAAAACGTGGATTGCAGAATTAGAACGTAAAGAACGCGAACTAACGGGCATTAAAACGTTGAAGGTGGGCTTTAATCGGGTATTCGGTTACTATATTGAAGTTACCCGAGCAAACACGCATCTGCTCCCAGAAGGCCGCTATGAGCGCAAGCAGACACTAACGAATGCCGAACGTTATATCACGCCTGAACTAAAAGAAAAAGAAAAACTCATTTTAGATGCAGAAGAAAAAAGCATGGAATTAGAGTACCAATTATTTTCTGAAGTACGAGAAATGGTAAAAGACTACATAGAACGTCTGCAAAAATTAGCGAAATCTGTTAGTGAAATCGATTGCCTGCAAAGTTTTGCGGATATTAGCGAGAAAAACCATTTTATTCGTCCGACATTAAGCGAAGACGGTTCCCTGCACGTAAAACAAGGTCGTCATCCCGTGGTAGAAAAAGTAATGGGTGCCCAGAGCTATGTAGCAAATGACTGTGATTTAGATGAAAATCGGGAAATTTTACTTATAACTGGTCCCAATATGTCAGGTAAAAGCACTTATATGCGCCAAGTAGCCTTAACAGCAATCTGCGCGCAAGTTGGTTGTTTTGTTCCCGCTGAAGAAGCGATATTACCAATTTTTGACCAAATTTTCACGAGAATTGGTGCAGCGGATGATCTAATTGCCGGTCAAAGTACATTCATGGTAGAAATGTTAGAAGCTAGAAATGCCATTGTTCACGCGACGAAAGATAGTTTAATTTTATTTGATGAAATTGGTCGTGGAACAGCTACTTACGACGGAATGGCACTTGCTCAAGCAATCATTGAATATATCCATGAAAATGTCCATGCTAAAACACTTTTCTCCACCCATTATCATGAATTAACTGATTTGGAGAAAGAACTGCGTGGTTTACAAAATATTCACGTTAGCGCTGTAGAAGAAAATGGCAAAGTAGTTTTCCTTCATAAAATTAAAGAAGGACCAGCAGACAAAAGTTATGGTATTCATGTCGCCGAGCTAGCAGAATTACCAAAATCACTTATCGAACGAGCGAGCCGTATTTTAGAGCAACTTGAAAATGACGATAAGAAAATCATTATCGCTAGCGTTAAGCAGCCAGAAGAAGTTCACGAAGAAGTGCAACTTTCGATGTTCCCAGTGGAGCCAGAAAAGAAAGCATCTTCTAAGGAAACAAAACTACTAAAAGAAATTGCCTCCATGAACATTATGCAGATGACACCAATGGACGCGATGAATAAATTATATGAACTTCAAAGTAAAATCCATTAAAAAGAAAGGCGGGTTTTAAATGGCTAAACATATTGTCGAATTAACCGATGCTCTATCCAATAAAATTGCTGCCGGAGAAGTTGTAGAACGCCCTGCTTCAGTCGTTAAAGAATTAGTAGAAAATGCAATTGATGCAGGGAGCACCGTCATCGATATTTTAGTGGAAGAAGCGGGATTAAATAAAATTACCATTATTGATAACGGTAGTGGCATTGAAGAAGAAGATGTCGCAACAGCTTTTTTACGCCATGCCACAAGTAAAATCAAAAACGAAGCAGATTTATTCCGTGTGCATACACTAGGGTTCCGCGGCGAGGCACTTCCAAGTATTGCCTCTGTGTCCCATTTGGCAATGGAAACTTCTACTGGTGAAACAAAAGGAACATCTATTTCCTTAGAAGGCGGAAAAATCATTGAACAAAAAAGCGGTCATGCCAGAAAAGGGACGCAAATCGAAGTATCCCAGTTGTTCTTTAATACACCAGCACGCCTAAAATATTTAAAAAGTTTACCAACCGAACTTGGTAATATTACCGATATTCTAAATCGCTTAGCTTTAGCGCATCCAGATATCAGTTTCCGCTTTTCGCACAACGGGAAACCTTTATTACAAACCAATGGGAACGGGGATTTACGCCAAGTGATTGCAGCAATCTACGGTATTTCGATTGCGAAAAAATCAATACCAGTTAAAGCAGAGTCACTCGATTTTAAAATTTCTGGATATGCCGTATTACCAGAAGTGAATCGCTCCAACCGTAATTATATTTCGACCATCATTAACGGTCGTTTTATTAAAAATTTCGCATTAGTAAAAGCTATTCAAGAAGGATATCACACGCTCTTACCAATTGGCCGTTTCCCGATTATCGTTCTCCAAATCGAAATGGACCCAATTATTGTAGACGTCAACGTTCATCCTGCTAAATTAGAAGTCCGTTTAAGCAAAGAAAAAGAACTAGGACAACTAATTAGCCAAATGATTAAAGAGGCTTTCCACAAATTGCAACTAATTCCAGACGGAGAGATTTCTAAAAAACAAAAAGAAGTCCAAAAATCCGAACAAATTCAAATGTCTTTTGAAGAAAATAAACCCGCAAAAGAAATACCAACTCTTTTTTCAAAACCGACTATCCCTGAATATGTTCCTTCTGATGAAGATGCTCCGCGGGAAGATGATTTTATTTTGGAAACAATGCCACCTTATGAACCTCAAGCGGAGCAGGAAGAGCATTCGAAAGAACGTATTCCGAAAATGTATCCAATTGGTCAAATGCACGCAACTTATATTTTTGCGCAAAATGAAAATGGTTTATATATCATTGATCAACATGCGGCTCAGGAACGAATTAAATACGAATTTTACCGTGAAAAAATTGGGGAAGTTAGTCGCGAACTGCAAGAATTACTTGTACCAATTGTGCTTGAATTTCCAGCGGATGAGTATGTTCGTTTAGAGGAACAAAAAGCAAAATTAGAAGAGGTCGGCGTTTTCCTAGAGAACTTCGGGCAAAATAGTTTTATCATTCGTGCGCATCCAACTTGGTTTCCGAAAGACCAAGAAGAGGAGATGCTCCGTGAAATTATTGATGAAGCGTTATCCGCACCAAGCATAAGTATTCATAAATTAAGGGAAGATGCTGCTATTATGATGAGTTGCAAAAAATCAATTAAAGCAAATCATTATTTAACAACACAGGACATGGAAGCATTACTCGATACACTGAGAGAAGCAAGCGACCCGTTCACTTGTCCTCATGGTCGTCCGGTGATTATCCAATACTCGACATATGAACTAGAAAAAATGTTTAAACGTGTGATGTAAAAGAGGAGGAAATAACTTGGAGTTACCATTTTCCGGTCAATCAATCATCCCAGCTGCACATAATCAAAAAGATATGGAAAAAATTTTAGAGCTTGACCTGACATATATGGTGATGCTGGAGACGCATGTAGCTCAACTAAAATCATTAGTCAAATACGCACAAGCCGGCGGGAAAAAAGTTTTATTACACGCCGATTTAGTCAATGGACTGAAAAATGATGACTACGCAATCGACTTTTTATGTACAGAAATTTGTCCTGATGGTATTATCTCGACTAGAGGAAATGCCATTATGAAAGCTAAACAGCACAAAATGCTAGCCATACAACGTCTTTTCATGATTGATTCAAGCGCCTGCAACAAAGGAGTAGCATTGATACAAAAAGTGCAACCTGATTGTATTGAACTTTTACCAGGTATTATTCCTGAGCAAGTACAAAAGATGACTCAAAAGCTTCATATCCCTGTGATTGCAGGTGGATTAATTGAAACTAGTGAACAAGTCAATCAAGTAATAGCAAGCGGAGCAATCGCAGTTACAACATCCAATAAACATTTATGGTAAATAAACAGCTAAGTTGTGTATTAATAACGACTTAGCTGTTTTTATGAAAAACAATGAAAACGCTATATTTCCCTGTTGAGCATTGCTAGACAAAGGTTTAAGCCTTTTCTAACTGTTCTATAGAAAATAGCCACCTTCAAACTGTACCATAACAGAGGGGGCGATTTGAAATGGTACAGCAAAAATAAACAATTAAAATAAAAACAAAATTAGAATCATAATAAATTAGAGGAATGGCTATGCAAAGGGGATATTAAGCATTTTAAATTAAAAAGACACAAAAAAGTCATAAAAAAGTTTGAAAAATATTGCACAAAACTGTAGCATTTTCCGGAGAATATGTTATGATAACAGTGTAGATTATTTATAAATTAGTTTGCTCAAAAAAGCACGCTCGAGAATGAACAATAAATGGAGGTTATATGATGAATGAACAATGGTATGAATTCGCAGGTGGTAACTGGCAACAAGAAGTAGATGTACGTGACTTTATCTTAAAAAACTATCGCTTATATGACGGTGACGACACTTTCCTAGTTGGCCCAACCGAAGCAACTACAAAACTTTGGGATCAAGTAATGGACTTAACTAAAAAAGAACGTGAAAACGGTGGCGTACTGGATATGGATACCAAAATCGTTTCAACCATCACTTCACATGACCCAGGATACTTAAATAAAGATTTAGAAAAAGTTGTCGGCGTTCAAACTGACGTACCTTTCAAACGCGCTTTACAACCATTCGGCGGAATCCGTATGGCAGAAGTTGCAGCTGAATCTTATGGTTTTAAAGTAGACGAAGAAATTAGCCATATTTTCTCTGAATACCGTAAAACACATAACCAAGGTGTATTTGATGCTTACACAGCAGAAATGCGCGCAGCTCGTAAATCAGGCGTAATTACTGGTCTTCCAGATGCTTATGGCCGTGGACGCATTATCGGTGACTACCGTCGTGTAGCACTTTACGGTGTAGACTTCTTAATTAAACAAAAGAAACAAGATTTAAACAATACAGGTTTGCGTACAATGAGCGATGACGTTATCCGTCAACGTGAAGAACTTAACGAACAAATTCGTGCTCTAGGTGAATTAAAAGTTCTAGGTGAAAAACATGGTTTCGACCTTGGTCGTCCAGCTAAAACAGCACAAGAAGCTTTCCAATGGTTATACCTTGGTTACCTAGCTGCAATTAAAGAACAAAATGGTGCTGCAATGAGTTTAGGACGTACATCTACATTCCTTGATATTTATGTAGAACGTGATCTTCGTAATGGCCTAATTACTGAAGAAGAAGCACAAGAAATCGTTGACCACTTTATCATGAAATTACGTCTTGTAAAATTTGCTCGTACACCAGATTACAACGAATTATTCTCTGGAGATCCAACTTGGGTTACTGAATCCATCGGTGGTATTACGGAAGAAGGCGTTCCACTTGTAACGAAAAACTCATTCCGTTTCTTACACACTTTAGATAACTTAGGACCTGCTCCAGAACCAAACTTAACAGTACTTTGGTCCACTCATTTACCATCAGGATTCAAGAAATTCTGTGCTAAAATGTCTATCAAAACATCTGCTATTCAATACGAAAATGACGATGTTATGCGCCCTAAATGGGGAGACGACTATGCGATTGCATGTTGTGTATCCGCAATGCGCGTTGGTAAACAAATGCAATTCTTTGGTGCTCGTGCCAACCTTGCTAAAACACTTCTTTACGCAATCAATGGTGGTGTCGATGAAAAATCTAAAGCACAAGTTGGACCTGCTTATCGTCCAATAGAAGGTGATGTATTAGATTACAAAGAAGTAATGGAAAAATATGATGCAATGATGGAATGGATTGCAGAACTTTATCTTAATACACTAAATGTAATTCATTACATGCATGATAAATACGCTTACGAACGTATCGAAATGGCTTTACATGATACAGAAGTATTACGTACTATGGCAACTGGTATCGCTGGACTTTCTGTTGCAGCTGACTCCTTATCCGCTATTAAATATGCAACTGTTCGTCCAATTCGTGACGAAGATGGCATCGTAGTTGATTATGAAATCGAAGGCGACTATCCTAAATACGGAAATAATGATGACCGTGTAGATGAAATCGCAGTTGAGCTTCTAAAAACATTCATGACTAAAGTAAGAAAACATAAAACTTACCGTGATGCAGTTCACACAACTTCTGTTCTTACAATCACTTCTAACGTGGTTTATGGTAAGAAAACTGGTAATACACCAGACGGACGTCGTGCAGGCGAACCATTTGCACCAGGTGCGAATCCAATGCATGGCCGTGATACAAAAGGTGCTCTAGCTTCTCTATCTTCAGTTGCTAAACTTCCTTACGAATATGGTCAAGATGGTATCTCTAACACATTCTCTATCGTACCAAAAGCTTTAGGTCGCGAAGATGAATCTCAAATCAATAACTTAGTTGCAATGCTTGATGGTTATTCCACAAAAATGGGACATCACTTAAACATCAACGTATTCAATCGTGATACGTTACTAGATGCTATGGATCACCCAGAAGAATATCCACAATTAACTATCCGCGTTTCCGGATATGCAGTTAACTTCATCAAACTAACTCGTGAACAACAATTAGATGTTATTCACCGTACAATGCACGAATCCATGTAATAATTAGGCGAGAACGCTTCGACAAGGATTGCTCACCGTAGCAATCCTTGTTATTTAGGAAAGGAAGAGGAGAATTATGACAGAGGTTTTAGGAAGAGTTCATTCAGTAGAAACAATGGGAACAGTAGACGGTCCAGGTATCCGCTTTATTGTTTTTATGCAGGGGTGTTTACTTCGTTGTCAATTTTGTCATAATCCCGATACTTGGAAAATTGGTACTGGCACAGAACGTTCTGCGCAAGATGTATTTGACGAAGCAATTAAGTATAAAGAGTTTTGGGATGCTTCTGGTGGCGGCGTTACAGTTAGTGGCGGGGAACCATTGCTTCAAGTAGATTTCCTAATCGAGTTTTTCACGCTTTGTAAAGCAGCAGGAGTGCATACTACAATTGACTCTTGTGGTGGTTGTTTCACACGTGATCCTGAATTTATCGAGAAATTGGACCGTTTGATGGAAGTAACAGATTTAATTTTACTGGATATTAAACAAATCAACCCAGAAAAGCATTTAAAACTGACAACGAAATCTAATGCTCCGATAATTGATTTTGCTCATTATTTACGTGATAAAGAGCAACCAATTTGGATTAGACATGTGCTAATTCCAACTAAAACAGATGATCCAGAAGATTTAACAAAACTCCATGAATTCATTCAAACACTTCCAAACGTAAAACAAGTGGATGTGCTTCCATACCATACAATGGGTGTTTACAAATGGAAAGAAATGGGCATTCGTTATCCGTTAGAAGGAATCGAGGCACCAGAAGAAGAAGTGGTAGCACTTGCGAATAAGATTTTAGAAACTAGTAGTTATAAATAGCAAAAACCGGCGAATATTAAGTTCGCCGGTTTTTTTATAGTATTTTATACATTTCCGCACACCATTTTAATTCTGTTTGAATCAAATCTAATCGTCTTGCATAGACTTGATAAGACATGTTTTTTAGCTTGTCTTGCTTGGTTTTTAAATCAAATAATTTAACGAAATGATCCAGTGTTTCTTCAATCAAACCTAATTGTTCTTTTAAATAGCTTTCTCTTTCTTGAATAAGTCCCTTGGTTCTGGCATTATTTAGCCAGTCGAGCTGTACTTTCGTTGTAAACTCATCTCTTGTGACAGGGATTTTAAGTGGTGTTTCAGACCATTCAAGCAAAGAGTCTAAGCCAGATTGTGTAATAGTATAAACTTTTTTATCAGGTTTTTTATCTTGGGAATGCTTATGAACAACTAAAAAACCTGCTTTTTCTAACTTAGATAAAGAAGGGTAAATTTGACTATGATGTGTATTTTGCATAATTCGAAGCCGGTTTGCGAGTTCATAACCACTAGAAGCTTCACGAGCAATCATTTGTAATAACGTAAATTCTAAGACATTTGGTATCATACAATAGCACCTCTGAATTTCTATTTAATCTTATTGTAAGCGATAAACACTAATAAGTAAAATGGTTGCATATGTAATAAGTTATATATGTAAATATTGACATTAGTATTTATCAAGCGTAATATAATAATTGAGTTTTATTTGGAAAGGGAAGTGTAGTTGTATTATGATGACAGACAAGGAAATGAACACGGGGAAATGGATAACAGCGGCAGCGAGTTTGCTTGCTTTTATGGGAATAGGGGTTGTTGATCCACTTTTACCTTCTATTGCAGAAAGTATTGGGGCATCTCACTCGCAAGTAGAAATGTTATTCACCGCTTATATTTTTACTATGGCGATTATGATGATTCCAATTGGTATCGTTGCAGGAAAAATGGGGGATAAAAAGTTAATCGTTATCGGACTATTTATTGTTACTATTTTTGCTTTATTATGTGGTTTATCTGATACAATTGGTGCTTTATCTATTTTTCGAGCTGGTTGGGGTTTTGGTAACTCCATGTTCATGGCTACCGCGATGACAATGCTCATTGCTTTATCAGAGACGCCAGGCCATGCAATTGGGATTTACGAAGCATCTATGGGCCTTGGAATGGCATTTGGACCACTACTAGGAGGTATTCTAGGTAATATTTCTTGGCGCTATCCATTTTTTGCCACAGCTTGTTTGATTTTTATCGCATTTTTACTCATTTTATTTAAAGTGAAAGAACCGAAGAAAGTCGCGCCAGCACCTACAGAGAAAAATGAGGTTGCTATCAAGCAAATGCTCCATTTGTTCAAATATCGGCCATTTTTACAAATTGCTTTTAGTGGGATGTTTTATTATTATTGTTTCTTTACAATTTTAGCTTATTCACCGCTTGTTCTTGGCTTATCAGCAATTCAAATTGGTTTTGTATTTTTTGCTTGGGGATTATGTTTGGCACTTGGTTCAGCAAAAGTATCACACGCGTTAGAGATTCGTTTTAATAGCAAACAAATCTTAAAAGGATCTTTACTGGCATGTGCTGTCATCTTAGCTTTACTTGGCTTTATTGATAATACAGCAGTGGATATTGGTTTAATTGTTATCTCTGGACTAATATTAGGTATTAATAATGCGCTTTTCACGACCACTGTCATGGAACATTCACCTTATGCAAGAAGTGTAACGAGTGGAGCATATAACTTTGTTCGTTGGTTAGGCGCAGCATTTGCACCGCTTTGTTCGGGATTACTTAGCGAAGCACTTGGTATGAAAATGCCATTTATCGTTGCAAGTATTATTTGTTTGGCTGGTATGGGATTACTATTTATTAAACTAAAACCAGCACATTTTACCTTACAACAATCTACTTCTATAAAAAGTGAATAAAATCAAGAGACTGAGTAACCTGGCTCAGTCTTTTTTTATGCTAATAATTAATTATTTAATGTTTATCATTAAAAAACATTGACTTTTATGCTTTCTACTAGTTATAATTTAGAAAAAAAGGGGAGTGAATGTACATGAAGCTAAAACGATTACAAAAAATGAGTTATTTTCTACATATTGCGCTTAAAATTTTATCGATTAGTTCTGTTATAATGGTTATTAGCGTCGTTTTAATGAGGCTTTTTAGCAGCAAAAATGTTATGATAAATAAACTAGAATCAGATACTATATTTTATTTTCAAACGGAACTTTTTGTTGGTGAGGATAACCTGCAATTTGTTCAAACGGAGGAATGGATCTTACTTGGTGTTGCAGCTTTTTCTAGTATTATAATTGCTTATTTATTATGGACTGCAAGTATGATTTTTAAAGATTTAGCTACTAATTTTACGCCCTTTAGTAATATTACTGTTAGTAGATTACGGAGAATTGCTGTTTTAATGCTTATTTACGCACTAGTACCGCAAATTATTTATTCTATTTTACATACTGTGCTTATACCTGGTTATAGCATTAAATTTGGGCTAAATATGTCATTTTTCTTTGCGCTTATTTTTTATTGTTTAACAGAAATATTTCGTTATGGTGCATCTTTGCAAAAAGAATCTGACGAAACTTTATGATTGGAGCGAAAAAACAATGGCAATTGTATTGAGGTTAGATCGAGTAATGGCCGACCGTAAAATATCTTTAAACCAGTTATCCCAAGAAGTTGGTGTAGCAAATGTAAACTTATCCAAAATAAAAACTGGTAAAGTAAGCGCCATTCGATTTTCTACATTAAATGAAATATGTAAAGTCTTGAGCTGCCAACCAGGTGATATTTTAGAGTATGTAGCGGATGACTCTGTTGAAAACGAACTTTAAATGCGTTAGATTTGTCATAGTCAGATAAGGAGTGCTTAAAATGGATAAATATAATGAATTGCAAACTGTATTAAAAAACAAAGAAAAAGTGTTGATAATCGGTCCTAATGGTGCTGGTAAGTCGACTTTTGCTACAGAACTTGGAAAACATTATGATTTTGAAGTTTGTCACTTAGATAAGCTTTTCTGGCAGGAAAATTGGAACGCTGTTGCAAAAGCGGATTTTGAGGATAAAGTGGACAACATTATGAGTTCTAAAAAAAAGTATATTATAGATGGTGATTATTTCTTTAATTTGGATAAAAGACTCGAACATGCAGATTTAGTTATTTGGATAAAAATTCCATTGTTCCTGTGTGTAGCAAATATAATTAAAAGAAGATTTAAATACATGACGAATGTGCGACCAGATGTAACTGAAGGCTGTGACGAAAAATTAAATTTATCATTTTTGCTGTATGCTTTAAAGTATAATAAGCGTTCTGGAAAACAAACGAAAGAATTATTGGATAATGTGTATGATAAAGAGCTGTTTGTAATTGATAGTTATAAGAAATTGAAGAGTTATTGCTGATAAATAGCCAATGAATGCTTGGGATAGGTGTTTATTGGTTGTTTGCGATAATACGTATTACTTCCTATAATATATATTATGTAAACTAGAAAATTAAATATTAAGTAAGAGAAAAATCATTGCCTCCTCTCACTTTTAAATACGCTTTTCCAACTTTTATAAAATTATTATCTATCTTACTAAGAATTGGATAAAACAAAACTATTTAATTACAAAAGCCTTAATCATAATAATGATTAAGGCTAAATAAAACTTATTTCACTCGTTTTCTTCTTGTAGTAAAGATATAAACTCCGCTGATTAACAAACTAACACCGATAATTAATGGTAAATTATTTTCGCTGTCACCTGTTTTTGGTAACTGGAGAGCTGTGCTTGTTTTACCTGTTTGGTTTACAGTTTTAGTGGTATTCTTTTTTGAAATATTTTTGTTTGGTACAGTTGATGTGGCTGGATTAACTGGTTTTACAGGGTTAATTATTGGTTTATCTGGGTTAACCGGAGTTACTGGTGGCGTGATAACCGCGTCATCTTTACTATATACATACTCTACTTCCTGACTATCACTCGTGAAAACGCTACTGTGGTTACTTGGTGTTTTAGTTAATTTATAGCCTTTAAAAGATTTTGCTTCTGTTTCGAAAGTTGATCCAATGTCTCCTTTTAAAATAACTGGATCAGCAAGTTGATTTCCTTTAGTGTCTTTATACGTAACAGTTACATCTTTTGCGACTTCAACAGGCGTTGTTATTTTTTTATATTTGAAAATAACGGATTGTGTTTGGTCGGTGTATGTTCCGGATTGATTTGATGGTACTTGGCTTAATTCGTAGCCGTCGATTTCTTTTACTTCTGCTTGGAAAGTCGTACCTATTTTTCCAGAAAGTGTTTCGGTTGGGGCGATAGATTCATTAGTTGCTTCATTTATATATTCTACAGATACGTTTGCCCCTTCTACTGCTGTTTTTTCATATACGTAATTTATTTGTATTGTTTCAGTGTTTGTTGTGTAGGTGCCTGTTGCGTTTGTTGGTGTTTCTTTTACTTGGTAGCCATCAATTGCTTTTGGAGATGTTGTATAAGTTTCACCGAGTTTTCCGGATAATGTGTCGGATGTTGCAAGTGTTTGGTTTGTTTCGTCGACATAATTAACTTGTATATTTGCCTTTTCAATTGGTGAGAAAGGTCCGGCTAATTTGTATGATTCTTGTCCAGGATAAGCAACTGGATCAAGTACGTTACCAGTGATGGTAAAATAGTTTAGTGTATCTCCAGCTTCCAGTGTTTTAGGTAATTTTAGACGGAAATTCACGTCATTTTCAACCGTATAGTCGGTGATATTATATTGTTTATTGTTAAAAAGCACATAAGCTGCATTGCCAGGATAATGCATAGGTACTTCTTGTTGTAATTTTCCGGTAATATAGTCATCTCCAATATAGAGTTGATCCACTTGTGGTGCAGGTAAATTAAGCATTAAAGGTGCTGCTTTTGCTGAAAAAGGATTAAAAGTGATACTTAAAATTGTCATAAATATAATAAAGGTAAATAAAGATTTTTTAGCGTGCTTCATAATGTCCTCCTGCTTGTTAGAATAATTACATTCTAGCACCAAAACTGTATAAATACTTATTTTGTAAGAAGTTTCACAAAATAAGTTGTCGGTTTGTTCACAAAAAAGACAAAAATGAAATCATAAAAAGCTAAAATCAACTATTAGCTGACCTTAGCTTTTTATTAATATTAAATGTACTACTATCATGCTCTTTCAAGGATAATTGCAATGCCAATACCACCACCAACGCACAAGGAAGCTACCCCGATATGCTTGTTTTCATGTTTTAATTCATTTAACAAAGAGGCAATAATGCGTGCGCCGGAAGCTCCGATTGGATGACCTAGCGCAATTGCTCCACCGTAAATATTAAGTTTCTCTTCGGGAATTTTCAAATCACGAGCCACTGCAACAGACTGCGATGCAAAAGCTTCGTTTAAATGGAATAAATCAATTTCATCGATAGAATATCCACCTTTAGTTAAAGCTTCATTTACTGCATAGTATGGCGCGTAACCCATAAGTGCTGGATCGACACCAACCTCAGAGGTTACTTTGATTGTTGCGATATAAGGAATGTTTTCCGCGACTGCCTTTTCTTTCGACATTAAAATAATTGCGGAAGCTCCATCATTGATACCGGAAGCATTACCGGCTGTAACAGTTCCACCTTCTTTGAATACGCTTTTCAACGTAGCTAATTTTTCTAGAGTTGAATTCGCGCGAATCGTTTCATCGGCTTCAAAAAATGAACCGTCTGGAAGTTTTACAGGAATAATTTCTTCTTCAAAAAGGTTTTTTTCTTGTGCACTTGCGGCCTTCATTTGAGAGTTATGAGCAAATTCATCTTGTTCTTCTCGGGTTACGGAGAATTTTTCCGCAACATTTTCTGCAGTAATTCCCATGTGATATTCGCCGTAAACATCTGTTAAACCATCAATTAACATGCTATTTCTTAGTTTTTTTGGATTGATTTCTTCACCGGCTAGCTCGGGATTAAGTAAAAGTGGTGCTTGGGACATATTTTCGGTCCCTCCTACTGCTACGATGTCAGCTTCCCCTAGTTGAATTGCTTGTCTGCCAAGCATAACCGATTTTAAGCCAGATCCACACACTTCATTGATTGTGACTCCGGGTACTTTATAAGGAATTCCTGCTTTAATAGCGATTTGTCTAGCTACATTTTGGCCAAGTCCAGCTTGTAATACATTACCAAAAATTACTTGATCCACACGTTCTGGAGCAATATTGGCTCTTTCTAAAACACCTTTTAGAGCGGTAGCACCAAGATCTACTGCACTGATGTCTTTCAAACTACCACCGAATTTTCCAATTGGTGTTCTAACTGCATCTATTATAACTACTTCTTTCATAGCAATCTCCTTTAAATGTAATCTATCCGTATTATATCATGAAACTAGCTAAAAACTCACTAGATTAAGCCCAATGTATTGTATTTTGTGCATTTTTCTACTAAAATTAAAGTACTTACAAATAAAATATAAAGGACTTGAGCTTACATATGAAAATTGGAATTGATAAAATAGGTTTTTATACTCCTGCATTTTATGTTGATATGACAGAACTTGCTGAAGCTAGAAATATTGATCCTAACAAATTTACTATTGGAATTGGCCAAGATAAAATGGCTTTTGCACCAATTACGCAAGATTCAGTAACCATGGGCGCAAATGCAGCTTTACAAATTTTAGATGAAGAAGATTTGAAAAAAATTGATTTAGTTATTTTAGCAACA
The DNA here is from genome assembly GCF_900187225.1 of Listeria monocytogenes. Lineage (GTDB taxonomy): Bacteria > Bacillota > Bacilli > Lactobacillales > Listeriaceae > Listeria > Listeria monocytogenes. Next base: position 1,403,535 of record NZ_LT906436.1, read on the forward strand.
GAATCAGGAATTGACGAGTCGAAAGCTGGTGCGGTTTATATTCACCGTTTGCTAGGTATTCAGCCGTTCTCTCGTGCAATCGAAATAAAAGAAGCTTGCTACGGAGCTACTGCAGGAATTAATTTAGCGAAAGATTATGTAGCGAAACATCCTGATAGCAAAGTGCTTGTTATCGGGTCGGATATTGCTCGTTACGGCTTGGCAACTGGCGGCGAAGCAACTCAAGGAGCTGGAGCTGTTGCGATGGTTATTGCCGCTGATCCACGTTGTATCACACTTGAAGATGATAATGTATTCTATACAGAAGATATTATGGACTTCTGGCGCCCAGTTTACTCCGAATATGCTTGTGTAGAAGGTAAATATTCGACAGAACAATACATCCACTTCTTCCAAACTATTTGGGAAAAGTATTCAGCGAAATTTGGTAAGAACTTAGAAGATTTTGCAGCTATTTGTTTCCACTTACCATATACAAAAATGGGTAAAAAAGCGTTAGATACTATTATTGAAACAGCTCCAAGTGATGTTCAAGAAAAATTGCTAGAAAATTATCGTCTAAGTACGCTATATAGCCGCAATGTCGGTAATATTTACACTGGTTCCCTTTATTTAAGCTTTATTTCCTTGTTAGACAATCAACCAGATTTACAAGCAGAGGATAAAATTGGCTTCTTTAGCTACGGGTCTGGTGCTGTTGGCGAGTTCTTCCATGGAGTGCTACAACCTGACTATAAAAAATATATCCGTAAAGACGAACATGCGGAATTGCTAGCAAACCGTACGAAACTCGCTATTCCAGATTATGAAACGAAATTCAAACAACAATTACCTAAAGATGGTTCGATCTTTGAAGTGGATCCTGCTAGTGACCCAGCAGCCATTGTATTAACTGGAATTCAAGAGCACAAACGACAATATATTAAAAAATAATCAAAAAAACCGACTAGGCTAAATCAGCTAGTCGGTTTTACTTTGAGCTCTTTATATTTTCTTGGGGATAAAAAACGAATCACGATGTAACCAAGCATGATGCCACAAACATTTAGGAATACGTCTCCAGTGTCAAAGAATCCTACATGTAGCATGTACTGCGCCCCTTCTACTGCGAATATCAACATTCCAGCTGATAGTAACGCGGTGAAAAAACCTAATTTCTTGAGTAAAAAACCAATTGGTAGAAAGGCTAATACATTTCCTACTATAATGACACGTAAATTACCTGATAAAAATGTATCAACAAACCCAAAAGTATCACTTGAAAATCCTTGTGTGTCGGAAGCTTTTCCGAATAATAAACAAAGAAGAATACTGAAATAAATAATGTAGCAAAAAACGAGCAATGCCTTATTTATTTTCCAATTTACTAATTGTACTGCGACAAAATAGAGTAAAATCGCCGTGATGCCGATCGTAATGTAGCCCATATGACTAACTGTGGCCATTACGTGCTTTAAATAAAAATAAAGCCATCCCTGGAACCAGGAAAAATACATCGTTACTGCAGCGAATATCGAAAGGATCGGTAATATAAGAATTATAAAGTATCTTTTCATCCTGGCGTCCTCCTTTTCAAAGGCTACCTCAAGGATAACATTTGAAAATAAGGACTTTCTTAAAAGGTTTTAAAGATTTTCTAAGTTTTTCTCTTTTACGAATACAAATAAAATACCACCAACGAGGAAAAGTACAATTAAACTAGTCACACCGTATTGCGTTTTTCCGGTAATTTGTGTGATTACCCCCATAAGGGCCGGTCCCATGATTGCTGAAAATTTCCCGAAAATATTATAAAATCCGTAAAACTCATTCGAACGCTTTTTAGGAATAATTTTTCCGAAGAATGATCTACTTAATGCTTGAATACCACCTTGCGAAGTTCCAACTAACATTGCTAATATCCAAAAATCAAGCGCAGATTTCATGAAAACCGCATAAATACATATAATAATATAAACAAAAATCGCGGTAAAGATAAGTGGTTTTGCACTGAAACGTTTAGCTAAATACCCATATAATAAAGTGAACGGAAATGCAACGAGTTGCGTCATTAAAAGTATTAAAATTAATGTTGTCTGAGAAATTCCAAGATCAATCCCGTACGATGTCGCCATGCGGAAAATCGTATCAACCCCATCTATGTAGAAGAAATAAGCAATTAAAAAGATAACAATATTTTTATGTTCACTAATGTGGCTAATAGTATGAAATAATCTTTTAAAACTAGTTCTGACTGGACGTTTTACCGCTGGAATATAGTGAATTTGATGCACGTTCTTCCACATGGGAATCGTGAAAAACAGCCACCAAAGCGCTGTCATAACAAAACCGATATTGACGAGTGCGACATCACTAATTGGCAAGATACCTGTCGCTTGGAAAATAATAAAGATAATAAAAGGGATGCAACTTCCTAAATAACCATAGGCATATCCGGCAGATGACACTTTATCCATCCGGTCGTTCGTTGTTACATCAATTAAAAACGCATCATAAAAAATATTTGCACCTGAAAAGCCTATTAATGACAGCACATAAAATCCAAGTAACAATAGCCAGGCATCCGTGGGTATGAAAATTAACAAGAAAGTAAAGCCAATCCCGATGGCTGTAAAAATACCGAAAAACCGTTTTTTGAAAAATTGATAATCCGCAATTGTTCCAAGTATCGGTGCAAGTAATGAAATAAGTAACGTCCCAATCGAGTTTGCATATCCCCAGTACGCGGTCGACGTAGTGTCAGCAATTCCAGCATTCGCTGCTACCCCTTTAAAATAAATTGGTAAAATCGCTGTTGTGATCATGATTGAGTAGGCGGAATTCGCCCAATCTTGAAAAATCCAACTTTTCTCCTCTTTTGTATATGCCAAGTGTGTTTCTCCCCTTTTCTATTCAAATATCGCTTCTATGACAGAGCCAGCAGTATTTGGAAATTGTAAGTCCAAAATGTGTGCAAATGTAGGCGCTTCGTCAACTAAATGAGCATTGCTGATTTTGTCTCCTTTTTTAATGCCAGGTCCATTAAAAATAATCGTGGTTTTGTAAGCTGGCTTTTTAGGAGAATAACCGTGAACCGCTTTATAGTAACCTGGTTTTCCAAGCATTTCATCAGTGACTTTCTCGTAAACCGGACCATATAAATCATCCATAAAATAGTAACCAGTCTTCCCTTCAACCATAAAAGTAGCATCAGGATCAGCACCACGAAGTACTATTTCTTCTTTTGGGAAAATTTCTTCTATTTCAGCCATGCTTTGAAGTAAATGCTGGATTTCTTGGTTATGTAAATCATTTTTTGTGTAAATATAACTGGAGCCGTCACAACTTTTAGCGTAGACGTTCCATTCCGTAATCTTATTGTCCACTACGGTTATCCAGCCTTGTTCGGCAAAAAGGACATTTAGGCGTATGGCGTGTGTTACATTAATTTGATAATGATCGCCTAGAATAGCAAAGACAGTATTTTCATAAATTCCAGCTTCTTTTGCAGCTTGGATAATCGCAGCTAAACGCTCATCGTGTCGTTTTAAGGCCGCTTTTGCTTCAGGGGAATCTACTCCGTGCGCATGTCGCATACTATCCATATCAACCAAATGTGTTAAAAGTAATCTTGGTTTTTTCGCTTTAATTGTATCAACTACGCTAGCTGTCAAAAATATATCTAAGTCTGGTTGGTTGATTCCCTTCCGCAGATGACCAAATTTCCGGTCCATATCTATTAAAAACAATGGTGAGCTAGCATGTAATGACACCATCATTTGCGTTAACCAAAAGCGATTCGGAAAAATTTCGGCAATATTATAATCAATTCCACTTTTTGCTGCAACCGGCCATAAAAATGCAGCGGTCGTCATCCCTTTCTCTTTTGCTAAATCATAAAGTGTTGGTACTTGAATGGCTTTTTTATACCAATACCAATCAGGAGAATCTTTTTCAGGTTGAACTTTCGTGTTATTAATAATCCCATGAGTTGCGGGATAATGTCCTGTGATAATACTTGTATGCGCTGGATATGTCAGTGATGGATAAATGGTTTCAACTTCTTGGATGTGAGTTCCTGTCTTAATTAATTCCCGTAAAACGGGCAAATCTGTCGTATCTTTTAAATCAAGTGCTCCAAGTGCGTCTAATGAAATCACAAAAAGATGTTTTTCCATTATTTTCTCCCCCTTCAAAAAAACAGGGATTTCCCAGAAAATCTGGAAGAACCCCCGTGTGAATTACGTATGACTGATTGTGTCTTTTGGCTGTTCGATTTCTTCTTGATTCGTCACACCGAGCACATCTAAGAAGAACATCACAACTGGAATACCAACGATTAATCCCCAAATTCCGAAGAAATGCTCTCCGAAAATAAGAATAATGAAAGTATAAAAAACTGGTAAATTTGTTTTCGCTGACATAAGTTTTGGATTAAGGACATAAGATTCTAGTGCATGGATAATAATAACAACGACTAAAATGTAGAAAATGTATTCCACGCCGCCGATAGAATAACCAATGATAGTTAACGGGACGAGAGAAATAATCACCCCTGCTACCGGAATCAAACCAAGCAAAAACACCATTATGGATAAAGTCATCAATTGCGGAAAACCTAAAATCCAAAGTGCTATCGTGGTTAAAATTGCATTCACAAGCGCAATGATAAATTGTGCTTCAATAACTTTACCAAAAGTAGCAACAAATTTGGAGCCAAAGAATTTTACTTCCTCATAGATAAAACCAATTTTACTAGTAGAAAATTGATTCGTGAATGAAACTAAATGTTCTTTTCCGAGCGAGAAAAATAGACTTAACATTAGTGCGATAAAGACGTTCATCAATACAGTTCCCACATTAGTTAAATAAGTTAATATCATTGAAACACCCTGTTCTGTGTATTTCATAATATCAAATTGATTCGCTAAACTAACAATGTAATTAATGAAATCATTGTTGCTATCTGTCGTTAAGAAAGTATTTCCGAATTTCACCAGTTGATTTATTTGATCCGCTAAGACAGGAATGTACTTAACAAATACAAAGATGATAACTGCGGCGATTAAAACATAAAGTAACAATACAATAATTTGCCGATAAATGGAGATTCTCCGTAAAATAAAATTCTCTAAACGTGTAATAAGGTAAGAAAAAATGAATGTTAGTAAAATAATATTCATTTGGCTTCTTAATAAGTATAAAACGAAGGCAATTAATATAAATACGCCAACTCGCCGCACACTACGATTTTGTAAAAATGAACTAAGCTCTTTCAAAAATGGATGCCCTCCTCTATTTATCTTCGCCTATGATTTTAACTTCTGTTTCTAACTCTACATCAAATTTCTCGCGTACGGTTTGTTGGACGTAAGCAATTAAATTCATGTAATCAGTCGCAGTTGCCCCACCGATATTAACGATAAATCCAGCATGTTTTAAAGAAACTTGCGCACCGCCAATAATATGCCCTTGCAAGCCACTATCTTGAATTAATTTACCAGCAAAGTGACCAGGTGGACGTTTGAATACACTACCACAAGATGGATACTCTAATGGTTGTTTAGCTTCACGTGCCGCAGTAAGTTCATCCATTTTTGCTTGAATTAGGTTTTTTTCTTCTAATGCTAAAGAAAAAGTGGCATCTAATACGATGTAATTTTTCTCTGCAATAGTACTAAAGCGATATGCTGCTTTTAGTTCAGAACGTTTTAGTTTTTTTAATTCGCCTGTTTGTGTCAGTACGGTTGCAGCTTCTAAAACATCACTAATTTCGCCGCCGTATGCTCCTGCATTCATATGTAGCGCTCCCCCAATAGATCCAGGAATACCACAAGCGAATTCAAGTCCGCTTAAGCTTTCATTCAGTGCAAATTTTGCAGTGTCAATGAGTTTGGCGCCACTCATTGCGACAATTTGGGTGTTATTTCTTTCAATGGTTTGTAGTAAATCGAGATGTAAGATAACACCGCGAATTCCCCCGTCTTTAATGATTAGATTGGAACCATTACCAAGAATAGTAAGTGGAATTTTATTTTGGTGACAGTATGCCACCACTTCTTGCGCCTCTTCTATTGTTTTTGGCATAACGAATACGTCAGCTGCACCGCCTGTTTTTGTATAGGTATACTTAGATAACGGTTCATTTAATTTAATCGCTATATGCGGAAACTTTGTTTGTAAGTTATTCATTATTTATTTCAAACCTTTCATGGTTGTAGTTTAAAAATCACTTCCTTTATTTTATCATGGAACCTCTCTTTTACAAAGAATTCCATAGTTTTTTTCTTAAATCAGGAATATTTAGGGATGATTTAGGGTAATTGGATGATATGTTCTTGAGTAATAAAATTAAAAATGTTATGATATAGAACATACATTCGATTAAAAAGGAAAGGGATGAAAAAATGATTCGTTTTGATAATGTATCCAAAAAATACAGCGATGATAAAACAGCAGCAGTAAATAATGTAACTTTGGACATAAAAGACGGCGAGTTCTTTGTTTTCATCGGACCGAGTGGTTGCGGGAAAACAACAACGCTAAAAATGATTAATCGCTTGATTCCACTGACAACTGGAACCATTTATATTAATGAAAAGCGAATTAGTGATTATGATATTCATGAACTTCGCTGGGATATCGGCTATGTTTTACAACAAATTGCGCTCTTTCCTCACATGACTATTGAAGAAAATATCGCTATCGTTCCAGAATTGAAAAAATGGAGCAAGGAGAAAATTCATGACCGGATTACGGAATTATTAGATAGTGTTGGCTTGGACCCTGAAAGTTATCGTCATCGCAAACCAGCTGAATTATCTGGTGGTGAACAGCAACGGGTTGGTGTTGTTCGTGCGCTTGCAGCAGATCCAGGAATTATTTTGATGGATGAACCCTTCAGTGCGCTTGACCCCATTTCTCGCCAACGCTTACAGCAAGATATTTCCGCACTTCAAAAGAAAATCAAGAAAACGATTGTATTCGTTACCCACGATATGCAAGAAGCTTTGGCGCTAGGTGACAGAATTTGCGTAATGCAAGGCGGCGAAATTGTCCAAGTAGCAACACCACAAGAAATTATGAAAAATCCAGAAAATGACTTCGTTAAAGACTTTTTAGCATCCGGACATGCTTTCAATACGCCAATTTTAGAAGCAAACTTTACGGTGAATGACTTAATAGAAGCTGATCTGTTTTATTCGTACCAAACTAGTGATGGTACACTTGGAATTTCATCAACGGAGCCTGTCGAAAATCTTGTTCGGCGAATCGCGGAAGAACAATCAATTCCTGTTACGGACGAAGCAGGTAATTATATCGGTACAGTGTCAAATAAACATGTGATGCAATTCTTAGCGCGTCATCTGGAAAGTTCAGGTGAGCTTGTATGAATACTCTTATAGATACATTTACTGTCCGTAAAGATGAACTATTCACAGCTTTAGTGCAACATATTCAAATTTCCTTTGTCTCTCTTTTTATAGCGGTGTTAATTGCTTTACCTCTTGGGATTTATTTAACTAGGCATAAGCGACTCGCTGAACCAATTATTCAAGTAGCCGCTATTTTTCAAACAATTCCTTCTCTGGCACTACTTGGTTTGTTAATTCCACTCGTTGGTATTGGGATAGTTCCAGCGATTATTGCGCTTGTTATTTATGCCCTCTTACCTATTTTGAGGAATACATATACTGGGATAAAAGAAGTCGATCCTGCCCTTGTTGAAGCCTCACGCGCAATGGGAATGAACAAATGGAAAAGATTATACAAAGTACAACTTCCTCTTGCTATGCCAGTAATTATGGCTGGTATTCGTACAGCGATGGTATTAATCATCGGTACAGCGACACTTGCTGCCTTAATTGGTGCAGGTGGACTTGGGGACTTGATTTTACTCGGGATTGATCGCAACGATAATAGTTTAATTCTTTTAGGTGCAATTCCAGCAGCCTTACTAGCTATTTTGTTTGATTTCCTACTACGTTTCCTTGAAAAAGCATCTTTCAAAAGCACGATTATTACAATTTCAGCAGGTATCTTATTAACTGCCGCAATTATCGTCGTTCCTTATTTTGCGTCTGATAAAAAGGAAATTACTATTGCTGGTAAATTAGGAGCAGAACCAGAAATTTTAATTAATATGTACAAATTAGTTATTGAGGATGAAACGGATTTAAAAGTTAACGTGAAACCAAATATGGGGAAAACAAGCTTCGTATTCAACGCCCTAAAATCAGGCGATATTGATATTTATCCTGAATTTACGGGCACAGTGCTAGAAACCTTCTTAAAAGAAAATGCTAAAACACATGATCCAGAAGAAGTGTATACGCAAGCCCGTGATGGTTTGGCTAAAGATTTTGATATGACTTACTTAAAACCAATGAAATACAATAACACATATGCACTTGCGGTTTCGCCTGAATTCGCTAAAGAAAACAATTTAGAAAAAATATCTGATCTTGGTCCAGTATCTGACCAAGTAAAAGCTGGATTCACACTGGAGTTTAAAGACCGATCAGATGGTTATAAAGGCATTCAAGATAAATACGGACTCACGTTCTCCAATTTGAAAACAATGGAGCCAAAACTGCGATACAATGCAATTAAGTCTGGAGATATCAATTTACTAGATGCCTATTCAACAGATAGCGAACTCGCGCAATATAAACTAAAAGTACTGGAAGATGATCAGCAGCTCTTCCCTCCTTATCAAGGTGCACCTTTAATGCTGACAAAAACATTAGATAAATATCCAGAACTGAAAAAACCATTAAATAAACTAGCTGGGAAGATTACAGATGATGAAATGCGCAAAATGAATTACGAAGTGAATGTAAATGGCAAATCAGCTTATACAGTTGCCAAAGACTATTTGAAAGATCAAGGTATTATTAAATAAAAAAGCGAAGTGGCGTAAAAACCACTTCGCTTTTTTTATTGTCTAATTAAGTTTTTAACTTTATTAATGTTTGGTTTATAGAAACGACAATGTGTTTCAAATTCTTTGTTGAATTCAGCGGCTCTTTGGGTTAGTGATTGTTCGTGATCAAGCATCAAACCTTCTTCGAGTAATGGTCTAAGTGAAATGATTTGATCGAAAACAAGACCGGCATTTGTGTCACTAAGAACAGATACCATTTTCCCAAGTGCTTTTTGTTTGTCCGTGGGTAATTCTTTTTGATGAAGATGGAACCATTTTGCTAATTGTTTGCGATTTTTTCGGGTCGCTTCTAAATAAATACTTTGCGCATAAGCTGCTTTAGCAAATGCAATTGATAAATTTTCAGCAGATTCCCAGTCTTCTTCCAAAATTTCACCTTGCATTTTGATTTTTTGGTTGAGTAGAGTAATATCTTCTTGATAAACATCCATTTTGCGTTGTTGTTGTTTATAAACTTCCATCGCTAAATTAAGTTCATCAATAGTTGGCTGCATTTTTTCACCAAAAATAGTATTATCATTTAAAATCAATTGTGTTTGTTCTATTTTTTCAGCAATAATGCTATCGCGTTCTTTAATTACGTGTGCTCGTTTACCTAAGTATTCAAAATAGAAGTTGTACTTTTGAATGCGATTAACTACTGCTTCTGCTTCTTTCACAGTTGCTGGTTCTTCTTGTGAATTTAGTACTGTTACACCAGCCACTTTGCTTAATTTAGTATAAATAATAATTGTAAATACTTCACCGTCCAAATTGATTGTGTACGGTAGTTTATGTTGCTGTTCTAAAAGCCTTTTATGTTGTTTTAATAGTTTATCCGTCATCGTTAATCAACACCTTTACTACGCCATTAGTATTATATAATTCAATTATATAGTATAAAGATGAAAATTTCGAGGGAAAGAAATGAGAAAATTATTTTTAATTGTTTACATAATATAATTATTGTCTTCTTTCTTACTTTATAATGAGGTCAAAGTATAAAATAACAAGTAGATGTTTAAGACTGCAATGAAAATGGCAACAGCCCAAGAAATGATTTTTAACCATGTTGGGTTGACGAATTCGCCCATCTTTTGTTTGTCACTTGTAAACATTACTAATGGGATAACCGCGAATGATAATTGCATAGACAGAATAACTTGACTAAAAATTAGTAGTTCATTGATACCGTTTGCTCCGTAGAGTGCTGTGATTATTACAGCTGGAACGATTGCTAGTACACGCGTTAACAAACGACGTACCACTGGTTTTAAACGGATGTTTAAGAAACCTTCCATAACGATTTGGCCAGCCAATGTTCCTGTTAAAGTAGAGTTCTGCCCTGATGCAAGTAATGCTACTGCAAAAACGGTGCTGGCGATACTGCTTCCAAGCGTTGGATTAAGTAATTTGTAAGCATCCTCAATACCAGCGACGTTATGTTGACCGGTCGTATAAAAGGCAGCAGCAGCTAAAATTAAAATCGATGCATTAATTAATAAAGCAATCGTTAAGGAAAAAGTGGAATCGATAAATGAAAAACGAATTGCCTCTTTCTTCCCTTCTTTTGTTCGGGCATATTGTCTGGTTTGCACGATAGATGAATGCAAATACAAATTATGTGGCATAACTGTTGCCCCAAGGATACCAAGTGCGATATAAAGCATAGCTGGATTAGTAACAATTTCTGATTGTGGAATAAATCCCTTTGCAATTGCTTGCATATCTGGATGTGACATTACCATTTCCGCCCCAAAACATACAAGAATCGTAACCATTAAAGTAATAACAATAACTTCTATGTAGCGGAAACCTTTATGTTGTAAAAATAATACGAGAAAAATATCTAATGCTGTAATACAAACGCCCCAGATTAACGGAATACCAAATAGTAAATTAAGCGCAATCGCACTACCGATGACTTCTGCGATATCCGTTGCAATAATCGCTAATTCAGCTAAAATCCAAAGGACGAATCCAAATGGTTTAGAAAAGTGATCACTAGAGGCTTGGGCTAAATCGCGACCGGTGACAATGCCTAATTTGGATGCAAGTGATTGTAGTAAAACGGCTAAAATATTAGAAATTAAAATAACTGATAATAACGTGTAGCCAAACTCTGACCCACCGGCAATAGAAGTTGCCCAGTTCCCTGGATCGACATAGCCGACCGCAATAAGTGCACCTGGCCCCATAAAGGCAAATAATTTACGGAAAAATTTCGCGTTTTTAGGAATAGCTACGGAATTATTTACTTCACTTAAGCTGGGAGCATTCTGTGCTTTTCTCCAGCTTTGTTTTGTACGTTCTGTTTTATCTTTTTTCATGCTCCCTGACCTTCTTTCATTTATGATAAAAAGTTTACTACGGGAAACATTCTTTGTCAAACGAAAAACACAACCTCTATGCATAAATGATAGGTTGTGTTTTCGCATATTTTTATAAGGCTTCGGTTAGTGGTTTTCTTTTGTTTTTAACTGGGTTTAGTGTGCGTTCGACCCAACCAAGAAGTACATCGGCTAATATGGCCATTACTGCGGTTGGAATAGCACCAGCTAAAATAATAGCAGTACCATTTGTTGCATTTGTTCCGCGTACAATAATATCACCGAGGCCTCCTGCTCCAACGAATGTCCCAATTGCTGCTACACCAATAGCGATAACAAGTGCATTTCGAATACCCGCCATAATAACAGATAATGCGAGTGGCATTTCGATGAGGCGTAGTACTTGCCATTTTGTCATCCCCATTGCCTTACCAGATTCTAAAAGCGCTCCATCAACGTTTCTAATGCCCGTGTAGGTGTTTTTTAGAATTGGTAATAAAGAATATAGGAACAAGGACAAGACGACTGTATTCGTCCCTAAGCCCATGATAAGCATAAGTACGGCTAACATTGCTAGTGCCGGAATTGTTTGGATGATATTAGCGATTTGGATAACCCAACCAGCTAAGCGTTTTTTTCTTGCAATATATACTCCAAGCGGTATCGCTATGATTGCTGCGAAGATAACTCCGTAAGCACTCATTAAGAAATGCCGCCAGAACTCTTCCATGACATAACTTCCATTTGTTTGGTAATAATCAATTAATTGTTTTAATGTGTCCATCTTTTGGCACCTCCTTAGTTTTTACCTTCAAAGTAATTATTTTTTTGCAAGAATTCTTGTGCTACGATGGATGGTTCTTTCAACTTGCCATCTGCTTCATAATTAAGTTTTTGCATCTCTTCTGTCGAAATTTTACCTTTTAATTTATTGATAGTCGTTTTTAATTCCGGATGTTTCTTTAAAATTTCGTCTGTTGCTAATGCAGATGCATCGTATGGTGGGAAGAATTTCTTATCATCTTTTAATAGTTTTAAATTGTAAGTTGGGATACGGCCGTCTGTTGAATAACCAAGCGCCACATCCATTTGATTGTTTTTAAGTGCTGTGTAGATTAAGCCGATTTGCATGGGGAAGATTTTCTTGAATTCGATATCATAGGCTTTCGAAAATGCTTTATAGCCATCTCCTTCGCGTTCCATCCAAGAATTATCCACACCAGCAGTGAGCTCATTTTCTACTTTTCGCATATCACTTACGGTGTTTAAATTGTATTTTTTCGCAGTGTCTTGGCGAACCATAAACACGTACGTATTCGCAAAACCGTAAGAATCAAACCAGGTTTGGTGGAAACGCTCTTCAAAACCTTTCTTAACAGCTGCTAAGGCTTTTTCTGGATCTTTTATAGCTTCTTCGCCTAGCGGACCAACTAAATCTGTACCGGTGTATCTAGTAGCAGTAATATCTACATCCCCATTTAACATCGCTTGGTGTTGAACGATAGTTGATCCGAGGTTGTTGACGATTTCTACTTTTAAGCCAGTATCGTGCTCAATTAATTCTTTTAAAATATTAGAAACGATTTGAGATTCAGTTGTTGCCATTGCACCGATCCGAATAGTATCTTTGGAACTGCCTCCAAGTCCTGGTAAAGAGCAGCTAGATAAGAAAAGGGAACTCGTTAGTAGTAAAACGCTGAATAACGCGATAAATTTTTTCTTCATGTTATTCTCCCCCTTCCCGAGCTTCACGGATGGCTTTTGGTGTTAAGCGATATTCTAATTTTCCAAGCGCGAATTCTACTACAAGGGCTAAAATGGTAACCGGAATTGCCCCACCAAGAATTAAGTCTGGACGGTATAAGTTTAAACCATTAAAAATAAAGTCTCCTAGTCCACCAGCTCCAATGTAAGAAGCAAGCGTCGCCCAAGCGATAACGTATACAGCAGATAAACGAATACCAGCCATAATAACGGAGATGGAGTTAGGAATTTCGACATTAACAATTAGTTGCCAATTCGTCATTCCCATGCCACGACCAGATTCAATTAGATTTTTATCGACTCCCCGAACACCAATAAACGTGTTTCGTAAAATTGGTAAAAGCGCGTAAATAAATAGCGCAATAATCGCTGGTAACGTTCCAACGCCAAGAAACGGAATAATAAACGCCAAAATAGCAAGAGACGGAACGGTTTGCAAAACACTAACAACACCAATAACAAAGTTCGCTACTTTTGGTGAACGCGTGAGTAAAATCCCAGTTGGTACCGCAACTGCAATACCTAAAATAACAGCAGATAGGGAGATAAATAAATGTTGCCATGTTTGAACAAGCAAGTTATGGCCGTTTTCTTGAAAAAATGTAACAATTGCGTCCATAGCTTATCCCTCCTGCTTCATTTCTGGTTCTGTCGTTTTGGAATCCGCCTGTTCCTCCTGGTTTTCTGTCGCATCTTCTAAAGTACCCCAAATGGAGTCATATACGATATCAACTAAGCTGGCACGAGTAACAATTCCGACAAGCCGTTTATCTTTATCCACTACAGGAATGTATTTATATCCACGTTTTAGAATACGTTGTACAGTGTCACGAAGCAAGGTATCTTCATAAACATAAAAGACATTTTTCTCGATAATGTCCATAACAGAAGTTGCTGTACGACGATTTAAATCAATTTGCTCTACGTCGATAAAGCCTTTTAAAACATTACCTTCATCCACAACAAGTAACGTATCTACTCGTTTTTCTTTCATGACAGTAATCGCAGCTTGGAGTGATTTATCCGCTGTAATAGAGACTGGATTTGTGTTCATGATTTGTGCTACTTGTGTAACATCAGGTTTCGCTTCGATTAAGCGATCTTTACCTATGAAATCTTCCACAAATGAATTCGCTGGATTGCGCAAAATTTCATCTGGGGTATCAAATTGAACGATTTCGCCATCTTTCATAATTACGATACGGTCTGCCAGTTTAATCGCTTCATCCATATCATGGGTAACGAAAATAATCGTCTTACCAAGTTCTTTTTGCAAATTTTTGAATTCTTCTTGTAGGGAATCACGAGTAATTGGATCTAGCGCGCCAAAAGGTTCATCCATCAGAATCAAGTTTTGCTCTGCCGCAAGAGCTCTCAGAACACCTATACGTTGCTGCTGTCCACCACTTAATTCGTAAGGGTAGCGGTCCAAAAATTCCTCAGGTAAATCAACTAATTTAATTAATTCTTTTGCTCTTTCTTGTTTTTTCTCTTCGGACCATTTAAGTAATTTTGGTACAAGGACGATATTTTCGCGAATCGTCATATGTGGCATCAAGCCAATTTGCTGAATAACATAACCAATAGAACGTCTTAGTTTGACGGGATCTTCCGCCATGATGTCTTTATCATTAATAAATATTTTTCCTTCTGTAGGTTCAATAAGCCGGTTAATCATCTTCATTGTTGTCGTTTTCCCACAACCACTTGGACCGATAAAACAAACAAATTCTCCTTTATCGATGTTAAGTGTTAGATCATTAACCGCTTTTTTGCCCCCTTTATAAGTCTTCGTTACGTGTTCGAATTTTAACACGCCTACACACCTCCATTTTTTCTTTACCACTACCAAAAAATTGGCAATCGATAACTAATTTCCCTAACTAGTATAGATTTAAACTTTTTAAATACAAAAAAACAGCTTAAAGACAGTGTTACATTCAAACGGAAGTTACTAAACAAGATGATTTCGTACTTGTGGCACGTGTGACATCGATGCTAAACTTGTAATCGTGAAAATGAGCATTGTAATAAGCTGCAATATAGTATTTATTTAATTATAACACACTTAAAAAGGCCCAAAAGCAAATGCTTCTGGGCCTTTTGGTTATTTTGGTAAGAATAATTTTGGTGAGGTCTTCAATAATATCGAAATAATGATACCTGAAACAAGGACGGTACCAAGGCAACTGGCCCCATTCATCACGATAGAAAATAGTTGTGCCCCCCAACCTTGAAATGCATAAGCCCCCCAGAATAATACTCCTGCAACATAGTGCCAAAAATATCGAGCTAATCCTCCAATAATCATGGTTCCCCACGCCCATTCGATTGCCTTTTTGAGTTGATTAGCAGCTAAATTACTTCGAACTTGCTTGCTGAAGACACCACTGAAAGCAATAAAACTGAATGCCAAAATATACTCAATAATTGCTTGGGATGGCATTAAAATATAAGCCTTACCTGTTAAGAAATGCAGTAAGCCCCATAATAGTCCAGCGAATCCAGCCGCCCAAAAACCTCGACGGATTGCGATGACATACATTGGAATCATGCCAAGCGAAATGGAAAAACTGGAACCAATGTCTAGCGGTATGAAACTTAATACCATCGCCACTGCAGCAAAGATAGCACACTCAAGTAAAATGATTAATCGTTTGTTTTGCATAAAAAAATAAACTCCCCTCTTCTTTTTGGTCAAAAACGTACCCCAGAAGAAAGCAGTTTCTATGGTTAGAAATGCAATCGCCACAATCCCTACGCTCGTATTAACGAACAGGTTCAAAGGGTCAGAATCCAAAAACACGTGGACTCAATCTCAGCTAAGAAGCCCCCCCTGTGGTAACGTCTATGAAATTATCGTACAACAATTATTATAGCATGCACTTCTTTTTTGTAAAGAATTTTTTCTTTTCTTTAGTCATTTGCAGAAAATTTCACAGTGTTTTGTGCTTTTTTCGGCAATTTATCAAAAATAAGCAGATAACTATTTTGAATTAACGCAAATTCAGTTTCAGCTTCCACATCGTATTTTTCATTAATAACGAGCGTAATCCAATGCTTTTTATTTAAATGATAGCCTGGTTTTATGCTCAAATATTCATCGCGCAACAAATCAATTCTTTCCGGCTGACATTTAACGCTTATATATAAATCCCCGTGGTATAGATGTATCAGTGCAAATATTTTACCGCCAACCGTTAAGGCGTGCGTTTTTTTATCAAATGGGAAAGTTTCTTTAGCGGCTTGTAAAGTAAGACAAAGCGCGACTTTTTCTTGTAAAGTTTGCTCGTAATCCATCCGGCTCTCCTCCTTATTTTGATATTATAACATTTATTTATGCGTGTATGCTTTCTTTGCTACACTAACCATGTTAAAATAGAAGTAATTGTGCTTTTTCTGATTTCAAGGAGAAGTAACTTAGTATTGGAGGAAGAAAATGTTAACTGTAAATAATGTTGGCTTACGCTACGGCGATAAAAAGCTATTTGAAGATGTTTCGATTAAATTTTTACCAGGTAACTGTTATGGTCTTATTGGCGCAAATGGTGCTGGTAAATCAACGTTCCTAAAAGTGCTTTCTGGCGAGCTTGATTCACAAAGTGGTAATGTGCATATTGGTTCAGGTGAGCGTCTAGCTGTCCTTCGCCAAGATCATTTCCAGTATGATGATGAACTTGTCCTCAACACAGTAATTATGGGACATGAACGTCTATATAAAATTATGGACGAAAAAAATGCCATTTACATGAAAGAAGATTTCAGCGATGCAGATGGTATCCGTGCTGCAGAACTGGAAGGCGAATTTGCTGAATTAGATGGTTGGGAAGCGGAATCTGACGCTGCTGTTTTATTAAACGGCTTAGGTATCCCTACTGACTTACACGGAAAACTAATGAAAGATTTAACTGGTGGAGAAAAAGTGAAAGTGCTTCTTGCACAAGCTTTATTCGGTAAACCAGATATCCTACTTCTGGATGAGCCTACTAACCACCTTGACATCCGTGCGATTCATTGGTTAGAAGAATTTTTAATTAACTTTGATAATACTGTTATCGTTGTATCCCATGACCGTCACTTCTTAAATAAAGTATGTACGCACATTGCGGATCTTGATTTCAGCAAAATTAAATTATATGTCGGAAACTATGATTTCTGGTATGAATCAAGCCAATTAGCTCAAACAATGATGGGCGATCGTAATAAGAAAAAAGAAGAAAAAATGAAAGAATTACAAGACTTTATTGCTCGTTTCAGTGCGAATGCATCGAAATCCAAACAAGCAACAAGCCGTAAAAAAATGCTCGAAAAAATCACGCTGGAAGATATTCAACCTTCTAGTCGTCGTTACCCTTTCATTCAGTTCAAACCGGACCGTGAAGTTGGAAATGATTTATTGACAGTGACAAATTTGTCTAAAACAATTGATGGCGTGAAGATTCTTGATAATCTTTCTTTCTCAATTAATCGTAATGACAAAGTTGCTTTAGTTGGCGATGATGAAGTTGCAAAAACCGTTCTTTTCCAAATCCTTGCTGGCGAAATGGAGCCTGATGAAGGTAGCTATAAATGGGGTATCACAACAAGCCAAAGCTACTTCCCGAAAGACAACTCCGAATTCTTTGAGGAAAACGACATGAGTCTTGTAGAATGGCTACGTCAATTCTCTCCAGAAGATGACAGTGAAGCCTTCTTACGCGGATTCCTTGGTCGTATGCTATTTAGTGGCGATGAAGTACTTAAAAAAGTACGCGTCTTATCTGGTGGAGAAAAAGTTCGTTGTATGTTATCCAAAATGATGCTTTCAGGTTCTAACGTTCTTTTACTAGATGAACCTACTAACCACTTGGACTTAGAATCCATCACAGCATTAAATAACGGCTTGGAAGCATTTAAAGGCGCAATAATCTTTGCTTCTCACGATCATCAGTTATTACAAACAATTGCAACTCGCATCATTAACTTATCAAAAGACCAATTTTACAATAAAGAAATTTCTTATGATGAGTATCTAAAAGAAGTAATGAACGTAGCAGAATAATGACAAAAAAACAATATCCCATCTGCGGGATATTGTTTTTATTTTAGTTCAATTTTACCAGTTTCTGTCGTGATTGGTGTGGATGAATCTTTCAGATAGCTTAGAAAACTATAAGAAATCCATGTAATATCAGAAACTTTGTCTAAATCATCTACGGGAAAAACGATTTTTCCTTTGGCAGTTTCGCCAGGCTTAATTTCAGTTGTATCAAAATTAGATAAAACAGCATCTCCTCCATTTAAATCTAACTTGTTTGCCTCTAGTTGTCCTTGGTTTGGATAGGTTTCGAGTGTTTTAGCTGCATTGTTGGTAATTTCTAAAGCGATAGTAATACTACCATCTACTGGCTTACTTGCGGATGTTGAATAAGTTTCTTTCTTTTCGACCGTCACAGTAGTGATTTTTTTCTTAATATTATCTGCGGAATCTTCATAGTTAACTTTATACGTCTTCGTCTCTTCTGGGGTTGCTTGACTTGTTCCTTTAGAAGAATAATTGAACACATCATTTTGTACTTGCTGATAATGTGAAAAACTAACAATGATACCAATAATGGAGCCAACCATTAATAACATCCCTGCACTAGTTAAAATAGCACCAATCTTCCGTCTGGCTGGGAAAAATAAAATTACGATACCTGCGATAAAAATTAAGAAAGCACATATTCCGGCAATGATCCAAATTTCCATCTTATTTGCTCCTTTTATGCGAATTTCTCCCTCACTATAACATATTTAGCCTCTAGTTCAAAGCAGTTAAGTCACTTGCTGGAGATGGGTAGGCAAAAATAACAGATTGTAAATCAGCTAAAGTTAGATTTGCTTTCATTAAGATGGCAATGTAATTTATCATATAATCTGCTTCTTCACTAAGAAAATGAGCGCCTTTGATTTGCCCTGACTCTCTGTCTTCAATGATTTTTGCAAGTGCAATTTGTTCATTTGTTCGTTTGTATGTGTACCAACTAGTTGTGTCATGATTTTTAATTTGGTATTTTTCCGGATTTGCTTTAGCTTCTTCTGTACTTATACCAATGCTTGCAAGTTTTGGGCTAGTGAAAACGACGCTTGGTATCGCTGGATAAGTTATTTTTTCGTTTCCGCCTATAACATTTTTAGCCACAAGTGCTGCTTCCAAGCTTACAACTGGTGTTAGTGCTGCACCTTTTGTCGCAGCGACATCACCGCATGCATAAATATGAGGGTTGTTAGGTGTTTGAAGTTTTTCGTTAACGACAATGCCTTTTTTAGTGTAATCGATGCTTGCATTTTCTAAAGATAGATGTGCGATGTTTGGCATTCTACCAGTTGCTCCAATAATTAAATCTGTTTGTAATGAAAAGCTATCTTTACCTTTAATATGCAATTTCCCACCATCATTTTCAATTTTAGTAATATCTGTGTCAAAATGGAAATGAATGCCTTCATCTTTTATATTGGCAACTAATGCCGCTACGAAATCAGGATCAAATTTCTTTAAAGGTTCACTATTATGGTGAATAATGTGTACATCTCTCCCAGCTGCGAGTGCTATAGAAGCAAATTCAAATGAAATATAACCTCCACCAATAAAAACGACAGAATCTGGGAGTTTTTCAAGTGATAAGAAATCATCGCTAGTTTGAATGTATTCTTTCCCTTCTACTTTTAACGTGCTTGGTGTTGCTCCTGTTGCGATGACAATTTTTTCAGCATAAATTAAATCATCGCCGACTTGCAAGGAATGGGAATCTTGGAAACTAGCTGCCCCAAAAAATGTCTCAATCCCAGCTTCTTGAAAGCTTGCCAAACGACTTTCTGGCACATTCTCGACAAAAGTTTCTTTAAATGCCATTAAATCTGTCCAGCTAATCGTCGCTGCTTGCTTAATGCCTTTGCCGCGTAGTCTGGTGGACAGATTTCTTGCTTCTCTTGCTCCGATGAGAACTTTTTTAGGGTCGCATCCTCTGAGTACACACGTTCCACCCCAATTCCGCTCTTCTACAATTGCTACTTTTAACCCTGCTGCCTGTGCTTCAAATGCAACCGTTGTACCACTTGCACCGCTTCCGATTATAACGACATCATATGTAAATTTTGCCACCTAAATCACTCCTTCTTAGCTTGTTTTCCCGTCTGATTTCACTTTCAAACGAAAAAAACTGCCACACACGAATGTGCAGCAGTTCATTCTAGACTTCCATAATAATTGGTAAAATCATTGGACGTCGTTTTGTTTGTTCAAATAAGTAGCGATTTAATTGGTCGCGAATGTCTTGTTTTAATTTCGCCCATTCAAAGCCGGTTTCTTGAAGATTTTTTTCAACAATTTTTGTGACAACTTTGGAAGATTCTTCAATCAAATGTTCTGATTCGCGCACGTAGATAAAGCCGCGTGAAATGATTTCTGGTCCTGAAGTAATGGTTTTTGATTTACGATTAAGTGTTACTACAACGATGAAAATTCCGTCTTCTGAGAGTAATTTACGGTCGCGTAGCACGATGTTTCCTACATCACCAACACCTAATCCATCAATTAAAGTATTACCAGAATAAACGCGATTTCCGGCCGTCATTTTATCATTTTTATATTCTAAAATTTCGCCTTTACCAACGATAAATACTTCTGATTTTGCCATGCCAACTTCATGAGCTAATTTAGCATGGCTGATTAACATGCGATATTCTCCGTGAACTGGAACAAAATATCTTGGTTTTAATAAGTTAATCATTAATTTTAAATCTTCTTGGCTTGCATGACCAGAGATGAAGAGATTGTTACTCATAGTTAGCACTTTCGCACCTGCTTTATAGAGCATATCCATTGTTTTCGCCATCATTGTTTCAAGAGATGGCGATGGCGTAGTCGTAATGTAAACAGTATCGCCAGGTTTGATGTTAAGTTGCGGATGGTTTCCTTTAGTCATTAATTGTAATGATTGAATTGGTTCTCCTAGATTACCTGTTTCAATAATTGTAATTTCATCATCGCTATATTTTTTAAGTTCTTTTAACGGAACAATTAAGTCTTCTTCAATGACGATTTTACCTAAACTGCCAGCAATTTCGAAAACACGCTCTAGTTCTTTACCAACAATAGCGACTTTACGTTTGGTTGCAACGGATGCATCGAGTACTTGTTGTAAGCGAATTAAATTAGAAGCTACACAAGCAACGATAATTCTGCCGTCTGCCATTCGGAAAGCATGTCTGATCTCTTCTTCAATTAAACTATCACTAGAAGTCGTTCCAGGGTGCTCAGCCTCTGAACTATCCGAAAGCAAGGCAAGTACACCCTTTTCGCCAAATTCTGCAATATGGCTTAAATCAGAAGCGTAGCCGTCTTTCGCTGATTGATCGAATTTGAAATCCCCTGTATAAACAATGGATCCTTCGCTTGTTTCAAGGACAATACCCACAGAATCAGGAATAGTATGTGTTGTCCGGAAAAAGGAAACATCAATTTTTGAAAAGGACAATGTTGTTTCTTCGTTAACGACATGGAAATTCTTGAAGCGTAGTTTGCGGTGCTCTTTAAGCGCTGATTTTGCTAGAGCAATCGTTAATTCTGTCCCGTAAACAGGCGCTTTGATTTTTTGAAGTAAGTATGGCAATGCACCAATGGCATCTTCGTGACCGTGTGTTAGAAAAATAGCTTTTACACGATCTTTATTTTCTTCTAAATATTTGAAATCAGGAATGACAATATCAATTCCTAGTAATTCATTTTCGGGGAACATTAAGCCCGCATCTAATATAAAGATATCTTCGTCTATTTCTACTACATATAAATTTTTGCCACTTTCATCGACACCGCCGAGTGGAATGATTTTTATGTTTTTCGCTTTTTTTATTGTCAAAGCGTAGACCTCCTTTGAACTATTTAGAAAGTCCTTCTAATATAGCTTGTAATTTCGTTCCTTGTTCAGCATTCAAATCTACAAGTGGTAGTCTTACAGGTCCAACGCTAATACCTTGTTGATTCAGTAAGTATTTTGTTGGTGCTGGGTTCGGTACTGAGAATAATCCATTCATGAGGGGTAATAACTCTCGGTGAATTTGAGCAGCTTTTTGAACTTCACCACGTTCAAATGCTTGAATCATTTCTTGCATTTCATTCCCTACAATATGGCTGGCAACAGAAATAACACCGTTTCCGCCAACTGCAAGAATTGGTAATGTTAAACTGTCGTCCCCACTGTACACCTGGAAATCGTCCGAAGTTTCAGCGATGATTTTGCTTATATTATCCAAATTACCGCTAGATTCTTTTACACCAACAATATTAGGCAATTTCGCTAGACGAATAATTGTTTCTGGCTCGATATTAACAACACTACGGCCAGGAATATTATAAATAACTACTGGCAAATCAGAAGCTTCAGCAACCGCGGCAAAATGGGCATACAAGCCATCTTGATTTGGTTTATTGTAATATGGAGCTACGATTAAAACAGCATCCATACCACCAAGCGTGGCAACTTCTTTTGTAAAAGCGATTGTTTCAGCTGTGTTATTGGAGCCTGTTCCAGCAATTAATTTCGCACGTCCGTCATTAGTTTCAATTACTTGGCGAAATAATTTTATTTTTTCATCATGGGATAAAGTTGGAGATTCGCCAGTTGTTCCAGCGATTACTAAACCGTCTGAGCCATTTTTGATTAAGTGATTCACGAGATGATGAATTCTTTTTTTGCATACTTTATCTTTCTCTGGGTGAATTGGTGTCACCATTGCTGTAATTACTTTCCCTAAATCCATCTTTCATTTCCTCCTTACTTAATTTCCAAACAAAATACGTCATGAAGGGCATTGACTGCTGAAATTAAGTCCTTTTCTCTTACTAATACCCAAATAGTAGTATGACTATCCGCTGATTGTAAAATTGGGATATTTTTTTCAGATAATGCGCCAACGATTTTTGCAGTAACACCGGGAACACCTGTGATTCCGGCGCCAACAATAGAAACTTTCGCACAAGCTTGTCGTACAGTTGTTTGTAAGTCTGCATCTTCTAATAGTTGTTTTACTACATGAGATTTTTCTTCGGGTACCGTAAAAATGACAGAGTTAGTAGAGATGTTAATGAAATCAAGGCTGATTCCTGCATCTGCTAATATTTTAAAAGCGAGTTGTTGTGCTTTTACAGTATCCGTTTGTACTGATATTTGTGTTAAATTGGTTACATGAGCTACGCCGGTTACCATTCGTTCTTTCACGTCAAAATGACCTGAATCATCAGCTAGTGAAGTGACAAGTGTTCCGGTGCTTTCCAAATAGGTAGAACGAATCCGCATTGGTATTTTTGCAGTCATCGCAATCTCAACTGCACGTGGATGGATAACTTTTGCACCTTGATATGCCATATTGCTCACTTCGTTATAACTTACTCGTGGTAGTGAACGCGCGTGTTCTACGATACGTGGATCGGCTGTCATCATTCCATCTACATCCGTAAAGATATCAATATAGTTTGCTTGTAACGAAACTCCTAGAGCTGCTGCGGATGTATCACTTCCTCCGCGTCCTAATGTGGAAATATCCCCATTTGCAGTAATACCTTGGAAGCCAGCAACTACTGCTACATCAAGGTTCGTTAATGCGTCTTTCAAACGAGCTGTATCCACTTCTGTGATTTTTGCATTTAAATGGTCGTCTGATGTAATGATGCCTGCTTGACCACCAGAAAACGCCTCTGCTTTAATATTTGCTTCTTTTAACATATTTGTAAATACAGATGCTGAAATAGTTTCGCCGACAGAGAGTAAAGTATCTTGTTCTCTAGCTGTTAGCTTTGTATTTTTAGCACCAATAAGTTCTAATAGTGTGTCGGTCGCATAAGGATCTCCGTATCTACCAATGGCTGAAACGACAACAACAACTTTATATCCTTCTTTTAGTACTTGTTTGATATGATTGAATGCCATCAAACGTGATTTTTCATTTTGTACGGATGTTCCGCCAAATTTTTGGACAATAATTTTCATTACTTACACCTCTAAATAATCGCTAATTTAACTAAACTTTCAGCTATTTGAATCGAATTCCATGCGGCACCTTTTAGTAAATTATCAGAAACAATCCACATATGAAAACCTTTAGGGTCGTCTATGTCAGCACGAATACGACCAACGAAGACTTCCTTCTTACCTGCAGCTTGAACAGCTTGTGGGTAAACTTGATTTTCTGGGTCATCTTCTAGGACAATACCAGGTGCATTTTTTAGTGCATTTTGGATTTCTTTAGCAGTTATGCCTTCTTTATCCACTTCGATATAAACACTTTCAGAGTGTCCGCTAACTACTGGGATACGAACGCACGTAGCAGAAACTTTTATTGTGTTGTCTTCCATGATTTTTTTTGTTTCATTGATCATTTTCATTTCTTCGTATGTATAGTCATTCTCTGTGAAAACGTCAATTTGTGGCAATGCATTAAAAGCGATTGGATAATGTTTTTTGTCCCCTTTAACGGGCATGATTTGTGGAGTGAATTCTTTGTTATCCAGAACAGCTCTGCTACCGTCTTTTAATTCTTGAATTGCGCTTACACCAGAGCCAGAAACAGCTTGATAAGTGGAAACAATAATACGATTTAAGCCGAATGCTTCTCGAATCGGTTCGAGGGCTGCTACCATCTGAATAGTGGAACAGTTAGGATTAGCAATAATACCATTATGAGAGAAAAGTGCTTTTTCATTCACTTCAGGAACGACTAATGGAACTGTTGGATCCATACGATATGCACTCGTGTTATCAATAACGATAGCTCCACGTTTAACTGCTTCTTTCGCAAGTGCTTTCGATACAGAACCACCAGCGCTAAATAAAGCGATATCAACGCCTTCAAAACTTTCAGGTGTGGCTTCTTGAATAGTTACTTCTTCACCGCGGAAGGATAGTTTTTTTCCAGCAGAACGAATAGAAGACAAGAATGAAACTTGCTTTATCTTAAAAGTCGCCGCCTCTTCTAGTAATTCAATCATTTGGGTACCAACTGCACCAGTTGCACCTACAACTGCGACATGATAGCTTTTTGTCATAGTTTACAATTCCTCCTTCAATTTAATCCTCGTATTCCTGCCTAAAAACAGAAATCTGGTTAATTTTACACTTACTTTATCATACCATAAACAAAGCCATTTCGCAGTTTTTTATACGCATTAGCAACTATTTTTTTAAATTGTTTGTTAGTTTGAAATAAAAAAACCACTTTCAAATAAATGAAAGTGGTTTTTGATTAATTTTCGGTTTGTTCTGATTGTGCTTTCGCAGCTGCTTCTTTGTTGTTAATTGGTTGCTCTACTTTTGAAGTATCTTTTTTCGATTCAGATCGTTCTTTTTTAAGTTCGAAGTATTTGTCGAATACTTCTTTGGAGATTTTCATATTTGTTTTTTGGTCCGTACCATATGGACGATAAATCCAAGGAACAACAACGGAAATAGCTATTTCTGGTTTTTCCACTGGCGCATAACCGACGAATGTCGTATTCCAAACACTGGCCATTTTGTTACCTTCTTTTGGTCCATCATAGAACGCATCCGCGGTGCCTGTCTTACCAGCGACATCGTAATCACTTGAAGTGAAAACAGTTCTTGCGGTACCTGTTGAACCATGTGTTACTTCATAGAAGCCTTGTTGTACTGTTTTGATATCACTTTCAGAAACACCGATTTTATTTAATACTTTTGGTTCATTAGCTGTTGCAAGTGTTCCAACAGAGTCACCATTAGTACTTGGATTTCTAATTTCTTTTACCATACTAGGAGCGATTCTTGAACCCCCATTGGCAATAGTAGAAACATATTGAGCCATTTGTAGTGGCGTGTAGGAGTCATATTGTCCGATAGCGAAATCGAGAATTTTACCGATTGTTTGGTCGTCCCCTTTATAACCAGTTTGTTCACCTGGGAGGTCGATGCCAGTTTTTACACCTAGACCGAATTGGTTGTAGTAGTAACGCATATCGTCAAAGGTGCTAAGTGGTGCTCTAAGAGGTCCGTTTGGTACATAGTTTGCGCCACCCATTTTCATTGCAACTTGGTACATATAGGAGTTAGAAGAAATTTCTAAAGCTCCTACAGGATCAAGTGGTCTATTACCAGCTCCGGTTCTGTTAAACCATGAGCTCTTTGGTTTTGTTCCTTTTAGTACAATTGGTTGGTCAGTGAAAACAGTTTTGTTTGTAATAGCACCGTCCATAATACCACCAAGGATAGTAGAACCTTTGACAGCAGAGCCCATTGCGTAGGCAGTTGTAAATGTACCAAGGGAATAATCTTCAAACTCGCTCTTGTCATTTAGTTTCTGTCCTGCTAATGCAAGGACTTCTCCAGAATATGGATCCATGGCAACAACGAATGCGCGGTCAAATAAATCTGAACCAGCATATTGTTTACCTTGTTTGATGTTTTTTTGGAGAATTTCTTCTACTGCTTTTTGAAATTCAACATCAACAGAAAGAACTAAATCTTTCCCTTTGGAGCCTTCGTATTTGTTGACAGTTTCAATAATATTACCTTTAGAATCAAGTACGCTTTCTGACTGAGATTTTGACCCAGCGAGCACACTTTCATATTGAGCTTCTAGATAGCTTTTACCAACGCGATCATTACGACTATATCCTTGAGATAAGTAGTATTCTGCTTTGTCTTTTGGTAGACCTTCTTTAGCTGTAGAAACAGAACCTAAAATCGAGCGTAAAGTTTCATCATACGTGTAATAGCGATTCCAGTCTGTAGTGGTGTCTACACCAGGTAAACTGTCCATGTTTTCACTGACACGTGCAATTTCTTCGTCTGTCACATCTTTATTTTTCACGACAGATTCAGTCATGGCATATCCAGTTGTCATTTTCTTATATATGGTTGCTACTTTTAAGTCTTCACTGGTTAAGCTAGCGATATCTTCTTTTGTCACTTTGTCAACTTGGATTTTGTAAGCTTTAGATGAATCAAGCGCTTGTTCTTTCGCGGATAAGCGGTTTAAAGATTCAGTTTGATGCGTTAAAATCCAGTAATCTTTCAAATCACGATCAGTTAACTTTTCAGGCTCAACAGTAATTAGCTTTTCCAATGTTTGAGCTACATGTAGAGTTTCTGCAGTCTGTGTTTGTTGGCTACGTGTGTAGGTAATGGATTTAACCGCTGAATTACCAACCAACAAATTGTAATTCCGGTCATAAATGCTACCACGTGGTACGTTTTTGGAAACTGTTACGTTATCTGTTTCTTCTAATTGACGTTTGTACGTATCCCCTTGCACGATTTGAACAATACCAAGTCGTAAAATTAACACGGAGAATAATATAAAAATAATAAAGAATAGAATATTTAAACGTAGTGGAATGATGGCGCGTTTCTTCTTAGTGGAATCTTTTTTCTTTTTTCTAAAATTTAGTTTCACGCATAGTTACCTCACTTTTCAATAATACCTTTCCCTATTGTAGCTGAAATAACATGATTTTTCCACTGTAAGTTGATTAGAAATTCATTAGAAATTAAAAAAGACCCACCGAAGTGAGTCTTATGATTATTATTTAGCTGCGTCAAAGCGTTTGTTAGCTTCATCCCAGTTAATAACATTCCAAAATGTGTCGATATATTCAGGACGACGGTTTTGGAATTTAAGGTAGTAAGCATGTTCCCAAACATCTAAGCCAAGAACGGGTGTTTTGCCATCGCTTAATGGAGAATCTTGGTTAGCTGTAGAAACGATTTCTAATTTGCCATCATTAACTACTAGCCAAGCCCAACCAGAACCAAAACGTGCTGCAGCTGCTGCATTGAATTTTTCTTTAAATTCGTCAAAAGTACCGAATTCGCTTTCGATTGCTGCTTTTAAATTGCCAGTTGGAGCGCCGCCACCATTTGGGCTAAGAATAGACCAGAACAATGTATGGTTAGCATGCCCGCCACCGTGGTTACGGACAGCGCCGCGAATATCTTCAGGAACGCTATCTAGGTTAGTAACTAATTCTTCCGCAGATTTGCTTGCAAGTTCAGGATGACCAGCAACCGCTTCATTTAGTTTTGTTACATAAGTATTGTGGTGCTTTGTATAGTGAATTTCCATGGTTTCTTTATCAAAATTCGGCTCCAAAGCATCATAAGTATAAGGTAATTTAGGTAATTCGTAAGTCATTAAAAATTCCTCCTTGTATTGTTTTTACGTGAAAAGAAATGACGTATAAGGCAAAAGTTTCATGTCCTATTTCAATAGAACTACTATCAACCTTAAAAACAGTTTCTTCTTACACCATTTAGCCTACCATGCTCCCTAAATGCTTGCAATTTTTCTGCTCAGTGATGTTTCAACATTGATTTTGCGACCATTTCAAGCTATGATTAAGTTTAGGTGGAAAAGTACGCTCTTTTGCACATACATGTATCTTTTTCCCTGAAACTCAAAAGTTAAACCATTAGGCGAGGTGTTGAAAAAAGAATGAATATTTTTAAACGCTTCTGGAAGAGCTTATATTCCCCTGCGGATATTGCATCGTTTCGAAATGATAAAATTAGAAAAAGTATCGTGTACATTATTGTTTTATCATTTGTAACATTCCTTCCATTAGCATATTTTACGAACGTCACAACAAAAAATGCGCTCAAAGTTGGCGAAGAAACTATTACCAATGAAATACCCAATTTCAAAGTGACTGATGGCAAATTAGTGTTAACAGATAAAAATGCAAAAAATATACCTATCTCGATTGATCAAGATGAACTACATATTTATTTTGATGCTTCCGGAACACTGGATAAGGATGACGTAGATAATAAAATTGCTTCTTATGATAGCGCGGTAGCTTTTCTATCAGATAGTATTTATATTACTGCAGCTGGTGTTTCGCAATCTGTTAGTTATGACACGGCAGGAATTAGTGATAAGGCAGATTTAGTTCATTTATATAATTCGATTGAGTCATTAGCTAAATACTTTATTCCAATTGCTTTACTAGTACTCTTTATCTTTACGCTAGGCTCGGTCTTCTTCCGAGTAGCACTGTATGCGCTTTTCGGATTTATTCTTTCTGGATTTGGCCGAACTGGTATCGCCTTCCGCCAAAATTGGATGATTGCTTCTTACAGTATTACACTGGCAGCAGTGTTCACCATGATTATGGAAGCTTTACAAATTATTGTTCCTTTTGGAATGGAAATTAACATGGTCGTGAGTATGATTTTTGTTTTCCTTGCGATTCGTTCAATTCCTCCAAGCGAGCCTACAATTTTAGAGAAATAAATGATAGCCACTTGCTCACGCAGGTGGCTTTTTTGTGGCATCATTCACGTGATTTTGTTTCATGAAAATGGTATGATAAAAAAATAAAAGCTAGTCTAAAGGAGTGGTCTCTTTGAATGAAAGAATATTTCGCGAAAACACTCGCCCAGTCCAAGTGGGTAATTTAACTATTGGTGGCAGTGAGGAATTAACTATCCAAAGCATGACTACTACAAAGACACATGATGTCGAAGCAACAGTAGCAGAAATTCACCGATTAGAAGAAGCTGGTTGTCAGATTGTGCGAGTTGCTTGTCCTGATGAACGTGCAGCGAATGCTCTTAGTGCCATCAAGAAAAAGATTCATATTCCGCTTGTGGCAGATATTCATTTTGATTACCGACTAGCACTTAAAGCTATTGATGCAGGTGTTGACAAAATTCGGATTAATCCTGGTAACATTGGTCGCCGTGATCGGGTGGAAAAAGTGGTTAATTCTGCTAAAGCAAAAAATATTCCAATCCGTATTGGGGTTAATGCTGGTAGTTTAGAAAAGAAAATTATTCAAAAATATGGTTACCCTACTGCTGACGGAATGGTAGAAAGTGCACTTGCCCATATTAAAATTCTCGAAGATTTAGATTTTTATGATATCATTGTTTCTTTGAAGGCTTCTGATGTGAATTTAGCAATTGAAGCTTATGATAAAGCTAGTCGCGCATTTAATTATCCTCTGCATCTCGGAATTACAGAATCTGGTACACAATTTGCTGGAGGAATAAAAAGTGCTGCTGGTTTAGGAGCGATACTCAGTTTGGGCATTGGAAATACATTACGAGTATCTTTGAGTGCTGATCCTGTGGAAGAAATAAAAGTGGCCCGGGAAGTTTTAAAATCATTTGGTTTTTCCTCGAATGCCGCAATGCTTATCTCCTGCCCTACTTGCGGTCGAATAGAGATTGATTTAATTCGTATCGCTAATGAAGTGGAAAATTACATAGCAAAGATTGAAGTTCCGATTAAAGTAGCCGTGCTTGGCTGTGCGGTCAACGGCCCTGGAGAAGCTCGCGAAGCCGATATCGGAATTGCTGGTTCAAACGGAGAAGGCCTTCTTTTTAGACATGGTAAAATTATTCGAAAAGTACCGGAAGCTATTATGATAGACGAACTTAAGAAAGAAATTGATATTTTGGCAGAAGAATTTTTTGTGAAGAAAATAGATTTGGAAAGCCTTAGATAATCGTATCAAGGTTTTTGTTTCAAGGGGGATTATCGTTGGAAAAAGAAAATGAGCTCAGTTTTTATGATGGTGTTAAAGCCTGTCTCCCTACCGTCCTTGGTTATGCTGGGATTGGTATTGCTGCAGGAGTAGTAGGAAAAGCATCCCATTTAAGCCTTTTAGAAGTGACATTACTTGCGATTATCGTTTACGCAGGTGCGGCGCAATTTATTATTTCTGGTTTGTTATTACTACAGAGTCCGATATCAGCAATCATTTTTACTACTTTTTTAATTAATTCAAGGCATTTTTTAATGAGTATGGCGGAAGCTCCTCATTTTAAGAAGTATTCATTGTGGAATAATATTGGGATTGGTTCTCTTCTCACAGACGAAACGTTTGGTGTATCGATGAATCATATTGGCAATAAAAAAACTGTTAGTGCTAAATGGATGCACGGAATAAATATAACTGCCTATCTGGCATGGATTGTCGCCTGTATTGTTGGTGCATTTATTGGTAATTGGCTGCCAAATCCAGAACAATTTGGTTTAGATTTTGCTTTGTCTGCTATGTTTATCGGCTTACTTTATTTACAAGTAGTTAGCGACAAAAGTAAAAAAATGAGTACAAGTTTGTTAGTGATGGTACTTGTTGCAGTGTTTTTGATTCTGTTTATGCGAGTTATGACACCTGAACTAGCTATTTTAACCGCGACGTTACTTGGATGTTTGATGGGAGTGATTTTAGAGAGATGGCGTTAAGTTCTTATACTTTATTTGTTATTATTGGTTGCGGTCTTGTAACTTTTATACCGCGTGTCTTGCCGTTTATATTTGTTCGTAAATTACAGCTTCCAGATGTAGTGATTCGCTATTTATCGTATGTCCCCCTTTGCATTCTTACAGCGCTATTCGTTCAAAGTTTATTGATCACAAGGGAAAATAGTTTTCCGGGAATTAATATCGAAAATCTACTCGCTTCATTGCCTACCATTATTACAGCCATCTTAACAAAAAATCTAATGTGGATTGTCGTAGTTGGTATTATTTCCATGGCCCTAATACGTTTATTTGCATAGAAAAGCCCTTTACTGGCGTGTGTTTTTGACGGGAATCAAAACCAGTAAAGGGCTTTTAATATAGGTGGATCCGAAATAACTTTAGTTAGATGTAGTCGTTGAACTTGTTGAGGATGTACTTGTGTAATCTGCAAATGCATCTTTTAAATCACTATCTTTAATATCAATATTAGCAGCTTTTAACTCTTTTTTGAGTGCAGCTGTCATATTTTCAGACGTTAATTGAGATTTAATATAAGCGGCTTTTACGTTGGCTTTTTCTTTTGCGTAAGTGCCTTTTTCTGTTTTCTTGACTAATTGAATCAAGTGATATCCGTAAGTGGATTTAACAATGCCACTTACATCGTCTTTATTTTCTAGTGCATAGGCTGCTTTTTCGAAAGTTTCGTCCATTTCTCCAGGGCCAAATGGATCTAAAAGTCCACCATTTGTGCTAGTTGCAGTATCTGTCGAGTATTCTTTTGCTAAATCAGTAAATTTTTCACCATTTTTCAATTTCGTTTGAATTTCTTTTGCTGTGGCTTCATCATCTACTAAAATATGGCGAACAGTAATATCTGGTTCCCACGTTTTGTAGTAGGCTTTTAGTTTACTTTCACTAACATCCATGTTCGCTTCGGTTGCTTTTTGAACAAGTAAATTATACTCTAAATTTTCTTTGAAAGAAGTTTTTGTTAAATTATTAGAGGATAACGTTGATTCAAATGAGTCACCGTATTGTTCTTCATATTTCTTATATTCTGCATTTACTTCTTTTTCTGTTACGGTGTATTTATCTTCTAAGATTTTTTTGAAAGTAAGTTGTTGCACGACCTCATTTCCATAAGTCGTTTTCATTGCTTCGTAAAGCTCATCTTGTGTGACACTTCCTGCATCTGTTTTTATAACAGCGCTACTTCCACAACCAGCGAGCAGTAGTAATGTAGCTGCTATTACGGAAATCATCACTTTTTTTAATTTTGTCAAACTGTTCCTCTCCTTCGTCTTTCGGCTACTTCTTACTTTAGCGATAAAAAGTGTCCAGAATAAGAAACAAATATGAAATAACTATGAACATTAAGGATAAAAATAAAAAAGGCCCGGATCTCGGACCTTTTTGCTATTAAGAGGCTTGTAAACATTCTGGACATTCGCCGTAAACTTCGAATTTGTGCCCGTCAATTTGGTAACCAGGTAAAGCTTCGGTTAAAAAATCCATTGGGCACATCATAATTTCTTTTGTTTTACCACATTTCATGCAGATAAAGTGATGATGATGATGTTCGTGTGTACAAGCTAAACGGAAATTGCGTTCACCAGAAAGATCAGTTTCTTCAAAAATACCTAATTCTACAAATAAAGAGAGATTGCGGTAAATCGTATCAAAACTTATTCCCGGGAAATCATCTTTCATATTTTCTAAGACATCTTTTGCCGTCAAATATTTATTTTTCCGAGCTAGTAAGTTAATTAGAAATTCACGTTTATCTGTGTGTTTATAGCCTTTTTCCTTCATTTTCATGAGTGCTTCAGTTGCTGTAAGTCCCATTTTCCTCACCTCGTTTTGAAATTAAGATTTTTTGTCGTATTTTTTGATATAAAATGGTGACGATTAAAAGTAGCACAGATATAATAACAATAGCTCCACCAGGCGCTAAATTTAAATAATAAGCGGTAAATAGACCACCGATAACTGCAATTTCACCAAATAAAATCGATAATAAAATGGTTTGTTTAAATCCTTTAGCGATACGAATAGCTGCTGCAACAGGTAATGTCATTAAAGATGAGACAAGTAAAATACCAACGATTCGCATGGAAGACGCTATTACAAGAGCGACTAATACCATAAAAATAACATCGAATACTTTGGCTTTTAGACCTGAAACTTTTGCATATTCTTCATCAAATGATAGTAGAAATAATTCTTTATATAAAGATAAAATAACGATAAATACAATAATCGCGGTAACGACAATCGTAATCATATCAGTGCGGCTAACGGCACTAACACTACCAAATAAATAACTAAACAAATCCGTATTAAAGCCATTCGCTAAGGAAATAAAAATAACAGAAAAACCCATACCTGCCGACATAATAATCGGAATTGCTAATTCTTCAAAATGCTTATAGACGTTGCGGAGTTTTTCCATTAATAAAGATCCTACAACGGAAAAACCAAAGCCAAGATATAACGGATTAAGGGCAGCTAATGGCAAATAAGTTTTACTTAAAAACAAACTAACTGCAATCCCACCTAGAGTCACATGGCTCAGCGCATCTGCCATTAAAGAAAGTTTTCTAACAACGATAAAACTTCCAAGTAATGGGGCTACAACACCTATCACAAGTCCTACAATAAATGTATTACGAATAAAATCATACTGGAGAAGCGTCGCAATCAAGGCAAGCATCCTCCCTTCTACGCTGTTCTGCTAATATCTCAAGTTCGCGGTCAGCCAAATAATGTTGATATTCATGTGCGGAACCGTCGAAAATAATGCGCTTATTAATGCTAATAACATGATTGACATACGTATTCACTGCCATCAAATCATGTGTCACGAGTAAAAGTGTCATTTCTTCTGTCCGGTTTAATTCGGCCAAAAGTTCATAAAAAGCTTTGACATTTTCGACGTCCACTCCGACGGTTGGCTCATCTAAAATTAAAAGTTCTGGTCTGCTAACCAGCGCACGTGCAATAAAAACGCGTTGTTGTTGGCCACCAGAGAGCTCCCCGATGTTGCGATGCAGATAATCTGTCATT
Organism: Listeria monocytogenes; assembly: GCF_900187225.1. GTDB lineage: Bacteria > Bacillota > Bacilli > Lactobacillales > Listeriaceae > Listeria > Listeria monocytogenes. The sequence goes on from NZ_LT906436.1 coordinate 1,437,825, forward strand.
TCTACTCGCTTCAAAGCGTAATCTATGTCTTCTTTATCTTTATTGTTTAATGTTTTAAATAAGCCTTTTTTCTTTGTTAATCCGCTTGCGACAACTTCTTTCACAGTGGCTGGGAATGCGGAGTTAAAGGCGTTCGATTTTTGAGAAACGAAGCCGATTTTGACCCAGTCTTTGAAATCTGCTTGTTTTTCTCCAAATAAGGAGATGCTTCCTTGTTGTTTTTTGAGTACACCAAGAATTAGTTTTAACATAGTTGATTTACCTGAACCATTTGGGCCAATTAAACCAGTAAAACTGCCTTTTGCAACTTGAAAATGAATGTTTTCTAAGGCATGTTCTTTATCATAATGATAGCTTACATTATTTACTTCTATGATTTTTTTCATTCATGTTTCTCCTTTGACAGCATTTGCTAGCCGCTTTTACTAGTATATAAAATAATAGTGAAAATGTAAATCGTAATTACTTCGAATTAAAAAATTAGACAAAAAAACCTGGAAAGCTTGGAGCTTTTCCAGGTTCGTATAATTATTTAGCAAATGTGTCCGTTAAGATTGGAACAACTTGTTTTTTACGAGATACAACGCCTTTTAATGGTGCTTGGTTTTCGACAAATTTAACACCATATGCTTCTTCTACGACTGCTGTTTTTGAACCAATAGCGATTCCAACAGAGTCATTAGTTAGGATATTAGTGATGACGAATAGATATAAATCAAGCCCTTTATCCACAATATTTTGCGTCATAAGTGCCTCCACTTCTGCGCGACGGCTAAGCACATCGTTTACATCCACTACATTGATTTGAGCAATTTCTACTTTGTTATCGTTCATGTTAAATTCTTTCGCATCTAGTAGGAGTTCAGCTACTGTTTTTTTGCTAACATCTGCTCCTGCTTTTAGCATTTCCATGCCGTATGATTGAATATCAACGTCTGCAATCTGTGCTAATTTTTGAGCAGCTACTTTATCTTCTTCCGTGCACGTTGGCGATTGGAAAAGAAGTGTGTCTGAAATAATTGCGGAAAGCATTAGACCTGCAACTGTTTTGCTTACTTCTACTTCATTTTCGCGGAACATTTTTAGAAGAATTGTTGTTGTACATCCAACTGGTTCAGCACGGTAATAAAGTGGATCAGATGTTTCGAAGTTTGCGATACGGTGATGGTCAACTACAGCTGTAACTATTACATCGTCAATATCATCTACGCTTTGTTGGCGTTCATTATGATCAACAAGTGCTACTTCAGAAACTTCATTCGCAACTGTTTGAACTAGGCGTGGAGCTGTTACTTGGAAATAATCAAGAACAAAAGCTGTTTCACTATTAAGCTCTCCTAAACGAACCGCTTCAATATCTGCTCCTTGTGCTTTTTTTAATTCTGCGTAACTAATGGCAGAACAAATCGTATCTGTATCTGGATTTTTATGACCGAATACAAGTGTTTTTGTCATTATTTTCGTCTCCTTTTAGCTGTTTTGAATTTTATTTAATAAATCTGGGTCAAATTCGCCATTTTTTAACATGGCGATTTCCCATTTGTATGGTGCTTTTTTTGATGCTTTATCTTCACCAACATAAGGCGTTTCAAGGATTTTCGGCACATCTGCTAGTTGCGGATGATGCACAATATAATGAAGGGCATCAAAGCCAATATGACCAAAACCGATATTTGCATGTCGGTCTTTATGTGCGCCTCGTTCATTCTTGCTATCATTGATATGTAATACTTTCAAGCGATCAATGCCGACAATTTTATCGAATTGATTTAATACGCCGTCAAAGTCATTCACAATATCGTAACCTGCATCATGCGTATGACAAGTATCAAACGTAACGGATAATAATTCATTGTGCGTTACGCCATCGATAATTTGTGCGAGTTCCTCAAAAGTACGACCACATTCAGAACCTTTTCCAGCCATTGTTTCTAAAGCAATTTGTACATCTTGATCATGTATTAATGCTTCATTAAGACCTTGAATAATCTGTTTGATTCCTTTATCTGCCCCTTCGCCAACATGAGCACCAGGATGAAGTACGATTTGCTTGGCACCAAGCGCGCGCGTACGTTCAATTTCAGATTGCAAGAAATTAACACCTAGTTTAAAGGTTTCTGGCTTAACGGAGTTTCCAATATTAATGATATAAGGCGCGTGAACAACGATGTCAGCCATATCATGTGCTTTCATGTGTTCTAAGCCAGCTTCAATATTCAACTCTTCAATTGGCTTTCTGCGCGTATTTTGCGGAGCACCAGTATAAATCATAAACGTATTTGAGCCGTAAGAAGCTGCTTCTTCACTTGCGCCAAGAAGCATTTTCTTTCCGCTCATTGATACATGAGAACCTAGTCTTAGCATAATTCATTCCTCACTTATCGTTTTTTCCGTCTTTCGCGACGTTTAATTTCGTTCATTTTGTAGTTAATTTTCTTTTTATAGTTTGGTTTACCTTTTTGTTTTGCTTTTTTACGCATACCAATTTCACGTGGGTCAGCTGTTTCGCGTTTTGCTTCACGTTTTGCACGACGGTTACGGTCTTCGAGTGTAACAAATTCTTTATTTTTCCAGTCAACGTGTTTAAACTCAATACCCATTTTTTCGAGTTGGTTTAGACGATCTTCGTCAGCTGGTTCGAATAAAGTAAGTGCGATACCAGAATGTCCGGCGCGACCAGTACGACCTGTGCGGTGAATGTAGAAATCTAAGTCATCTGGCAACTCATAGTTCACGACATGACTAATTCCTTGGATATCAATACCACGGGCAGCTAAATCTGTCGCAACGACATATTGGTAATCTAAGTTTTCGATTTGTTTCATTGTACGTTTACGTTCACGCGGGTTGACGTCACCATGAATTTTGGCTACTTTAAGTCCACGTTCGATTAATCCGTTTGCTACTTCATCAGCTGTTGTTTTCGTATTAGTAAAAACAATCGCCAAATAAGGTTGCGAACCAACTAAAACATTTTTAAGTAAATCAAGTTTATTACGGCTACGAGTGGCCATAATGCGATGTTCCACCGTTTTTGAAGCAGCCACTTTTGGTTGGATATGCTCATAACGCGGATTTTCCATATATTTGCTTAAAAATGGTTTTAATTTTTGCGGAATTGTTGCGGAAAAAACAAGCATTTGTAAATTAGCTGGCATTTTTCCAGCGATATGGTCAACATCATTTAAGAAGCCCATATCAAGTGTCATGTCTGCTTCGTCAATAACTAACGTTTTCGCCGTATGAACAAATAAAGCTTGTTCACGGATTAAGTCATTGATACGACCAGGCGTTCCGACAATAATTTGTGGCTGTTTTTTTAGTTTATCAATTGCACGTTGTTTGTCCGTACCACCAATAACGAGTTGTACAGCGATTTCTTTTTCACTGTATTTGGTTACTTTGCGAATTTCATTATAAATTTGAGTAGCAAGCTCACGACTTGGTGCCGTAATAACCGCTTGTACTGCATCTTTTTCAGGATTCACATTGTTAATAATTGGCAAAATAAAAGTATGGGTTTTCCCTGTACCTGTTTGAGATTGGCCAATGATACTTTCACCTTTTAAAATACCTGGGATTAGCTTCTGTTGTACTTCTGTTGGCTCATAGAATCCTAATTTATCTATTGCAAGCCCAATAAAAGGTTGAAAGCCAAATTGGTCAAACCTTGATTTCTTCGTCATAAAATATTTCCACTCCGTTCTATACCTAGTAGCCATTATAGCACATAATTGGACATTCGTGCGCGTGTTAAGACAACTTTGTCAAAACAAGCTAAGTCTATTATACTAAATAAAGAATCTAATACAGAAATGAGGATGTTTTCGAATGGAAATTATCAAAATATCTCCTCGTGGTTATTGCTACGGAGTCATCGATGCGATGGTGATTGCTAAAAATGCATCCCTTGATCCAAACTTGCCTCGGCCAATTCATATTTTAGGTATGATTGTTCATAATAAACATGTCACCGATGCATTTGAATCCATTGGTATTTATACAGTAGATGGCGCTAATCGAGAAGAAATTTTAGATAAAATAACCACAGGAACGGTTATATTTACCGCACATGGTGTTTCTCCTTCCGTCAAAGCGAAGGCAGTAGCAAAAGGCTTAACGACAATCGACGCAACCTGTCCAGATGTACTTCACACCTATAATTTAATTTTAGAAAAACAAGCGGCTGGCTATGAAATTATTTATATAGGAAAAAAAGGACATCCTGAACCAGAAGGCGCATACGGAACAGCACCAGATGTTGTTCACCTAGTAGAAACGAAAGCAGATATTGATGCTCTTTCATTACTTTCCGATAAAATTTTTGTTACGAACCAAACAACGATGAGCAAATGGGATGTCGCTGATTTAATGCATTATATAAAGGGGAAATTCCCGAAAGCTATTCAACATCAAGAAATATGTATGGCCACCCAAGTGCGGCAAGAAGCTGTCGCATTACAAGCCAAAGATGCTGATCTCACTATTGTTGTTGGTGATCCTAGAAGTAATAATACTGCTCGTTTAGCCCAAGTTTCGATAGAGAAAGCTGGCACAAAGGCGTACCGAATTGCCGATATTACGGAATTAGATATAGAGTGGATCAAAGACGCAAAAAAAGTAGCAGTTACAGCCGGAGCAAGTACGCCAACACAACTTGTTCGTGAAGTGCTATTGTTTTTGGAGCAATTTGATGCGGCAGATAAAAATACTTGGAAACGCGAGCATAATCAGGACTTTGAGCGTATTCTACCCAAAACGAAGAATAAGTACATGGCTGAAAAAAGAAGTCAACGGTTAGCTCACTTGAAAAATGGCGGAAGCTAAAAACCGAGCAACTCCCTTAAACAAAGGAGTTACTCGGTTTTTTTATCAACAAAATTGGAATGGGTCTGTATTTACTTCTGAAACAATAAATTCTGCTTCATAATCCAAAATTTTTGCTTGTTCTTCCATTTTATTTTTCAGATAGCCTTTCATCACTTTTTCGATATTATGACCAGCGTCAATAGTTGGAAGATTAATAGCTAATAAGTCATGCCCTGTGTGATAATAAACATCACCAGTAATAAAAACATCTGCACCAGTGGATTTTGCTTGGTGGATAAATTTATTTCCATCGCCACCAATGATTGCTACTTTATGGACAGTTGTTTTTAAATCCCCAATAAAACGAACATTATCAATAGCGAAAGCAGTTTTTAATTTATCGATAAATGAAACCATGCCGAGTTTTTTAGGAAGCATGCCAACACGACCTAATCCTTCTTTATAAGTCTGCATTTCAAGCGTATATACATCAATCGCGGGTTCTTCATATGGATGCGCAATTTTAACTGCTTTAGTGATAGTTTCCGTTAAATACTGTGGAAATATAGCTTCTATTTTAACTTCAGGAACAGAAGTCAACGCATCTTTTTCGCCGATAGTTGGGTTGGCGTTTGCTCCTGGTTTGAAAGAACCAATCCCGGTCGTATGGAAGGTGCACTCTGTATATTCTGTCCCTATTTGTCCAGCACCGTTATTTACAAGTGCCAATCGAACGCTTTCTAACTCATTTTCTGGTACATACACAGCGATTTTACAATATGGTTCGGAGTAGGTCTCCTCAATCATCGTTGTATTTTGTAAATGGAGTAAATCTGCTAAAATATCGTTCACGCCTCCTTGAGCGATATCAAGGTTTGTGTGTGCAGCGAATACGGTAATATCATGTTTGATTAATTTTTTTATCATTTTTCCTTGTTTAGTTGTTGTGTCGATATGTTGCGTTGGTCGATATAAGAACGGATGATGTGCGATAATTAAATCCACTTTTTTCTCAATAGCTTCATCCACAACTTCTTCTAATACATCTAAGGTAAACATGATTTTTCTTACTTTTCTTGATAAATCTCCTACTTGTAAACCAATGGGATCGCCTTCCATTGCGAGTTTTTTTGGTGCGATTTTTTCCATTATTGCTGTGTATTCATAGCCATTTGCGACTTTCATTTTAGCACATCCTCTACTAATGCGATTTTATGTTCTAATTCACGAATTTTCGCTTGGTTTTCTGGTGAAACTGGTTGGTTGTTAGAAATAGTCTGAATAATATTTTGCCATGTATTTGCTTCATGTCGCCATTTGCTTTTGAAAATGGCGCTTTGATCTTTTAGTAAACATGGTCCGAAAAATATTTCTTGCTTAGTCCAAGCAACTGGTTTTTTAGAAGGAGCTAACACCATGATTTCATAAATTTTATTATCTTCGCGTAAAATTGCTTCAGAGGTAATAAGCCAATTGTTTTGTTCGGACCATTCTCTTAATTGCCATGCTGCAATATTAGGTTGCAAAATTAGTTTGGTTACACCGGCTAATTTTGCGGCACCTTCTTCTAAAATAGTGCGTATTAACGCGCCACCCATGCCAGCGATCACAATTGTATCAATTACATCCTTTTTTTCGATAACAGCTAAACCGTTCCCTTTTCTAACATCAATTTGTTCTGTTAAGCCAGAAGAACGAACTTGTTTTTGTGCAGATTGAAAAGGTCCATCAACCACTTCGCCAGCAATAGCGAACGAAGCCGTTTGATTTTTAACTGCAAAACATGGTAAATAAGCATGATCGCTTCCGATGTCTGCGATTCGTTCATTTTTTGTTATGTAAGAAGCCACTTTTTCGAGTCGCTTCGATAGTTGCTCTTCGTTCATTTGGTTCCCTACTTTCATTTTCATTAAAAAGGCAGGAGAACGGTTTGTCCTCCTGCCCGGTTGTGCATTATTCCAGGAAGTCTTTCAATTGTTTGCTGCGGCTTGGATGACGTAATTTACGTAAAGCTTTGGCTTCAATTTGACGAATCCGTTCACGAGTTACACCAAATACACGACCAACTTCTTCTAAAGTGCGCGTACGACCATCATCTAGACCAAAACGTAAGCGAAGTACATTTTCTTCACGGTCAGTTAATGTATCAAGCACATCTTCTAGTTGTTCTTTTAGTAATTCGTATGCTGCGTGATCGGACGGTGAAGTTGCATCTTGGTCTTCGATAAAATCGCCTAGATGTGAATCGTCTTCTTCACCAATTGGTGTTTCAAGGGAAACTGGCTCTTGTGCGATTTTAAGGATTTCCCGAACTTTTTCAGTTGGTAAGTCCATTTCTTCACCAATTTCTTCTGGTGAAGGATCGCGGCCTAAATCTTGTAATAAGGAGCGTTGTACACGGATTAGTTTGTTGATTGTTTCAACCATATGCACCGGAATACGGATTGTTCTAGCTTGGTCCGCAATCGCACGGGTTATCGCTTGACGAATCCACCACGTTGCATAGGTACTGAATTTAAACCCTTTATTAAAGTCAAATTTTTCAACGGCTTTCATTAGCCCCATGTTACCTTCTTGAATTAAATCAAGGAATAACATACCACGACCAACATAACGTTTTGCAATACTTACAACAAGGCGTAGGTTAGCTTCTGCAAGACGTCCTTTGGCTTCAATGTCGCCAGCTTCGATACGTTTTGCTAAGGCAATTTCTTCATCCGCTGTAAGTAAGTCTACTCGACCAATTTCTTTTAGATACATGCGAACAGGGTCATTAATTTTTACGCCTGGTGGTACACTCATATCTGTTAAATCAAAGGATTCGGTTTCTTCTTTTACAAGTTCTGTTTCATCTGGATCCTCGTCATCTGCATCGTCAGAAACTTCAATTCCTGCTTCACCAACATGTTCTAAATACTCATCCATTTGATCGGAATCCAAAGTGAATGGAGCTAATCTGGCAGCGATTTTTGCATAAGTTAAAATCCCCTTTTTCTTACCTTCTTCTATCAGGGCTTCTTTTACTTGCTCAACACTTAGTTCAGCAACTGGTTTTGTGTTTTTTGTTTTATCACTCATAACTGCCTGTATTCCTCCTTCCAAAATGCCGCTAACCTTATTAAAAGGCTTCTCTTAGGTAATAATACCATCATTTAGCGGTTTTAAAACGTTATTAATCCAATTGGCCGCTGTTTAACTGACGGTTGAGTTGGACAATTTCGAGCATGACGCGAATTTCGTTTTCATTATCGTTTTCACGATTATACGTTGCTAGTTCTTGCTCAAGTTCTTTTTTCTTTTGTTCTAATTTATAGCGTTTTAGACTTCTAATATAGTCTTCAAACTGGGGTTTACCTTGTTCATCTGGACTAATAACCATTTCTAGGCTACTAATAAGTCCTTTCATTGCAGCATCAGGAACACTATCCATGAATTTCGTTGGATCCGCATCATTACCTTCCGCAAAATAACCAATTAGATAGGTATAAAGCGCTTCGTAATTATCATGGTAAAACGTCGTATCACCGAGAAGTTGCTTAATTAAAAGAAAGTTATCTCGGCTTTCCATCATTGCTTTCATTAGCTGCTGCTCTGAGATTGTATGGGCAGATAACTTTTGGGTTGGCTGCTCAAAAGAAAATAGCATTTCTGTATCTTCTTGAGGCATCATCCCCATAAAAGAATCATCTATTGGTGGTTCATTATAACTAGCCATTTGCCTTGATTTTTGACTATTTTTTAGTGATTGCTGTAATTGTTGTTTTAATGTTTCTATCGTTAATTCAAATTCATCCGCTAGTTGTTTTAAGTATAATTCACGTTCGACGGCTTGATCCAGTTTTGCAATTTCACGCAAACAATCATCAATATAACCAATTTGATCTGTCTCATTCTGTAAATTGCGTTCTTTACGTAAATAATGAATTTTAAAAGCTGTCCAAGTCATTCGTTGTTGCTTATAGACTTCTTTGAATTTTTCTGGACCACTTGCTCGAATGAAATCATCAGGATCTTTTCCAGCTGGAAGTTGCAAAACAAAAACATCTAAACGATTCCGTTCAACTAGAAGTGTGCCAGCTTTATAGGCTGCTTCAATTCCAGCCCTGTCACCGTCATAACAAATAATCGCCCGGTTAGTAAGTCGTTTAATTAAATCTGCATGTTCTTCCGTTAAACTTGTCCCCATCGAAGCCACTGCATTTTGAACACCTGCTTCTTCTGCGGAAATAACATCCATAAATCCTTCCATGAGCGTAATTTCTTCTTGTTTTCTAATAGCTTGTCTTGCTTCTGAAAAATGAAACAATATTCGTCTTTTATTGAAAACAGGCGTTTCAGGGCTATTTAAATATTTAGGACCATCATCACGATCAAATAACCGGCCAGAAAAGGCAATAATTTGTCCACGATCATTCGTAATTGGAAACATAATTCGATTACGAAAACGATCCACCATCTGCCCATCATCACGTTCGGATAAAAGTCCAGCTGCACCGGCTAATTGTAAATCCATGCCTCGTTTTTCTAAAAAAGAAGTAATTGTTGCATGGTGATTAGGTGCAAAACCAATTTGGAAAGTGGTCATCATTTGTTCAGACATACCACGCTCTTTCAAATAAGTTAATGCTGCTGTGCCTTCTTCGGTTTCCATTAAAATATAATGGTAAAGTTTGGCAGTAAGCTGGTGCATTTCCACCATTTTTGCTGTTTCAGAAGTTTCTTTTGGCAAATTACTTGTATCTCGTTCTTCAGGGAGCTCGATAGCCACATCTAAATGACTCATGTCTGCCACTTTTTTTACCGATTCAACAAAAGTGAGTCCGTCATGCTCCATTAGAAAAGAAAAAACATTTCCTCCCTTACCACAACCAAAACAATGGAAAATCTGTTTTTCCGGTGATACGGAAAAGGATGGCGTTTTTTCACCGTGGAAAGGACATAAGCCAGAGTAATTTCGTCCCTGCTTTTTTAATTGGACATAATTACCAATTATATCGACTATATCCGCTTGATTCCGGACTTGATCAATTACTTCTTCAGGAATCCGCGCCATGTTGACAGTCAACTCCTATTTACTTATTTTGCAAAAATGTCGTCAATCGGTCTTTGAAAAGGGAACGATCTTGATCGCTCATTGCTTTTGGACCTTTGCTATATTTGCCTTGTTGCCTTTCTTTGGCATGTCTATAGCGAATATCTAACATTAATGACATTTCTTCTTCTCGGTAAAGTTCACCGCGATTAGAAAAGACAAATGTGCCTTTTGCAAGTAGAATGCTAGCTAGGCCAATATCTTGTGTCACGATAATATCGCCTTTTTTGGCTAAATTCATCATTCGCATGTCCGCTGATTCTTTTCCCGTATCAACAAAAATCCAGTTCTCTCCATTGGTATTGACAGAGTAATGGTTAAACGAGGCGACAAAAGTAACTTCTAATTGAAATTCTTTTGCTACTTGTTTTATTTCTGCTTTCACTGGGCAAGCATCTGCATCTACCAAAATTTGTGGCACACATTCCATCCTCTCTTCAAAATCTATGAAGGCACGTTAAAAAACGAGTTTTTCCACCCGTTTTTAAAGTAATATGCATAGATTTAGCTTTTTTGTAAGCGAATTTAGATTATACGGGAAGATACTAACTTTTACAAGCAGATTTTCCCGTATAATATATATATTCGCCACAAAAAGCAAAAGTCCTTCTTATAATTCTAAATTTTCATCAACAATTTCACCAATATGGATTAAAATCTCATTTGCAGTCTCTTCAATGGCTTTATTTGTCACATCTAAGACGAAACAATTAAGTTTGCTCGCTAGTTTATTAAAAATGGCTAGTTCCTCATCAATACGTTGATTACTTGCATACGTACCTGCACCAGGCAGACCAATGGAAATTAATCGTTCTTGTCTGATTTTCGTCAATTTTTGTTTGCTGATTTTTAGGCCAATAATTTTTTTCGGATCAATTTCAAAAAGTTCATCTGGGATTTGTGCTTCTGGAACGATTGGAATATTAACGATTTTCAAGCCTTTTAGAGCTAAATACTGTGATAAAGGCGTTTTTGATGTTCTTGAAATACCAATTAAAACATAATCCGCTTGTAAAATACCTCTTGGATTACGTCCGTCATCATTTTCAACGGCAAATTCGATTGCTGCTACTTTATTGAAATACGCTTCATCCATCGAACGAACGCGTCCTGGTTCAGAAAGTGGCTTGATTTTATATGTTTCCTCTAACTGGTTTAAAAGCGGACCAAATAAGTCGATAATTGGCACACCGAAAGCTTGGGCTGTTTTGTTTAGCTCTTCTCGAACGCTCTCTAGTACAATCGTATGGACGATAATACCATTATTCACGGCCACTAAGTCGACAATTTCTTCAATCATATGAGAAGAATCGACGTGGTGAAAACGATGGATAAATTTCGGTGTCTGACCAAATTGACTAAGTGCCGCTCTTGTCACAAGTTCGGCCGTTTCTCCTGTTGAATCGGAAACCACGTATACGGCTGGTTGAGTCATACATACTTCCTCCTCTTTGCTCAAATTCTTTCTTTATTTTACATTAATTTCATCCATTTGAGCAAATTCTTTAATAAAGCTTGCCAATTCGAATAGAAGTGCTAGACGGTTATTTTTCAATTCATCATTATCACTCATAACAAGCGTATTATCAAAATAAGCATCAATTGTTGTTCGTAAATCCGCAAAAGCTTTTAATCGTTCAATAATGGTTAGACCGGCATAATCGAATTTCAGTTTTTCTAATTTATCAAAGAGAGCTTGTTCGTATTCATTTTCAAATAACGCTGGATCAACTTCCACGCCATCTTCATATTTTTTAGCAATTTTTACGACACGACTAAGTGCTTCAATCGTTGGACGGAACCATTCAGCCTCTGCATGTTCATTTAGAATTTGCGCCCGATCGATAAGTTGCGGAATCACATTAGGGTCTCCGCCGATAACAGCATCAATAATATCATGACGAATATGGTGCCCTTGTAGAATAACACGTAGGCGATTTTTCAAGAAAGTCTGTACTTCTTTCTTAACATCTGCGTCTGGTAATTCTGTAGAGCCTTCTGCACGTTCCATATCCACAATTCGGGAAATAACTTCTAGCATTGGGATATTCCAACCGTTTGCTTGGATAATACGCATCGCTCCGAAAGCACTACGGCGTAAACCAAATGGATCAGCGGAACCAGTTGGAACAATGTTCACGCAGAAAAATCCGATAAGTGTTTCTAATTTATCTGCAATAGCAATTAAAGAACCTAAATCTGTTTGTGGTAATTCACCTTCCGCTGAGTTTGGCAAATAATGTTCGCGAATAGCAGTTGCGATTGCAGGTTTTTCACCTTGTAATAAGGCATACTTCTCACCCATTAACCCTTGTAGTTCAGGGAATTCACCGACAATGTTTGTCACTAAATCGAATTTATAAATATTCGTTAAACGGATAATATCTTGTTTATCTTCTTCTTGCCAATCTAGGTAGTCCGCAAGCATTAAAGCTACTTTTTGAACACGTTTCATTTTCTCTGTTAATGTACCTAATTTTTCATGGAAAACGATATTTTGAAGTTTAGCAACTGCTTCGTCAATCGTCATTTTTAAATCTTCTTGATAGAAGAAATCAGCGTCTGACAAACGAGCGCGTAACACTTTTTCGTTTCCTCGGGCTACTGTATCTAGGTTTTCATGATTCCCATTACGCACTGTAACAAAATGAGGTAAGAGCTCGTCTTCTTGGCTAAATACAGGGAAATAACGTTGGTGTTCTTTCATTGTGGTGATTAACACTTCTTCCGGTAGCTCTAAATATTCTTTTTCAAAATTACCAGATAAAACAGTTGGATATTCAACCAGATTTGTGACTTCTTCTAGCAAGTCATCGTCTTCTTTAATTTGCCAATTTTCCATTGATTCCAGTTCGCGTAATTGTTCTACAATTGCTTGTTTACGTTCTTCAGCATTAACAACTACGAATTGTTCTAGTAATGCATTTGGATAGTCACTAGGCTGTTTAATCGTAGCTGATTTCCCTAAGAAACGGTGGCCTCGCGATGTGTTGCTTGTTGCCACTCCAGTAATTTCAAATGGAATAATTTCTTCACCAAACATAGCAATCAGCCATTTAATCGGGCGAATGTAACGTAAATCATTACTACCCCAGTGCATGCTTACAGGGAAAGTCATGCTAGTTACCACTTTTTCTAAGCTTGGTAGTAAGGCGCTTGTTTTTTCGCCGATTACTTCTTTTTTAATATAGATGTATTCAACACCTTTAATGTCACGGAAAGTAAGATCGGCGGGGTCAACTTTTTGACTTTTTGCAAAACCTAGTGCAGCTTTTGACCAATTGCCTTCTTCATCCAAAGCAATTTTTTTCGCTGGACCTTTTGCTTCTTCTACACGGTTTGCTTGTTCTTCTGCCATTGCTTCCACAAGTACAGTTAAGCGTCTTGGTGTCGAATAGGTTTTAATTTCGCCAAACTCAATTTTATTTTCAGTTAACCAGTCCGTTACACGTTTTTCTAATTGTAAAACAGAACTAGACACATATTGTGCAGGCATTTCTTCTAAACCAATTTCTAATAAAAAGTCTTTACTCATGACGTTTTCCTCCCTCTTCTTTGAGTAATGGGAAGCCCAATTTTTCTCGTGATTCATAAAATGTTTTCGCGATACGTCTTGCTAAGTTTCTGATTCGGCCAATATACTGCGCACGTTCGGTAACGGAAACAACCCCGCGAGCATCTAAAAGGTTAAAAGTATGCGAACATTTTAATACGTAATCATATGCTGGGAAAACAAGACCGTCTTGCATTTGGCGAGTGGCTTCTCTTTCATATGTGTCGAAAAGCGTTAACAACATATCTGTGTTCGAAGTTTCAAATGCATATGTCGAGTTTTCGAATTCTGCTTGGAAGAAAATATCGCGGTAACTAATGCCTTCTGTCCATTCTAAATCAAATACATTCTCTTTATCTTGAATATAACTTGCTAAACGTTCTACACCATACGTGATTTCGGAAGTAACAGGGAAACATTCTAAACCACCTACTTGTTGGAAATAAGTGAATTGAGTAATTTCCATTCCATCTAACCATACTTCCCAACCAAGACCCGCACAGCCAAGGGATGGATTCTCCCAGTTATCCTCTACAAAACGGATATCATGTTCTAACGGATTAATACCTAATTTTTCTAAAGAACCTAGGTAAAGCTCTTGAATATTGTCAGGAGAAGGCTTCATCACTACTTGAAATTGGTGATGTTGGAATAATCTGTTTGGATTTTCTCCGTAACGACCATCAGCAGGACGACGCGACGGCTCTACGTAACCCGCTTTCCACGGCTCTGGACCAATTGCTTTTAAGAAAGTATACGGGCTCATTGTGCCCGCACCTTTTTCCACATCATACGATTGCAACATGATACAACCTTGCTCGGACCAATAATCTTGTAATGTTCTAATCATTGTTTGTAAATTCATTGCTTCCACCTCCAAAAATAATTCAGCCAATATAAAAACTCTCGTCTCTATATGCTGATTTAAAGCATATAGGGACGAGAGTTAGCTCGCGGTTCCACCCTATTTGGAATTAAACAATTCCCACCTTGATTTCGCTGTACTCCAGAACGCCTTCACAAAAAGTTAAATATTCGGCTCCCACCAAACCCGAACTCGCTAAAAATAGAGCTTTTTGTTACTATTTTCCTTCAACGCACCTATTAGTTGATATATTAAAAGATACTGTATTTTTGCTAAAAAGTCAATCATCGCTATCTTTTTTTAACATATTTTCCCATTTGTCCATTTCTCGTATAAATTTCCTGCTTTTTAAATACAAACCAGAATATTCATCGTAGTAAGTATCAATTGCTTTTTGAAGCCAGTCTTTTGTTTCTTGCTTTACATCAATGTTGCCAAGTCTATCCAATTGAAAAATGAAAAACAGGCGTAAAAGCTTTACGACATTTTCCGGCAAATGCATTCTGTACCGATCTTTCTCAAAACAGCGATGACAAATAATACCATTACTGCTTGTCGAAAAATCAAAATGTCCAGTTGTTTCGCCGCAAATAGCACATTTATCCATCGTTGGATAAAGACCGAGCACAGGCAACATTTTCATTTCATATATTTGAGTAAGGATTTGCGGATCATAACCTTCGTCGATATCTCGTAAAATTTGAAAAGTTAATTCGTATAGATACGGATTCGGTTGACGTTCTTCTGTTGCTTTATCCAACAATTCGCAAACATAGGTCGCATAAGCAGTCATAAAAATATCTTGCTGAATAGAGGAGAATGTTTCTATTACTTCTCCTTGTTGAAGTGTGCCGAGTCCATTACCTCCGAAGAAAGTAAAATAACCATTCGTAAATAGTTGTGTTACTGCAGCCAATCTGCTTTTCGTTTTTTTTGCCCCGCGAGCTACCACACCAATTTTTCCGAATTCACGTGTATACATTCGGACAATTTTATCTGATTCACGGTAACTCGTTTGTCGTATCACGATTCCTTCGCATTTCTCCATGTGGCACCCCTCCCTTTTTTACACGTCTTATTATAACATTTTCTTAACGATTATGTCTTTTTATATTTTTTGCTATCTTTCCACGTATGCCTATTGTAAAATAGAGAAAAAGGTAAGTCAGAGAGGATTTTTTACTATGGGTATGTTACTTATATTATTAGTTAGCTTATTTATACTCACATTCATAGGAGTTGTTGTGGGGATTATTTTGCTTATTGTAAGAAAAGAGAAATGGGCGGGCATTATTGTTGCGGGATTATCCGTGGGAATCGGCTTTTTAGTATTAGTAGCTGGACTCAATATAACGACGATTAAATTATTTGAAGGATTTAATAACCCTCTTTCTATTCATAATTACAATTCGAGCAATGACCCATTTACAAATGATTATTCAGAAGACTATGATGATGATTACTATGACGACTACATAGACGTAAGTTACGGAGAATCTGTTGAGATAGAAAATGATAGTACGGTTACCATTTATAAACCTGAGCTGTTCCAAATAAAGGAAAGCTACGATATTTATAAAGTAAAAGTGAAATACGCAAATACAAGTTCTGATCCAATAAGCTTCTATTCCGAAGACATTGCGCTTTATGATAATGCGGATGATGATTATGGCCAACAAATTACAGAAGAAGGCTTTGAAGGAGAAATTCAACCTGGTGAGACGAAAGAATTAACGCTTTACTATGAAGTGTATAACCTTGGACCATATGACGTAGAATATGATAACTATAACTGGACTACAAGTAAAGAATAATTAAAAAAGCATCTGGCGCACAACTCCAATTGTGCGCCAGATGCTTTTTTAATACTCTTCGCGGTCGAAACCGTAATCTTGCAAATAATGTTCTTTGTCACGCCAGTTTTTTTGAACTTTTACCCAAATTTCTAAGAAGACTTTGGAGCCGAGTAAGCGTTCAATTTCTTTTCTAGCGCGCATACCAATTTGTTTTAGCATTTGACCTTGTTTACCAATAATGATTCCTTTTTGTGTGCTTCTTTCTACAATAATTGTAGCATTGATTGTAAGCTTTTCTGTTTTAGGGTTTTTTTCAATTCCTTCAATAACCACTGCCACAGAATGCGGAACTTCTTCTCTTGTTAATTGTAAAACCTGTTCACGAATTAATTCCGAGATGATGAAACGCTCAGGGTGGTCCGTGATTTGATCTTTTGGATAATACATTGGTCCAATTTCTAAGTTAGCATTCGTTTGTTCTAGTAAGTTAGGTACGTTATTTCCTTGAAGTGCTGAAATAGGAATAATCTCATCGAAGTCCATCAGATCGCGGTACTGTTCAATTAACTTGAATAAATCTTCTGGAGCAATCAAATCAATCTTATTAATCAAAAGAAAAACGGGGGTTTGTACGTTTTTAAGTTTTTCAATAATAAATTCATCTCCGCGTCCAAATCCAGTAGATGCATCGATTACAAAATAAATTAAGTCTACTTCTTGGAACGTATTTAGCGCAATCTTCACCATGAAATCGCCTAACTTATGCTTTGGTTTATGTATACCTGGTGTATCAATAAAAATAATTTGTGATTCATCTGTTGTATAAACACCTTGTACTTTATTCCTTGTTGTTTGGGCTTTATCACTCATAATAGCAATTTTTTGGCCAATAATGTGATTTAATAAAGTTGATTTCCCAACGTTAGGTCGCCCAACTATAGCTACAAATCCTGATTTAAATGGTTCACTCATAACATATCCTCCGATGTGAATGCGCCCGGTAAAAGTTCTTTCACTGTTACCGTCGCTGTTTTTCCTGTTAAATTTGTTAATATTACCGGCATATCTGGCGCACAAAATTCACTGATGACTTGTCTGCATGCCCCACACGGCGAAACAGGGCCGTCTGTATCCGCTACGACAACTAACTGTTTAAAATCTCGTTTTCCTTCTGATACAGCTTTAAAAATAGCTGTCCGTTCTGCGCAGTTTGTTAAACCGAATGATGCGTTTTCGATATTACAGCCAAGTACAACCTCGTCATCTTTCGTAACAAGAGCTGCTCCTACTGGAAATTTCGAGTAAGGAACATACGCAAATTCTCTTGCTTGTTTAGCGAGTGAGATAAAATTATTTTCTTTCATTTACCAAGTCACAATCCCTTCTTTTTATAAAAACATCTGGCAAAAGTATGGTATGAATATTATTAGTCCAATAAAACTTGCTACAATTGCTGCTAACAGTACCGCTCCAGCAGCAACATCCTTTGCTTTTTTCGCTTCATCAATGTATTGCTCTGTCGCCACATCTACCGCTCGTTCAATCGCTGTGTTCACCATCTCTAGCGTTAACACACCAAAAATAGAAAGAATTAATAAAATCCATTCAGATTTAGTTACATGAAAGAAAAAGCCGCAAATAATAACTGCAAGAGCTGCAAAAGTATGAAATCTCATATTTCGTTCTTCTAAAAAAGCAGTTTTTAGTCCAGTAAAAGCATGATGAAAAGATTCTGCATAATTTTTACTACGTTTGTATTTTCTATCTTTCAAGTCCATAAGCATCCAACACTTCTTTTTGTAAGCCAAACATGACTTTCTCTTCGTCAGGCTCCATATGATCATACCCAAGCAAGTGCAGTAATCCATGAACTGCTAAGAAACCTAATTCTCTTGCTTTTGTATGTCCGTAATCTTTGGCTTGCTCTTCTGCTTTTTCAGTCGAAATAATAATATCACCAAGCATGCGAGGCGTTTCAAGATCAAATTCGCCCCAATCAATCTCTGTTTCCCCGTCGCCCATTTCTTCCAGCGCGAACGAAATAACATCAGTTGCTTGATCTTTATCCCGATATTCTCGGTTAATCTCGCGAATACCTTCATTCGTTGTAAAAGTGAGTGACAGCTCTGTCCCTTGCTCGATTTTTAAATATTCAGCAGCAAATTGTAAAATATTTTCAACTAGCTGTTTATCTTCATCAAGTAAATTCTTGGTTTCGTCTAGTAAATCAATTTCTAAGACCGTCATCTTTTGCCCTCCTATTTCAATCTTTGTCATCAGGATATTGAATTCGTTGATGATATATTCCGTTTAATGTGGCGATTAAGGTGTCACGAATGATTTTAATTTCTTGTATTGTAATGTCACATTCTGTAAATTGCCCATCAAGGAAACGATCTTTAATGATTCCGTCAATAATTTCTGTTATTTTTGCCATGGTTGGCTCTGTGGAAGAACGAACTGCCGCTTCAACACTATCCGATATATTGATAATGGCAATTTCTTTTGTTTGTGGCTTTGGACCACTGTAACGATAATCTGCCTCTTTCACATCCGGGTTTGTTTCTTTCGCTTTAAAATAGAAATATTTAAGCAGTGTCGTCCCGTGATGTTGGAGTGCGATATCAATAATCGGTTGTGGCATATGATTTTCTTTTAAAATCTCTGCTCCGTCTTTTGTATGCGAGAGAATTATATCACGACTTTGTTCTGGTGTCAGTCTATCGTGCGGATTTATTCCTTGCAATTGATTTTCCACAAAATAAGGTGGTCTTAATGTTTTTCCTATATCATGATAAAAACAGCCAACACGAACAAGTAAACTATTGGCTCCGATTTTGTCAGCGCATGCTTCTGCTAAGTTGGCTACCATCATACTATGATGATACGTACCAGGAGCTTTCATTAATATTTTCTTCAATAATGGATGGTTTGGATTAGCCAATTCGACCAAACGACTCGTTGTTAACAACCCAAAAATCGTTTCGAATAACGGAATAACTCCTACTCCGAGGATAAACGCGCCAAATCCACCTAAAAAGGCATATCCAAGCGCCATTAGTGTAGAAACTTGCAGTAGTGTGCTGTTATTTATTAATAATAAAAGTAACACATAAATCATATTAATTAAACCGACCATAAAACCAGACAACATGATAGCCGAACGTCTACTATAGTCCCGTAACATAACAACACTCGTCGCTCCACTCAATAAAATAAAAATAGTTATACCGCTTGTAGCATCATTTTGAAATGTTAACAAACTAGTTACAGCAATAAAAATGACGCTTAAAAAGGCATATTTCTCATTAAGTAAAATTTTGAGTATCATTGGAGCAAAGGCTGCTGGGAATAAGAAAGCAATATTCGCGATATTTTGCGTTTCTAAAAATAAAATAATGAATAACATAAACAAAGATACAAGATAAACCGAAGAAAAAATAAGCATCGTCTGCATTTTTTTCGCTTTAGGTTGTGTTTGTTTTTTCGTGTAGAGGAATAG
Source organism: Listeria monocytogenes (assembly GCF_900187225.1). GTDB lineage: Bacteria > Bacillota > Bacilli > Lactobacillales > Listeriaceae > Listeria > Listeria monocytogenes. The sequence goes on from NZ_LT906436.1 coordinate 1,457,442, forward strand.
AATTGCTGCTAAAGCAATAATGAAAATAGCAAATCCGGCGTATTGTTTTACAGGCATTTTTTGATCAAGTAAATGTAGCATTTTTAGCTGACGATATGTTTCTCTATCTACAATTTGGCCTTCTTGAACAATAACTTGCCCTTGTAAGATTTTCACAGGAACAACGGATTGCGCAGCTTCTTTACGTCGTGCATCTGTCTGCTCTTCATCATAAACTTCATTCGGTACGATAGCATAGGAAACTAAGGCTTTTGAGACATTTTTGTAGTAAGCTGGTATCGCTGAAAGTTCAATATCATCACGAGCTCTAATTTTCACAGAATTCAAGTTTTCATCTCGAATTTTATTTTCCATGGATTTTTCAACTTCTGTTGTAACCACGTCTTCCATGACATTAAAATCTTTACTTTTCGCTTCGATTAAAGTAGTGAAAACTTCGTCAGATATGTTAGAAGTTATTTTTTCAGATACGTTACTAGATAATTTGTCTTTTAAGTTTTTTAATTTATCTTCGGTTGACGTTGGCGCAGGAGCAGGCTTATTCTCTTTTTTTGCTTTCTCTTTATTCTTAGTATCTTTTTCTTGCGCTTCTGCGTTCACTTCATTTACATAGGCGAATAAACTTTGGATAAGTGCTACTCGGTTTTGACCAGTTTCGCGATTGTAGACATACACATCTTCTACAGCATCACTTGCTTTGGTCCTTTCTTCTTTTGTTTTTTCTGTATCTTCCACCGTTTGAGGTGAACGAATCGTTTTTTCAGCTACTTGAAATAACTTAACATTGTATGATTCCGGTTTCGTCATTTGGCAAACGAGAAAATACGCTATAACCGCAAAGCAAACTAGGAGCAGTGGAAAAAGGTATTTCTTTCCACTTTCGATGTACCAATCTCTCCATTTCTTGGCTAGTTTCACATCTTTGTCTCCTCTCTAATTTTGTTTCCCTTCGTAAGCTTTGATAATTTCAGCAACGAGCGGGTGTCTGACTACATCGTGATGTTCAAAGTAAACAAAACCGATATCTTTTACATCTTTTAAAACTTGTTCCGCATTGACAAGACCACTAGTTGCACCTTTTGGTAAGTCAATTTGCGTCATATCTCCATTGACAATCATTTTGGAGTCATAACCAAGTCGTGTTAAAAACATTTTCATTTGGGCAATGGTCGTATTTTGTGCTTCGTCTAAAATAACAAAGGCATGATCAAGTGTACGTCCACGCATATAAGCCAGAGGAGCTATTTCAATAACGCCCCGGTCCATTAGCCTTGTTGTATGCTCTGTACCAAAAATGTCGTATAACGCGTCGTATACAGGGCGTAAATAAGGATCTACTTTTTCTTTTAAATCTCCTGGCAAAAAACCTAAACTTTCGCCAGCTTCAACGGCAGGTCTTGTTAAAATGATTTTGCTAACATTTCCTTTTTTCCATGCGTCAACTGCCATAACAACTGCTAAATATGTTTTACCAGTACCTGCTGGACCAACGCCGAAAACGATGTCGTGTTTTTTAATCATTTGAATATAAGTTCTTTGTCCGAATGTTTTTGGTCTAATTGGCGTTCCTTTTGCATTCTTCGTAATTTCTTCTTCAAATAAGGTATGGAAGTAAATAAGTGTTCCATTTCTTTGCATTTTCACTGCTTGGGCGATATCTCTACCATCAATATGAATGCCCCGTTTTACTGTCAGAATAAGTTCATTTAAAACGGCAGTCGTATGCTGTACAGGCTCTTCTTCACCTGTAATAGATAGTGACTCTCCCCGAGTAATGATTTTCACTTGAAGTAACTCTTCTAAAAGTTCGATATTCTTATTATTATTGCCGAATAAATCTTGAATATTTGTGTCATCAGATAATTCGACTACTTCATTAAATTCATTTAGCATTGGCTAACCCCTTCACCTGTTATAAGTGCCTTGATTAGTTATATTATACACGAAATTGCCTTGCTTGAAAAACGAAGCGATAGCAACAACGCAATTCAAGTGAAAATAGGCGTAAAAAAACAGGATTTCCTCCATAAAATAGGAAGTAATCCTGTTTCTTAATGTTTCAAAACTAGTTTGAATTAGTTTATGAAAGATATTTTTTTACGAATTGGTTAACAGCACCGCCGTCAGCTTTGCCCTTTACTTTAGGCATAATTGCGGACATTACTTTGCCGAAATCAGCTTTACTAGATGCGCCAACTTCTTCGATAGTTGCTTTCACAATATTCTCAAGCTCTTCAGGAGTCAATTGTTTTGGCGCGTAGTCCTCCACAATGACAATCTCGGAACGGACTTTATCAGAAAGGTCGCTACGTCCAGCTTTGTCAAACTCTGCTAGAGAATCTCTGCGTTGTTTGAGTTCGCGGGAAATCACGGTTACTTCATCATCCGGAGTAAGATCTTTCACACCTTGGTGAATTGCTTCGTTTTGTAAAGCTGCTTTTAACATACGAATAACGGAAAGTTTTTCTTTCTCTTTATCGCGCATCGCTTGTTTCATATCTTCATTTAACTTGTCAAGCAGTGTCAACGAAATCATCGCCTTTTAATTAGAATTTGCGTTTTCTTGCTGCTTCGGATTTTTTCTTACGTTTTACGCTTGGTTTTTCATAAAATTCGCGCTTTCTGGATTCTTGCAAAGTTCCACTTTTGGAAACAGTACGTTTAAAGCGACGAAGAGCATCTTCAAGCGATTCGTTTTTACGAACTACTGTTTTTGACATCTCTCTTTCCCTCCCTCCGGCACTTACATGCACTCACTTAAATCCTTCATTTAAGTTCCAGAATAGGACATAACGGAAAATAAATTATGAATTATTCTGAAGTAATGCAGATAAGCATTCACTCATTAAAAATTATATACGAAACATCGGGCATCGTCAACATGAAATCGTTAACTTTCGTATAAAACTTTGAAATGTTAACGATTTTTATTTTTGTAAAGGTCAAAATAGAAAGAAGCAGCTGATAATACATAGAGCGGAGCAGTTTCTGTTCTTAAAATTCTTGGGCCGAGTCCGGCAAGTTTTGCGTTCGCTTCTTCAAGAAGCAATAGCTCTTTTTCACTAATGCCGCCCTCTGGTCCAAAAATACACAAAACAGACTGTCCAGGCTTCATTGTTTGAAATAAGCTGGCAAGTGCACTATCCTCGCCTTCTCTGGCGCTCTCTTCATATGCAGCGATAACAAAGTCATAGTGAACATGGCCAAACATTAACTCTTTGAAACTAGCAGCATAATGAACTTCTGGAATGATTGTCCTGTGCGATTGTTCAGCAGCTTCTTGCGCAATTTTTTGAAGTCGCTCAATTTTTTTGATGACTTTCTTGTCATCCCATTTCACCACAGATCGTTCTGCTTTATAGGAGATAAATTTGTGTGCGCCTAGTTCTGTACTTTTTTGAATGATGAGTTCTAGTTTGTCGCCTTTTGGTAGACCGCTCGCGATGGTGATTTCAATAGGCAATTCGGTATCTTCTTCTAGCCATTTCACTAAATTTAATAATACCTCTTCCTCATTTATTGCCGTAATAGCAGCGATGCATGTTTTTTTGCTCGGGAAAACAATGAAAACTTGGTCGGATTCTTTCATCCGCATTACACGTGCAATATGATGGAAATTTTCTCCTGTAATGGCCAGTGTATCGTTATCATTCTCTAGCTCAGATGTTACAAAATAACGCTGCATTTATTCCACTCCTCGTTTGGAAATAATCGCAACCCAATCCCCTTGTTGCTCCATTTTTTCAATAATAAGTCCAGCATTTTTAAGTGCTTCTTCGACTACTTTCGCTTTGTCTTCAATAATTCCGGAAGCAATGAAAACCCCGCCTGGTTTGAGTGCTTTATAAACATCTTCTGGGAAAAGTAAAATAACTTCCGCTAAAATGTTTGCGACAACAATATCTACATTTGTTTTGTTAATATCTTGAAGTAGATTATTTTGTTTTACAGTAATAATGTGTTCTGTTTTATTTAAAGTAATATTTTCTTCTGCTGCACGAGTGGCAATTTCGTCGAGGTCTGTTGCTAAAATAGATTTAGCTCCTAGTTTGGCACTGGCGATACTTAAGACACCCGAACCCGTACCAACGTCAATGACTTCATCCCCTGGTTGTAAATAATTGCTCAGTGCACGAATACAAAGTTGTGTTGTCGGGTGTGTCCCTGTACCGAAAGCCATTCCTGGATCAAGCTCAATGATTATTTCGTTAGCAGAGGGTGTGTATGATTCCCAACTTGGGACAATCGTGATACGGTCTGTGATTTGAACTGGATGATAGTATTTTTTCCACGCAGTAGCCCACTCCTCATCGTCCACATCATTTACAACAAATTGGAACTTGCCTAGCGGAATATCAAACGTGCTGAGATTTTTCAATGTTTGTTCGATTTCTGGGATTTGCTCGACAAATTCGGTTGTTTTTAAGAAATAAGCTTTAATGATGACGCCATCTTCTGGATAATCTTCTCGTCTAAGCGCATAAATTTCTCCAAATTTATCTTCGCGCTCACGTAAAAAATCTGCTACATCTTCAATTGATACGCCCGCTGCGCCAAATTCTGTTAAAACATTCGCAACTGGCTCCACTGCTTCATTCGTAGTATGGACTTCTACTTCTGACCATTCCATTTTTCAACACTCCTTTAGTATGTAGAAAAGGTCGATGGTTGCTTCTTGCACAACTATCGACCTCTACGTTCATCAATCGCCTTTAAAAGCTCGTTTCATTTTGTCAAAAAATCCGGAGGTTTGTTCGTCTACTTTGTCTCCAGTAGTGGAAGCAAATTCTCGCAAGATTTCTTTTTGTTTATCATCTAGTTTTTTCGGAACGATGACTTTGACGATTACATGTTGGTCGCCAGTTCCATTTCCTCGAAGATGCGGCACGCCTTTACCACGTAAGCGGAAAGTTGTTCCTGTTTGAGTACCACTTGGAATTTTCAAACGAACTTTACCGTGAACAGTTGGCACATCAATTTCGTCACCTAATGTAGCTTGTACAAATGTGATTGGGACTTCTACGTAAATATCGTCTGCTTCACGTTCGAAAAACTCATCTGGAATAACGACAAACACCACATATAAATCGCCGTTAGGTCCGCCGTTAATACCAGCTTCTCCTTCACCAGATACACGCATTTGTTGCCCGTCGTTCACGCCAGCTGGAACTTTCACTTTGATTTTTTTCGTTTTAGTTACACGGCCTTTACCGTGACAAGTTGGGCATTTCTCTTTGATTTCTTTACCAGTACCATTACAGTATTGGCATGTCCGTTTATTAACTACACGACCAAATGGGGTATTTTGTTCCACGTTAATGGAACCTTTACCACCACAATGGCTACATTTTTCAGGTGTTGTCCCTGGTTTTGCGCCGGAACCGTGACATGTATCACAGTTTTCTTCACGAGGAATTTCGATTTCTGCATCCTTACCGAAAATAGCTTCTTTGAATTTAAGGCGCATTGTATATTGTAAATCGCTACCTTGTCTTGGGGCATTTGGATCTTGTTGACGCCCGCCGCCACCGAAGAATGTGTCAAAGATATCTTCAAATCCAGAGAATCCTCCTCCGCCAAAGCCGCCACCTGCACCACCTCCGCCGAAGCCTTGGTTTGGATCTACATGCCCATATTGATCATATTGTGCACGTTTTTGTGGGTCACTTAATGCTTCATAAGCCTCTGATATTTCTTTAAATTTTTCATCAGCGCCTGCTTCTTTATTTATGTCCGGATGATACTGTTTGGACAGTTTCCGGTAAGCTTTTTTTATTTCGTCCGCTGAGGCGCTTTTGGAAATACCAAGCACTTCATAGTAATCTCGTTTTGCCATCCGCCATCACTCCTGTCCATGATAGATTTTTATAGTCCTAACGTATTGTAACATTTGAAAGAGATGTTGTAAAAACTTTATTTCAGATAAAAAGTCAAAGCCACAGTAGACTTTGACTCGTTATCCTTACCTTAAAAAAGATTATTTGTTTTCTTTGTCGTCGTCATTTACTTCTTCAAATTCAGCGTCTACTACGTCGTCATTTTGAGGAGCTTCTTGACCTTCTGCGCCGCCTGCCGCTTGTTGTTCTGCTGCAGCTTGTTCGTATAATTTAACAGATAGATTTTGAACGATTTCGTTTAAGCTTTCTGTTTTTTCTTTAATAGCATCGAAATCTTCACCTTTAAGCGCTTCTTGTAGCTCATCGCGAGCTGCTTCTGCTTTTTTCACTTCTTCTTCTTCAACTTTGCCTTCTAATTCTTTCAAAGTTTTATCTACAGTGAATACTAATTGGTCTGCATTGTTGCGAAGTTCAGCGTTTTCTTTGTTCTTTTTATCTTCTTCAGCATTAGCTTCAGCATCTTGAACCATTTTTTCAATTTCTTCGTCTGTTAAACCTGAAGAAGATTTAATAACAATGTTTTGTTCTTTACCAGTTCCAAGGTCTTTCGCGCGAACTGTTACGATACCATTTTTGTCGATATCAAATGATACTTCGATTTGAGGGATTCCGCGTGGTGCTGGCGGAATATCCGCTAATTGGAAACGACCTAATGTTTTGTTGTCTTTTGCCATTGGACGTTCACCTTGAAGTACATGAATATCTACGGCTGGTTGGTTATCAGCTGCTGTAGAGAAAGTTTGTGATTTAGATGTTGGGATAGTTGTATTACGTTCGATAAGTGTAGTCATAACGCCACCCATTGTTTCAATACCAAGGGATAATGGAGTTACGTCAAGTAGTACAACGTCTTTTACATCACCAGTGATTACGCCACCTTGAATTGCAGCACCCATTGCTACAACTTCATCTGGGTTTACACCTTTATGAGGTTCTTTGCCTAATTCTTTTTTGATTGTTTCTTGAACTGCAGGAATACGAGTAGATCCACCAACTAGAATTACTTGGTCAATATCGCTTGCAGATAGGTTTGCATCTTTTAATGCTTGACGAGTTGGCGCAATAGTACGTTCAACTAAGTCATGTGTTAGTTCATCAAATTTAGCACGAGTAAGGGTTACTTCTAAGTGAAGTGGACCAGCTTCCCCAGCTGTGATAAATGGTAAGGAGATTTGTGTGCTTGTTACACCAGAAAGATCTTTTTTCGCTTTTTCAGCTGCATCTTTCAAACGTTGAAGTGCCATTTTATCTTGGCTTAAGTCAATACCATTGTCTTTTTTGAATTCTGCTACTAGATAGTCGATGATTTTTTTATCGAAGTCATCTCCACCTAATTCATTGTCACCAGCAGTTGAGTGTACTTCAAATACGCCGTCACCTAATTCAAGGATAGATACGTCAAACGTACCACCACCAAGGTCAAATACTAGAATTGTTTGGTCTGTTTCTGTTTTATCCATACCGTAAGCAAGTGCTGCTGCAGTTGGTTCGTTAATAATACGTTCTACTTCAAGACCAGCGATTTTACCAGCGTCTTTTGTTGCTTGACGTTGTGCATCATTGAAGTAAGCTGGGACTGTGATAACTGCTTTATCTACAGTTTCGCCAAGGTAGTCTTCTGCATAACTTTTTAGGTATTGCAAAATGATTGCACTAATTTCTTGTGGAGAATAATCTTTTCCTTCGATTGTTTCTTTATAGTTAGTACCCATATGACGTTTAATGGAACTAATTGTATTTGGGTTAGTGATTGCAGCACGTTTCGCTACTTCACCTACTTGGCGTTCGCCATTTTTGAAACCAACTACAGAAGGTGTTGTACGTGCGCCTTCTGGGTTAGGGATAATTTTAGCTTCTCCGCCTTCTAATACTGCTACTGCAGAGTTTGTTGTTCCTAAGTCAATTCCGATAATTTTGCTCATTGTTATTTCCTCCTGTTATTCAGTAATTATTTTTTATTGATTCACTTTTACCATAGATGGGCGTATAACCCGGTCTTTTAGTTTGTAACCTTTTTGAAGTTCTGCAGTGATTTCATTGCTTCCTGCATTTTCATCACTATCTTGCATAACGGCTTGATGGAAATTCGGGTCGAATTGTTCGCCGACAGCCGGAATTACTTCAATGCCTTCTTTTTCAAAAGCAATAAGAATTTGGTTGTATACCATTTCCATTCCTTTTAAAATTTGTTTCACTTCTTCTTGATCAGAAGTCGTTGCAAGTGCTTTTTCAAAACTATCTAGTGCAGGAAGTAAATCTTGCGCTAGGCTTTGCGAACGATATTTCTGACTGGCATCACGGTCTGCAATATGTCTTTTTTTGACATTTTCGAAGTCCGCTTGCATACGAAGATAGCGATTTTCAACTTCATCAAGTTTATTTTCAAGCTCTAAAATCTTTGCTTGTTCTTCCGTTAAAGTATCCGCCGTAGCTTCCTCTTCAACAGCTTCTTCTGCTTCATCTAAAATGTTTAATTCTTCTTGTTCGATTTCATCAGCTAGTCTTTCTTTTTTGTTCTTTTTCTCAGACACTTTAGCCACCTCCTGAAAAAACTTATGCTTTTTCAGCCTTCCTAATTTTGGTTATCACGATAAAGTTTGGTTAACACATCGGTTAAATCTCGACTCATTACATCAACGAGTCCCATCATTCTGCTATATTCCATTCTTGTGGGCCCTAGGAGTACGATACCGCCAACACGTTCGCCAGCAATATTATACGTCGCTGTAATGATACTACAATCTTCCATTAGACTATTATTGTTTTCGCGGCCTATTTTCACTTGAAGACCATCGGGAATATCCCTAAACAATTCATACACATCTTGTTCTTCTTCCATCAAATGAAGCATCTCACGGACTTTATTAATGTCATGAAATTCCGGTTGATTTAAAATATTCGTTTTTCCACCGAAATACACTTTTTGTTGACTTGCTTGAGCAAAAGAATCGGAAAATACATGCATAAAGCTTTCGTAATTTCTAACATGCTTTCCAAGTAATTCCTTTACTTCCATTGGTATTTGTACTTTTAAATCATCAAGCGAAAGCCCTACTAGCCGTTCATTTAAAATGTTGACCATACGTTCAATATCGGAGAGCGTTGTGCCTTCCGGTATTGTCACAAGATGGTTATCAACATGTCCTTGATCAGTTATTAATATGAGCATTGCTTGAAAATTATTTATTGGTACAAATCTAAAGCCACTTAAATGATTTTTCGTCGCTTCAGGGCCAAGCAAGATGGACGTGTAATTGGTTAAATCGGATAACATTAATGCTGAATTTTGGATAAGTCCTTCCATTTCGTAGTAATTCTCTGAAAAGAAGGATCGAATCATTTGCCTGTCGGATTTATCTAGCTTTTTTGGCTGGAGTAAGTAATCGACATAGAAGCGATATCCTTTCTCTGATGGAACTCGTCCCGACGAAGAATGCGTCTTTTCAATAAAGCCGTATTCTTCGAGGACCCCCATTTCATTACGGATAGTCGCGGAACTATAAGGCAAACCTTTTTCTTTCAGCAAATTCTTTGATCCAACCGGCTGAATAGTCCAAGTGAAATGATCGATGATGGCACGGGAAATCAAAAGTTGTCTTTCTGTTAACATAGCAATCACCTCTTTTAGCACTCCATAACGTCAAGTGCTAAATACAAGTATAAATTTACCAAACAATTCCACCTTAGTCAACCGAAAACACTCGATTTCAGACTAAAGTAGGATTGTTTGGTCAAAATAGGTCAAATAGTGCGGTTTTAGAGGAATTCTTGGAATACATTATTTCCCAAAAATCTTCCACTTCTTGTAAGCGCCACATTTTCTTCGTTATTTTCGAGCCAGCCTTTTGCGGTTGTTTTTTGAATTGCATTCGCAAATGTTGCATCTAAATCTTGGCCGAATTTTTGTTTGAAATGTTTTTTATCCACGCCGTCCACTTTTCTAAGTCCTAAAAACATTTCTTCTTCCATTTTTTCTTTTAATGTAAGTTCTTTTTGTTGAAATGTTGGGAGTATATTCTCTTGCAAAGGTTCCATGTATTTTTTGATTGGGCCGAAATTGCTATAGCGTGTATTGCCTACATAGCCATGTGCTCCGGCGCCAAATCCGTAGTAATGTTCATTGCTCCAATAAGTGATATTGTGTTTACTCTGAAATCCTTCTTTAGCAAAATTACTAATCTCATATTGTTTACGACCGTGCTTTTCCATTTCGTTGAGAAGTAAATCGTACATATTTGCCTCAGCATCCTGACCAGGAAGGAAAAGTTTTCCCTTTTGCATAAGGTTGTAAAAAATCGTTTTTGGTTCGATGATCAGTGAATACGCAGAGTAATGCGGTAAATCAAGGTCAAGCGCTTGTTTTAATGTATCTTGGAAATCGGCTTCTGTTTGTCCTGGCAAGCTAAAAATTAAATCAATGCTTACATTTTCAAATCCGATTTTGCGCATATTTTCGACGGATTGATAAACATCTTTTACAGTATGAATGCGACCAATTTTTTTGAGAAGTTCATTGTTGAAGCTTTGAACACCCATGCTAATACGATTAACTCCGTGATCTTGCATTGCTTGTAGTTTAGATAGCGAAAGATCTCCTGGGTTGGCTTCAAACGAAAATTCGATATCTTTTTTGAGCGGCAGAGTGTTATGAATGGCGGTGCAGAGTCTCGCAATTTGCGCTTCGTTTAAGGTTGTAGGTGTGCCTCCACCGACAAATACCGTGTCGACTGGTGCTATTGGTCCTTTTGCGACTGTTAATTCCATTTCTTTAATCAGTAAATCTACGTATTCGTCGACCGGTTGTCCTTCTAAGAATACTTTATTAAAATCGCAGTAAAAGCAAATATGTTCGCAAAACGGAATATGGATATATACCGCGGAACTTTCATTACTCGATAGGTTTGTATTTATCATTTTTATCAATTCCTTGCACTTAAAATTTGCTTCGTTATCCATTAGTCAGTTTAACATATTTTTCAGTGCTTTTGTGCAGGATTCGCTTTTAATCTAATAAACCATACTTTGCCAAACTATCCACTGCAGCAAGAACGGCCTCTTCTTTTGTCGAAATCGGCTTCCATCCTAAAACATCTCTCGCTTTTGAATTGCTTATTTGGCGATTCATATTAATCATCAACTCTCCTTCTTTGGCGTGCTTACTAAATAAAGCTGCTGCTCTTATAGCTGCATTTGGTAATGTTTTCTTCGGCATTTTATCCACTAGCTCAGGACGTTCTCGTTGAAGCAAATGCGCAATATCTGCCATACTAATTTCTCCGTCAGCTGATGCAATAAAACGTTCTCCGTTTGCTTCTGGGGTAATCATTGCGCGAATATGTAAATCGGCAACATCCCTAGCATCTACTACGTTTAACGGGATGTTTATGACGCGTTTCATAGAACCGTTTAACAGATTTTTTAATAAGTCAAAGCTTCCGGAGACGTGATTGCTTTGTGATGGACCAAAAATGGCAACCGGATTGATGGTAGCAAACTCTAATTCCGTTTCATTTTCCATGAATTTCCAAGCTTCTTTTTCTGCGATTAGTTTGGATTTTTCATATGCAGACAAACCCTTAGTAAATTCGTCTGTCCAGTACTGTTCTGTTGTAATGCTATTTTTGTTCGCGTTGCTAAAACCAACTGCACCAAAATTAGAAGTCATAACAACTCGTTTCACTTTTGCCTTTTTCGCTGCTTTCAAAATTCTTGTAATACCTTCGATTGCTGGGCTTATTAATTCCTCTTCATTTTTAAATTTACCGAAAAATACAGGTGATGCAACACTTAACACATATTTACAATCACGCATAGCTTCTTCCCAACCTTCAGCTTTAGATAAATCAAGTTCGACAAAGGAAAGCTTCGTAAAATTTGCTAATCCATTATTTCGCAATACTTCTATTACTTTTTCTTTACTTTTTAAAGAGCGTACTGTTGTTTTGACATCGTATCCTTGTTGCAATAATTGAAAGATAATATGCATTCCTAAAAATCCAGTCCCACCTGTTACCAATACGTTGTTTTTCATCGTGAATTCCTCCAATAGTAGTTAATTTTGCTTATTTTCTTTATTAACTTTATACTTACTTTAAACCCTAGAGTATAGTGTAGGGCAAGGAAATTATTTATTGGAGGTTAAAATGACTTATTCTATCAAAGAAGTGTCCAAAATATTTAATTTGTCGATTTATACATTGCGTTACTATGATAAGCAAGGTTTATTGCCGTTTGTTTCTAAAAACCAATCCGGCTACCGTGAGTTTACGGAATCAGATTTAAATTTAATTCATACGATTTGTTGTTTGAAAAATACAGGAATGCCATTGAAACAAATCCGCACATATATTGATTGCGTGATGGAAGGACCTGTTTCTATTGAAGCTCGGAAACAGTTACTCTTGGATCATCGGAAAGTTGTTTTGAAAAATTTAGAGAAATTAACGGAAAATCTAAAAGAAGTTGATGTAAAAATTGCGAAGTATTCATCTCCTGATGCCGTAGAAGTCATTACTGCTGAGCGGAATTATGTCACTATGGAGAAGAAAAAACATGATTTAATTTATCCGTATCATACATAAAAAGGTTGTGCCGTGAACGTGAGCTCACAGCACAACCTTTTTATTATTTCGATTCATCCATTTTCAAGATTGCCATGAAGGCTTCTTGTGGAACTTCAACGGAACCGATTTGTTTCATGCGTTTTTTACCTTCTTTTTGTTTCTCTAGGAGTTTTCGTTTACGCGATACGTCCCCACCATAACATTTAGCAAGTACGTTTTTACGTAGTGCTTTAATAGTAGAACGTGAAACTATTTTCGTTGCAATTGCTGCTTGAATAGGCACTTCAAATTGTTGTCTTGGAATAAGTTCTTTTAATTTCTCCACAATGATTTTTCCACGCTCGTAGGCAAAATCACGGTGAACGATAAAGCTAAGTGCATCCACTTTTTCTGCATTTAAGAGAATATCCATTTTCACCAGTTTGGAAGCTTTATAGCCAATTAATTCATAATCAAAGGATGCATAACCTTTTGTAGATGATTTCAATTGATCGAAAAAGTCATATACGATTTCGGATAATGGAATTTCGTACACAATACTCACACGGATATCATCTAAATACTCCATCGTAATGAAGTTTCCACGTTTGTTTTGTGCAAGTTCCATCACTGCACCTACATAATCATTTGGAACCATAACAGTTGCTTTTACATATGGCTCTTCTACGCTTTCAATAACACCAGGTTCCGGCATTTCAGCAGGATTATCAACCACGATGTTGGAACCATCTGTCAAGTTTACATGATAGATAACACTTGGAGCAGTGGTAATTAAATCAATGTTAAATTCACGTTCGATTCGTTCTTGAATGATTTCCATATGTAGTAATCCTAAGAAACCACAACGGAAACCGAAGCCTAATGCTTGAGAAGTTTCTGCTTCAAATTGAAGAGCGGAGTCATTTAGTTCTAGTTTTTCTAAAGCATCACGAAGATCGTTATATTTAGAGGAGTCAATTGGATATAGACCACAATAAACCATTGGATTTAATTTACGGTAACCATCCAGCGCTTCTTCAGCGGGGTTATTCGCAAGCGTGATTGTATCACCTACTCGTGTATCTCCAACATTCTTGATTGCAGCTGTTAAGTAACCAACGTCACCAACAAGTAATTCGTCACGCGGTGTTGCCTTTGGTGAGAATACGCCCACCTCAGTTACTTCGAATTCTTTGCCATTTGACATCATTTTAATTCGATCGCCAGTTTTTACAACACCGTCCATGATACGAATGTTAGCAATAACGCCGCGGTACGCATCAAAAACAGAGTCAAAAATTAGCGCTTTTAACGGTTTGTTTACATCTCCAGAAGGTTCTGGCACTTTTTCAACAATTTGTTCAAGAATATCTTCAATACCAATACCTGATTTTGCCGAAGCGAGTACAGCGTCGGAAGCATCTAAGCCGATAACATCTTCAATCTCTTCACGGACTCTTTCTGGATCGGCCGCTGGTAAATCGATTTTGTTAATGACTGGTAAAATTTCTAAATCGTTGTCTAGTGCTAAATAAACATTAGCAAGTGTTTGTGCTTCAATTCCTTGTGCAGCATCTACAACAAGGATTGCTCCTTCACAAGCAGCTAAACTTCTTGATACTTCATAGGTGAAATCGACATGTCCAGGAGTATCAATCAGATGGAAAATATATGTTTCTCCATCTTTTGCTTTATATTTTAATTGTACAGCATTTAATTTTATGGTTATCCCGCGTTCACGTTCCAAATCCATCGAATCTAGTAGCTGATTTTTCATTTCACGATGCGTCAAAGCACCCGTTTGTTCTAAAATCCGATCAGCGAGTGTAGATTTACCATGATCTATGTGCGCGATAATCGAAAAGTTTCTAATTTTCTTTTGTCTTGCATTCATTTCTTCTTTGTTCATTTCCCCAGCTCCTGATTAGAACTCATCGCATAAATCCGATGGCAAGCTATCCTTGATTATATCAGTAGAACGCTTAACATTCAATGACTACAGATAAATTTAAAATAAAATAGAAAGTATTATTGCAATATGGCTGTGATTTCGGTATAATAGCATTTGTTCTGATATAATTTAAAAAGGTATGTTATATGAAATAAATACTACCTCATTAGTTTGGACGGAGGTGAATGGAATGCCAAATATTAAATCTGCAATTAAACGTGTAAAAACTGCTGAAACTCGCAACAGCCGTAATGCATCTCAACGTTCTGCAATGCGTACTGCTATCAAGAAATTTGATGAAGCAGCTGCAAACAACGCGGACAACGCGAAAGATCTTTACGTAGAAGCATCGAAAAAATTAGATAGCGCTGTGAGCAAAGGATTGATTCACAAAAACAATGCTGCTCGCAACAAATCTCGCTTAGCTGCTAAATTAGCTAAATAATACCGAGTTCGGTATAAAACATCACACCTTGTGTGGTGTTTTTTGTTTGTAAAAATAGCTTTGTCTTAAATGACAAAGCTATTTTTTATACTCTCTTCTGCCGATTATCCTGTAATTCGAATAAGAACCATTCGAGTTTCTGTTCTTTATCGCCAAAGCCAGTTTTCATTTCCAAGTCTATTTCAGCTAATCGTTTTAAAGCTTGATTTAATTGTAATTCCGTGAAATTCTTCGCTTGTTTTGATGCTAACTTAACGCGAAATGGATGCACTTTTAATTTAGTTGCGGCTTGTTGCTGGGAATATCCTTGTTGTTCTAATAATTTTAATTGGTTCAACAATCTGAACTGACTAGAAATTAATGCCAGTATTTTGATAGGCTCTTCCTTTTGTTTTAATAAATCATAATAAATCCGAAGTGCCCCGCTGATATCCATTGCAATCATCTTATCAAGTAATAAGAAGATATTTTGCTCAAGTGAACGTACAACTAAAGATTCTACATCCTGAATGGTAATTTCTTTTGTATCAAAACAGTAGAGCATTAATTTTTGCAGTTCATTCATGGCCGTAGTTAACTGACCGCTAGTTAATTCTATCAGTCGAGTAATAGCCTCTTGTGACATTTGCATGTTGTTCTCGCTTAATTTTGCTTCAATCCATTTTTTTAACTCATTCTCATTAGGTCGTTTAGCTTCTATAACAGTAGCTGTTTTCTTGAGTAACTTAGTAAGCTTTTTACGCTCATCTAACTTTTCTACCCGTGCTACAAAGCATAATACTGAATAATCAACTGGTTCATTGAGATAAGCCTCTAATTTTGCAGTATCATGTTCCACTTTGTTTTTACTTTTTTCCGTTGTTAAAAAAAGTGGATTATTAGCCATTACTAAACGTTTATCACCGAAAAAAGGCATACTTTCCGCTTCTTGAACGACCACTTCTATAGGCATTTCTTCTAAATCTAAATTGGCATAGTTAAATTCAACTTCTTCGCCTTCTAAAATATTATCTATTAAAAGTTGTTTCGTTTCATTAATAATATAATCTTCTGTACCGATGATTAAATACACCGGCGTTATTTTTTTGGAGCGTATCCGTTTCCATTCTGGCAGCATTCATTTCGCCTCGCTTCACTCTTATTTCTCTTTCTATGGTAAAACATGAAATAAGAGATAGCAAGTTTTATTTCAAAGTCGCTTCAAAGCCTTTTCCAAAAGTATAAATTATTTCGCCTTGTACATCTGTTCGTAAAATTGTTACTCCTGCCGTTTCTAGCGTATTGATAGTTTCTTCGTGTGGATGACCAAAGCGATTGTTTAACCCGCATGAAATAACTGCAAAAGTCGGCTTCACTTTTTGAATAAATTCTTTGGAACTGGAGGTCTTGCTACCATGATGCCCTACTTTCAAAATATCTGCTTTGATAGGTTGTTCTGATATGCCCATCTCTCCGTTCGCCTCTAAATCACCAGTAAAAAGCCATACTTTATCATCTAACACTGCCTTTAATACAATAGAGTCATCATTTCCTCCTTCTCCTGCTTTATCGGGATATAGGCATTCGAAACTGTTTTCGCCAATTTGCCACTTGGCCCCGGCCAAAATAATTGTTTGTTTCACTTTTGGCATCGCAGCGAGAGCTTCTTTCATGATGGGTTTATTTTCTGCTCCTTTAGCATAAATAAGTTCGTTAATAGTAATGTTTTTCTGTAAATCATCAAGCCCTTCCATGTGGTCAGCATCACTATGTGTAATAATTACTTTATCTAAGCTATTAATTCCTTTTGACTTTAAAACTGGAGTAAGTGTACTTTCACCAATTGTAAATGGCTTTCTTTTCTTAGCCCATGCTTCTTTTTCAAATGGTAGTTGGCCCCCAGTATCTATCAAATAATTCCCTTGATTGTATGGCAGTTGGATTAAAATGCTATCCCCTTGCCCCACATCAATAAAACTAACTTTTCCACTGAAATTAAAACTAGAAAAATAACATAAGAAACAAAAACAAATTAATATACCAAAAGGAAACTTTTTCTTCTGCCACTGGTTGAAGAAGATGATGATAGTTATAATGATTAACATTAGTATAAGGATGTTTGGCCTTCCTGTTACAATAGTCTGATGCGGAATCTTGGCAAAAATGTAGGTTAACTTTTCTACCAATTGTATAAAGAATGTAAGCACTACTTCAGGAAAATGAAATATTTCTGCTGAAAAAAAAGACAGTACAAACACAGTTAGGCAACCTGGCAAAATGATAATCGTGAAAATAGGCACATAAATTAAATTAAAGAATATCCCTACCCATGAAAATGAATAAAAATGATACATCATGACAACGGACGACATAATGGTTGAAATGAAAGAAATAGAAAGTGACTTAGTAAATGCGTTCTGCTGTTGGGCAAGTATTTGCCTTGACGATAAAATAATACCGAACGACACTGTATAAGATAGTTGAAAACCTACTTCTTTCATGACATACGGTTGTAAGAGAAAAAATAGAATAAAGGATAAACAAATGGCAGAAAACGAACTCCATTTAGTAGTATATTTTTCTGACAATAATAGTAATGCTGTCATTGTAGCAGCTCGTATGACTGGCGGATTTGCTCCTGTAAGGATGACGTAAAATGGTAAGAAAACAAGTAGACAAGTGATGGCTCGCTCCCGTGTAATACCGAATTTTAGTAGGAGAAAATATATTGCCCCTATTAATAAATTCACGTGAAGTCCAGAGATAGCTAGCAAATGAACAACACCCATTTGTTGATAAACTTCATACATTTCGGGGGAAAAACCGTTTTTTTCTCCACTAATTAATGCGAGACAATAAGGAGAAATAGTTGAAGATATTTTTTCGGTTAAATGGGTAATTATTTTCAAACGTATATTTTGAAGCCTCATTAGGAAAGATGGTGAGAAATGTTCTGAAATAGCAAGATTACTTGCTCGAAGTATATAGTGTACATTCTGGTTCTTTAGATAAGTTTGGTAATTGAATTGGTTTTGATTACGATGGATGGAAGGTGTTTCTACATTCGCATAAACAGAAATAAACTGTCCGTAATGGAGCTTTTTTAGTTTTTGTTGTTCCTCTTCCGTTGTAATTTTATAACTCAATTGAAATTTTTCTTTTTCGCAGCGTACAAAAGCTTGAAAACTATCACCATCAATTTTTAAATTATCTATAATTTGACAGTTCCCGCTATATTCAGTCGCTGTAAATGAGGAAGCATTGAATTTTTCTACTACAAATAAAAAGCTATAGGTTAGAAGATAGATGAGGACAAAAAGAAGGATAATTTTGGATTTTTTAATAAAAGCGATTAAACCGAGCAAACAAATACATATGGGAACGATAGAGCTTGTAAAATTCGCACAAACAATAGCTAAAACAAGCATAGCTAAATATCGCTCGATAACGTTCCCTCCTTATTTAGTTTAATTTCTCTGAGATGCTTTGATAAAGTTGTTCTGCTTTTTCTGGGTCGATATTTACTTCCACTGCGGCTTCTTTTACTAAAGTATGCATTTTTTCCCCGTTCCAATTGTTTACTTGGAGAACAGATTCATCAAATTCGACTTTTTGTAATTCGACGCCAGCAATGTTAAATAATTCTAGAGCGTACGGATGATTTTTGTAGTCTTTAGCGAAATACACTTTCTTTATTCCTGCTTGAATAATGGATTTTGTACAAGCAAGACAAGGGAAATGTGTGACATATAATTCTGCTTTATCTGTCGTAGCACCAAATTTAGCACATTGTAAAATCGCGTTCATCTCTGCATGTATTGTTCGGATGCAGTGACCGTCTACAACATAACAGCCGTGTTCTGCACAATGATCGCCACCAGCGATGGAGCCATTATATCCGCCCGCTATAATACGTTTATCTCGAACTATCGTCGCACCTACCATTAGGCGTGTACACGTGCTCCTTGATGATATTAGATGACTTTGCGCCATAAAAAACTGATCCCATGCGATTCTTTGCACATTAAAAACTCCCTTATGATTTGATAAATATTAGTATAGGTGTTTAGCAGGAAGTTCGTCAACCACTTTTATTAATTAACATCCAAATATTCTTTTAATTTCTCTACTGTTTTTTCGCCAATACCTGAAACGTTTTTTAAATCTTCTATTGTTTGAAACAAACCTTCTTTTTCTCGGTACTCTATTATCGCTGTAGCTTTTGACTCTCCAATTCCTGGGACTTGTTGTAAATCGGCCTTATTTGCGCTATTAATATTAGTTTTTTCAAGATTGCTAGTTGTTTCTTCTGCGCTAGCTCCTTGTAATGTTGGACCTTCTTCTCCTTTTTTGTAAACATAAATACTCATCTCGTCTTTTAGTTTTTCAGCTAGGTTTAATTTACCGCTATCAGCTTCATCTGTAAGCCCTCCAGCGGTTTTCACTACATCTTGAACTCTAGCATCTACGGGCAATTTATACACACCTGGTGTCCGTATGGCTCCTTTAATATCAATATAGACGTAATTCGGTAATTTCACTTCTTCCTTCCCTGGCTTTTCTTCTTTGGTTGCTGTTGGATTAGCAGTAACTGTATCTGTTTTACCATCTGGTATCCAAATATAAACTAAACCAGCACAAAGAATAGCAATACCTATTAAGATATAATTCTTGTATTTTTTTACTAATTCCACCATCCATATCACCGTCCTTAATATACTATTCGCCATGCAAGGACAAAATCCTTTTTGATAGCTTAAGGTGAAAATCGCACAAAAAAAGAAAGTAATAATGAAAAATTACTTTCTTGCTGCGAAAAAGATTCTTTCGCTCGTTTTATTGGGTTTTTCATGACTGAAATCAGCATAAATATCAATTTTCGTAAAACCAAATTTTTTTAACAAATTTTCATAAGTAGCAATCGGATAGGTCCGCTCTTTATGAAGTTCATCCACACGGTTATATGTATCATCTTCGCCTAAAATATAGAAGGTAAGTTCATGTTCGATGGAGTGTGGATGTTCACCAGGAAATGAATTCCAAATCGTCGAAATTTCTTCATCGCTATCTCCATAAGAATAATCTTTAAACCCTTGCTCTATTTTAAAGACGGAATGTACGTCAAATAAAAACAAACCATTTGGTTCTAAATGCGCTGAAACTGCTTGAATCGTAGCTTCAAGAGCTTGTTCTGTTTCCAAATAATTAAGTGAATCACAGAAGCATGTAACTACATCAAACGTTTGCTTTAATGCTAATTTGGACATATCTTGTTCTATAATCGGTAAATCGATTTCAGCTGCCGCTACTTTTTCTTTAGCAACTGCAACCATTTCTTTTGATAAATCTACACCAGTAACTTGATGACCGGAAAAACTTAATCGTAGCGCGAATTCAGCTGTTCCACAAGCCAAATCAAGTACTTTTTTAGGCGCATCTCCAATAAAATCAGCAGAAAATTCTAGCCATTCATCATAAAGTTCGGAATCCATTAATCTATCATAGAAACCTGGAAAATATTCGTAACTCATAGTCATTTCTCCTTAAAAAAACAGACGAGAATTCCCCGCCTGTTCTGTTTTTTATTAAGAAATAAACGCAGCGGAAACGTCCACGAGTGGCGCATCTCCCCAAAGTTTTTCTAAGTTATAGTAAGAACGTTCTTCTTTATGGAACACGTGGATAATAACATCACCTAAGTCGATTAAAATCCATTGTGCTGCATCAAAACCTTCTAAACGTTTTACATCTACTTGGTTTTCTAAAGCTTTTTCTTTAATTTCACGAGCGATTGCTTGCACTTGTTTGTCTGAATTACCGTGACAGATTACAAAATAATCCGCAAAGCTTGATAACCCCTTCATGTCTAGTGCTAAAATATCCTCTGCTCTTTTATCGTCTGCTGCCTTAGCGGTCAGCATTA
Source organism: Listeria monocytogenes (assembly GCF_900187225.1). Classification (GTDB taxonomy): domain Bacteria; phylum Bacillota; class Bacilli; order Lactobacillales; family Listeriaceae; genus Listeria; species Listeria monocytogenes. The sequence goes on from NZ_LT906436.1 coordinate 1,478,179, forward strand.
ATGTATCGTAACTGTTCAAATTATTAATAGTCTCCTTCCAAATTTAAATTAACAAAATAATTGTAGGCATCCAGTGTATCTGGAAAAACCAATTGTTGCTTTTTGACCAAGTGCGTAATTGTATTCGATAAAGCGAATAACATTGCTTCGTCCAGTGATTTAAGTGCTAGTCTACGCGCCTTATACACGCCAGGAAATGTTCTTCCTTGTTCGGTGTAGTCGGCTAAGTAAATAAGTTTATCGAAATCAGACATCGTTGCGCTTCCTGTCGTATGCAGACGAATCGCTTCTAGTATTTCTGTATCCGTGATACCAAATTCTTTTTCTGCCAGATATGCGCCAACTGGAGCGTGCCACAGCGAATGATGAAAAGAAAGCAAACGCGGATCATAACCCTCGTCCTCGATGATTTTTCTCGCTTTATCATCGTCATAGTACTTGGCATAATCATGTAACAAAGCGGTTATTCGTGCTTTTTCTACATCCATATGATAATGTTCTGCAAGTTCTACTGCTGCTTTTTCTACGCCTAAAGTGTGTTTAAATCGAGCATTAGGCATAGCTGCTTCTACTTTTTTTAGCACTTCATTTCTTTCCATAAAGTTGATGCTCCTTTATATATGACCATACTTTTTCTGGTAAAAAGGCTTCAGCGTGTTCGATATCATTCCTAATTTCTGTGGAAGAAATTGTTGTTTTCGGCATGTCGATTTTAACGACATCATACGGAACTTCTGGTTGATAAAGTGGGCGATTCACCCCAACGAAGGTCACCATTTTTACTAAGTCATCTATATGATACCACTTTGGCAAATATTCTACCATGTCTCCGCCGATAATGAAATAAAAATCTGTATCCGGCTGTTCGCTTATCATATCACGCATTGTATCATACGTATAGGACTTTCCCGTGCGCATGAGTTCGCGTGTATCAATTTCAAAAGAATCTATACCTTCTATCATTAATTGAAGCATTTCTACACGCTCATTACTTGAAGCCATACCACTGATATGTTTATGAGGCGGAATTTTATTAGGTAGAAAAAGAATTTTCTCTAACTCCAGTTGCTTCTTGGCCTCTTCTGCCATGCGGAGGTGTGCTAAATGCGGCGGATCAAACGTCCCACCTAAGATACCGACTTTATGTTTCATCGAAGGTTCCTCCAGATTTATGGCAATTTAATTTGTTGTTTATTTACAGAAGTTTTGTATAGAATAATCGTTCTACCAATTACTTGAACGATCTCCGCGCCTGAACGAGCGCTAATTTTTTCTGCAACGGTTTGTTTATCTTCTTCACAGTTTTGCAGAATCGAGATTTTAATTAATTCTCTTGCTTCTAGTGCTTCTTTCACGTGGATGATTAAGTTTGGTGATACGCTTCCTTTTCCTACTTGGAAAATTGGTTGGATATTATGCGCTTCTTTTCTTAAAAAACGTTTTTGTGTAGCTGTTAACATTAGTTTCCTCCTAATTGTTCGAGTACTGCTTCTTTCATCAGTGATCGCTCTGGTTTTATCCCAGTCCATATTTCAAAGGCAAGTGCCCCTTGATTAACAAACATCGGTAAGCCATTTTGGGTAATTGCTCCATTTTTCTTTGCTTCTTTTAAAAAAGCTGTTTCGGCTGGGTTATAAATAATGTCAGAACAAATCGTTCCTTGTTTTACATTAGCCAGCGAAATTGGACTTTTGTTTTTGGAAGCTTCTAGACCAATAGATGTTGTTTGAATGATAATCGTAAAATCAGCCAATTGCTTTTCTGCTTCTTCTAGTGTGATAGCGTGATGGTTATTATTATCTTTCGTCATTTCTATCGCTTTTTCCGTTGTACGATTGGCAACGGTTATTTTAGCATCGGTGTGAGTTGAGAGTGCTAGGTAAATCGCCTTACTTGCACCACCCGCACCAGTGATTAAAATAGAATCATCTTTTGTAATTGAGCGGATTTCTTCTAATCCTTCTAAGTAGCCTTTGCCATCTGTATTAAATCCGTACCATTTGTCCTCTTTTTTTAGCACAGTATTCACTGCGCCAGAAGCTGCTGCAAGATCCTCTAATTCATCTAAAAATGGTAAAATACGCTCTTTAAATGGTGTTGTAATATTAAAGCCACGCACTCCAGAATCCATTAATTTTTTGATTTCTGTTTCAAAAGCGTCTTCTTCTATTAAAACAGAGTTATACTCCGCGTTCATTCCAAGTTCTTGGAAAATCCGATTTTGCATAGCTGGTGATAACGAGTGACGAATTGGATTTCCGATAACAACATATTTTTCCAAATGACAGGCCTCCTTAGTTTTAAACGAGTGATGTCCGGATAGTTGCGCTCACGCCTTCTGGAACCCAGGCAGTTACTTTCGCGCCACCTTCTGGGATTGTCACCCAGCCAAGTCCAGAAAAGACAATATCTGCTTTTTCTTTTACAGTAAAGGAATATGGCACGAGTTTAGGTAGAGTTTTCATATCTTCTTCAGTTGGCGGTTGAAGTACTAGTCCAGCCTGTTTCTCATATAATGCCTCTGCTTTTTCTAATTTCGTCCGGTGAATCGGTAAATTGTTGGATACATAAACAACTAGCGATTTACGACCACCTGATACGTAATCTAAGCGAGCAAGCGCGCCTAAAAATAGGGTTTGTTCTTCATTTAATTGGAAGACTGCTGGTTTAACTTCTTTTTTAGGTGTAATAGCTTTTAATGTTGTTGTATCAATGAAGTGTGCCATTTGATGGTGATTGATAATTCCAGGTGTGTCAACAAGCACATTGCCATCTGCTAATGGGATTTCAATTTTATCAAGCGTTGTTCCCGGAAATTGTGATGTCGTAATCACATTGTTTTCTCCGGATGCTTGTTTAATAATCCGATTGATAAGCGTTGATTTACCAACATTTGTACAACCGACAACATACACATCTTGCCCATTGCGTAATTCATCAATTTTCTCTAAAAGGGTATCAAAACCGTGGCCTTTTTCAGCGCTGACTAGTACGACATCTGTCGCCGCTAAGCCTTGCTCTTTGGCACGTGTTCTCATCCAACGTGTCAACTTATCGCGTTTTAATGATTTTGGTAACACATCTTCTTTGTTACCGACAAGTAATACCGGATTGCTTCCTGCAAAACGAGGAAGTCCAGGCAACCAACTACCATCAAAATCAAAAATATCTACTACATAGACAATTAAGGCTTGTTTCGAACTAATTTGATTTAAAATGCGTAGAAAATCATCATCTGTTAGCGCAACATCTTGAATTTCATTGTAATGCTTTAGACGAAAGCATCTTTTACAAATAACTTGCTCATTGTTCAGGGATGATTTTGGTGCATAGCCGATTTTATCAGGGTCTTCTGTTTGAATAACCGCGCCACAACCAATACATCTAACTTCTTCTGTCAAAGTGATTCCTCCCACTTAATTTGGTTTTTCTTTGCTAATCGTTTTAAAATAACGCTTTCCATCATTCGATTTAATTTTGTCGCCATACCATCTGTTTGTTTTACAGGGCGAACAAAAATAGTTGTTAATTTTTGACGGTTTCCACCGAATATATCTGTCATAATTTGATCCCCAATCATCACAGTTTCTTCTGGTGTCGCATCCATTTCTTTTAATGCCCAGCGAAAATTAGCGCCTAAGGGCTTTTTTGCCCGCGCTAAATAAGGAACATCAATTGCTTTTGCCACACGAGCAACTCGTTCTTCGTTATTGTTAGAAAAAATCATTACTTTGATTCCTTCTTCTTTCAATATAGTAAACCAGTTGATAACTTCATCCGTTGCGTCTAGTTGATCCCATGCAAGCAGCGTATTATCAAGATCTGTCAAAATAGTAGTCTTTCCCATTTTGCGAAGTTGCGCTGCTGTTATTCCAAATGGAGTATTCAACATTTTATCTGGTGAGAATTGCTTTAACACGTATTGGCACCTCATTCTTTTATTTAGTACAGTCTATTCTATCATACATTCAATTAGACTAATAATCTATAAATTTTACCATCTTTCTGCTTATTTTACAAAAAAACCTTAGAAAAATGCTATAATATGAAAGGAAACGTTATTTTTAAGGAGGTAAACAAATGTCAAAAGATTATTCACTAACATGGGATTTAGAAAATATATATGCTGGTGGCAGCGGCTCTGAAGAATTACAACAAACGCTTCAAGAGGTAAAAGCTGATTTAGACAGCTTTGTCGTAAATGTTTCGGAGTGGGATGTTCCTGAAAATGTGGAAGCCTCTGCAGAATTTTTACTACTAGTGAACCAAAACGCAGATATCTCTAAAATTTTACTCACAGCAGGTTCTTTTTTAGAATGTCTTGCTTCCGCTGATATCAATGATACGCGCGCAAATGAACTTTCAGCATTAATTTATCAATATGTTGCAACCCTAGCTACAGCTGAAGATGAATGGCATGATAAATTCGCGCAAGTTTCTGACCGCGTTTGGGATGAATTAATGGAACAAAATGGTTTATCGCAAATTAGCTTTATTTTAAGTGAGGCACGTACGAATCGTCGTAAAAAAGGGAGTAAAGAACAAGAAGCAGCCATTAATTCTTTAGCGGTCGATGGTTATCGTGGTTGGTCTGACCATTACGATACCATTGTTGGTAAACTTCGCATGCACGTTACTATTGACGGAGAAGAAAAAGATGTTTCTGCCGGTCAAGCGCTAAACTTATTAAATCACCCTGATCGCGCAGTTCGCCAGGCAGTTTTCAAAGAATACACACGTGTATGGCAAGAAGAATCTCGTTTATTTAGCGATACGTTAAATCATTTATCTGGATTCCGCTTAGCTACATATGATATTCGTAAATGGGATAATATCCTAGATGAGCCACTGGCAATTAATCGTTTAGATGAACAAACGTTAAAATCTATGTGGAATGTTATCCAAACGAACAAGCCTACTTTTGTTCGATTCTTAGATAGAAAAGCGAAATTACTTGGCCTTGAAAAATTAAGTTTTTATGATGTAGAAGCTCCTCTTGTATTTTCAAGTAAACCTAAGAAATATACGTATCAAGAAGGCGCAGAATTTATCATTGAGCAATTTAATAAATTCAGCCCAAAAATGGCAAACTTCGCACAATCCGCTTTTGAAAAAGGTTGGATTGAAGCTGAAGACCGTGATAATAAACGTCCTGGTGGTTTTTGTACAGACTTCCCTGTTGAAAAAGAAAGTCGCATTTTCATGACGTATGATGGAGCTCCAGGTACAGTCGCTACTCTTGCTCACGAGCTTGGGCACGCATTCCATTCACACGTGATTCGCGATGAACCTTTTGAAAACACTGATTATGCTATGAACGTTGCAGAAACTGCTTCTACTTTTGCGGAAATGATTATTGCCGATGCGTCTGTAAAAGATGCTAAAACAAAAGAAGAAAAAATTACGTTACTGGAAGATAAAATTGGTCGTAGCATTGCTTTCTTTATGAATATTCATGCTCGCTTTATTTTCGAATGTAATTTCTATGAAGCACGCAAACAAGGCGTAGTTTCCGTTGATAGACTTAATTCCTTGATGGAAGAAGCACAACGAGAAGCGTATTTGGATGCCTTAGATGAGTATCATCCACAGTTCTGGGCTTCTAAACTCCATTTTTATATTGCCGATGTACCGTTTTATAACTTCCCGTATACTTTTGGTTACTTGTTCTCGCTTGGTATTTACCATAAAGCTCAAGCAGAAGGCGCTAGTTATGAAGATAAGTACATTGCGCTACTACAAGACACTGGCTCCATGACGACCGAACAACTTGCCGAAAAACATCTAGGAGTTGACTTACGTAAAGCTGACTTCTGGGAAGAAGCAGTTGCTCTGGCAGCCAAAGATGTGGAAGATTTCCTTACTTTAACAGAAGAATACGTAAAATAAAAAAAGCCTGGAGCTTAAAAACTCCAGGCTTTTTTTAAATTGTTTTAAGCAATTCGATGATACAAGTTGCGGATTGTTTCGCTGCTAAGTGAATAAATTCATCAAATGAAATAGTTGCTTCTTGGTTAGCTAAATCTGAAATAGCACGAATAATTAAGAATGGAATATCAAATTGATAAGCAACTTGGGCAATTGCCGCCGCTTCCATTTCAACTGCTTTCACATCTGGAAAAAAAGTGCGAATTTTTTCATGCTGATCAGGACGCATAATAAAAGAATCATTCGTAACAACAAGTCCATATACCGCTTTGTTTTCGCTTGTAGCAAAATATTCACGGTAAATGGTTTCCGCTTTTTTAAGAAGTACAGCGTCTCCTTGATAAAATGCTGGCATTCTTGGGACTTGTCCGTATGTGTAACCAAATTCCGTTACATCTACATCGCCGTAAGCTAGTCGGTCAGAAATAATAACATCGCCAACAGCTAAACCTTCAGCCATACCTCCAGCAGAGCCAGTATTAATGATTACTTCTGGTTTAAAGCGATCTGCCATAAGAGTTGTTCCCAGTGCGGCATTTACTTTACCGATACCAGACTCTAAAAGCACTACTTCTTTGCTAGCAATTTCGCCAATGTAAAATTTAGCTCCGCCAATTACAATTTCTTCTACGCTCGACATGCTATTTTTTAAAAGTTCTACTTCTTCTTCCATTGCTCCGATAATACCAATTGTCATTATGTAACCTCCAAAAAAGCACAGTCGTTAAGAGCTAACTTCTGTGCTTTTATCTTTTGTCGTTTGTTTTAAGCTCTTCTACTTTGGTAGGTTGCCATCCTTCACCGTCAACCCAGGTAATATAAACACGATATGCTTTGTCCGGGTTTTCTTTAGTAGAAAGTGTACCAATTGCTTGTGTCGCAGGATCAGCTCCTTGCTCTACAAACCAAAGCGATGTATTTGAGACTGGGATATCTGTTGCTACAGAAAAAGCTTTACGTTTTTCTTGCCAGTCTACACTTGTGGAACTGTACGAATTCACATGATCACCGGTTTGTTCTGTACCAATAGGTTTCCAATCTTTTGTAATAACTTTCGCTACATTGGGATCATCGCTTTCGGTTGTTTCAGTTGTCTTATCATCTGAAGAATCTTTTTTCTTTTCGGATGATTTAGCGGCATCTTCTTTTTTCACAGTGGAAGATGCCGTTTTGTTTTCTTGTTGTGCGGGGTCGCTCTCTGTTTTAAACAGCACAAAATACAAACTACCAATGATAAGTAAGCTTACCACGATAATTAAAACGTTTAAAACTAAATTAGTCTTTTTTCGTTTTGTATTTTGCTGGGAGCGGGATCCTTCCACCAAGTTTTGTTTAATTCGACGGTTATTTGATTGTCGTTTGTCTGCCATTTGCATTCACCACCTTATAAGTAACCGCTGTATAAAAACATCCGATAATATTAAGATGCAGTGATTTTTTCGATTTTAACGCTCATGTCACCAGCTGGTGTTTGGATAGTTACTTCTTCCCCTTCTTTATGCCCAAGTAAACCTTTGGCAATTGGAGAATCATTAGAAATTTTACCTTCAAACGGGTCTGCTTCAGCGCTACCTACGATGGTATAAGTTTCTTCTTCTCCGTCTGGTAGTTCAATGAAAGTAACTGTGTTTCCTAGTGTTACTAAACCATTATGCGCTTCTGCTGCATCAATGATTTGTGCGTTACGAATCATATTTTCAATAGTAGTGATACGACCTTCAACAAAAGCTTGTTCGTCTTTTGCGGAATCATACTCGGAGTTCTCCGATAAGTCACCAAAACTACGGGCAATTTTAATCCGTTCTACTACTTCTTTACGTTTTACTGTCTTTAATTCTTGTAATTCATTTTCTAATTTTGCTTTCCCATCTAGGGTCATTGGAAATACTTTTTCTGTCGCCAATCGATTTCGCTCCTTTTTGTTTGTTCATTATTGTATAGAAAAGCACGGAGATATCGCTCCGCACCTTCATCAAAAATATTACTACTCGTCAGAAAGATTAACATGCCACGCTAGAAATAGCAAGCAATTGTCTCTCTTTTTACTAGGAAAATTTTACCTTAATTTTCTCTATTTGACAAGTGATACCTGTTGTTTAAACATGTTTTTGCAAGATGGATTCAATTTTTGTTGTCATTAAGTCGATTGCTACGTGATTCTCTCCGCCTTCTGGAATAATAATATCGGCAAATTTTTTCGTTGGTTCGATGAATTCGTTGTGCATTGGCTTAACAACAGAAAGATATTGCTCGATAACGGAATCCATTGTCCGACCACGTTCTTTCATATCGCGTAAAAGTCTGCGAATAAAACGAATATCATCATCGGTATCCACATATACTTTAATATCCATTAAATCCCTAAGGCGTTTATCTTCTAAAATTAAAATTCCTTCTAAAATAATAACTTCTCTAGGTTCTTGGATTTCTACTTCTGTTTTTCGCGTATATTTGGCATAATCATAAATCGGCTTTTCTATGGTTTCGTAGCGACGCAGTGCGGCAATATGTGAAATAAGTAAATCCGTATCAAAAGCTAGTGGATGATCATAATTTACTTTTAATCTATCTTCAAAACTAATATTGGCTTGATCGTGATAATAGACATCTTGAGCAATCATCAAAATCGAGTGCCCGCTAAAATGATCACAAATGGCTTTCGTTACACTAGTTTTACCAGAACCTGAACCGCCAGTTACGCCGACTACGATTGGTTTTTTTGTCATGATACGCCTCCAGTTTTCTTTCTTTTGGAAATAGATAGGCCGTCCCCTAGCGGAATGGTCGTTGTTTCAAAATCAGGATGCGTCACTAAAAAATCGTTAAAATGGCGCATTTTCCTAGCAACACGTAATTTGCGTTGTTTTTCTGGTGTCATATCTAGCGCTAACCCTTTAAAAAGAACATTATCACTATAAATAACGCCATTTTCAGCTAAAGAATCGGTATAAATATGGAAAAATTTCTCATATTGCGCTTTGGCTGCATCAATAAAGATTGCGTCAAATGGACCGTGAGCCAAAATTTCTTCAGCTCCTTCAATAGCATCTGTTAATAAAACTTTCACTCTGTCATTAGCCCCGTAGCGCTGAATATTATGTATTGCTTGCTTATATCGTTCTTCGTCGCGCTCAACCGTGATAATCTCTGCATCAGGAAGTTTATCTGCCATTTTTAAAGCGGAGTAACCAATGGCCGTCCCAAGCTCCAATATGCGCTTTGGTTTTTGGATATCTAAAATCTGTAATAAGCAGTACAAAGAATCTGGTTCCATAATCGGTACTTCATTTTCCTTCGCATACGCCTCTAATTCTTCAAAAAAAGGACTGCTCTTAGGAATGTTTTTTAATAAATAATCATGAATAATATCATTCACTGCTAGTGATCCCCTATCTTAACAAACAAAGCACCTGCCAAAAACATGCTAAACATGCTTCTGACAAGTGGTTGTTTTAATTATTTTTCGTAATATGCTCTTCTTTTAGTTTATTGTGCTCTTCTAATGTTTTAGAGAAGTATACTTTACCAGTTTTTGTATTTGCTAAGAAGTATAGGTAATCACTTTTTTCTGGATAAAGTGCTGCTTCCATCGAAGAGTCTCCACTATTTGAAATTGGACCTGGTGGTAATCCATTGTTTTTGTATGTGTTGTATGGTGAATCGACTTCTAAATCTTTGTAAGTCGTTTTACTTTTGTGTTCACCAAGCGCATAAAGAACAGTTGGATCTGTCTGCAAGCGCATATCTTTTGCTAAACGATTATAAAATACACTAGCAATCATTTTGCGATCTACGTTTTCAGTTGCTTCTTTTTCGATAATGGAAGACATCGTTAAGAATTTGTGTACGGACATTTTTTGTTTTGTTAGTTCATCACGGTACTTGGCAATGTTTACATCTGTTGCTTTGACCATCTCTGTAATAATTTGTTCTGCAGATACATCTGTTCCTTTGAAAGTGTACGTAGCTGGGTATAAATAACCTTCTAATGGATGTTTAATAGATTTATTTAACACATCATTAGTTACCGTTTCTGGATATGCTTTAATCATAGAAGCAACAAATTCGGGATCATCCATTGTTTTAAGTACATCTGCTTTTTTTAGTTTTGGTTGATAAGCAACAATTCTATCAGCAATTTGGTCTAACGTGTAGCCTTCTGGAATGACTAGTTTGGCAGGTGCCACCGTTTTTCCTTCTTGCATTTTTTTAACGATTTGATCCGTGTTCATTGCGGGGCTTAATTCATAATTTCCCGCTTTTAAATTTGTATCATTATTATATTTTACATAAAACGAGAAAATAGAAGCATTATTAATTACTTTTTTATCTTCTAAAATGGTAGAAATGTCTGAGATACTAGAGCCTGCTGGGATTTCAACGGTGATTTTCTCTTTGCTTGCTTCATCTTTTGGTTCTAGTTGCGATTTTACATAATAATAACCTGAAAAAGTTGCAATCACTAAAATTAAAATAATAATAGAAATAATAATTGTAATCTTCTTACCTTTTGTATTCTTCATTTTAGACCTCATTTCATTGAAAACAATTCTAATCTATTATACCGATTATCATAAAAAAATGCTATTCAATACGGAAAATTTTCTTAAAAAGTGACGTTTTTATGTTTTTTCGGTATAATAAATAGCGTGATTTAACGAACAAGACAGAATCAGTCAAAGACTTGCTTCTGCCAATTAATTAAATATTGAAGGAGTCTTTTGGATGTTACATACGTTAATACAAAGTTTGCAAGATTTCACGATGTGGTTAGTAGATTCACTTGGTCACTGGGGAATTTTCCTCGGAATGCTGATTGAAAGTGTTTGTATTCCGCTACCTAGTGAAGTCATTATGCTATTTGGTGGATTTATGGCGGAAGCTGGGAAATTAAATTTTTGGCTCGTTGTCTTTGCTGGGATTTCTGGTAACTTAGTAGGTTCACTGATTGCTTATTACATAGGTAAATTCGGCGGTAGAGCTTTAGTCCTGAAATTTGGGAAGTATATTTTCTTAAATGTAAAACACCTAGATAAAGCAGAACTTTGGTTCGGTCGTTACGGAGCAAGAGCTGTATTTTTCGGCCGCGTATTACCAGTTATTCGGACATTTATTTCGTTACCCGCCGGCATTGCGAAAATGAATGTGTGGAAATTTATTATATACACGATTTTAGGTTGTATTCCGTGGAACATTTTTCTTACATGGCTTGGTTATTCCTTAGCTTCTAATTGGAGCGTCGTGGAAAAATATACGCGACCAATAAGCTATTTAATGTTAGCTTTAGTTATTGCCATCGTTGTCTACCTTGCTTACAAAGTATGGAATAAACGTGCTAGAAACGCAAAATAAAAAGCATGTCTTGACAGTTTTTGTCAGGACATGCTTTTTTAATATTATTCTTCGTCTTCGTCAGCTAGGAATGTAGCAAGGATTTCTTCAATCATATCCCATTCTTCATCTGTTTCAACAGGTTTAAGTTGACCTTGTTTACCTTCTTCATCTTGGATATAGCTAGATGCAAGGATTTCGATTTCTTCGTCTTCCCCTTTACCTGCTGGGAAATATAATACGTAAGATTTGTCAAAGTCTTCGGAATCAAAGTCAAAAAGAATTTCGTAAGCTTCTTCTTTTCCTTCTTCGTTTGTAATCCAAATAATATTTTCTTCTTCATGATTATGGTTATGTTCTTCTGCCATTAAATTCACCTCAAATTAATTAGTAGTGTCCAAATAGGACTGTAAAATCATTACTGCAGCTAACTTATCAATTACTTCTTTTCGTTTTTTACGCGAAACATCTGCTTCAATCAAAGTTCTTTCAGCGGCAGAAGTGGTCAAACGTTCATCCCAAAGCACAACAGGCAAACCGATTCTCGCCTCAAGTACTTCAGCATATATTTTAGAACTTTCAGCACGAGGTCCTATGGTGTTATTCATATTCTTAGGAAGCCCAACTACGACTTTTTCCACTTCATATTCAAGCACTAGCTCTTTTACGCGGTCATAGCCGAATTGCTTTCTATTCTCGTCAATCTGAATTGTTTCCACACCTTGCGCGGTCCAACCAAGTGGATCACTTATCGCTACGCCGACTGTTTTCGAGCCGACATCTAAACCCATTATTCTCATTTCTCACCAATTTCGTTATTTTTCAGATACGCTTTGACAAGTTCCTCGATAATTTCATCTCGTTCTAAACGACGTATCATACTTCTAGCATCCTTGTGACGAGGAATATAAGCTGGATCGCCTGAAAGTAAATAGCCAACGATTTGATTTACGGGATTATAGCCTTTTTCTTCAAGAGCAACGTAGACTTGTTTCATTAATTTTTTTACATCTTCTTCAATTGAATCATCGCCGAAGTTGTAAAACATTGTTTGATCTTTTGAATCCATAATCGAAGCACCTCATTCCTTCATGTATCTCCTTTCATTTTACACTATGTGAACGGAAATAACAAAGAAAAATGAGGCGCTTTGATGAAATTTATGCTTGTTGTTCTTTTACCCAAGTAGAAACGTAATCAAGGGCAGTTCTGAGTTCTGCTGGATTTTTACCGCCAGCTTGAGCCATGTCAGGGCGTCCACCACCGTTACCGCCGCATCGTGTTGCCACTTCTTTTAATAATTTACCTGCGTGGTAACCTGCTTTGATTGCTTCTTCAGAGACTGCGGAGATTAAGTTTACTTTATCGCCTTGAACAGCGCCTAAAACAAGAATTCCACCAATTTTTTTATCTTTCCAGTTATCCACAAATTGACGTAATTGGTTCATGTCTTTTGCATTCACTTGTTTTGCAATCACTTTGACGCCACCAATTTCTTCTGGTGATTCAAAAATATCAGCGCTTGCTGCACTTGCCAATTTGCTTAATAATGATTCGTTCTCACGTTTCACTTCGCGCAAGTCAGCTTGTAATAGTTCTACTTTTTGTGGAGTTTCTTTAGTTGTTGTTTTTAGTAGACTTGCTGCCTGTTTTAATGTATTTTCTTGTTCTGTTACAAAGCGATATGCTTCTTTTCCAGTAACAGCTTCGATACGTCTAGTTCCTGCTCCGATACCTGTTTCGGATACAATTTTGAATAGACCAATATCAGCTGTATTACGAACATGGACACCACCACATAGTTCAATGCTGTATTTGCCTACTTGTACAACTCGTACAATATCACCGTATTTTTCGCCGAATAGTGCCATAGCGCCAAGTTCTTTTGCTTCCGCTATAGGCATTTCTTCAATTACAACATTGATTTGTTCCCAGATTTTTTCATTCACGATTTCTTCCATTTTTGTTAGTTCTTCTTCTGTAATTTGACCAAAATGAGAGAAGTCAAAGCGCAAACGATCCGGGGAAACAAGAGAGCCAGCTTGGTTAACATGTTCGCCTAATGTATCTTTTAATGCACGGTGTAAAAGGTGTGTGGCTGTATGGTTTTTGATTGTTTCGCGACGTTTTACCCTATCGACAGCAAGTTTCACTGTGTCGCCTGTTTTTAATACGCCTTCTTTGACAGAAATACGATGTAAATTTTGTTTGTTTGGCGCTTTTTGTACATCTTCTACATAAGCAAGACCCGTTTCGCTCTCGATTGTTCCTTTGTCAGCAACTTGTCCGCCGCTTTCTGCATAAAATGGTGTTTCTTTGAATATAACTTGCGCTTCGTTTCCAGCAGCTACCTCGTCAACAAGGGTGTCATTTTGGATTAAATACAAGATTTCTGAAACGTGCTCTGTTGAGTTGTAGCCAACAAATGCACTTTTTTCGGTTAAATTAGCAAGCAGTTCGCCTTGCACTTGCATAGATTTCACATCAGCACGAGCAGCACGAGCACGAGCACGTTGTTCTTTCATTTCTGCTTCGAAGCCAGCGTGATCCACTTTTAAGCCATGATCTTCCGCATATTCTTCCGTCAATTCCACTGGGAAACCGAATGTATCATATAATTTGAAAATGTCTGCGCCTTTGATAACTTGTTCGTTCGTTTCTTTCGCAGTTTTTAGGATTGTTTCCAAAATTGCTAGACCTTCGTTTAATGTTTCGTGGAAACGTTCTTCTTCCGTGCGAATAACTTTTTGGATAAAGTATGTTTGGTTTTCTACTTCTGGATAGAAACTATTCATGATTTTCCCAACTACTGGTACTAATTTGTACATAAATGGTTCGTTGATTGTTAGAACTTTTGCATAACGAACAGCACGGCGAAGTAAACGACGTAAAATATATCCGCGTCCTTCGTTGGATGGTAAAGCACCGTCACCGATTGCAAAAGCTACAGTACGAATATGGTCAGCGATTACTTTAAATGCCACATCATTTTCTTGTGAATGGCCATATTTCACACCAGCGATTTGTTCAACTTCACGAATAATTGGCATAAACAAATCTGTTTCAAAGTTAGTTGGTGCGTCTTGGATGATGGAAACCATCCGTTCAAGCCCCATCCCTGTATCAATGTTTTGTTTTGGAAGCGGTGTGTATGTTCCATCTGGATTATGGTTAAACTGGGAAAATACTAAGTTCCAGATTTCTAAATAACGCTCATTTTCTCCACCTGGATATAATTCTGGATCACTTGCATCGTCACCGAAAGCAGGTCCACGGTCATAGAAAATTTCGCTGTCTGGGCCACTTGGTCCAATACCGATATCCCAGAAATTATCTTCAATTTCGACGATATGATCATCACTCAAACCAATTTTTTCGCGCCATAACGTTTTCGCTTCTTCATCTTCTGGATACACAGTCACATACAATTTATCTGGATCAAAACCAATCCATTTAGGGCTCGTTAGGAATTCCCAAGCAAAAACAATCGCCCCTTCTTTAAAATAATCACCGATAGAAAAGTTTCCTAGCATTTCAAAGAATGTATGATGACGCGCTGTTTTACCGACGTTTTCAATGTCATTTGTACGGATGGATTTTTGAGCGTTCGCCATTCTTGGATTATCCGGAATAACGGAACCGTCAAAGTATTTTTTCATGGTTGCTACACCACTGTTAATCCAAAGAATTGTTGGATCATTATTTGGTACAAGTGGTGCACTAGGTTCGATAGTATGCCCTTTTTCTTTAAAGAAATCTAAAAATAACTGTCTTACTTCAGCGCTTGATAATTGTTTCATTTTTTATTTCCTCCTTTTGGTTTTACAACAAAAAAAGCCCATATGATTGCTCACAGGGACGATTTTGGTGAAATCGCGGTACCACCCTGTTTGCAATGATATAGACTTTGTATCATTACCTCTTCAGTTATCTGTTAACGTGGATAAGACGGATCATCTAATGGGAGAGCAATTTTGGAACTAGCGTGGTTTTCCTTCCAGCCATGGGAAAACTCTCTAATCACGTGGAAACCAAAATCATATTCCTATCATGTATCAATTTCTATTCAACAATAAACTAAATTATAAAGAACGGATGGCTAAATGTCAACTGTTTATTAGACTATTCGTTGATTGTTTCTTTTCAACAAAGCTTCCATTTTTAAGTGTTAGTTTTACATCTGATACTTTTGCAATCTCAGGATCATGTGTCACCATAATAACGCATTTACCTTCTTTGTGAGCTAAATCTTGGAATAAGGTAACTACTTCTTTACTAGTACGTTCATCCAAATTCCCAGTCGGCTCATCTGCTACAATCAATTCTGTTTCGCAGCAAAGGGCTCGAGCAATCGAAACCCGTTGTTGTTGCCCACCACTTAACGTCAATACTTTTTGCCGCGCCATTTCTTCTGTGATGCCCACTTTTTCTAGCATACTCAGTGCAAAGGCCTTTTTATCTGGTTGATTTACATGGGTAATTTCCATTGCAGTCGTTACATTTTGAAGAGCGGTCATATATGTTAACAAATTATAGCTTTGGAAAACAATCGAGACATATTTATTTCTAAATTGTTGTAGGCCAATGCTTTTAAGTGAACTACCTTTATAATAGATATCACCCTCTTTTTGCGTATCGAGCCCTCCTGCAAGGGATAAAAAGGTTGTTTTCCCTGAGCCGGAACTTCCGACTACCGTGTAAAAAACACCAGCTTCAAAATCATAATTGATATCATTTAAAATCGATTCGTCTTTCGTTTTATACCAATAAGAAATATTTTCAAACGTTAATACTTTGGTCATATCGTCACCTACTCCTGTTTAGTTAGAATTGTTTTTGGATTCATACGAAGAACGAGTGCAGCTGGTAAAAGAACAGAGATAAAGGCAATTCCGATCCCAATTCCGCCCATTTTTAGCATATCTTCTAATGTTACTTGAATGTCTAATTCTTTGATTTGTTCCGTGTTTTTCGTCAAGTTGCTCACACTCTCACCAAATCCACCCGGACCGCCTTGGCCGCCACCACCAGGACCACGGTTTTCTGTGGAAGTCGTTGTTTCGTTAGTAGATGAATTTTGTTGTGCCAGTAATTGATTTCCAGCTAATTGCGCTACATAATGACTACTTGCAGCAGCTAACCCAAAGGAGACTAGAGCTACAATTAAAATTTCAACAAAGAATTGCGCGATTAATTTACCACGTTTTTCACCGATAGCTAGAAGTACGCCCATTTCGTATTTGCGATCGCGTACTTGCATCATTACAAGTAAACCTAAGATGAGCGCTCCGGCAATGCTGACAATATAGACAACATTTTTAGAGAAAGATGCGACACTGTTAATTGGTCCAATCATTTGTTGGTAAAGTGTATCATTGGCATCTAATTTAAATGTATCCCAATCAATGCTATCAACTTTTTTCGCTTCTTTTTCAAAAGCAGAAATATTAGCCGCATCATCCATTGTATAAACAGCTGAGTCTACCGTGTTTTTATAGTTGGAACCCTTAATTGTATTAGCTACTGTATAAGGAACATATACTTTATTATAAGGATTTAGGAAAGAGAAGTTTTGTGCCATATCACTTCCAGAATCTGTTGTTTTATAAATACCAACGATTTTTAATGTTACTTTGGTATTGCCATCACTAGATGTGACAGTGAAAGAATCGCCAACTTTCCAATCATTTTCTTCTGCTAAATTTTCTTCTACCATAGCTACATTTTTATCTTTGTCAGCGGAAGTAATTGCCACACCACTTGTTAATTCACTAGTTCCTGCTTCAAAATCAGTGCTAGTTGCAGAATCAAGTAATCCACTAATACTTAAATCAGCATCTACCATTTGCGGTCCACCTTGGCCGCCTCCTGGTCCTTGTGTTTCGGTTGTTGTGGATGTTTCATCGCTGGAAGAAGATGTATCTCCAGAAGACTCAATTGGATCAAATCCGGATGCTAAAGCTTGTGTACTAGAATAATAATTATAACTTGCTACATGATTTAATTTCGCTAATTCATTAGCATCACTAACATCTATCGGGCTGCTCTCAAATTGAGGTTTGGATTCTGTGGAACTGCTGTCACTACTTGCAGCCTCGTCTCGCATTGCCTGCATTTGTTTTTCTCGGTCAACAGTCAGTGTTACCGTTCCGCCAAGTTGTTCTCTTGCCAACTCGCTTGCTTTATCTGCGGCAGATTGAATGGTAAAGCCTGATAAAATAAGTACACAGACGACTGTGAAAATAATTAATTGTAAAACAGATCTTCCTTTTCTCGCTTTCATGCTGAGCCATGCTCTCTTAAAAAAATTCATGTGATTTCCTCCATTCGGTTTCTACTCCACTAAGATTACTGGGGAGTTATGAAGAAAGTATGAACAAACTATGATGCATATTTTAAACTTTCGCGAAAAAAATAATTTGGCTTGATTATTAGGTCTAATTAGGCTAGTTTTAAAGTAAGAGGAGTGAGAACAGAATATGAAATTACTTATGATAGAAGATAATGTAAGTGTCTGTGAAATGATAGAAATGTTCTTTATGAAAGAAGAAATTAATGCTACATTTGTTCATGATGCCAAAATGGGTTATGAAGCGTTTTTTAAAGATGATTATGATATTGCGATTATTGACCTAATGCTTCCTAATATGGACGGAATGACCATTTGCCGTAAAATCCGTGAAGTAAGCGATGTGCCAATTATCATTTTAACGGCTAAAGAGTCAGAATCCGATCAAGTGCTTGGTCTCGAAATGGGCGCAGATGACTATGTAACAAAACCATTTAGCCCACTTACTTTAATGGCTCGAATTAAAGCTGTTACACGCCGCAAAAATAGTGCCACTTCTACAGAAAATAATGAAGATATCCTAGAAACAACTTATTTTAAAATTAGTAAACGCACACGCGAAATTTTTTATCAAGATGAGCTACTTGATGCTCTAACACCTAAAGAATTCGATTTACTATATTTTTTGATGCAACATCCACGACAAGTGTTTTCAAGAGAACAATTGCCGGAACAAGTTTGGGGTTATCAGTTCTACGGAGATGAGCGCACAGTGGACGTTCACATCAAACGTTTACGCCAAAAAATCGCCACCGAAACAAAGCCATTTTTGCACACCGTCTGGGGTGTTGGCTACAAATTTGATGAAACGGAATGAAGCAAATGAAATTTAAATATGCTTACCAATTATTTTTCACACAATTTATCATTTTACTCATTGCTTGTATTATGATTGGGGTGCTTGTCTCCCACTCATTAAAAGATTATTTTTACCAAAGCCAAGTAGATGACTTAACAAGTTATGGGCAAACGATTTCCAGGGATATTCGTTATTCGCCACAAGATGCAACGATGCAAGTTTTGAACACGTATCAGCGAATTTTAGATGTAAAAAAAATTCATTATACAATCAAGAATGCCAACGACGAAACCATTTATCCAACACAGATGAATCAGCCTTTACCTAAGGATTTCTCTATTTCTGCGGATGATAAGAAAAAGCTTGAAAGTGGTGAAACGGTTAGTAAGAAAATAGATAATCGCTTTAACAAAGAAATGACAATTGTGTACGTCCCAATAATGAATGGCGATAAATTTGTCGGTTCTATCGTGCTGAATTCACCCATTAGCGGTACGGAGCAAGTAATTGGCACGATTAACCGCTATATGTTCTACACTATTTTACTTTCTATAACGGTAGCACTTATTCTTAGCGCAATCTTGTCCAAACTACAAGTAAATCGAATCAACAAACTACGAGCAGCGACAAAAGACGTTATTCAAGGCAATTACAACGCTCGCTTGAAGGAAAATAATTTTGATGAAATTGGTGCACTCGCCATTGATTTCAATAAAATGACACAAACCCTTGAAACATCTCAAGAAGAAATTGAACGACAAGAGAAACGGAGACGCCAGTTTATTGCTGATGTTTCTCATGAAATGCGCACCCCGCTCACAACGATTAGTGGCCTCACGGAAGGTTTAGTAAATGATATTATCCCAAAAAGTGAAACAGATCGTTGCATAGCACTCATTGATACAGAAGCTAGACGTTTAACGAAACTAGTCAATGAAAATTTAGATTATGAAAAAATACGCAGTAACAAAATCAAGCTTCAAAAAACACGTTTTAACGGTAAGGAATTCCTTGAGTTAATCAAAGAACAACTCGATTATGTAGCAAGCGAAAAAGGTAACACTATTACTGTTGCTATTGATAAAGACATGGCGATTTACGCAGATTACGATCGTTTAACACAAGTATTTATCAATATCGTCAAAAACAGTGTCCAATTTACTGAAAATGGTCAGATTACTCTAACTGGCACACAAGATTATAAAGAATCTGTTTTAACGATAACAGATACTGGGATTGGTATGAATACTGAGGAATTAGAACAAATTTGGGAAAGGTTTTATAAAGCAGATATGTCTCGAACAAATACAGCTTTTGGCGAATCTGGTATTGGCTTATCCATTGTGAAGCAGTTAATTGAATATCACGATGGATCAATTACGGTGACTAGTGAACCAAATAAAGGTACTTCATTTACTATTCGCCTTCCTTTTTTCCAAGATAACGAACAATAAAAAAAGAACCACTTTCTAAACTTTTAGAGAGTGGTTCTTTTTTATCCTACCATAAACTGTTCTGGAGTAATCCCTTCCATTCCAATCATCGGATCAATTTCCGTAATGTTTTCAGCAGTGAGAATTCGTTTATTCGTCATTTGTTCTAATAAAACATCTTCGCTCATTAAACGTTCAGAGAGTGTTGTATTACGCTTATTTTCATCAATTCGTTCTATCCCCATTCGAAAAGCTTCTTCTTCCCCGCAAAGAATGAGAAATTGTTTACTCCGCGTTACTCCAGTGTAGAGTAAATCGCGACGTAACATCCGGTAGTAACTGCGGACAATCGGCATAATCACAATCGGAAATTCACTTCCCTGCGCTTTATGAATCGAACAACAATAAGCATGGGTCAATTGATTAAATTCTTGCCTATAGTAAGAAACCTCTGTTTGGTCAAATTGAACGACAATCAGATCTTGTTTTTCGGTATTTTCTTTGGCGTAGATTATAGAAACAATTTCACCGATATCACCGTTAAACACATTTTTCTCTGGTTGATTAATCAATTGCAGTACTTTGTCATGCACGCGATACTTTATGTCACCGTATTGAACTTCTTTACGACGCCCTGTATCATTTGGATTGAAGATTTCTTGTAGTTTTTTATTTAAAATATCAATGCCTGCGGGACCACGATACATTGGTGCTAAAACTTGGATATCTTTTGCTCGAAACCCTTTGTTTTTTGCATTTTTTACCACTTGTTCGACCACATCACCAATTTGATTTACCGTGCAATGAAAAAAGGAGCGATCGGCGCTATTTTTGGTGAAATCAGCTGGCAACATGCCTTCTTTTATATAATGCGCCATTTCGATAATGGAAGAACCATCCTTTTGGCGATAAATATCTGAAAGAGCTACAGTTGGAATTTGTTCAGATTGCAGAATATCTTTGAGTACTTGACCCGGTCCGACTGAAGGCAACTGATCTTGGTCGCCAACGAGTACCACTTGCATGTGCGCTGGTAAAGCACGGAATAATTGATTAGCAAGCCAAATATCAACCATCGACATCTCATCCACAATCAACAGTCGTCCATCAATCAGTCTTTCTGCATCATCATCCATTTGTTCTTGACCATTCATTCCGAGTAGACGGTGAATAGTCATCGCAGGAAGTCCAGTTGACTCTGACATCCGTTTAGCGGCACGACCAGTTGGAGCAGCAAGAAGAACGGGGAAAGTCGCTCCATCTTTGTAAGCATGGGGATCAAGACTCACACCATTTAGTTCCGCATACAGCTCCACTATCCCTTTAATGACCGTTGTTTTCCCTGTTCCAGGACCACCAGTAAGTACGAGCATCGGAGACATTAAAGCTTGTTCTAAAGCCTGTCGTTGTGAGTCTCCGTAATGAACGCCAATCCTTTCTTCTAATTCTCCTAGAGCTAGTAAAAATTCGGATTGTGGAAATTGTTCTTGGTATTCTGTTTGTTTAAGCATTCGCTTAACATGATATGCAAAGCCACTCTCTGAATAATAGAGCGACGGCATGTATACGCGTGTGTTTTCCGTAATAATCTTTTGTTCCTCGGCCAATTTTTCTACTTGAGCTACTAAAATACTTTGGTCAATTCGAATGCCTTCACTTTCTTCTAGCAAATATGTCACTTCTCCAAGCAGAACCTCTTGCTCCATGTATACGTGACCTTGTTGCATACAAACCGAATCTAACATAAATAAAATCCCTGCGCGAAGCCGTTCTGGATGATTCCCGCCAAGACCGAGTTTCCGTCCAAGCTCATCGGCACGTTGAAAACCAATCCCTTTTACGTCCTCAATCAATTTATAAGGATTATTCTCTAGCACTTCAATAGCATTTTGTTTATAGGCCTGGAAAATTTTCATGGATAATTGCGGGCCAAAGCCATATTCGTTTAAACCGACCATCACATGCTCTAATCCCTGATTTTCTCTAAGAGAAGCAAGCAAACTTTCCGCTGCACCGGATGGCAACTTAGGTACCGTGTTTAACAAACTCGGATCGGATAAAATTTTCGTAATAGCATCATCGCCAATCGTATCCACAATATTTTCAGCGGTTACTTTACCAATTCCTTTAAAAAGTTCTCCAGAAAGATAATTAATTAAACCAGCGCGTGATTGTGGCATTTCTTTACGAAACCGGTCTGCTTTGAATTGTTGACCAAATTTAGCATGTTCCTGCATTTTTCCGTAGAAAGTGTAGACTTCTTGTTCGTGGAGTGCTGGGAAAAAGCCAGTTACGATAATATCTTTTTCGTCCCAATCCGCATTTGTTTCTTTTACCAATATTCGTACGACAGAAAAGAGGTTTTCGGCATTGTAAAAAATGGTAGACAACATCGTGCCCTTCATGAAAAGTTCTTCTGTTGTATCATCAAATAAGGCGAGTGATTCTTGTTCAGCCATTCTAAGCCGCCTCCTTTCTAATTAGATTTACTCTGCTTCGTTTTCTAAATCTTGAATCGCATTTAAGGCATTTTCAGCCAATTCATGTGATGCGCCTGTAGCAATTGCTCGTTCAAAATAGTTTTTAGCAAGAACGATATCTCCTTGCCATGCCAGATAAGCTGCACCAATATTGTAAAGTGCATCTAGATCTTCAGGCTTAACAAGTAAAACGCGTTCTAACATATTAATCGCATCTTCATAAAAACCACTGCGAGCAAGCACAATCCCATATTGAAATAACGCTTCGCCGTCTTCTGGATTTAATTCGACACTTCTAAGTAAATATGGCATCGCAAGTGTTAGCTCCTCCATTTGAACAAAACTCATTCCTAACATGAAAAACAAATCACCATTTTCCATTCCTTGTTTTGTGGCATTTTGGAAGCTATCTGCGGCTTCTTGATAACGCTCTAATTCATAATATAAATTTCCTAAGCTATAGTAAGCAGCTGGAACTGTGTCGTCTAGCTCAAGAGCTCTTTTGAAAAATAATTCCGCACGTTCAAAATCATCCATTGAAAGTAAAACATTCCCAAAATTAATATAACCAACTGGATCGCTTGGATGTTCTTCAATTACTTCTGTAAATAATTTGACCGCTTCTTCTAAATTACCTTCTTGCATTTGTTTAATACCTAATTGGTTTTTATCCATGTTATCCCTCTTATCTTTCCTGATTTTTTACAGACGTATTAAGCCACGTAACGAGCGCGTTCGCTACTTGATCTGTTTGTTCTGGCCCACTAATCGCTGCTTTTCCGTCCCCATGTTGTTCTCCATATGAACCGAATTGTGCATGATTTCCACCTTTAATAGAAACAAAAGTAGTATCTTTAGGCAAGTATTTTTTATTTTTATTATAAGAATCTTGGTTTAAGACATCATCATTTGTCGCTGTGATAGAAAGTGCTGGAAAAGAAGCATTTTTTAAGGAACCTTTTTTATCTGGGTAACTAGCTAAGAAAAACGCGCCTTCTATTTCGTTTTCGTTATCATGTGCAAATCTAGAAGACATCACGCCACCAAGCGAGTGTCCACCAATGACAAATTTTTCATCCGGAGCTTCATCAATAATATCAGCAGCTCGATTTTTACCAAATACAGCTAAATTAAGGGGCA
Organism: Listeria monocytogenes; assembly: GCF_900187225.1. GTDB lineage: Bacteria > Bacillota > Bacilli > Lactobacillales > Listeriaceae > Listeria > Listeria monocytogenes. Next base: position 1,501,639 of record NZ_LT906436.1, read on the forward strand.
TTTCAACGATGTACGTTTTGTAACCGCTCGAAGCAAGTTTGTTTGCAAGAGGTGCATAACTTAAAGCATCAACAAAAGCACCTGGATATAAAATAACACTCATATCTGCATCCGATTTACGTGGAGTAAAAACAAGGATGTCATTTTCTTCAAGCACCTCCACAGCTTTAGTTGAATTTGCAGCATTTTCTGCGGTTGTAGACGGTTCTGAGTTGAAATAAAAATATCCCCAAATAAGAAGACAAAATAAAACAATCGCACTCCCAAAAATCGCTATTTTTTTCATAAAGGACCTCTTTTCACTGTTTCGTATAATATTTTACCATAAAATCTGTTTAAAAAAACGCATTTAAACAGGAAAAAACCGGAGTCTCGTAGAAAACAAGATTCTCCGGTTCTAATTTCAGCCTACATAATCTAACTTTTGACCGTTTTTCCAAACCGTATCGATTGTTCCACCGCCAAGGCAAACGTCGCCATCGTAAAATACAACAGCTTGGCCTGGAGTGATTGCACGAACTGGATCAGCAAAAACAACTTCTGCTGTACCATCTTCACGCAAGTGCACGGTTACTTTAGTGTCCGTTTGACGATAGCGGAATTTAGCAGTACATTCGATTGTTTTTGGTTTTTCTGCATTAGTTGTAAAAGAAATGTCCGTTGCAATTAGAGAATCTGAATATAAAGTTTCATGATGGAAACCTTGTTCCACAAACAATACATTTTCTTTTAAATTTTTACCAACAACAAACCAAGGTTCACCGTCTCCACCAATGCCTAGGCCATGACGTTGACCGATTGTATAATACATTAATCCGTCATGTTTCCCTAACACTTCGCCGTCCAGTGTTCTCATTTCGCCAGGTTGCGCCGGAAGATATTCACTTAAAAATTGCTTAAAGTTTCTTTCGCCAATAAAACAAATGCCAGTGCTGTCTTTTTTGTCTGCAGTAGCAAGTCCAGCTTTTTTCGCGATTTCACGCACTTCTGTTTTTTCCATAGCCCCAAGTGGGAACATGACTTTTTTCAGTTGATCTTGTGAAAGCTGGTTTAAGAAATACGTTTGGTCTTTATTATTATCAACGCCACGAAGCAATTCGATTTCGTCGCCTACTTTTTTCACTTGTGCGTAGTGACCCGTTGCCACATAATCCGCGCCCAGGCTTTCCGCATGTTCTAAAAATGCCTTGAATTTAATTTCTTTATTACACATAACATCTGGGTTTGGTGTGCGACCAAGTTTGTATTCATCTAAGAAATACGTAAACACTTTATCCCAATATTCTTTTTCGAAATTAACCGCATAATAAGGGATATCGATTTGGTTGGCTACGCGAATAACATCATCGTAATCTTCTGTTGCCGTACAAACGCCAAATTCGTCCGTATCATCCCAATTTTTCATAAAGATGCCAATAACATCATAACCTTGTTCTTTTAATATATGAGCAGTGACTGATGAATCTACTCCGCCTGACATGCCGACAACTACACGAATGTCACTATTATTTGTACTCAAAGTTCGCTCCTCGCCTTCTTAAATTTTCATTAAACGCGTTACTACTTCACTAATTTTCGTAGCCGCCATTTCTACTTCTTCTAAATGATTTCCTAGTCCAAAACTAATCCGAACGGTCTCTTGAATCGCTGGATGATTTTCACCAAATAGAGCAACTAAAACATGCGATGGATCTACTGTTCCCGCCGTGCAAGCCGAGCCACTCGAAACAGCAATTCCTTCCATATCCAAATTCATTAATAATTGTTCAATTGAAACACCTGGAAAACGCACACTATAAACATGTGGTAGCGTATCAGCTTCTAAACCATTTACTTCAAAATCCAGCTCTGCAGAACGCCAAATTTCTGCCATTCGTTTTTTAAAGGATATATATTCCTCGTTTTTTAGTTCGCGTTCATTTGTCATTATAGAAGAAGCTGCACTAAATCCGCAGATTCCCGCTAAGTTTTCTGTTCCAGCGCGACGTTTTCGTTCTTGTTCGCCGCCGTGCATTTGGTAAGCAAGACGTGTCCCATTTTTGACGTATAAAAAGCCTACGCCACGTGGTCCATTTATTTTATGAGAAGAAGTAGTTAATAAATCTACTCCTAACTCCATTACATTTATATTTAATAGCCCGTAAGCTTGTACTGCATCTGTATGGAAAATGGCTTGTTGATCCCGTAGCAATGCACCAATCTCCGCAATTGGCTGAATGGAGCCAATTTCATTGTTACCATACATAATAGAAACAAGAATTGTTTCAGGGCGTAAAGCAGCCTGTACGCTCTCTACAGACACGATCCCATGCTCATCTACTGGCAAATAAGTCACTTCAAAACCTTGAGTCTCAAGATATTCACATGTTTTTAAAACAGCATGATGCTCAATCTGCGAAGTAATAATGTGTGTTCCGTTTTCTTTATGTGCTAAAGCTGTCCCAATAAGTGCCAAGTTATCACCTTCTGTACCACCGCTTGTGAAAATAATTTCTTTTTCTGTAGCGTGAATACTTTTAGCGATTGTGTGGCGAGCTTCATCCAATGCTTTTCTCGCCTCTCGTCCAGCGTAATGAATACTAGAAGGATTGCCGTACGTATTAGTAATTGCGCCAAGCATTGTTTGGATAACTTCTGGATGAATTGGACTTGTCGCAGCATGGTCTAAGTAAATTCTGTTTTCCATTTTTTATCGCGTCCTTTTTTTAGACGAATTCCTGTTCGCCGTTAATCGTTTCTTATTGTAACAGCAATACTCCTGTAAAGTAAAGAGGAATAACTCCTATTTACACGCAAAAAAGAAACCCCAATCGTACCGTTTAGGATTCCCTTCCTTTGAACCCGCTCTCAATTAAAGCAGGTGGGTGCTCTGTCTAACGGTTTGCACTTCCTCGTGTGAAGGCATGTGCGCCGCGCCGGAACTCCAAGCTCCCTAGGTATAAAAAATTGTTCGGTTCAAAAATATCAGGAACTATATCGAATACATTAGGGTTTCTTTTCTTCATTTAGAATACCATAGGAAAGACGAAATTTCAACGTTAGCGACTTTTCATTTGGCACTTTTTTTATTCTTTTTTTGCCTTGTTTTCATTAATTTTTTGGTATACGCCAGCGATTGTTTGCTCGAATTTCGAAGTGAATTTCGGCTCATAATATAATTTATTTTTAAGGCGATCTGGCAAATATTGTTGGTCAACCCAAGCATTATCATAATTATGCGGATATTTATAATCAATTGCTCGTCCAAGTTTTTCTGCACCAGAGTAATGTCCATCTCGTAAATGATCTGGCACTTCTCCACTTTTTCCTTGGCGAATATCTGCTAGTGCCGCATCAATCGCCATAATAGCAGAATTGGATTTAGGCGAAAGGCAAAGCTCGATGACAGCATTAGCGAGCGGAATTCGCGCTTCAGGAAACCCGACTTTTTCTGCGGTTTGGATGGCTGCGAGTGTATGCGCCCCGGCTTGTGGACTCGCAAGACCAATATCCTCATATGCCATAACGAGCATTCTCCGGCTGATACTGACTAAATCTCCTGCTTCAATTAAACGTCCCATATAATGGAGCGCTGCATTCACATCGCTACCACGAACAGATTTTTGAAAAGCACTTAATACGTCATAATGGGCATCGCCGTCTTTGTCATGAGCTAAACTTTTCTTTTGTAAACACTCCTCTGCCACATCGAGTGTAATATGAATCACACCATCTTCATTTGGTTCAGAAGAAATGACAGCTAACTCTAAGGCATTCAGCGCACTACGCACATCCCCATTACTCGCCGTTGCAAAATGTTTTTTCGCAACCTCATCTATTTCTACATCATAATTCCCAAGTCCCCGCTCTTTATCTGAAAGCGCCCGGTCCATAGTTATCATAATATCTTCTACCGTTAAAGGTTTTAACTCAAAAACTTGTGTCCGGCTTCGAATCGCCGGATTAATCGCGATGTATGGATTACTTGTCGTTGCACCTATTAAGATAATCGCGCCACTTTCAAGTAATGGTAGTAAAAAATCTTGTTTTGCTTTATCCAACCGATGTACTTCATCTAAAAGAAGAATAACCGTGCCGCTCATTTTTGCCTCAGCTGCTACTACTTCCATATCTTTTTTATTATTGGTAACTGCATTTAATGTACGGAATGCATATTTTGTACTTCCAGCAATCGCACTTGCGATCGAGGTTTTTCCAATTCCAGGCGGTCCGTATAATATCATAGAAGATAATTGTTTTGCTTTGACCATCCGATTAATAATTTTATCTTTACCGACTAAATGCGTTTGTCCCACGATTTCATCTAATGCTTTCGGGCGCATCCGGTAAGCTAAAGGTTGAATTGCCATATAACCGCTCCTTCTTATTTGCTTATTTCCCATTATAACATAAGAACACCTGTGCGTTCACGTACTTGTTTCCTTTGCCTTCTTTCATTAATTCCGATATAATAGATGCGGTATAAGTGGTTTTGAAATTACTGGAGGTTAAATAAAAATGAAGATTACAACAAAAGGTCGTTATGGCCTAACAATAACACTTGAACTCGCAAAAAGAATTGGTGATGGTCCTATTTCCCTTCGTAGTATCGCCCAAGATAAAAATTTATCGGAACATTATTTAGAGCAATTAATCGGACCTCTTCGTAATGCAGGAATTGTTAAAAGTATTCGCGGTGCCCATGGCGGCTATGTTTTAAATGGTGATCCTGAAAAAATTACTGCGGGTGATATCATACGTACACTAGAAGGGCCCATCGTACTTGTGGAAAGTATGGAAGATGAAGAAGCTGCCCAGCGAGAACTATGGACACGAATGCGTAATGCCGTCCGTGACGTGTTAGATCAAACAACGCTAGCTGACTTACTAAAACATTCTACTGACTCTGAATTAACAGATGGATACATGTTTTATATTTAATGAAAAAAGCCTATTTACGAATAGGCTTTTTATCTACCATTGAAACGGAAATTACACCATATTATAATCTGATTATTCTGAAATAAATATCAAAAGCAAACAATTGAAAACGCTATATGTTAGATAATCTAACCAAATTGATTGAATTGATAAAATATTCTTGCCTTTATTTGAATATAGTGTATTATAAACGCATAAATAATATATTACATGTTAGTTTATCTAACAAAAAGGAGAGTTGAGTATGGAATCAGTATTTATGTTCTTTTGTACTTTATTGGTTTGGTTGATGACACCAGGAATCGCATTATTTTACGGCGGTATGGTTCGACGCAAAAATGTGTTGAGTACTGCAATGTATAGTTTTAGTTCGATGGCAATTATTTCTATTCTTTGGGTGATTGTTGGTTATTCGTTAGCTTTCGCCCCTGGGAACGGCTTTATAGGTAGTTTTGATTGGACCTTCCTTCATAATGTCGGTTTTGCGGCAAATGCTACTTACTCAGACGCCATTCCACATGTTCTATTCATGATGTTTCAAATGACTTTTGCTATTTTGACTGTAGCTATCATTTCTGGGGCATTTGCAGAACGGATGAATTTCTCCGCTTACTTGATTTTCATTATCTTATGGTCATTACTTGTTTATTCCCCTGTCGCTCATTGGGTTTGGGGTGATGGCGGTTGGTTACGTAATCTTGGAGCACTTGATTTTGCTGGTGGAAATGTGGTTCATATTAGTTCCGGTGTAACAGGATTAGTACTTGCGATTATGATTGGACGAAGAAAAGAAGCCGACTCTGCTTCTCCGCACAATTTACCACTTGCGCTTATTGGTGGTATTCTAGTTTGGTTTGGTTGGTATGGTTTTAATGTTGGTAGCGCCCTTACAATTGATAATGTGGCTATGACAGCTTTTGTTAATACGAATACGGCAGCTGCTGCAGGTATTATCGGTTGGGGTTTGGTTGAATGGTTGACGAATAAAAAGCCAACTATGCTTGGAACCATTTCCGGAGCAATTGCTGGTTTAGTATCCATTACCCCTGCCGCTGGATTTGTTACCGTTCCAAGTTCACTTATCATTGGTTTCTTCGGCGGAGCACTATGTTTCTGGGCTGTGTTCTGGTTGAAAGGAAAAGTAAAATATGATGATGCACTTGATGCATTCGGTCTTCACGGAATCGGAGGTATTTGGGGAGGTATTGCAACTGGACTTTTTGCTACAACAAAAGTAAATGAAGCTGGAGCAGATGGATTATTTTATGGGAATGCTTCTCTAGTAGTAAAACAATTAATTGCAATCGGCTCAACGGTGGCATATGTAGCTGTAGTAACAGCTCTAATCGTCGTAATTATCAAACTATTTTTACCAATCCGTGTAAATGAAGAACAAGAGTACAAAGGACTTGATTTGACACTGCACGGCGAAAAAGCATATCAAGAATAAAGGAGGCAACAATATGTCTGGATTAACAAAAATCGAAATTATTACTCGCCCAAATCGCTTTCATTTATTTCAAAAAGAACTTGCAAAAATCGGCGTGAGCGGCTTAACCGTAACAAAAGCACTTGGTACTGGGTTAGAAAAAGGATTTATTGAACTTTATCGGGGTACAAAAAAAGAAAGCAATATTCATGAACGAATGAAAATCGAAATCGTTGTTTCCACCGTTCCCGTTGAGGATGTACTTCGTGTTGTTAAAGAAACGCTACGTACTGGCGAACCCGGCGACGGAAAAGTTTTTATTTACCCACTTGCAGAAGTCGTTAAAATCAGCACTGGCGAAACCGGAATCGACGCATTACAAGATAAACCATCAAAATGAATAGTTAAAATGGTGAATTAATTAAAAATGGGGCCTCTATTCTAAAAAATCAATGAGAAATGGCGTTTACCCCTTCCGCTTCTTAACTTTTACACTTATAATGAAAAAGGAAGAACGTTTAGAACAGATAAGGAGGCGCGAAATTCCCTATGCGTAAAATCCCCATTTTCACCGTTCTAGTAGCCATCCTGCTTTTTGGCGGTTATTATCTTTATCAACACGCTTCGTCAAAAGTAGACGTTACCTTTAATTTCGTGGTGGACCAAAAATCAAAAAACAATACCATCACTGGCAAAATTGACGGCGCTGGAAACAAATCAATTACACTACCACTTTCTGAAGAGAGTTGGGATGCAGTAAAAAAAGGGAATCGCTACAATGTGGAAGCCACTTTTTATAATAAAAATAAAATCAGCTCCAGTGAAGCGAAAGAATTGGACGGCCCATTCTGGTCCAATGATTCCAATCGAGGGTTATTAGTTAATAAGGTACACGTTGAAAACATTCAAGAATTAAGTGATGATTTTTAAAGCAAAAAGAAGGTGAGCATTAGCGCTCACCTTCTTTTTTAGTTTGTTTCTTTTTTTACTGTTTCGAGTTTCAACTCTGCTAGCTGAGCTTCACTCACTTCACCTGGTGCGTTTGTTAGCGGATCCACTGCACTACCTGTTTTAGGGAATGCAATTGTGTCACGCAAGTTGTTTCGACCAGCTAAGATCATAACGATACGATCTAATCCTAGCGCGATACCACCGTGAGGCGGTGTACCATATTCTAACGCATCCATTAGGAAGCCAAATTGTTCTTTCGCTGATTCATCCGTAAAGCCAAGTGCACGGAACATCGATTCTTGCACTTCTTTTTTATAAATCCGTAATGAACCGCCGCCGATTTCATATCCGTTTAATACGATATCATAAGCTTCTGCCATCACTTTAGAAGAATCCGTTTCAAGAAGCGGGATATCTTCTTCTTTTGGTAAAGTGAATGGATGATGCGCAGATACATAACGCTCTGCTTCTTCATCGTATTCAAATAGAGGCCAATCAGTCACCCATAAGAAAGCAAGTTCTTCTTCATTGATTAAGTTTAAGTCTTTACCAAGTTTATTACGAAGCGCCCCAAGTGATGCTGCAACGATATCTGCTTTATCAGCTGCAAATAGTAATAAGTCACCATCTTCTGCTTGTAGTGCTACTTTAAGTTCTGCCGCTTTATCTTCAGGGAAAAATTTAGCAATTGGACCTTTTAGTTCACCAGCTTCTACTTTTAACCAAGCAAGACCTTTTGCACCGTAGTTAGCAACAAAAACGCCAAGTGCGTCTAAATCTTTACGCGAAAAATTAGCTGCGGCTGCTTTTGCATTGATTGCTTTCACTTCGCCACCATTTTCGATTGCGGATTGGAAGACTTTAAAATCAACATCTTTTACGACATCGGATACATTTTGTAATTCTAAACCAAAACGAATATCCGGTTTATCACTGCCAAAACGATCCATTGCTTCTTTATATGTCATACGAGGAAACGGTTTTTCAATGGTGATATTTTTTGCTTCTTTGACAACATCTACCAGCATATCTTCCGTAATCGCTTGGATTTCTTCTTTCGTTAAAAAGCTTGTTTCTAAATCGATTTGTGTAAACTCAGGTTGACGGTCACCGCGCAAATCCTCATCGCGGAAGCAACGTACGATTTGGTAATATTTATCGAACCCAGCAGTCATTAGTAACTGTTTTAAAATTTGTGGGGACTGTGGCAATGCATAGAAGTTACCAGGATAAACACGACTTGGCACAAGATAATCGCGTGCACCTTCTGGCGTACTTTTTGTTAAATAAGGTGTTTCGATATCAAAGAATCCAAGCGCATCTAGTTTATTGCGGAACGTTCTTGTTACTGTGTGACGCATTTTGAAAATATTATTCATTTCTGGGCGGCGTAAGTCTAAATAACGGTATTTCAAACGCAATTCATCCGAAACATTCACTCCATCTTCAATATAAAATGGTGGCGTTTTGGAAGTATTTAAAATCGTAATTTCTTCTGCTAAAACTTCTACTTTACCAGTTGCTAATTTTTCATTGATAGCTTTTTCACCACGAGCATGAACTGTTCCTTTAATAGTAACAACAAATTCATTTCGAACACTATCAGCGATTTCAAGCGCTTCTTTTGAAAATTCAGGATTGAAGACCACTTGCACAATTCCCTCACGGTCACGCAAATCAATAAAAATTAAACCACCTAAGTCGCGTCTTTTTTGCACCCAACCATGAAGGACAACACTTTGACCAATATGCGCTTCGTTTAATTCACCGCAGTAACTTGTACGTTTTTCCATTTTTATTTCTCCCCCTTGGTGTTTGATAATTTTTCTAGTATGGTTGTTTCAGACACAGCTTCTTGCTCGCCCGTTTCCATATTTTTCAATTGATAATTGCCTGTTTGTAATTCTTCTTCACCAAGAATAATGGTGTATACGGCATTTTTTCTGTTGGCATCTTTTAGTTGTGCTTTAAATTTACGTTTTAAGTAATCTTTTTCTGCACTAATACCATTTTGTCTTAATTTATTTACGAGTGTTACGCCTTTTAGTTCTGCTTCTGGTTGCGCTGTAATCACATAAACCTCTAATGGTTTTTTCGCAGGTATTTCGATGTCCGCTTTTTCTAGTGCCAGTAAAATACGTTCCACACCAATACCAAAGCCCATTCCTGGTGTATCTGGGCCGCCAAACTCTCTCACTAAACCGTGATATCTCCCACCACCACAAAGCGTTGTTTTCGCGCCAAATCCTTCTTCTACGCTCATAATTTCAAATGTCGTGTGGTTATAATAATCTAAACCACGAACCATCGTTGGGTCAATTTCAAACGGAATCTCTAGCGCATTTAAGTAATTTTTAACATTTTCAAAATAGGCAACAGATTCCTCATTTAAAAAGTCCAAAATAGATGGCGCAGATTGAATCAGTGGATTGTCATGATCTTTTTTACAGTCTAAAATCCGCAGTGGATTTTTGTGTAACCGCACTTGGCATTCTGCACAAAATTCATCAATGTGTGGTTCAAAATGTGCAACAAGTGCTTCCCGATGTTTTAAACGGCTTTCTTTATCACCAAGGCTATTAATGACTAATTTAATGTTTGTTAAGCCAATTTTTCGAAAAAACTCCATTGCCAGTGAAATTACTTCTACATCAATAGAAGGATCATCACTTCCAAGTGCTTCAATTCCCATTTGAGTAAACTGGCGTTGTCTTCCGCCTTGTGGACGTTCATAGCGAAACATTGGTTCATTATAGTACATTTTGATTGGTTGGCTCACTTCACCGTATAATTTATGCTCAACGAAAGCTCGAACAACAGAAGCAGTCCCCTCTGGTCTCAGTGTTAAGCTTCTTCCGCCTTTGTCTTGGAAAGTGTACATTTCTTTTGATACGATGTCCGTAGAATCGCCAACCCCACGCTCAAATAATTCCGTATGTTCAAAAACAGGCGTCTTGATTTCTTCATATTGGTAGTTTTCGCAAACATTTTTAAACTCTGTCTCTAAAAAATGCCATTTACTAACCTCTTCCGGCAAAATATCTCGCGTCCCTCTTGGTAATTGCAAATCCATCACCATAACCTCCTTTTTTTACTTCAAAATATAAAGAAAAACCCCCGTCACTTGTTATAAAAACAAGGGACGAGAGTCTATTTACACCCGTGGTACCACCCTAATTAGAACTACTAATGAGTCCTCACTTAAGTCAGTTAACGCCTGAATACGTTCTTGCTTACTGTTTTTCAACAAGAAACCTCGAGAGTGTCTTTTCAGAAAATGTGACTATCTTTATCCTTTCAGCCAAATGGGATAAATTCTCTGTATAGCATGGATTTTCTTACTTTTCTCTGTCGCTAGTTTTAAATATGAATTATTCTAAGATTACTAAAAACACACTGAAAAGTCAACATTTTGCCAGTTTTTTTATAAAAAACCACTTTCTAGTTCCATGAAAGCGCATTTTATGGTAACATTTTACTGTCAGATAAAAGTTTATGAGTATATGGGTGGTGTTAGCTTTAAATGAAGAATAAATTCATTTTTATCACCGTTGTCTCCATTTTATTGATTGCAGCAGGTATTTTTACAACCATAGCAATGGCGAACGCGAATTCCGTTGTCGTCAAAGCAGAAGTCTTAAATGTCCGTAGCGGTCCTGGTTTAGCATATGATGTAACGAGCCAAGCCAGAAAAAATGAAGTACTCCGGGTAGTCGGTGAAGAAAATCAATGGTACAAAGTTCAGTTAGATAACGGAAATAGCGGTTGGGTTGCAAGCTGGTTAGTAGAAAACACTGATGTCAGCGCAGCAAGTAACAGTGTCGCTATCGTTTCTTCTGACGGCGGTTTGAATGTACGTGAAAAACCAAGTACCTCAAGTAAATCACTTGGATTGCTAAATAATGGTGATCAAGTAACAGTTACTAGCCAACAAAACGGCTGGGCGCAAATCCAATATAACGGAACAAGCGCATGGGTTAGCTCCGATTACTTAACTATTCGTGAATCTGTTACAAAAGTAGATGAAAGTGAGCTACAAACAGTAACCATTCGCGATGACTCCACTAATATTAGAAATAAGCCAAGTCGTGATGGTGCCGTCATCGAAAAAGCAAATTCTGGCCAAGGGTTCGCTATTCAGGGAGTACAAGGTGACTGGTATAAAATACGTACGACAAGCGGCGAAGAAGGTTATGTAGCTAACTGGGTAGTCGATGTTTCCGACAAAGGTCAAACATCCAGCCCTCGAAGCAAAACAACCAAATTATCCGAAGCAACCATCGTTATTGACCCCGGACATGGTGGCAATGATCCAGGTGCTAAAGGGGCAAATGGCACAATTGAAAAAGAAATGACTTTAAAGACAGCCAAACAATTAAAACAAAAATTAGAAGCTAGAGGCGCTAAAGTAATCTTAACGAGAAACAGTGATAAATATGTCTCTCTAAAAGGAAGAACAAATATAGCTGCCGAAAATAATGCAGATGTGTTTATTAGTATTCATTTTGATAGCTTAGAAGACGCAAGCAAAGGTGTAAGCGGTCAAACAACTTATTATTATGATAATAGTGATAAATCGCTTGCTGAAAGTATTAATACTACGCTCGGGAAAGATCTCCCTACTACTAATCGTGGTGCAAGAGTCGGCGATTATTATGTAGTCAGAGAAAATTCACAACCAGCAGTCCTCTTAGAACTTGGTTATCTAAGTTCCGCAAAAGATGAAAATAATATTAATTCAGCATCTTACAGAAGCCAAATTGCTGAATCAGTAACAGACGGCCTATCTAATTACTTCTCTAATTAAAAAAAACAATCATTCAGTTTCCTGAATGATTGTTTTTTATTTACGCATTTCCTCTGAATCGAGCATTATTGTTACTGGACCGTGATTGACAATTTTCACATCCATCATAGCGCCAAATACTCCAATTTCAACAATAAAACCCGCTTCTGCAAGTTTTTGATTAAATAAATCATACAGTGCTTCTGCTTTTTCTCCAGGAGCGGATTTTGTAAAGCTTGGACGTTTCCCTCTACTTACATCAGCGTATAAAGTGAACTGAGAAACGCTAAGAATCGCGCCACCTCGTTCGGCTAAAGAAATATTCATCTTCTCTGATTCATCTTCAAAGATTCGTAATCCCACGATTTTTTTTGCCATATAGTCCACGGTTTCGGGGGTATCTGTATGAGTGAATCCAACTAATAGACAAAGCCCTCCAGCTATTTCACTAATAACTTCATCCTCCATACTTACGGACGCTTCATAACACCGTTGTAGTAGTACACGCATCGCTTCTCCACTCCTTTAGTTCATTAATCTTCTCACTGTATATACGTCTGGGATTTGTTTTATTTTATCCACTACTCGTTGTAAATGATTAATATTATGAATTTGCAGCGTGACCACTAATGTTGCCATCTTGTTGTTATCAACCTTAGCATTGACACCATTAATATTAGAAGTTAGACTGTTAATCACTTGCAAAATATCATTTAATAGTCCGTTGCGATTATAACCGTATATTTCGATGTCTACATTATAGTCATTTTTCGCTTGTGAATCAGCATCTTCCCAGTCCACTTCGATTAGCCGCTCTGGTTCGATAGCTTGAACATTTGGGCAATCTTGACGATGAATAGAAATCCCGCGACCTTTTGTAATATACCCAACGATATCATCACCAGGTACCGGATTACAACATCTGGATAGTCGAATTAATAGATTACCTACCCCTTGAACAACTACTCCTGCATTATGCTTAATCTTCAGTTTTTCATTGTTAGCATCTGAATTCGAAGGTTTATTTTCTGATTGCGTTAATAACTTCTCTGTTTCTGCTTCTAGTTCACGTTCTTTTCGAAGTTTTTCTGTTAAGCGGTTAGCTACTTGTAAAGCTGTAATACCATTATAACCAACAGCAGCAAACAGATCATCTTCATGCGAAAAGTTTAGTTTATCTGCTAATTTGCGAAGGTTTTCAGCTGCCATAATTTTTTTCGGCTCAAATCCAAGTTGTCTAATTTCTTTCTCAACTAAATCTCGGCCTTTTTCGACATTCTCTTCTTTTGCTTGTCGTTTGAAAAATTGCTTGATTTTGTTTCGAGCTTGGGAAGTTTGAACTAATTTAAGCCAGTCTCGACTTGGGCCATAAGAATGTTTGGACGTTAAAATGTCAATAATATCGCCCGTTTTTAATTTATAATCTAGGGTAACAATTTTTCCATTAATTTTTGCACCGATAGTTTTGTTTCCGATTTCGGTATGGACGCGGTAGGCGAAATCAAGCGGTACAGAGCCATTTGGTAACTCGTACACGTCACCTTTTGGAGTGAAAACGTAAACAACATCCGAAAATAAGTCGAGTTTCAAGCTTTCCATAAACTCTTCCGCATTATCCGATTCATTTTGATATTCTAAAATTTCTCGGAACCATGTTAATTTGTTATCGAATGAAGTTTTGGAATTGACCACTTTACCTTCTTTGTATGCCCAGTGTGCCGCAACCCCGTATTCAGCGATTTGATGCATTTCGTGCGTTCTAATTTGAACTTCAAGAGGTTCTCCTTGAGGCCCTATAACCGTCGTGTGAATCGATTGATACATATTCGACTTCGGCATCGCAATATAATCTTTAAAGCGACCTGGCATCGGTTTCCAGCGCGTATGAATAATACCAAGAACAGCGTAGCAATCCTTGATACTACTAACGACAATTCGAACAGCCAGTAAATCATAAATTTCGTTAAATTGTTTATTTTGTTCACTCATTTTCCGGTAAATCGAATAAATATGTTTCGGTCTCCCAGAAATATCCGCTTGAATATTAAGTTCATCTAAATTTTCATTTACACCATCAATCACATCATGCAAGTAACGTTCTCTTGCATCCCGCTTTTGCTTCATTAAGTGGACAATACGGTAATATTGTTGTGGATTTAAATAGCGAAGTGCTGTGTCTTCTAGCTCCCATTTCACTCGCGATATTCCCAAACGGTGCGCGAGTGGCGCAAAAATTTCTAATGTTTCATTAGCAATTCTACGTTGTTTTTCCACTGGCAAATGTTTTAATGTCCGCATATTGTGCAAACGGTCCGCCAGTTTGATTAAAATAACGCGAATATCCTGCGCCATCGCAATGAACATTTTCCGATGGTTTTCGGCTTGTTGTTCTTCATGTGATTTATATTTAATTTTACCAAGTTTCGTTACTCCGTCTACTAGCATGGCAACTTCACTGCCAAAAACTTCTTCTAAATCCGCTAGTGTGACTGGTGTATCTTCCACGACATCATGTAAAAATCCAGATGCAACGGTCGATGGATCCATTTTTAATTCGACTAAAATGCCGGCAACTTGAATTGGATGAATAATATACGGCTCACCTGATTTACGAAATTGCTCTTTATGAGAATCGCGCGCAAATTCATACGCTTTTTTTACAAGCGCTAGATGTTCCTGATTCATATAATGAGAAGCCATATCGATGACTTGCTCAGCTGTCAGATTTTGTTCTTTCGCCATTTACATTCACCCTCTTATCTCCATGTCATATATACAACTTAAAAACACCCAAAAACTGAGTGCTCTAAAAAATATTCTTGTTTAATATTATAGCATGAGCCGTCTTTGTTTAGAAAGCACTTTTCCTTGATTTTTCACATTTTCTGGCAGTTTTCAGCTTTTTAATCAAAAAACTACCCCTAAAATAATAGGAGTAGTCTATTTTTTATAATTTCATAAGGATTAAACGGTCGTAACCATTTAATTTTTTGTGTCCTTCTAGCTCTTTTAGTTCGATTAAGAACGCACACCCAGCAACAATACCACCTAGTTCTTCCACTAGTTTAATTGTCGCTTCGATTGTTCCACCAGTTGCGAGTAAATCATCTGTAATTAGCACGCGTTGACCCGGTTTGATGGCATCGCTATGCATAGACAATTTATTAGTACCATATTCTAAATCGTATTCCATTTCGATTGTTTCACGAGGAAGTTTTCCTGGTTTGCGAACAGGTGCAAAACCAATTCCTAGCGCATAAGCAACTGGGCAGCCGATAATAAAGCCACGTGCTTCCGGCCCAACAATAATATCAATTTTTAATTCTTTTGCGTATTCAACAATTTTATCTGTAGCAAAACGATATGCTTCTCCGTCATTCATAAGGGGCGTGATGTCTTTAAACACAATTCCTTTTTTCGGCCAATCGTTCACAATCGCTACATAATCTTGTAAATCTTTAATTTCCATTTTCTAGTTCCTCCGCATTCGGGTAAATTGATGTTTCCATCATTGATTTCATCCAACTATGAAGCTCAGTATAATTGGAGTACAACAGTTTTTTTCTTGTAGTTATTTCTTCTACCTTTTGTTGATAAACAAGTGACTCGTCCAGATTACGTTTTTCAACAACTTCATTGATAATAATCTGACCACTATCCATTTTAGCAAATTCTAAATCAAAAAACACCTTTGACATGAAATCTATTTGCTCTTTATTCCAACCAAATTTTTGCATTAGCCGTGGTGTGTACTTTTCGATTGGAAATGGTTGGAATTTTTTAATGAGACTATATAATTCTGCAAAAGCTAACCGGTCTGGTATTGCCGGGATTTGATTACCTTCTGCTGCATCAAAATGGACAAAAATACGCTCTGGTTTCGTTTCGCGAACAATCGTTTCAACTAATTCGATATTCGTTGGCATATCTGCGAAAACAAGTTCTTCTGTCTGGAAATCTGCCACAAAATCAGCTTTTTCATTCACCAAAATATAGTTTTGTTCTCCAAGCGTACCAATCGTTCTTTCTTCAAAACAAACGAAAACTCTTGATTCTGTTTGTTCTTGGAGTATCCTAGCCCACTCTGATTTATTACGTACATCAAAGAGTTGCCAGTGCGAAATGTGAATATCCATCATTCGTAGTTGCGGTTTTTTCACATTGTTCCATTCATTGATGGACAATTCTCCAACCACATCCACGGCTGCTGTCGGAGAAATTTTATCTACCAAATCTCCTACGCCAAATCCAATAGAGTCTAAAGTGGCATCATTTTCCTCTGTGGCGAGCATTGTTTTTAAATGGGTTTTATCTGCCCCAATTCTTTTCGTTCCTTTTAAATGCATGTTTTCTAACAAGAAAATCGGTTTAGGATTATCCATCCCAAAAGGCGCTAATTTTTCAAGTTGAGCAATAAAGGCCACCGAAACATCAGCAAGCTTAATTTTTTCTTCTATTTTCAAGGCCGGGCGAAAATCTTCTTCTGAAAGATAACTCGCTTCTTCTTGTAATTTAGCTTCTAATTCAGTTAGGTTTTCGGCTGGCAATGTAAGGCCTGCAGCCATTGGATGCCCACCGAAGGCCATCATTAAATCACGATGTTTATCAAGCGCTTGATATAAATGAAACGCGTCCACACTTCGACCAGACCCTTTAGCAATTCCAGTTACAGGATCAATCCCCAACACAATTGCCGGTCGAGAATATGTTCCAACTAATTTAGAAGCAACAATTCCAAGGATTCCGGTATTCCACCCCTCACCGTAAACAACGAGCACATTTCCTAAAGTGTCTTTTGCCTCAATTGCCTCCATCGCGAGCTTTGTTGTATCAACAACTATTTGTTTCCGTTCCTTATTCGCATCATCGATTTCTTCCGCTAAGAAAAGTGCCTCTTCTGGATCTTCCGTTAAAAGTAAATCAGCCGCTGGATCTGCTGGGCCTAATCGACCAACTGCATTCAGTCGTGGTGCCAAACCAAAGCCAATCGTTTCTTCCGTAGCCTCTTCTAATTTCAAACTAGCTTTTTTAGCTAGCACAGCCAGTCCAAGGTTGGCGGATTCGCGTAATTGACGCAATCCCAGTTGAACAAGTAAGCGATTTTCATCTGTTAAAGAAACTAAATCTGCCACAGTCCCAACTGCAACTAAATCGAGCAGTTCTTTTGGCTCTTCTCCAAGTAAAGCGTGCGATAATTTGTAAGCAACACCCACACCCGCTAGTTCATCAAACGGATAAGCTGATTTAGGATGCTTTGGGTGGATAACAGCCACAGCTTCTGGCATAATCTCACGCGGTTCATGGTGATCCGTAACAATAACA
This sequence comes from Listeria monocytogenes, assembly GCF_900187225.1. Taxonomy (GTDB): domain Bacteria; phylum Bacillota; class Bacilli; order Lactobacillales; family Listeriaceae; genus Listeria; species Listeria monocytogenes. The sequence continues at coordinate 1,519,047 of NZ_LT906436.1, forward strand.
TCTAAACCAATCTCTTTGGCATGAGCCATTACTTCAAGCGCCGCAATACCATTATCAACCGTAATAATTAAATCTGTTCCTTGGTTTTTAGCCATATCAAAAGCGGCAATATTCGGGCCATAACCTTCCGTAAAGCGATTAGGAATATAAAAATCAGCATCGGCTCCTAAATGCCGCAATGTTTTCATTAAAACTGCAATACTAGTAACCCCATCTGCATCATAATCTCCATAAACTAAAATCTGCTCATTTCGTTCTATCGCTTGCTTAATTCTAGCAACCGCAAGATCCATCTCTGCGAATAAAAACGGGTCATAGCTTTCATATTTTTCTGGGTGGAAAAATTTATCGAATTGTCCTTGCGTTGTAATTTTTCTTTTCCAAAGTAGTTTTGCAAGTGGAAGCGAGATTTTTAGCTGTTCTGCTAATTGACTTGCTTTATCTTCCGCCGCTTCCTCGATATTCCATAAGTATTTTGAATGAATCACATTACCCCACCTCTCAACCTTCCTATTATATCGAAAATCACTAGAAAAACCAAGAGGAATCTTCCAATAAAAAAACGCCAACATATTTTGTCAGCGTCCCATTTTTTATTTAGTTGTGTCTACCGCATTTTCTGTATCACGTTTTTCTACTTTAGATGAATGAGTTTTCATTGCTTTGGCAGCTGCTAGTTGACGTTCCAATTCTGCTTTTTCGGTGGTTAATTGTTTTACTTTTTTCTTCATTCCACGAGATTTCGCGATATTTAAGAAAAAGATAATCAAACAACCGCAAAGAACAGAGCCTAAAATAATTAATATTAATGGCCACTCTGCTTGAGCAAATAAAAAGTTTACTTCAACTGGATCTACATTAATAACTGCAAAAATCGCAATAATGAGTGCTAAAATAATCCCCGCAATTACTTGCCACTGTACTTTATTTTCTTTCATGTTTTCTCCTCCTTGCACGATTATCTTATTCTGTACCCGTTTCTGTCCTATTAAAAACGACCGAATCTCTTTTTATGAAATTCGGCCGTTCGTTTTTATACGACAGGTTGTCCGTTATTACGTGGTTTTTTCTTTTTAACTGTGCTAATTGGTCCTTTTTTACGAAGTTGTCTTGCTTTAAATACGTACCATAATTGCATCGCCATAAAGATGGAGGAGAATACACTGGAAACCAGTCCAACAAGTAAGGCGATGGAGAAGTTCAGAATAGACTCACTACCAAATAGTACAAGTGCAAGTACGGTGAAAATAACCGTTAAAATGGTGTTAATAGAACGAGTGAATGTTTGTCGTAATGCTTTATTAACAGCATCCGCAATTTCTTCTTTCGTTTTGAAACGTTGCATCTTCATACTAATATCTCGTATCCGGTCGGCGGTGACTATCGTGTCATTAATGGAATAACCGATAACCGTCAGCACTGCGGCAATGAAGGTTAAGTCAACCTCCAGCCTTGTTACACTGAAGAATATGAAGATGATAAATGCGTCGAATAGTAAGGAAAGAATCGCTGCAATACCCATATAAAATTCAAACCGGACCGCAATATAAAGTACAATCAACACAGACGCCACACCGAGTGCCCAGAAGCCATTTTTGGCAAGTTCTTTCCCGACAGTTGGTGAAACAGTACTAATGCTTGGTTCGTGCTTATATTTGTCCTCAAAGTAATTTTTAAATTTAGCTACGTCATTTTGCGATAATGTACCTTTATAAGAAACAACGGCTGTTTTAGAACCTGATCCTTGGAAAACAATATCATCTGATGGCATATCAATCGTATCTAAATCTTTCTTAATTTGCGTTTCTGTCAGTGTTTGATTAGCTGTCACTTCCGCTCGTGTCCCACTGGCAAAGTCAATACCTAGATTTAGTCTAAATATGGATAGAATAACAATACCGACAATAACAATTGCAGCAAAAATAGATAAGAACAGACGATGATGTTTTACAAAATCAAATCGGTCAAAGTGTGTTTTTAAGCTAAAGCTATTAATGCCCTCATGTAAATTATGGATATCTTTTCGTTTAACTGCAAAGAATCCTGGTTTATTGTTAAGCCAATTACTTTTCACTAATAAGCCTAATAAGAATCTTGATCCCCAAACCGCTGTCAAGAAGCTAACTAAAATACTAATGATTAGTACTGTAGCAAAACCTTTGATGGAGCTTGTTCCAAAGTAGAAGAGAACCGCAGCTACGATAAGTGTCGTCAAATTACCATCTAAAATCGCACGGAATGCTTCTTTACCGCCGACTTCAAAAGCAGCTTTCGTCGACCTACCAACCTTGATTTCTTCTTTTATTCGCTCGTAGGTTATTACGTTCGCGTCAACAGCCATACCTATCCCCAGAATCAAACCTGCAATCCCTGGCAAAGTAAGTGTTGCGTTAAGTAGACTCAGTATTAATAGTACTAAATAAGTGTATGCAACTAAAGTGATAGAAGCAATAACACCTGGTAAACGGTAAACAGCCATCATGAAAATAAAGATAGCAATAACCCCAATAATACCAGCTAAAATAGTTTCTTGTAATGCATCTTGACCAAATTGAGCGCCAACAGATGTAGAGTAAACCTCTTTCATTTTCACAGGAAGTGCCCCAGAGTTTAGCAATTCAGCTAAATCTTTTGCTTCTTCCGTTGTGAAGCTTCCGGAAATCTCTACTTTATCTGTATCTAATACGCTACTTACGTTTGGTGCTGATAAGTAAGCCGGGTCTTTCTTTTCGCGTTCTGTTTTGTACTTTTGTCCTTCTTTCCAATCTAACCAAATAACTAATTGATTGTCAGGCGCTTCTGCTAGTATTGTTTTTGTTACACTAGCAAATTTGTCTGCGCTTTTTAGTTTTAATGTAACGATTGGATTATTGCTTGAATCAAAAGCTTGTTTAGCACCGCCTGCAACCAAGTCACTACCATTCATCATCATTTTGTCATTTGCATCTCTAAATGATAATTGGGCTGTGGTCGATAGCATTTTACGTGCTTCTGCTTGGTCAGTTACTCCAGCAAGTTGAACACGGATACGGTTATTTCCTTCGATTTGAATACTCGGTTCAGCTACACCTAATGAATTAACACGCTTATCGAGTGAAGTTACTGTATCTGTCAACGTTTGTTTCGACACAGTCCCTTTGCCGTCAGCTGGTGACACTTCATATAGAACTTCGAATCCCCCTTGAAGATCCAAGCCTAAGTTGATGTTTTGCATAACCATTTTTGCGGTACCAAATACAGCACCAAAGATAATTGCAACTACTAGAAAGAAAATAACTATCTTACTCTTTTTTACCATTTCTGTTTCGTTCCTCCCTCATCTAAACCATAACAAATCCCAGTCTAACAACAAATACTTCTATTTTATGTATGGAACCCAAGCATTTGCTAACAGGCTGTTAATCTTCCACATTTGGTTGAAGCATACTATCTGCTTGAGAAACATGGTTATTAGATTCTTGTTCAGCTGTTGTCATAATAAATTGCATTAATTGTCCAATTTTCATTTGCATGACATCATTTATACGTTCATGCAAAGCAGGGGTTGGTCCATTCTTCCACTTTTCCTCTGTTAAAAATGCCCAAATGTGGCTTGCCTTGATTTCTCGGTAACCTAAAATATGAAAATCTTCTACTTTTATTGAAATCGCTGGCGCTAAATCTTCATACCATTCCGAAAATCTATCCATATCAAGTCTTCCCCTTTCTTAAACAATAAGCATATTCCCATTTTATCTAAAAAAAGCTTAAATGGGAAGTATAAGCTCTATTTTTATGGTTAAAAAATACCATTTCACCGTTTAAAGGGAAATGGCATTTTTATTTCAAGTATTATTTGTTGTCTTCTACAACTTCAGTGTCATCAGAAGTTGTTTCTGCTACAACTGGATTAGAAACCGCATTACCTTTTTCAAGTACAGTTCTGATTGCGTTACGGTCAAAAGTTAATTTGCTGTTTCCACATTTCAAAATGACTGTGCCATCTTCAATTGCTTCAACAATACCGTGAAGTCCACCAATAGTAATAATTTTATCACCTTTTGCTAAACTACTTTGCATATTTTGTACTTCTTTTTGACGTTTTTGTTGAGGTCTGATTAATAAGAAGTAAAACAAAACGATCATCAAGATAATTGGTATAAATGTTACAATACCGCCCATATTTTCCAACTCCTTTCGATACTTTATATATATTTAGAAATTTTTTGCATCAGGACGATTGAATCCATATTGCTCAAAAAATTCTTCCCTAAAATCAGCAAGACGATCTTCCATAATAGCGCCACGAACTTGCTTCATTAAGTTTAACAGAAAATGAAGATTATGATAAGTTGTAAGTCGAATTCCAAATGTTTCTTCACAACGAATCAAGTGTCGGATGTATGCACGCGAGTAATTTTTACATGTATAACAATCACAATTTTCATCAATTGGACGGAAATCGTGTGTGAACTTAGCGTTTTTAATAACTAAGCGACCACTAGATGTCATACAAGTACCATTTCGTGCAATACGTGTGGGAAGAACACAGTCAAACATGTCCACTCCTCGAATCACGCCATCAATCAATGAGTCAGGCGAACCTACACCCATTAAATAGCGTGGTTTGTTCGCTGGTAACAGCGGTGTCGTGTGTTCCAAAACGCGGTTCATGACATCTTTTGGTTCCCCTACTGATAAGCCGCCGATGGAATAACCAGGAAAATCAAGCGAAACGAGATCTTTCGCACTTTGCGCACGTAAATCTTCGTAAGCTCCACCTTGGACGATACCGAACAAACCTTGGTCTTCTGGTCTAACGTGCGCTTTTAAGCCGCGTTCAGCCCAGCGAGATGTTCTTTCTACTGATTTTTTCATATATTCATGCGACGCTGGATATGGTGGACATTCGTCAAAACTCATCATAATATCCGAACCAAGTGCATTTTGAATTTGAATCGCTTTTTCTGGTGATAAGAAAAGTTTGTCCCCGTTTAAATGGTTCCGGAAATGAACGCCTTCTTCTTTGATATCACGCATTTTACTCAAACTAAACACCTGAAAACCACCTGAATCCGTTAAGATTGGTTGATCCCAGTTCATAAATTTATGTAGTCCGCCCGCTTCTCGAATAAGTTCTTCTCCGGGACGCAACCATAAATGATACGTATTGCTTAAAATAATACCTGCACCCATGGCTTTTAATTCTTCGGGTGACATTGTTTTTACCGTCGCAAGCGTGCCAACTGGCATAAACATAGGTGTATCAAATGTGCCGTGCGGTGTATGGATTTTACCAAGACGAGCACCTGTTTGTTTATCTGTTTTAATTAGTTCATAACGAATGGCGGACATGTGTTACCTCTTTCTTATTTACTCTATTCACTAGCATAACGAAAATTACCAATGAAAACAAGCTTTTCTATTAATTTTTTCGCAATTTAATGAATAAACATTGCATCGCCAAAACTAAAGAAGCGATATTGTTCTTCTACAGCATGATTATAGGCTGCTAAAATTTTCGTGCGGTCTGATAAAGCAGACACAAGCATAATTAATGTCGACTTCGGTAAATGGAAATTCGTTATTAGTGCATCTACTGCCTGAAAAGTATATCCTGGGGAAATGAAAATCTCTGTCCAACCTGATTCAGCCACTAGTTTGCCGTCATGACGACTCGCAATTGTTTCTAATGTTCGGATAGAAGTCGTTCCAACTGCAACAACTTTTCCGCCTTGTGCTTTGATTTTATTAATTCGCTCAGCAGATTCTTCAGTTAAACGATAAAATTCAGAATGCATTTTATGATTGGTAGTATCTTCTACGTCCACTGGGCGGAATGTTCCGAGCCCCACATGAAGTGTCACGAAAATAATTTCTACACCCTTTGCGCTAATTTGTTCCAGTAAATCTTCGGTAAAATGAAGACCCGCAGTCGGCGCAGCAGCTGAACCATTTTCTTTCGCATAAACGGTTTGATAACGATCTTGGTCAGCCAGTTGTTCTTTAATGTATGGAGGAAGTGGCATTTCGCCAAGTTGCTCCAATACCTCATAAAAAATGCCTTCATAAGAAAATTCTAAAATCCGACCACCATGCTCAAGCTCTTCCAAGCAAGTCGCTTTTAAAGCGCCATCACCAAAAGTAATGGTTGCACCTTTTCGAATTCTTTTAGCAGGTTTTACTAAAGTTTCCCATGCATTGCCTTCTTTTTGTTTCAAAAGGAGCACTTCAATGTGTGCGCCAGTTTCATCTTTAATACCATGCAGCCTTGCTGGGAGGACGCGTGTATCATTTAACACTAGTGCGTCCCCTTCGTTTAAATAGCTGATAATATCAGTGAAATGTTGGTCTTTTATGTCACCTGACTCTTTATCAAGCACCATTAGTCGGCTTGAAGTCCGGTCTAATAGTGGGGTTTGTGCGATTAATTCTTCTGGTAAATCAAAATCGAAATCTTCTACTTTCATGCTTTATACCTCTTTTTCATAACTTATTCCTAAATGGTTATACGCCGTTTCAGTTACGATTCTTCCTCGTGGCGTTCTTTGTAGAAAACCGATTTGTAGTAAATATGGTTCTTGCATATCTTCAATGGTTTCTCGTTCTTCTCCAATACTTGCAGCGATTGTATCCAGACCAACTGGACCGCCTCTAAACGATTGGATAATTGTATGGAGTAATTTTTGGTCAATGGTATCTAATCCTCTTGGATCTACTTGAAGCAAAGTAAGCGCTTCTTTCGCTAGCTTTTCGGTTACCGTTCCATTTCCTCGAACTTGCGCAAAATCACGAACCCGTTTTAATAAACGATTGGCAATCCGCGGGGTTCCTCTTGAGCGTCTAGCTATTTCACGCGCACCGAGATCATCAATTTTTGTATCTAAAATATTGGAAGTTCTGAGGACAATTTCGGTCAACTGCTCTTCTGTATAAAATTCTAAATGATCAATTACGCCAAAACGATCTCTAAGGGGCGCTGATAAAAGTCCAGCTCGTGTCGTCGCTCCTATCAAAGTAAATGGTGGTAAATCTAAACGAACCGAGCGCGCAGTTGGACCTGTTCCAATCACAATATCCAAACAATAATCTTCCATTGCCGGATATAAAATCTCTTCAATCGCTCTTGATAAACGATGGATTTCATCAATAAATAAAACATCCCCTGGCTCAAGGCTTGTCAAAATTGTCGCCAAGTCGCCTGGACGTTCAATAGCTGGTCCACTCGTTGTTTTAATTTGGCTACCCATTTCTGATGCAATGACCATCGCAAGCGTTGTTTTACCAAGTCCTGGAGGGCCATATAAAAGCACATGATCCAGTGCTTCATTTCGGAGTGTGGCAGCTTCTATAAAGACAGTTAAATTATTCTTTACTTTATCTTGCCCAATATATTGTGAAAGGTTCTGTGGCCGCAAACTAGTTTCAAAAGATACTTCTTCTGCGTCTACTGTTTCACTTGAAATAATTCGTTCATCCATGCCACAAGCTCCTCTCTATTTTGTCATTAATTGTAGCGCTAGCTTGATATATGCGTCGCTTGTTAAGTCAGCTTCTTTAGCCAATTTTGGTATTACTTTTTTAAGTTCTCGCGTGCTATAACCGAGCGCTTCTAAAGCTAATACGGCCTCTTCTAATTGCGGGGAAAGTCCCGCAACCATATCGTTTTCTGGGGCAACATAAACAATTTCGCTCGCAACAACATCAGCCAGTTTTCCTTTTAAATCAAGAATAATTTGGCGAGCTGTTTTTTTACCGACACTCGGAAATTTGGTTAAATAAACATCGTCTTCGGATTCAATCGCTGAAATTAGTGGAACGACATCGCCTGAAGCAATAATGGCTAGTGCGCTTTTTGGTCCAATGCCCGAAACACTCAATAATTTTTTGAATAAATAACGTTCTTCTGTTGTTTGAAAACCAAATAAAGAAATATTATCCTCTCTCACATGCTGATACAAAAAGACTTGCGCTTCTGTACCTTCTAGTCGTTGAAAGGAAAACGGGTTCCCTGTAATTATTTGATAGCCGATTTGTCCTGCCTCAACAACAATATATTCGGGTGTAATCGTCGTAACGGTTCCTTTTATGTAATCGTACAATTTATTCGTCCTCTCTTCATTTCACGTCATACATTATATGATAGCATAAAATGGAACATCTGTACTAGTTTTTGTTCATAAAAGGAAAGCTCTCTTAGTTTACATAATAATATTATTGACGCCTTAAATAGAAGCTATACTTTTTTTAATGACAGATACTGAATTCGCAAAAGCTTGTTCTTCTTGTTCATCTAATTTTAAAGAGATGATTTCCTTTACACCATTTTGACTTAAAACAGCTGGTACTCCGATGGCTAGACCGCTTTCTCCGTATTCGCCATCAAGTACACAAGATACCGTCAAAGCGCGCTGGCTACCACTAAAAATATGACGACAAATCTCAACAATCGTACCACCTATGCCATATTCTGTGCATCCTTTTTGGTGATAAATTTCAAAACCAGTATCACGAGCAGTTTCACCAATTTGTTTCAAATCCAGTGACTCGCCTAATTTTTCCAAACTATATTCATTTACCGGTTTACCATAAATAGATGAATGTGACCAGACTGGGAACTGAGAATCGCCATGTTCTCCTAGGATAAAAGCATCGATACTTTGAGCAGCGATATCTAGTTTTTCCGCGAGTAAACGGCGTAACCTTGTTGTATCAAGCCATACCCCCGTTCCGAGTACCCGTTCTCTTGGTAAACCGGACAATTTCCAAACCTGGTATGTGATGATGTCACACGGATTCGTCGCGATTAAGAAAATACCATTAAACCCGCCTTTCATCATCTCAGGCACAATGCCTGAAACGATTCGTGAAGTACTTCTCAATTCGTCTAAACGAGTTTGTCCTTCTTTTAAAGGTCCTGCAGTTACAGTGATTACAGCGATATCTACATCTGCGCAATCGCTCGCGTCACGAACTGTAATATCCATTTTCCCGGGCATAAATGCAGCGGCATCAGCCAAGTCTTTCCGATTTCCTTCTACGCGTTCTTTATTTAAATCTACGAGAATTAACTCTTCCACAAATTTTTGATTAACAAATGCGTGTGCTGCAGCTGTTCCTACATTCCCAGCTCCAATTATCATTACTTTACGCGGTTTCATATTTTCTTCCTCCTAGTGATTCATATAAAACACCCCTATTCAAATTGTCCGAAAAAGGGGTGTGTTGACTTAATTAATCTCTGCGTTCGTATAAACTTCTTGCACGTCATCATCATCTTCTAGTGCCTCTAACATTTTATCAAATTGTGTTTGATTGTTTTCTGCTATTTCATTATAAACCGTTGGAAACATGGATAATTCAGCAGTAGCAAAAGTATACCCCGCTTCTTGCAAAGCCTCTTTCACTTCTGAAAAAGTAGCCGGATCAGTAAAAATTTCAAATACATCCTCGCTTACTTCCACGTCATCCGCACCCGCTTCAATAGCCTCCAGCATAAATTCCTCTTCGTCTACGGTTAAACCTTCGCGTAAAATAACAAGATAACCTTTACGATCAAACATATAGCTAACACTTCCGGTTTCACCAAGGCTTCCACCATTCTTATTAAATGCTACACGGACATTGGTACTTGTGCGATTCTTATTATCCGTAAGCGCGTGGACTAATACAGCAATTCCACAAGGCGCATACCCTTCATACGTTACTTCATCGTAGTTTTCACCACTCGTATTACCAGAAGCTTTATCAATAGCACGTTTAATATTATCATTTGGCATGTTGACTGCTTTTGCTTTATCCATAACTAATCGGAGCGAAGGGTTTAAACTCGGATCAGGACCTTTTTTTGCTGCAACAAAAATTTCTCTCGCTAATTTTTGGAATACTTTGGAACGCTTGGAATCTTGTGCATTTTTTCTACCTTGAATATTATTCCATTTTGAATGTCCTGACATATATTTCACTCCTTTTAGATTTAGTAAAGCTTTTCTCCTACAAATTCTAACGCAAAAAATGAGGATTCGCAATAAAAAAGTTACCGCAAAAAATTGCGATAACTCTTTATTTAATTCGTTTGTAAGCGGTGAACGTGATAAGTGCCAAGTTTATTTGCCGTTCCACCTAAAAGTGTAATTTCATCAAGCGCATTGGTAACTAGCACTTCTTTTCCTTCTGAAAGCACATCAATCAAGAAAAAGTACTCCCCTAACGAGGTTTTAAGTGGTCTTGATTCAATTTTACTTAAATCTATATCGCGCCATGCAAATGTTGACAAGACTTTATGTAGCGCTCCTGGCATGTTATTAGGCAAAATAACAGAAATAGAAGTTTTTTCTTCTTCTTTTGGTAATAAAATCGAAACAGGCTTACGACTTAAAACAAAAAATCTTGTTTGATTTAATTCCAAGTCTTGCGCATTTTCTTTGACGATTTCAAGCCCGTACTCATTTGCTGCCATTCGTGGTGCAATAGCTGCCACAAGTTCAGTCGGATTATTGCTAACCCATTTTGCAGCATAGGCAGTTGAAGGTGTAACTTCACGCTCCACTCCGTATAATTCTGCCTGAAGAAATGTATGGCACTGGGCAAGCGCTTGTGGGTGAGACATTACCTTTTGCACAGATTTCCAAGCGGATACATGCGCGGGATGAACCATTAAATGTTGCGCAATTGGTAGAACAATCTCTGCTACTACAGGGACACTTGAAAAATGAAATAAGTAGTCCAGCGTGATATTGACGCTTCCTTCAATCGTATTTTCAATTGGAACAACAGCCACATCCACGTCTTCCTTTTCAATTGCCATAATACAATCCGGAATTGTACTCTTAGCTATCATCTCTTCTTTTGGAAAAGCCTTTGCTGCTGCCGAATGGGTAAAAGATGCTGCTGGACCTAAATAAGCAATTTTCATTTTCAACTCTCCTTTTTTCATAGCTAGGAAAAAAGCGTGCGCCAAATGATTGGCGCAGCACTTTGTTTAATCCATAAATTCAAATTCATAATCAAGCAAGCGAACGATATCGCCGTCTTTGGCACCACGTTTTCTAAGCGCCTCATCGACACCCATTGCACGAAGCTGACGAGCAAAACGGCTAATAGAAGCATCACGCTCGAAGTTTGTCATCGTAAATAAGCGTTCGATTTTCGCTCCACTTAACACAAAAGTACCATCTGGTTCTCTAGAAATCTCGAAGTCAGGTTCCTCAGCAACATATTTGTAAAGAACTGTATCTTCGTCTTCTTGCTCCAAAATTTCATTAAGTGGAAATTCTGGTGTTGTTTCTAATTTATCAGCAATAGCAAGAAGTAATTCGCGTAGGCCTGTTTTTGTTACTGCAGAAATTGGGAAGACAGGAATATCTTCAGCGATTTTAGTTTTAAATTCGTTTAAATTTTCTTCCGCATCTGGCATATCCATTTTATTAGCTACGATAATTTGTGGACGTTCCATTAAGCGCAAGTTATATTGTTCTAATTCGTTATTAATGGCCATATAGTCTTCATATGGTACGCGTCCTTCTGAGCCCGACATGTCGATGACGTGCACGATAACACGTGTTCTTTCGATATGACGTAAGAATTGATGACCTAAACCAACACCTTGGCTAGCCCCTTCAATTAATCCCGGCAAGTCAGCCATAACAAAGCTACGACCATCTCCAGCATCAACCATTCCTAAGTTAGGAACAATCGTTGTAAAGTGATATGCGGCAATTTTTGGTCTCGCAGCAGAAACAACAGATAATAAGGTTGATTTACCAACACTTGGGAAACCAACTAAACCAACATCTGCTAATACTTTAAGTTCTAATTGTACATTTCGTTCTTGTCCAGGCTCACCGTTTTCAGAGAGTTCTGGAGCTGGATTGGCTGGCGTTGCAAAACGTTTATTACCACGTCCGCCACGTCCTGCTTTTGCAATAACTGCACGTTGACCATGTGCTACTAAATCAGCAATAATCTCGCCAGTATCAATATCTTTTACAATTGTTCCTTGTGGTACTTTGACTACTAAATCTTCTGCACCGCGTCCATGCATACTTTTACTCATGCCATGTTCGCCGTGCTCTGCTTTAAAGATTCGTTTAAAGCGGAAATCCACCAATGTACGCAGACCTTCATCTACAACAAATACAACGTCTGCTCCTTTACCACCGTCACCGCCAGCAGGACCACCGTTTGGTACAAATTTTTCGCGACGGAATGCTACCATACCGTCCCCACCATTACCAGCTTTTACATATATCTTAACCTGATCTACAAACATAATTTTTATATTCTCCCGTTCCTTAAAAGTCTTATCTTTCATTATAACGAACAAACTATACATCTGTCACTATATTTATTTCTATTTCCAGATATTTATTTGTTTTACATAGCAAAAATGCGTCAAATGCTTTTACACATTTGACGCATCTTTTAGAATTTATTTAAAAGCTTGTGCCGCTTTAACAGCTTTATGCCAGCCTTCATATAAATCTTCTCTTTGTTCTTCTTTCATTTCTACTTCAAAACGTTTGTCCAGTTTCCAATGTTTTTTAATTTCATTTTTATCTTTCCAAACACCTACTGCAAGTCCCGCCAAGAACGCCGCACCTAGCACGGTTGTTTCTTTGTTTTCTGGACGCTCTACAGGAACGCCTAGAATATCAGATTGGAATTGCATTAAGAAATTATTAGCAGAAGCTCCGCCATCAACACGTAACGTTTTTAAGCTAATTCCGGAATCTTGTTCCATTGCATAAAGTACGTCTCTTGTTTGATAGGCTAGAGATTCCAAAGTTGCACGGATAAATTGTTCTTTTTCCGTACCACGAGTTAAGCCAAATACAGCCCCACGAACATCTGAATCCCAGTAAGGTGCGCCTAAACCAACGAAAGCTGGTACAACATATACACCGTCACTTGATTCAATACGACTTGCATAGTTTTCAGAGTCGCTTGATTGACGAACCATTCGTAAACCGTCACGTAACCACTGAATAGCGGAACCAGCAACGAAAATACTACCTTCAAGTGCATATTCTACTTTACCATCAATTCCCCAAGCAAGTGTTGTTAATAAGCCGTTTTCAGAACGAACTGCTTTTTCCCCAGTGTTCATTAGCAAGAAGCAACCAGTCCCGTACGTATTTTTCGCCATTCCTTTTTCGAAACAACCTTGACCGAATAATGCAGCTTGTTGGTCACCAGCAATACCTGCAACCGGAACTTCTTCACCAAAGAAGTGATAAGGCACTGTGTCCGCATATACTTCAGAGGATGGACGAACTTCTGGCAGCATTGCTTTCGGGATATTAAGCATTTTTAAAAGCTCATCATCCCACTCTAAATCATAAATATTATAAAGAAGTGTACGAGAAGCATTGGAATAGTCGGTAATATGAGCACGACCACCAGTTAATTTCCAAACTAACCAAGTATCAATAGTTCCGAAAAGAAGTTCTCCTTTTTCAGCACGTTCTTGTGCACCATCTACATGGTCAAGAATCCAGCGAGCTTTTGTACCCGCAAAATACGGATCAATTAAAAGACCAGTTTTAGAACGAATGGTATCTTCATAGCCATCTTTACGTAATTGTTTACAAATATCTTCTGTTTGACGAGATTGCCAAACAATCGCATTATAAATCGGATTTCCGCTTTCTTTATCCCAAATAACGGTTGTTTCACGTTGGTTTGTAATACCAATCCCAGCAATTTCTTTAGAAGAAATATTTGTTTTTAACAATACACCTGCAATAACAGCTAAAATCGAAGCCCAGATTTCATTAGCATTATGTTCTACCCAACCTGGTTTAGGAAAAATTTGATCAAATTCTTCTTGTGCAACGCCAATTACTTCTCCTTCTTCGTCAATAATCATCGCTCTTGAACTCGTTGTTCCTTGATCCAGTGCTAAAATATATTTCTTTTCCATGTAAAATTCCTCCTCTAGTTTTAAGTACAACGAAAGCCCGAAGACCTTCGCTTGGAGCTAGTTATAATTCTAGCTTATGCTAAATCTTTTTTCTTGTCGAGTTGCATAGTTAAAATAAGAATTAAAACAAATAATACTGCGAACACCCAGAACCACATTCCTAGTTCGCCGTTAATAATGGCATTATACCCTAAAGCACCTAATGCACCGCCCATGATTGGTCCAATAACTGGAACCCATGAGTAGCCCCAATCAGATCCACCTTTGCCAGAAATCGGCCAAACAAAATGCGCAATTCTTGGTCCAAGGTCACGAGCTGGGTTGATGGCATAACCCGTAGTTCCACCAAGAGACATCCCGATAGCTACGATTAATGCACCGACTACAAGTGGATTTAATCCATCTGAAAAGGAATTTGCACCTAGTGATAGTAATCCAAATACTAATATAAAAGTACCTAATGCTTCACCAAAAAAGTTAGATGTAAAATGGCGAATAGCTGGCGCCGTTGCAAAAACACCTAGTTTTGTTGGTTTGTCTTCTGTTTGTTTCCAGTGTGGATAGTAATGCAACCAAATTAGCGTAGCCCCGATAAATGCCCCAATAAACTGAGCAAGAATATATGGCAATACGTAATTCCACGGGAAAGCACCAGCAAGTGCCATACCGATAGTTACTGCGGGGTTAAGATGGGCCATACTCATATACCCTGAGACATACACACCCATTGTAACACCCAGCCCCCAAGCTAAAGTAATAACGACCCAGCCGCCATTCTCTGCTTTGGATCTTTTCAGTGAAACACCTGCTACGACACCAGCACCTAAAATAATTAGTATAGCCGTACCAATGACTTCACCTAGAAATTGTGTTGCTAAACTTGTGTCAATCATCTTTTCCAACTCCTTCTTCTTGCTTATTTGTAGCACCGGAATTTTAACACTTACTAGTCCCCTTACATTCCGATTATCAATTAACTTCAAAAAAAGAATGACAATCAAAACGTAGGCACACTAGTACCCTTGCATCGTTTCGATTGTCATCTCTTCTCCTGACATGTTAATTAACTTGAGTCTATTTAATCATATCAAGAAAACGCTGTCAATCAAACGACTTGTCCTATTTTTCACAATGTATCTTCATCTGCCTCTTTACTTTTACCCCAATTCGCGAGAGTTATAACCAATTTTAAAAGAAATTAATTCACAAAGATGAAAACACAAAAAAACCGCCACAAGTGACGGTTTTTAAAATTGTATTTAAGCTTCTTGTACTTCAGGATAAACGCTAACTTTTTTCTTGTCGCGTCCCATACGTTCGAAACGTACAACGCCATCAGTTTTAGCGAATAAAGTATCATCGCCTCCACGTCCTACGTTAGTTCCTGGATAGATTTTAGTACCACGTTGACGGTAAAGGATAGATCCACCAGTAACAAATTGTCCGTCCGCACGTTTTGCACCTAAACGTTTTGATTCAGAGTCACGTCCGTTAGAAGTCGAACCGCCACCCTTTTTGTGCGCAAAATGTTGAATATCAAATTTTAACATGAAATTCCACCTCCTATTTGGAGTTAATTTTTATATGATCAGGATAGCTGTACGCTAATGACCTTAGTTGATTTTCCATCCCCGTAAGCAAGATTTGCACCACGTCATCCCCTACATAATCAGCAGGCACAGAATAGTAAAGGTAACCCTCCGACTCTTCTATTACAGGATCAAAATCACGTACTTCCGAAATAGCATTCACCATTCCAAAAGCAATAGACGAAGCTCCTGCACATACCAAATCACTGCCATGTTCGGCAAAATCGGCGTGTCCACTCATTGTAAAAGAAATTATTTGGTTATCTTCTCGCATAACATCGACTTGAATCATTGTTTTCGTCCTTTCAAATTAAGCATTGATTGCATCAATAGTTAATTTTGTGTAAGGTTGACGATGACCTTGTTTTTTGTGGTAGTTCTTTTTCGGTTTATATTTATAAACTGTCAATTTCTTCGCACGGCCTTGTTTTTCAACTTTAGCTGTTACAGTTGCGCCTTCCACGAATGGAACGCCAACTTTAGCGGAATCTCCACCTACGAATAGAACTTTGTCAAAAGTAACAACATCTCCAACTTCACCTGCTAATTTCTCAACATAGATCTCTTGGCCTGCTTCTACTTTGATTTGTTTCCCACCTGTTTCAATAATTGCGTACATACTTGCACCTCCTCATATACTAAGACTCGCCATCACAGGGGATTTACACGAAGTAAATACTTGACCCAGCTCTGTGCGGTTGTAGCTTGGTGCGCTACAAACATAACAGTAAAATGATAGCATAAGCAAGTAGCCTATGTCAACCAATTGTTGATTTTAGTTCTCCACTCGGGCAATTTGATAAAACGGGACTCTTTCATCCGCCACTTCCCAATCAATTGGCGCATTACTTAGCGTATTCAAATCTAAAAAAGTCTCTAAAACATCTTCTGTCGTAATAATTTGAATGCTGTTTGGCTCATTTTGCATAATGCCTGAAAGTTCTCGTTCTAATTCGAAAGCAAGAGTCTCTTTGGAAGCCACATGACCCGTCGCATAACAAACTGGACAAGGCATCGTCGTCGTTTCTAAAAATGATTGTTGTTTCTTGCGTCTTGTCAATTGTAGTAACCCTGACTGCGAAAGTGCTGCAACTTGTGTTGTAATGTATTCTTCTCGAGTTTGACTCTCTAACGCCGCGTACAGCTCTGTGTAGCCCGCTTCTGACATTCCTCCAATAAAATCCACTAATATCATTCCACTCATATTACGTAACCTAATTTGTCGAAGGATTTCAGGAACTGCTTTGAGATTTACTGATTCTACTGTTTTTTCTTTTACTGTGGTACCTTTAAATTTACCTGAGTTCACATCAACAACCCACATCGCCTCTGTTTTTTCAATAAATAAAGAAGAACCATTACTCAAATGAACCACTGGCCGTGCCAGTCTATCCATTTGAGCTTTAATACCTAAGTCTGCAAATAAATCAGCGCTTTTTTTTAAGATGATTTGCTTATCTGGATATATCATTTCTAGCATTTTAGCAAACTCAAAATCATCCGTAATTACTTCCGATGGTGCGTATCGTTGAATGAACTGTTTCGTACTATTTAAAATTCCCGAAGCCGCTGATAATAGTAAGCCAGATTTTTTCCTTTTGCTAGCTTCTTTTACTAATGTTTGATATTTATCTCTCGCTTGAACCAAAGCTTGTTGTAATTGCTCTTTCGTTGCAAATTCTGCATTAGATCGAATAATTATCGCTTCATTTTCTTCCACCATGGTTTCCATTATTTTCTTTAATGTGATTTTGTCTGATATTCTTTTAGAAACAGAAATATATTCTTTTCCATACAAATAAATAAGCAAATCACCAGAAAATTCCAGTATGCCAGTTAATAGTGGGAGTTTCGTCACGCTACCTTCCCGCACGATTTGAACCGGAATTTTAGCACCTTGAGTTTTATCATAGCTTTCCGGAATATCTTTTAAATGGATGAAACCTTTGTTATTATTGCCTAAATCAACAAAAGCCGCTTCCACTTTTTGATCGATTTTTTGAATAAATCCATAATAAATATCACCAACTTGAACTTTTTCAGAAGGTCGTACAATTTCGATATCTATTAACAAATCATCTTCCATTGCCACTACTCGTTTTTCTATAGGAGCCGCGCTTACTATTAGCTTTTTCATCCAATCACCTTTTATAAAGACCCTTCATCTCAAAGATAAAGGGTCTAATTTTTATTTTCCACTAAAAAGTTGCTTTAAGCGAGCGAAAAATCCCGCTTTTTTTGTTTCAATCGACATTAACGGGATAGATTCTCCAAGAATACGTCGAGCAATATTACGATAACCTTGTGAAGCACGGTTATTTGGCAGCATAGCAACAGGATCCCCACTGTTTGAAGAGCGAATAACTTCATCATCATCAATGATAATACCAAGTAATTCAATCGATAAGTGTGTGGTAATTTCATCAATATCCATTACATCACCATTCATCATCATTTGTGTACGAATACGGTTAATAATTAATTTTGGTGGCTCGATATCTTCTTTTTCCAGTAAACCGATAATTCTATCTGCATCACGAACTGCTGATATTTCAGGCGTTGTAACTACAATTGCTTTGTCTGCACCAGCAACGGCATTTTTATAACCAGTTTCAATTCCTGCAGGACAATCAATTAAAATAAAATCATAGTCTGGACGGAGTTGATTAATTAAATCCACCATTTGTTCACCCGAAACAGCATTTTTATCAGTAGTTTGCGCCGCTGGAAGCAAGAAAAGTAAATCATCAAAACGTTTATCTTTAATCATTGCTTGATGAATTTTGCAGCGACCTTCTACTACATCAACTAAATCATAAATAATTCGATTTTCAAGACCTAAAACAACATCTAAATTGCGAAGGCCGATATCCATATCAATCAAGCACACTTTCTTACCTTGAAGAGCAAGTGCCGTTCCCAAGTTAGCAGTTGAAGTAGTTTTTCCTACTCCACCTTTCCCAGAAGTAATGACTATAGCTTCTCCCATGTTTAACGCCCTCCTTGAAAATTAGAAATTTCAGGTCTAATTTTTCTTATCTTATGTATTCCATCAATTACTATCTCACCTGCATCATTTACAAATGCAGAAAACAAATCTGTTTCAGTGACCTCTTTATAATCTTCACTATCAAACCCATATACCTTATCAGCAATTCTAACTTGTGACGGATAAAGAAATTTCCCTGCTACAACTGCATTTTCGTTGCCTTCAAAGCCAGCATGAATAATTCCTTTAATATTACCTAGAACAAATACATTGCCATTTGAACGGATTTGTCCTCCAGGATTAACATCGCCGATTAGCAAAAAATCCCCTGGAACCTGAACAACTTGTCCAGAACGGATAATCGTTGCCATAGAAAAAATTTGATCATTTTCTTTCCATTTTTTGGCCTCGTCTTTAGACATCACATTACTATAAAATGCACTAATTTCCATTTGGCTATTCTCATGAATAATAGTTGATATTTCAAGTTCTTCTTCCTCTGAAAACAGACGGTTACCAATTTGAACTTGTACCTCTAATTTTTCACCAGAGTAAGGGTTTTGTTTCTGATCTGCAAGCAATTGAGTTAGTTCTTGTTGCAACTCAGATATACTTGCTTTATCACTAAGAAAAATACTAATGCCATCTTTTGTGCCTTTAATTTGAACATTCTTCTTCATATACCATTTCACCCCGCAACATTTATACTCTAGCCTTTAGTATACACTAACTCAAATTAAATGATAATAAAAAAATACTTTTTTTGAAAAAACAGCTTGAAATCGCAAGCTGTGGATATTCTCCACAGTCATACTTTTTCAAGTAATAGCGACTTCAAACTGTTAAAATTACGATAGTTATTCTGATTTAACCAAACGATCAAGAAACAATCGGAATGGGAAAAAGACAACTAAAAAGAATGCTAAATTAATCAAAATGGTTGTCCATAAACGCTGATCAATAAAAACTGGGATAGACATGGTTGTCGTACCGATTAAATAATAAAACGCATATACTAAACTTTCTGTAAGAATAATATTAAATATCGCAATTAACCCAACCAAAAGTATATTATTTTGTAACACTTTCATAAATTTATCTGTGATATACACAGTAAACGGGAAGATAGCAAAATAAATGCCCATCACGCCAGTATAATAAATATCAAACAGCAAGCCTAGAATAAAAGCATATGCTAAAGTCGTATTTCGTTTATAAAAACAAGTCATAATCGTCAACATAATAAGTAAAAAATGCGGAATAAAAAGATGTCTATCATTAAAAAGACCATTCGCAAACTGAAGACTAAAAACACCCTCTAAAATAAAGGTTCCAACCATGATTGCAGGAAGTGCAATGTTTTTCTTAACATTCATGATTATTGGCCTCCAGTCGTGTCTGAACTAGTTGTATCGTCATCCGTCGTCCCTGCTTCCGCTGAACGCTTCAACACAGTTACATGGTTTAGATCATACATGTCAGCACCTGGCTTAATAAACGCGGTTTGAGATAATCCCATTTTATCAGTTTCTACTTTTTCAATTGTACCGATAAAGATACCTGCTGGGAATTTCCCACCGAGTCCAGAAGTAACAACTTTCTGTCCTTTTTTAAATTTCATGTCATACGGTAATTGTTTTAATTCTAGCAACTTAGTATCACTGTCATAACCATTGATAATCCCGAATGCATTTTCCTTGCCCTGCACTTTAGCAGAAACACGGTTTTTAACATCCGATGAAGTTAATAATTCAACTGTGGCTGATTTAGCGCCTGTCGTTGTTACTTTACCAATAAGACCACTTGGTGTTGTAACTGCCATATCAGGTTTTACTCCATCACTTGACCCTTTGTCGATTTCTACTTGATCATTCCAATTAGTAGGATTTCTAGAAATGACAGAAGCATTAAGTGGATCGTAGTCGCGAATACTATCAGTAATATCAAGACTTTCTTTTAAATCTTTATTTTCTTTTTTCAAGTCTGCAACTTCACTTTCAAGTTGTGCCAATTCTTCTAAACGTTCTTTTAGATGTTGGTTTTCAGTATAAGTGTTTTTTAAATCAACCACTCCATCAACTGTACCTGAGATAAATGAAGTAGGCTTAGCTACTATATTTTCGCCAAATCCAACAACATCTTTCACAAATTGTTCTGGCCACGAAGCATTCTCACGATCACGTAAAGAAAAACCAACTAGCGCGACGAGAACAATAATAGATATTAACAAGATAATCAAACGTTTATTGAGAAAAAATTGTGGCATAACGACACCTCATCTCGTTAGTACTCTTTTTCCATTTTTTTGAAGCTAATTCATCTTGTTATATGACATAAATGAGTGTGTCCATTTAGTTCATTTTTTTACGTTTATACATATCCATATTTTCTAAAGCTTTCCCTGTTCCAATTGCAACACAATCAAGTGGTTCATCTGCAATAATAACAGGCATTTTTGTTTCTTCAGAAATAACTGTATCTAAATTACGTAAAAGCGCTCCCCCACCTGTGAGTACAATACCTTTATCCATAATATCAGCTGACAATTCTGGTGGCGTATTTTCAAGTGTTCCTTTTACAGCATCAATAATAGCTGCTACTGTATCAGCAAGTGCTTCGCTAATTTCTTCTGGAGTAATTTCAATAGTTTTAGGAAGTCCGGTTACTAAATCGCGTCCTCGAATGCTAAATGGAGATAAGTCCAAACCTTTTGGACTAGCTGAGCCAATTTCCATTTTAATTGCTTCGGCAGTACGATCACCAATTAATAGATTATATTTTTTACGAATGTAATTAATGATAACTTCATCTAAATCATCACCGGCAGTCCTCACAGAGCGACTAGTTACAATACCACCTAGAGAAATAACAGCAACTTCTGTAGTTCCTCCACCAATATCTACAACCATACTACCTGTAGGCTCGCCAACTGGAAGTCCAGCACCAATAGCCGCAGCAAACGGTTCTTCAATTGTAAATGCGTCTTTAGCACCTGCTTGACGAGTCGCATCAATAACAGCGCGTTTTTCTACACCTGTAATTCCAGAAGGTACACATATCATTACGCGTGGTTTACTTGCATTAACACTTTTACCAGCTTTTTGTATGTAGTACTTCATCATTGCTGCTGTTGTATCATAATCAGCAATAACGCCATCTTTCATTGGACGAATTGCAACAATATTTCCTGGTGTTCTACCAATCATATTTTTAGCATCGCTACCAACTGCAACTATTTCTTGTGTGTCTTTTTTCATTGCCACAACGGAAGGTTCACGAAGGACAATACCTTTTCCCTTCATATAGACAAGTGTGTTCGCTGTCCCTAAATCAATTCCAATATCTTTATTACCAAATCCAAACATCTGTATTCTCCTTTTCCTTCGTAATATTCTACAGGATACATTAAGTTTCCTTATTCGTCCATTAAATTAATGTTACCTTATCCCTTTGTGTCAATGTTTCTGTATAGACACATAAACAACCATCTTATTATAACATAAGTAAGACTATGAGACATTAATTTTTCATGAGAAGGAAAAATTTTTAACTTTTCTTTAAAAACTATTTTTGAGCATTATTAAATTTACTAAGAATATACTTTTGAAAGGATAAATTTTCACTTAAAAAATTCAATCAGACAAAGAAAAACAGGAATGGCAAACATGCCGATTACTAGTGAAAAGACAATAATATTATCTTTATATACTCTCCATTTATTTTGCACAATAAGCCACCTTTACATTTTATTGGTACTCACTTTAGCATAAGGTAGCAAACGTTGTCTGTAGATATTTTGTGAACAGTATTCTGGATTTAAAAGTAACCTTTTTCTTTCAAACTAATATACTTATTCTTGCCAATGATAATATGATCTAGTAAAGTAATTCCGACAATATTGCCAGCTTCAGCTAATCTTTTTGTTACAAGTAAGTCTTCACTAGAGGGAGTCGGGTCACCAGATGGATGGTTATGAAAGCACATAATTGACGCTGCTGATTTTCTGAGCGCCAATCTAAAAACTTCTCTAGGGTGAACGATGGAAGCATTCAGACCACCAACAAAAATCGTTTGCCGATATATTACTTGATTTTTGGTATTTAAAAATAGGCAATGGAAATGTTCTTGAAACAGAAAAGCAAGCTCTGGCATTACAAGTTTTACTGCATCTTCGGGACACCTAACAACCACTTCTTCCTGCTCCGTTACGATGCTGATACGCCTTCCTAGTTCAATCGCAGCCATGATTTTAGAAGCTTTTGCTATTCCAATACCATTAACTAATTGAAATTCTTCTATAGAAGCATATTGCATTTCACCCACATTTTTGAACTTCATGATGATTCGATTAGCTATCGTCAAAACTGACTCATTTTTAGTTCCTGTTTCAATAATTAAAGCAACCAGTTCCGAAGATGAAAGTGCTTCTATACCATAATTCTGAAGTTTTTCGCGTGGTTTTTCATTCTCTGATATTTCATGTGTCAACATAAGAACAGCTCCTATTTCATCAAAATACTAATCAGCAGGAAGGAAACAAAAATATACGGAACAAATGGAACTTGCTTATTTTTCTTCACTTTTTTTAACATCAACGCAGTTAATAATATTATTGTCCCCATAATAATTGCTAGAAAAAAGATATAATATCCTATTTTAAAACCTAAAAAAGTACTTAAAATAATAAGTATTTTGATATCGCCAAGTCCAATTCCTTTTCGAAAGATAATAAAAAAAAGAAGATAAAAAAGACAGCTGATTCCGCCTGAATAAATGAGATCCATCAAAGTTTGATTATATAAGATGGCGATGGTTGCAAGTACACAAAAAAATACAATTAATATTGAGTTAGGGACATACAAATAAAAAATATCTGTGATAAAGAAAAAAGCTAAAAAATAATAAATAATGTAGTAAAGAAGAAACGAATATGAAAAAGAAAATTGAATGTACAATAGAAGTATATAGATTGGCGTTACTAATTCCATTAAAAAGTAGATTATCGGGATAGGTCTTTCACAGCATCTAGACTTTCCTCTAAAAAAAAGAAAGGAAAAAATGGGGATGATATGATAAAAAGCAAGTTTCTTTTGACAATAATTACACTCCGAGAAGCGAAATAAAAATGATTTTTTCACTGGAAAACATTCTCCTGCGACTTGAATGAAAGACATAAATACCGCACTATAAATAGCTAATAAAAAGTAAATCATCTGTCACCTCCTAGTTGTTAAAAACAGAATAGCAGAGACGAAATTTTTTTGCACATAGCTAAAATCACTTTTCCATCTTCTATTGCATAACAAAAACACCTATTTTCATTAGTGGAAAACAGGTGTTTTTATATATTTTATCTTCTGAAAATCCTTTTTTAGCTATTTGTTCTTTTTTATTTCTCACAGTATACTCGATTTATTCAAAAGATTAACGTATTGAGGCCAACAAATATTTCCGCACTTCTGAAATGAAATAAAGCGATCCCGTAATAAAGATTTTCGTATTAGTTTCCGTTTCGTAAAGATTATTTAATGCTTGTTGCCAATCTGGATTCAAAGAAATACCTTCATTTTTCCCTATTTGTATTACTTCTTCCGCCATCATAGCTCTAGGATAATCAAAAGTAGTTAGTATTATTTCTGCATTTGGAATTGACTTTAACATCGCTAACATTTCTTGATAGTTTTTATCAGCTAATATACTCACTATTATTTTCTTAGGCCCAGGATACTTTTGGACGGAATGAGCGAATGTTTTAATTCCTTCTGGATTATGCGCTCCATCCAACATAATAAATGGATTTGAAATGATTTTCTCCATTCGTCCTGGCCAAAATGCTTTTTCCAAGCCCTTTCTAATTGCCGCCAAATCAATTTCAAAGGTAGAAAATGTATTTAAGTACTGTAATACTTTAATAGCTACCGCTGCGTTATTCAATTGATGCAGACCAAACAGTCCAATGGAAAGATTGCTTATTTCTTCTCCATAAATGGTTTTATAGGTTATATTTCCATTTTCATTATGCATGGAAAAAGCCTTATTCAATTGGGTAACATTAGATTTATTCTTTGTTGCTATCTCAGCTATAACTTCTTGAGCTTCTTTTTGTATAGCACCTGAAACAACTGGTATGCCTGGCTTAATTATGCCAGCTTTTTCACTAGCAATTTGCTCGATTGTATCCCCAAGGAATTCCATGTGATCCATCCCAATTGTGGTAATTACAGAAACTAGTGGAACTAGAATATTCGTAGAATCCAGTCTTCCGCCAAGTCCAACTTCGATAATACCAATATCGATGGAAACATAATCCGCAAAACATAAAAACATCATAGCAGTAATAATTTCAAATTCTGAAGGTGGTCCATAAACAGTTTTTTCTAGCTCTTCTGCAATAGGTTTAATTCGGTTAGCTAATGAAACAATCATTTCATCGCTAATTGGTTCACCATTAACACTAATTCGTTCATTAAAAACTTCAATGTATGGTGAAGTGAATGTTCCCGTTTTATATCCAGCTTCTTCCAGAGCATTTCTAACAAAAGTAAGTGTTGAACCTTTTCCATTTGTTCCAGCAATATGTACCCACTTATTCGCTTTTTCCGGATGATTTAGCTTTTCCATCATATACTCCATTCGAGCTAGTCCAGGCTTTATTCCTAGACGAAGCGTTCCATGAATCCAATCTAATGCTTCTTCATACGAATTTAATGTCATTATTTAAACCACCTTAAAACTGACCCTACCACTTGGTTTCATGATAAGGTCAGTCCGTTTTTTATACTTCTTTTAACGTTTCAATTCTTTCAAGAACAGAGGCTTTTTTATCTAGATAATCTTTTTCTTTTAGACGCTCTTCTGCAACTACACTCTCAGGAGCTTTGCTAATGAATCGCTCATTGTTTAGTTTCCCTTGAACTCTTGCCACTTCTTTATTCCATTTTTCTAGTTCTTTTTCAAGTCGAGCAATCTCTACATTTAAATCAATTAACGCTTCTAAAGGAATGAAAATCTCTGCTCCAGATACTACAGCAGTCATCGCCGTTTTAGATGCTTCAACATCGAAGGAAATTGTCACTTGTTCAGGGTTACAAAAACGTTCAATATAAGAAATATTTTGTTCTAGAATTTCTTTATACGTAGTATCTTTCGGTTTAATTTCAAGAATAATTGGCTTACTAAGAGGTGTATTCACTTCTGATCGAATATTCCGGACAGCACGAATCACTTCAACTAAAGTAGCCATGGCCGTAGAAGATTTAGTATCAATCTGTTGTTCATTCACTTTTGGCCATTCAGCAATTGTAATAGATTCCCCTTCGTGAGGTAAATTTTGCCAAATTTCTTCTGTTACAAAAGGCATGAATGGATGAAGTAATCGCATAGTCGCATTCAAAGTATACGCAAGTACAGATCTAGTTGTTTGTTTTGCAACTTCATCTTCTCCGTAAAGAGGTATTTTCGCGATCTCTATATACCAATCACAGAAATCATCCCAAATAAAGTTATATAACGTTCTTCCCACTTCACCAAATTCATATTTTTCACCTAAGGAGGTAACCGCTTGAATTGTTTCATTAAGTCTAGTCAATATCCATTTATCACTAACTTCAGTAACATTAGACAAATCAATTTCATTATATTTCATTCCATCTAAATTCATTAATACAAAGCGGGATGCATTCCAAATCTTATTAATGAAATTCCAAGTAGACTCTACTTTTTCATAGCTGAATTTCAAATCTTGACCTGGAGATGAACCTGTTGCAAGTGTATAACGAAGAGAATCTGCTCCGTATTTGTCAATAACTTCAATTGGGTCCACACCATTACCAAGTGACTTAGACATTTTACGACCTTCAGAATCACGCACTAAGCCATGAATCAATGTATCTTTAAAAGGTCTCTCACCAGTAAATTCAACAGATTGGAAAATCATTCTAGATACCCAAAAGAAAATAATATCGTATCCAGTTACTAAAGTATTAGTTGGGAAGAAATGTTGGAAATCTGGACTCTCAGTATCTGGCCATCCCATTGTTGAAAATGGCCATAAAGCCGAACTAAACCAAGTATCTAGTACATCTTCATCTTGTTCCCATTCAGAAAGGTTTTCAGGTTCTTTTTCACCAACATAAATTTCACCTGTTTCTTTATGATACCAAGCTGGGATTCTGTGACCCCACCATAATTGACGCGAAATACACCAATCGTGAATGTTATCCATCCAAGTTTCATATGTTTTTTCAAATCTAGCTGGTACAAAATTCACTTTGTTTTCCGTTTTTTGAAGTTCTAATGCTTCTGCAGCAAGAGGTTCCATTTTCACAAACCATTGTAGTGAAAGATAGGGTTCTACTACCGCTCCAGTTCGCTCTGAATGTCCCACTGAATGCAAATGAGGTTCTTGTTTGATAAATAAACCTAAGTCTTTGAAATCTTGAATAATTTCTTTTCTAGCTACAAAACGGTCCAGAC
Source organism: Listeria monocytogenes (assembly GCF_900187225.1). Lineage (GTDB taxonomy): Bacteria > Bacillota > Bacilli > Lactobacillales > Listeriaceae > Listeria > Listeria monocytogenes. The sequence continues at coordinate 1,546,003 of NZ_LT906436.1, forward strand.
CATCATATTTACCAGCATTTTCATTCATTGTCCCATCTTCATGCATGACAATAATTCTTGGTAAATCATGGCGATTCCCTACTTCAAAATCATTCGGATCATGTGCAGGCGTAATTTTAACTGCACCAGAGCCAAACTCTCTTTCAACATATTCATCAGCAACAATAGGGATTTCTCTATTCAAAATCGGTAGCATGATAGTTTTACCTATTAAGTGTTGATATCTTTCATCTTTTGGGTGAACCGCAACAGCTGTATCACCTGGTATTGTTTCAGGACGAGTTGTAGCTACTTCTAGGTAACCAGAACCATCAGTTAATGGATATTTCAAATGATAGAAACTGCCTTCAATATCTTTATGAATTACTTCAATATCAGATAAAGCCGTTTTCGCTTCTGGATCCCAGTTTATTATATATTGACCGCGATAAATAAGACCTTTATTATATAATGTTACAAATACTTTTTTGACAGCATCAGATAAACCATCATCTAGTGTAAATCGCTCTCTTGAGTAATCTAAACCAAGGCCTAACTTCTCCCATTGTTCACGGATAAACTCTGCGTATTCTTCTTTCCATTCCCAAGTTTTATCCACAAAGTTTTCTCGTCCTAAGTCATAACGAGAAATATTAGATTCTTTTAATTTCGCTTCTACTTTAGCTTGCGTTGCGATACCAGCATGATCCATTCCTGGTAAATATAATGTGTCAAACCCTTGCATTCTTTTCATTCGAGTAATAATATCTTGTAAAGTTGTATCCCACGCATGGCCTAAATGTAGTTTTCCTGTTACGTTTGGTGGTGGAATAACAATGCTGTAAGGTTCTTTATCCGTATTTCCTTCTGCTTTAAAAAATTCTTTTTCTAGCCACCATTTATATTTACCTGCTTCTACGTTACTCGGCTCATATTTTGTAGGCATATTTATTTCATTGTGTTCGGTTGTCATAATGATTCCTCCTTTTTTGGGCAAAATAAAAAACTCTTCTCATCCTCATAAAAGGACGAAAAGAGTATTATTCGCGGTACCACCTTTTTACCCACAGAAAAAATTGCAGGCACTTCATTGTGTTAACGATAGAGAAATCTACCGGTTATTCCTTACTATAAGTTCAGGAATACTGCTCCAAGGCTACCTTCAGACGTTATTTTTGAAAGCTTGCACCAACCGCTTTCTCTCTTTTGAAAAATAAATGTCCTACTCTTCCTCTTCATTGCATTTGATTCTATATACTAGAAATAATTTTAACAAAAGTTTCAAGATTCGTCAATTAGCCTCGAAGTATTTTACATGTAGTATCAAATGCTTCCAAGGTCTTATCAATTTCGTTCTCGGTGTGCATCGTAGAAATGAAGACACCTTCAAACTGAGATGGTGGTAAGAAAATGCCTTGACCTAACATTTCGCGGTAATAGTTTCGGAAAAATTCTAGATTACTTGTTTTTGCTGTATCAAAATTAATCACTTTTTGATCAGTGAAGAAAAAGCCAAACATCGAACCAGCCTTATTAATCGAGAGCGGGACTTGTCTTCTAGCGGATATCTCTGTAAGACCTTCTTCCATTCGCTTAATTAGGGTACGGAAAACATCATAGTGTTGCGGCGTTAATTGGCGAACCGTTTCAAAGCCAGCATTCATTGCTAATGGATTTCCGGATAAAGTTCCCGCTTGATAAATAGAACCAGCAGGGGCAATCTGTTCCATAATTTCTTTTTTACCCCCATAAGCACCAACTGGTAAACCACCACCAATCACTTTTCCTAAACAAGTAAGATCGGGCGTGACCACATAATAGCCTTGAGCAGAATAGTAATCTACTCGAAAGCCTGTCATAACTTCATCAAAAATGAGCAAAGAACCAAATTTTGTAGTAAGCTCTCGAAGTCCTTCTAAAAACCCTTCAATTGGGGGAACGACACCCATATTTCCTGCGACTGGTTCAACTATGACAGCTGCTATTTCTTCTCCATATTTTTCAAAGGCCAGTTTGGCTCCTTCAATATCATTGTATGGGACTGTTATTGTATCTGCCGCAAGACCTTTTGTAACTCCTGGAGAATCCGGTAATCCGAGTGTTGCTACCCCTGAGCCAGCTTTAATTAATAAAGAATCTCCATGTCCGTGATAACTTCCTTCAAATTTCAAGATTTTTTCTCTCTTTGTATAACCGCGAGCCAAACGAATAGCACTCATCGTTGCTTCCGTTCCTGATGAAACCATACGAACGATTTCAATAGATGGCACGCGTTCAATTACTAATTTTGCTAATTCAGTTTCAATCTCAGTAGGTGTCCCAAAACTGGTACCTTTCAGAGCTGCTTTTGTAATAGCATTAACAACAGCTGGATCAGCGTGCCCTAAAATTAGGGGGCCCCAAGATAACACGTAATCAATATATTCATTACCATCAACATCTGTGATATAAGCGCCTTTTCCGTGGTCCATGAAAACTGGCGAGGCATCTACAGAATTGAATGCTCGAACAGGGCTATTTACACCACCAGGTAAGACTTTTTTGGCTTCTTTAAAGGCCTTTTCGGATTTTGAATAGTTTTGCAAATTTCTTACCTCCTATTTATTTAAGTATTTAGATACATCTTTTGCAAAATAAGTAATGATAAGTGTTGCACCCGCTCGTTTCATACTAGTTAGCATTTCTATAACAATTTTTTCTTCGTCTATCCAACCATTTTGCGCAGCTGCTTTTACCATTGCATATTCACCACTAACATTGTAGGCAACTACTGGTAAATTGGTATTATTCTTAACGTCGCGCATGATATCTAAGTAAGATAATGATGGTTTTACAATAAGAAAATCTGCGCCTTCTTGTTCATCCGACTTTGCTTCGCGAAGAGCTTCTTCACGATTGGCAGGATCCATTTGATAAGATTTCCTATCACCAAATTGAGGTGCACTGCCAGCAGCATCACGGAACGGTCCGTAAAAAGCAGAAGCATATTTAACAGCATAAGACATAATTGGGATATCATAAAACCCAGCTTCATCTAACCCTTCGCGAATGACTTGAACAAAACCATCCATCATATTAGATGGAGCAATGATATCCGCTCCTGCTGCGGCTTGACTGACAGCTGTTTGTTTCAATAATTCAAGCGATTCGTCATTGAGAATTTCACCGTTTTCAATAACACCACAATGTCCATGATCAGTAAATTCACATAAACAAGTGTCAGCCACCACAAGAATTTCAGGAAAACTTTTTTTAATAAGTCTTGTAGCTTCTTGAATAATTCCGTGGTCGTGATAAGCTTGCGTACCAACTGCGTCTTTTTCGGCAGGAATGCCAAATAAAATAACCGCTTTAATACCAAGACTTTCAACTACGCGCATTTCTTCTTCTAATTCATGTAAAGGATATTGAAAAACCCCAGGCATAGAAACTACTTCTGTTTTTGGTTCTTTGCCATCTTTAACAAAAATCGGATAGATTAAATCATCTGTATGTAAAACTGTTTCTCTTACTAAATCACGCATTGTTTTGGTTTTTCTTAGACGACGATGTCTATCAAATTGATTTTTCATTTTAATTCCTCCTGTATTATCAAATCAGCTAGGTGCTTCATGGTGAAGGTTTTTGGTTGATATTTTACTTCCCATCCATCTGCTAGAATGGCCTCTGTTGTAATACTACCAATTGATGCGATATGCCACTTCTCTTTTTGAGCAGGGAATGATTTCGCGATGGAATAGAAGTTTTTCCATGCAGATGGGCTGGCAAAAACAATTATTTGTGTTTCATTTAGTTTCAGTTGTTCGGTTAACAGTTTTTTAGAAGCCTCTGGAAAAATTGTTTCGTAGAGCTCAATCGAAAAAACGATATAACCTTTTTCTATCAATGTATCTTTTATTATTGTTCTGCTTAAATTACTTTGTGGTAGTAAGATACTTGTTTTCTCTGGGTTCTCGTTTAACCATTCTTCTAAAAATACTTCTGACTGATAGATAGATGGGACAAAACTTGGTTCGTGACCAAATTCTGCCAACTTTTCTTTTGTTTTTTCGCCGATGACAGCTATTTTGTAATTGGATCTCTCATATTGGTTCGTGAAGAAATATTCTACAGCATTAGCACTTGTTAAAAAAAGCCAGTCTGTTTCTTGTTGTTCTCGGCTCAAATTAATTTTTATAGGTTGTGTTTTAATAAGCGGGATGGACATCACCTCATAACCATTTTGTGAAAAATAGGTTTGCCATGGTTTGTTTTTACTCGCTTCTCTTGTTAAAACAACTTTTTTACTCATACATTTCTCAGTTCTTTGATAATAGTATCTGCACCTTCACTTAGCAAATCTTCTGCTACTTTATTTCCAATTTCACTTGGATTTGCACCGACTTGTTCGGATTCAAGAATGATGGAACCATCCGCATTACCAACTAAACCTTTAAACTGAACGAATTCATTAGCTCTTGTAGCAAAGCCTGCAATCGGAATTTCACAGCCACCGTTTAATTTTTTCAAGAAAACACGTTCTGCTTCTACACAAATTCCAGTTTCTTCGTGATGAATAGAAGTTAACATATCGCGGATTTGTTGATCACTTTCGCGACACTCGATAGCAAGTGCACCTTGTCCAACAGCTGGCAAACATACTTCTGGTGGGATGTCTTCTAGTTTTAATGTAGTATTTTCTAACCAACCCATACGAGCTAACCCAGCTTTTGCTAAGATAATTGCATCAAAATTTTCTGCATGTAATTTTTGAAGACGTGTATCGATATTGCCTCGAATCGGTTTAATCACAAAATCAGGTCGATGTTTTAGAAGTTGTGCCGCTCTACGGAGGCTACTTGTACCAATGACCGAGCCTTGTGGTAACTCATCTAGAGAATTCACTTGATTGAAAACAAAGCAATCTAATGGAGATTCACGTTTTGGAATCGCGCCAATAATTAACCCTTCTTTCAAACTTGAAGGAACATCTTTCATACTATGTACCGCAAAATCAATCGCTTCATCACTTAAAGCCTGCTCCACTTCAGATACAAATAGACCTTTTCCGCCTACTTTGCTAAGTGTTACATCTAAAATACGGTCCCCTTTTGTAACAATTTCTTTTATCTCAAAATCGAATTCAGGATAATTTTCTTTGAGCTTATTAATCACCCAATTAGACTGAGTTAAAGCTAACTTGCTTCGTCTAGAACCAACAATTATTTTCCGTTTCATCCGTTAACTCCTCGTTTCGGCTTGTTCTTTTTCTATTACAGTAACATCTGTTTCACTCAACCCAAAAATACGTTTAAAATGTTCAATACTTGTAGTTGCATCTTCTTCTACAGACATTTCTTTTAACTCTGAGATAGGTTGTTTTAGCATTTGGTTTATAATGCTTTTCATATGTTTTCCAATTTGAATGTATTCGCGTTCTGTTAGTCCAGGAAGTTTATTTTCTAAACTAGTCATAGCAACTTCTTGCATATCTAACGCTTTTTCACGCAAAGCACGAATAACAGGGACGACGCCTAGTTGTTTTTCCCACTCGAAAAAGTTACGAACTTCTACCTCAATAGTATTTTCAAGTTCCAGAACGATTCGCTGCCGCTCTAATGAGTTCGCGCTAACGACCCCTGCCAAATCGTCAATGTCATATAAATGGAAATTGGGAATGTATGAACAATCATGTTCAACATTTCGCGGTAAACCGATATCAATCACAAGCATCGAACTCGCTTTTTGTTCCATCAAATCTTGCATAGCCGCTTGTTTAATAATTGGTTCTGTCGCACTTGTGGAAACGAGAACGATATCTGCTAGCATCAAATGTTCATTCATATTTTCATATGCGCCCACTTTTGCTTGAAATTGATTTGCTAATAATTCTGCATTAGATTTAGTGCGGTTGATGATAGTTATATCTGCAATACCACTCCCAGCGAGATTTTGCAAAGCGAGTTCACTCATTTCCCCTGCACCAACTAGAACAATTTTCTTATTGTCTAATGAACCGTATAATTTTTTTGCAACCTCTACAGCGGCATAACTGACAGAAACGGCATTTTCGTTAATTTTTGTATGGTGATGTACTTTTTTTGCGAAAGTAACTACTTCACGAAACAGTTTATTTAAAAGTGTACCTGTTGTCTCAGTTTGTTTCGCGATTTCGAATGCATGTTTTACTTGTCCGAGTATTTGTGTTTCTCCCAGCACAAGCGAATCAAGTCCCGCGGTTACTTTATATAAATGATTGACAGCCTCTGTTTCCTCATGGAAAAACAAATAAGGCTCGATTTTTTCCATATCCATTTGAAACCAGTTAGCCATAAAACGTTTTAAGTAGTATCTACCTGTATGTATTTGATCTACAACCGCCACAATTTCTGTCCGATTGCATGTCGAAATAATAACATTTTCGAGGATGCTTTTTTCCTGCTGTAATGTTACTAAGGCCATTTCTTCTTCGGTTTCTTTAAAAACTAATTTTTCGCGGATGTCGATTGGTGCTGTATGATGATTCAGCCCCATGGTGAGAATAAACATTCGATAATCCTCCTAAAATTAAATTGAACTCTAATACATTCTACCACTTTTCGATGTGTACACCAAATAGTCCGTTTTTGTATTTAAACGGAAAAAAGAGCTGGATTTTTCATTCCAACTCCTTCTATTATTCCATTCCTTCTTTGATAAACTGCCATGCTTCGTCTTTTCCCATTTTTGTTTCAGAGGAAAATAAGACAAATTTGTCATCTGGATCAAAATCAAGTGTTTCGCGCACAATTTTAGCATTTTTTTGCCATTTGCTACGTGGGATTTTGTCTGCTTTCGTTGCGATGACAATGACAGGAATATCGTAATATTTTAGAAATTCATACATCATTCGATCATCTTCGGTTGGCTTATGGCGTAAATCAACAATTTGGATAACACCGCGAAGCTGCTCACGAGAAGTAATATACGTTTCAATCATGACGCCCCATTTTTCTCGTTCGGTTTTCGACACTTTCGCGAAACCATAACCGGGTACATCAACGAAGAAAAGTGCTTCTTCAATTTTATAAAAATTTAGTGTTTGTGTTTTTCCTGGTTTTTGTGAAATTCTTGCCATACTTTTGCGGCGAATCATCGTATTAATAAAAGATGATTTTCCAACGTTTGATCGCCCTGCAAGTGCATATTCTGGAAGGTCCGTTTCAGGGTATTGCTCTGGTCGAACAGCGCTTATTATTAGTTCTACATTATTTACATCCATAATTTTCCATCCTGTTCTATTCATTATCTTTTACTAGTATAACGGAAAAAGAGGAAAAAAGCACCATGAAAAAATACTGCCCCCTTTAAGAGACAGTATTTTCGCAATTAATATTTGCTTACTTCAGCAACAACTTGTGCGATAAACGCATCTAAATCCATTGTTTCAGAGTCTTTGGAGCCGTAACGACGAACGTTTACAGATCCAGCCTCAACTTCTTGGTCACCTAATACTAACGCATAAGGAATTTTCTTTGTTTGTGCTTCACGGATTTTATAGCCTAATTTTTCATTACGATCATCCACTTCAGCTCGAAGTCCAGCTCGTTGCAATTTATCTTGTACGCCTTTTGCATAATCTAAATGTGCATCTGCGTTAACTGGAATAATTTCCATTTGTACTGGAGCTAACCAAGTTGGGAAAGCACCTTTATATTCTTCAATTAGGTAAGCTACAAACCGTTCCATTGTTGATACAACACCACGGTGAATAACGACTGGACGATGTTTTTCACCATCTTCGCCAATATATGTTAAGTCAAAGCGTTCAGGGAGTAAGAAGTCAAGTTGTACAGTAGAAAGCGTTTCTTCTTTTCCAATTGCAGTTTTCACTTGAACATCTAGTTTTGGACCGTAAAATGCAGCTTCACCTTCTGCTTCAAAGTAATCCATTTCCATTTCGTCCATGGCGGATTTAAGCATGGCTTGTGCTTTTTCCCACATAGCATCATCGTCAAAATATTTTTCAGTATTTTTCGGATCACGGTAGCTTAGGCGGAAGGAGTAATCTTTAATATCAAAGTCTTTATACACTTCTAAAATTAGCTCTACAACACGTTTGAACTCATCTTTGATTTGGTCAGGGCGAACAAATACGTGTGCATCATTTAAAGTCATTCCACGAACACGTTGAAGTCCTGATAGTGCCCCACTCATTTCATAACGGTGCATCATACCAAGCTCCGCGATACGGATTGGTAATTCACGGTAGCTATGGATATCATTTTTATATATCATCATGTGGTGCGGGCAGTTCATTGGACGTAACACAAGTTCTTCGTTATCCATTTTCATTGTAGGGAACATATCTTCATGGTAATGATCCCAGTGACCGCTTGTTTTGTAAAGTTCTACGTTTGCCATAATTGGAGTGTAAACGTGATTGTAACCAAGGCGTTCTTCTTTATCCACAATGTAACGTTCGATAACGCGTCGAATAGTCGCACCTTTTGGCAGCCAAAGTGGTAAACCTTGACCAACTTCAATACTATTTGCAAATAAATCTAGTTCTTTACCTAGTTTACGATGGTCACGTTCTTTCGCTTCTTTTTGCATTTGGATAAATTCTTTTAAGCCATTTTTATCGAAGAAAGCTGTACCGTAAATACGTTGTAGCATTTTGTTGTTACTATCGCCACGCCAGTATGCACCAGCCACGCTAAGTAGCTTGAACACTTGAATTTTACCAGTGGAAGGAACATGGACTCCACGACAAAGGTCGAAAAATTCACCTTGTGTATAAATTGTCACTGTTTCATCTTCTGGGATTGCTTCGATAAGCTCTAATTTATATTGATCCCCAATTGCTTTGAAACGTTTAATTGCTTCTTCGCGAGAAACAACTTCGCGCTCAATTGGAACATTTTCACGAACAATTTTTTGCATTTCTTTTTCGATTTCAACGAGTGATTCATCACTAATAACTGCTTCTGTATCAATATCATAATAGAAACCAGATTCGATCGCTGGGCCAACGCCAAATTTCACATCTGGATAAAGTCGTTTTAATGCTTGTGCCATTAAATGAGCTGTACTGTGACGTAAAATACCAAGCGCATCTTCATGGTCTGGTGTTACGATTTCGATTGCTCCGTCTTCGTGGATTGGTGTTACTAAATCAAGTAACTCCCCGTTTAATTTACCTGCGAGTGCTTTCTTTTTTAGGCCTGGGCTGATGGAAGCGGCAATATCAGCTGTTGAAACGCCTGGCTCGAATTCTTTTACTGCACCGTCTGGAAATGTGATTTTCATACTAATCTCTCCTTTTCTTTTTTAAATGTGGTTAGGAGGGCAAAATAAAAAACCCATCCCTCCTGTTGTCAAGGGACGAGTTTATGCTCGTGGTTCCACCCAAGATTCAGAAATAGCTAAAAATAACTACTTCACTCTTGTCGCTTATAACGGAGCGATCCGTCTATTATTACTAGTTAAACACGTTCCTAATAGAAGTTCCAAGGTGGTCCAAATTTAAGTTCCAATAGAAGGTTCCCAGCTAACCCTTCCTCTCTAAAATTTTCCGTTAAATTGGTTGTCCTTTTCATCACTTTGTTTTATATTACTTCAAATTATAAGCCCGATTAAACATATTTGCAAGTACTTTTTAGAAACGGCGATTTTTGCCTTCTAAGTTAACCTCTTTTGACAAATAGCGTACGCGTTCCATAATTCGGCGAGCTTTTAGTTTTTCTTCCGTACCATTTTGGGCAAACATTAAATGATTCTCTAATTGATCCATATTGTAATTTGATGAGAAGAAAGTTGGTAATTCCTCTTGCATCCGGAATTGCAAAATTGCACCCAATACTTCATCTCGCGTCCAAGCTGTCATGGATTCTGCGCCGATATCATCAAGCATTAACACTTCTGTTTCTTTCGCAAATTGAATTTTTTCACCGACTGTATTGTCAGAAATAGACTGTTTCACTTCGCGCATGAACTCTGGTAAATAAACAAGTGTTGTTGAAATTCCTTTTAAAGCAAGTTCTTTCGCAAGCGCGCCTAACAAATATGATTTCCCGGTCCCAAAGCTACCATGAATAAATAACCCCTTCACACGTTCTCCACTTTTAGGAGGATAATTATTTAAAAATTGATATGCTTCAACGAGCGCTAATTGACGAGATTCTTCATCCGTATAAAAGTCCGCTAAATTCGCATCCACTACTTGTTTAGGCATATAAAGGGATCGAATTCTCCGCTCGACTGCACGGCGTTTATCTTCTTCTATTTTCTCTTTCGTCGGGTAATAGGTGACGGTGATGAATTCCCCATTAAGGACAAGTTTTGGCGCATAGCCGGGCATTAAGGTTTCTTCCTGTTCCGTGAATTTTTTGTGTTGCGTCATAAATTCATATAAATTAGACAAGTTTTGATTAACTAATTGCTCGGTAACCTCTTCTTTGTGCTCTTTGAAAAAATCTTGAATTGGCTGATAATGGAGAACTTGTTGTTTTAAACCTTGGTATTCTTTTTCAAAGTCGCGGCCTTCAAAAAGCTGTCCTAATGTTCTTTCGATGTTGTCCATCTTCTTCACCTACCTTTTATTTAGTCGTTCTTTAATTTCACGAACTTGTTCTTCGAGTGTTTGTTTTTCTTTGTCTGTCATTTTATTTTCCGCTGGAGCAACTTGTTCCTTATCAAACCAATCCGGTAAAATTTCTTTTCGCGTTGATTTTTGATAATTTCGGTTGTAGTTATTTGTTTTTGGTGTAGCTGGCTCTTCTTGAAGTCGTTTGTATTTTTCGTGCTCTTGCCACGCTAGATCCATTGCTTCTTTTGCTGTTTTTACATTTTTTCGTTTCCAGTGAGCAGCAATCGTCATCATGTAATTTTTAGAAAGCTTCCGGTCAAGGCGGAGTAAAACATACTCGATTAATACATTCATCACAGGAACCGGTAAATTTTGCTGGTTCATGACTTCTTCCACAACGCGCAAATCGGTTTCAGCGGGAACCGCACCATCTGAAATGTCCACCAAAAGTTGAAATGGTGTGATGCTCTCTAAATATACTTGCAGTGCTTCTTCATCATTTAACGTTTCTTCTGGTTCTTTATTTACAGTAGTCTCCTGCTTCATTTGCAGTTTTGGCGTAGCCCCGTGTTCTATAGTGTAGCCTTCGCGAACGATTTTACGTAAATAAACGATATCAATCTCGCCATTTGCATCAAGTGCTCGGTACAAATAACTCGGCATATCTTTTTCAGAAACTTGATAAATCCCATTCAATTTTAAAATAGTTTGACGCACTTCTTTGGTTATTTTTTCTCTGGAAATCATCCCTGGTGAAAGCAAACTCAAAAATAAATTAAAGTCAAAACTCGCGCCGTCAAATTCAATTTCTTTTGGTGTAACTTTATCTACCAATTTTTGACCAGATTCAGCCGTAACAGCACTATTACCACCTTTAAACGGTTCAAAAACATCTTGAAACGAACGAGTAATTTCGCTGTATGTATCTGTTTCAAATACCTCGTCTGCAAAAAAACGACGCAAACGTTGAAACTGTGCATTGCCAATTTTGCTATATAAATAAATATTTAATAGACCATCTGAAAAAAACTTTTCTGGTGATAACGGTGGCAAGATTTCGTAAATATAAAAGCGTTGATCATTTTCGGTTTTCACAAAACTTTTTAAAAGACCTAAGCCTTCTAATTTGAGTCGTGCTTCGAACAACGCTTTCAAACTAATATCAAGCATATTTAAAAGTTGGACGTGCGAATGCGCTTCTGACCACAGTCTGTTTTCCTCGACTTCTGTAAACAGTGTTTGGTATAAAGCTAGACATTCCGCCCCCATTAGCGGTTGATATAACATCGTAATAATTTTTCTGTCGGCACCGGTCAAGATTCCACTTGCTTTCACTTGATAGCTGTCTACCGCTTGAAGCTCCATCCAAAATTCCGTCAATTTACTCACCTATCTTTATTTTTTTCCATTAAATCTTTTAACTCTTCGACAAAAACGCTGATATCTTTAAATTGGCGATAAACCGAAGCGAAGCGCACGTAGGCTACTTCATCGAGATTCGCTAATTTATTCATCACTTTTTCACCAATTAAGTCAGACGCTATTTCGCTGTCTCCAATATTTCGCAGTTCGCGTTCTACCTCATTGACAATTTCTTCAATTTGTTCTGCGCTAACTGGCCGTTTTTCACAAGCTCTTATTAAACCGCGTCGCACTTTTTCACGAGCGAATTCTTCTCTTGCTCCGTCTTTTTTCACAACTATTAAAGGACTCTCTTCTACCTTTTCAAAAGTAGTAAAACGAAATCCGCATTTTTCACATTCACGCCGTCTTCGGATGGAATTGCCATCATCTGCCGGTCTTGAGTCTACAACACGTGTACCATTATATTGACAAGTAGGACATCTCATAAAAAACCACTCCTATCTCTAGCTTTCTCAATCTGTTTATTTGTATGCCTCATTATACCATGTGAAAGTAAGGGTGGCTATTTGTTCTTTACAAAACGCTCGATAAATGTATAAACTTGTTTTTGTGTCTTTTCAAGTGATTCGTTATTATTAATGACAAAATCAGCTTTTTTTGCCTTTTCATCAATTCCTATTTGGCTGTTAATCCTTGCTAACGCCTCTTCTTTAGTAAGATTATTTCGCTCCATCAGGCGCTTTAACTCTGTTTCAGGGGTGGTCCAAACAACGATAATTTGATCTACCAACGATTCTAAATGACTTTCAAACAAAAGCGGAATATCGAAAAAGACAAGCTCCTCGCCTGCTCTGAAAAAACGTTCGCGCGCTTCTAACATATATTCTTTCACACGTGGATGCGTAATTTCATTTAACTTTTCACGCTTTTCCTTATCTTTAAAAATAATTTTTCCTAATTTAGCTCGATTTAACGTGCCATCTGCAAGTAAAATTTCTTCCCCAAAATAAGCAACGATTTCCTTTAGTCCTTCTGTGCCTGGTTCCACTACTTTTCTAGCAGCAATATCTGCATCCACTAATGGAATTCCCGCTTGCTGAATCATGTTACTCACTGTTGATTTTCCTGTAGCTACACTTCCTGTTAATCCAATCGTTTTCCCCATGATTTCAGCTCGCTTTCTATTTTTGGCAATTCGGGCAAAAATGTGTCCCGCGTCCATTTAATTTGATTTTTTCAATCGGTGTTCCACAAACAACACACGGCTCGTCTGTTTTGCCGTATACTTTTAATTTATCTTGATATTGTCCAAGCTTACCTTGCGAATTCACATACGTTCTAACAGTGGAGCCACCAAGTGCTACAGCTTCAGTCATAATACTTTTCGTCGCTTCAAAAATACGTTTAATTTTTTTGTCTGAAAGTGAGTTAGCTGCTCTTTCCGGTCGTACTTTTGCTTCAAAACAAATTTCATCCGCATAAATATTTCCAACTCCAGCTACTAACTTTTGATCAAGTAAAGCCGTTTTGATGGCGCGGCTTGTTTTTTTCACACCAGTTGCAAAATCCGTTAGTGTAAAAGCTTGCGTCAGCGGTTCTGGGCCAAGCTTTTTAATCGACCGAGTCTCACCCTCACCGTATTTATTCGTTACTTCCATCGTACCAAATTTTCGCACATCTAAAAAACGCAATTCCGTGTGATCCTCAAAATGAAAAATAATATGCGTATGCTTGCTGACCTCTTCATTTTCATCCATTAACCGAAATTTACCTTCCATCCGTAAATGCGATAAAATCGTACAGTTGGTTAAGTCAAAAAGTAAGAATTTACCACGACGGCGCACACCCTCTATTTCTTGCCCGACAAGCATATGCACAAACTCATCGGGTGGTGTTGAGACAATCATTTTTGGAACACGAACTATTACTTGATCTATTTTTTTACCTGGAACTAATTCTTGTAATGTTGCGCGGACATTTTCTACTTCCGGCATTTCTGGCATTTATAAACTCCCCGTTTCTCTATTTATTTCGCGTCGTACCAAGTGTCACCAAAGGCGCTATCTACTTTAAGCGGCACAGAAAGCTCTACTGCATTTTCCATAACATCTGGGACAATTTCTTCTAATTTAGCTATTTCAGCTTCAGGTGCTTCGAAGATTAATTCATCGTGCACTTGAAGTAATAATTTTGCTTCTAATTTTTCAGATACTAAACGCTCGCTCATCAGAATCATAGCTTTTTTGATAATATCAGCGGCACTACCTTGAATAGGTGTGTTCATCGCAGTTCTTTCTGCAAATCCGCGAACATTAAAATTACGACTAACAATCTCCGGAATATAACGACGACGATGTAAAATGGTCTCTACATAGCCTTTTTCTTTCGCAAAACGGACAATGTCTTGCATATATTCTTTCACGGCTGGATAACTCACAAAGTAACGATCAATAAAGTCTTTTGCTTCTTTACGCGTAATACCAAGATTTTGCGAAAGCCCATAATCACTAATACCATATACAATACCAAAGTTTACTGCTTTAGCTTGACGGCGCATTAGTGAATCCACTTCTTCCTTCTCCACATGAAACACGTCCATGGCTGTTTTCGTATGGATATCGTAATCGTGCTTAAATGCATAAATTAAATTCTCATCTTCAGAAATATGTGCTAAAACTCGCAACTCTACTTGAGAATAATCGGCTGAAAACATTTTCCAACCAGGTTTACTCGGCACAAAAACTTGTCTGATTTTCCGACCTTCTTCTAAACGAATCGGGATATTTTGTAAGTTCGGATCGACTGAACTTAAACGTCCCGTTTGCGTTAATGTTTGGTTGAAACGTGTATGGACCTTATGTGTTTCTTTATCCGTCACTTTAAGCAGCCCTTCGATATAAGTGGACTGAATTTTACCAAGTTGACGATATAACAAAATTTCATCAATAATCGCGTGTTTTCCAGACAAACTTTCCAGTACATCCGCAGCTGTTGAATAGCCTGTTTTTGTTTTCTTGACTGGGGGAAGTTCCAGCTTTTCAAATAAAATTACACCTAGTTGTTTCGGTGAATTAATATTGAATTCTTCGCCAGCTAGTGAATGAATGGATGCTTCTAATGTTTTTAGTCTTCCACCCAGCTCTACTTTCATATCTTCAAGCCGATCTGTATCTACGCTGACTCCTTGCATCTCCATTTCTGCTAAAACAAATGTTAGTGGTAGCTCTAGGTCTTCCATCAAAGCTAGTTGTTCATTTTTCTCTAAATCATCAACTAGTCTTTTCTCTAAGTCAGCAATGGCCACTGCTTTCCTAGCTAAGTGTGCCGCAACAATGCTTTCTTCAGGAGTGCTACGTTTAGCACCTTTTCCGTAGACTGCTTCATCTGTTTCTACTTCTGTGTAATCATGTCTTACTGCAACACTTGTAAAATCATCAATTGAATCAGATGGATTTAACAAGTAAGATGCTAACATGATATCAAATGTGATACCAGAAATTGCCAAACCAATGCGGTTCATTGCAACTATTGTTTTCTTCGCATCATACACTACTTTTGTTTGATCACTTTCTACCCATTTGCGGAATGCCTCACTACTTTCAGCTGTTTCTTTTGTAAAGAAATACGTTCCTTGGCTGGAATGTACTGTCAGCCCGATGAAGTTTGCTGTATGGTAATTATCATTTTCTAGCTCCACATAAAGTGCGGTTTTCCCACCAAAATGTTGTTCTTTTAATTCCGTTACTATTTCAAAAAACAATTCTTTTAGTTCTTTCGATTCCTCCGGTGTATCTCCTTCGATATTTTTCAAAAGTGTTGTAAAATTCATTTCTTTTAATAAAGGGATAACTTTTTCAGTTTGATACCCGTCATATTTCGTGCTTTCGACTGTGCATTCAATCGGTGAATCCACATTGATTGTAGCTAGCTCTTTACTTAAAATAGCTAATTCTTTATTTTCTAGTACTTTTTCTTTTAGTTTTTTACCGGAAATTTCCTCGGCGTGCTCTAACACACTTTCCACCGTTCCGCCAAATTCATGTAAGAGTTTTAAGGCTGTTTTTTCACCAACGCCTGGAATCCCAGGAATATTATCGGAGGAATCTCCCATTAAACCTTTCATATCAATGATTTGTTCAGGAGTTAGATTGTATTTTTCTTTTAGTGTTTCTGGTGTGTTGGTTTCCATATCGGCTATGCCTTTTTTAGTAATATAAACCGTTGTTTTTTCAGAAGCTAATTGTGTTAAATCGCGGTCTCCGGTAATAATTGCAACTTCCATTCCATCTGCTTCCGCTTTTTTCGTCAATGTTCCGATAATATCGTCTGCCTCGTAATTGGCCAGTTCATATTGCGGGATATCATACGCCGTTAAAAGCTCTCGGATGAATGGAAACTGTTCAGATAACTCACTTGGGGTTTTTTGACGTCCGCCTTTATAACCTTTAAATGTTGTATGTCTAAAAGTTGTTTTTCCAGCATCAAATGCAACGAGCACATGGCTGGGTTTTTCTTTTTCGAGTACATTCATCAACATCATTGCGAATCCATACACCGCATTTGTGTAAACACCTTTATCGTTATTTAAAAGTGGTAACGCATAAAAAGCGCGATTCGCAATACTATTTCCATCAATTAATACTAATTTATTCACAGGGATATCCTCCTCGATATTGTCATTCACTTGTGTCTATTTTACCATAGGAACATAAAAACAAACCACTTATCCGAATGGGATTAAATGGTTTGTTTCAAAAACGCACATTTAAGGTTAAATGTAAAATTACAGACTAGTTTTGGAGCTGAAAAACGAATTATTTTAGAAGTTTTTTATTAATTCGTCCGCAAATTCCGAACATTTAACTTCTGTCGCACCATCCATTAATCGAGCAAAATCATAGGTTACCGTTTTCGCAGCAATGGTTTTTTCCATTGATTGATTAATTAAGGCAGCCGCTTCACCCCAACCAATGTGTTCAAGCAGAAGTGTCCCAGATAAAATAACCGATGACGGATTTACTTTATCAAGACCGGCATATTTCGGAGCAGTACCATGCGTCGCTTCGAAAATCGCATGACCAGTTAAGTAGTTAATGTTTGCTCCTGGAGCAATACCGATTCCGCCTACTTGAGCAGCAAGCGCATCGGAAATGTAGTCTCCATTCAAGTTCATTGTAGCAACTACATCAAATTCAGCTGGGCGAGTTAAGATTTGTTGCAAGAAAATATCCGCAATCGAATCTTTGACTAGAATTTTTCCAGCAGCAAGCGCTTCGTTTTGTTTCGCGTCAGCAACTTCTGTTCCTTCTGCTTCTTTAATTCGATCATACTCATTCCAAGTAAATACTTTATCACCATATTCGCGTTCACATAAGTCATAGCCCCAATTTTTGAAAGCTCCTTCTGTGAACTTCATGATATTCCCTTTGTGTACGAGCGTTAATGATTTACGACCTTCTTTAATTGCATATTCAATCGCCGAACGCACTAAACGCTCCGTTCCTTCTTTGGAAATCGGCTTGATACCAATTCCAGAAGTTTCCGGGAAACGGATTTTATCAACACCAAATTCAGATTTTAAGAAGTCGATTAGTTTTTTCGATTCTATGCTACCTTCTTTAAATTCAATCCCTGCATAAATATCTTCTGTATTCTCACGGAAAATAACCATATCTGTGTCTTCTGGACGTTTCACCGGTGAAGGAACACCTTTGAAATAACGAACTGGACGTAAACAAACATATAAATCTAACTCTTGGCGCAGGGCAACGTTTAGTGAACGAATGCCTCCCCCGATTGGAGTAGTAAGTGGTCCTTTAATAGCAATCAAATATTCGTCAATTGTATCTAAAGTCGCCTGTGGTAACCATTCTCCTGTTTGCTTGAATGCTTTTTCGCCAGCTAATACTTCTTTCCAAGCAATTTCTTTTTCACCATTGTAAGCTTTTTTTACTGCGGCATCTAAAACGCGTTTCGCAGCTGCCCAGATGTCTGGACCAGTTCCGTCCCCTTCAATAAAAGGAATGACTGGATTGTTTGGTGTTTTTAGCACACCGTTTTCTACTTGAATTTTTTGACTCATAAAGTTTGTTCCTCCTCGATTAAATTCGTTCTTCTACAGGTAAATAACTTCTATTTTCAGGTCCAACGTAAATTGCACGCGGACGAATAAGACGATTATCACGATATTGCTCAAAAATGTGCGCTAACCAGCCGGATACACGACTTACAGAAAATACTAATGTAAATAAATCACGGTCAATTCCAAGCGCATGATAAACAGATGCTGAATAGAAATCGACATTCGGTTTTAAATGTTTCAATTCCCAAACAGATTCTTCTACTTGCAGAGAAATATCAAACCACTTCTCTTCGCCTTTTTCAGCTGTTAATTTTCTGGACATTTCACGCAAATGTTGCGCACGAGGATCTCCGCCACGATAAACACGGTGACCGAATCCCATAATCTTTTGCTTCGTATCAATTTTTTCTTGAATGTAATTACGCACATCTCCAGCTTGATCAATTTCTTCTAGCATATCAAATACACGTTCATTAGCACCACCGTGAAGTGGGCCTTTTAAAGCGCCAATTGCGGCTGTTACCCCGGAATAAACGTCCGAAAGCGTTGCCACACAAACTCGTGCTGTAAAAGTAGACGCATTAAATTCATGGTCAGCATGTAGTACAAGCGCTTTATTCATTGCTTCTACTGATAATTCATCTGCTTCTTCTCCTGTAATCATATATAAGAAATTTGCAGCCATATTTAAATCTTCTCTCGGTGGAATTGGATCAAGTCCGCGACGAATTCTGGAAAAAGCGGCAACAATGGTTGGCATTTTTGCTTGAAGTCGTAAGCCTTTACGGTAAACGGCTTCCCCGTCGTCTAATTCAGCTTCTGTATCAAATACACCGAGCATGGAAACAGTTGTTCTTAAAACACTCATAGGATGTAATTTTTGATGATTTTGCATTCTTAGACTTGTGATGATTGTTTCAGACACTGCCATATTTTCTTGGATTTCTCGTTTAAATTTTTTAAATTCATCTTTATTCGGCAAGCGTAAATGCCATAATAAGTAGATTACTTCTTCAAAAGAAGCGTTATTTTCCATTAAATCGTCAATACCATAGCCAACATAAGTTAACATATCATCAATGATAGAGCTAATGGACGTTTCAGCAACATATACATTTTCTAAGCCTTTAGATAACGTCATTTCATTTCCTCCTTTTATCTTTTTTACGTATGTACTTATTTTATGAATGCAACTAACTGCATTGCCATGTAAGCAATACCAGCTGCAATTACCGGTCCAGCAGCTATCCCTCTAAAAAGCACCACTGCTAAAATGGTCCCAAATACTAATGAGACAGTCACTTGTGGATCAACGGCCATATAGCCTACACCTTTTTTCGCTAGGATAGAAACGGCAATTCCTGCACCAAGACCAATCCAGCCAGCAGCCGATTTGAAAGAATCAATTAAATCTTTAAAACCGATTTGACCAGTTGCGATTGGAATTAAGATAGCAACCGTAATAATCGTTACACCCCAATTTATCCCTTTTGCTTGGATTATTTCCATTACTTTGCCGTCGACGTGAAATAACTTCAATAAAATAACGACAGCTACAGCAATGATAAGCGAATTATTTTTTGCTATAAGTCCGAGAAGTAAAAAAAGAAGTAAAAACAACATACTTTCCGTAAACATATTAAGTCACCTTTCAATATCACGCATCTAGGAAGCGAGATAACAATTATTATATCATAAACATACCTTATAGTAATACTAAAATGCCATAAGGAAAATGAATTGCCTTTTTTTCAATGAAACCTCTATAGAAAGTTTTTCCCATAGAGGTTTTAATTACATATCAAAATAATAATATTGCGTATGTTTCTTTTGATTTCCAAGCCATTTTGTTAATTTAGGTTTTAATAGTTTACGGGAAAATGGAATAAAAATGAGCAGTCCAAGGATAGTTGTTATAACACCTGGAATAATTAATAAAAAACCGGCGATAAAAAAGCACAGACTATCCAATAAATATGGGGCTACTGTGCGTCCATCTCGTAAATTCCGGAAAAGATTGCCACCAAGACGTTTGAAAATAAAAACACCAAAAGCACTTGAAGCTATTTGAATAAAAAGAAGGGGCCAAAAGCCGATTACTTGGAATAACCAAACGTACATAATCAATTCTATTAAGCCATATAAAGCCCAATAAAGAATAAATTTTCTCATAAAATCAACTCCAATACTTAATCCCTATTATAACCTATTTTGGCGTAATCGAAAAACAATACAGCATGCACATAAAAAAAGCGTCCCGCATGCGGGACGCTTTTAGAAAGTTAACTATTAATGTGTTGCTGTTTTGCCGTTATATACAACACCTTGACGAGAATCAACTGTGATGATTTCACCATCTTTTACAAGAGATGTTGCATCTTTAGCACCAACGATAACAGGAATGCCAAGGTTGATTCCAACAACTGCTGCGTGGCTAGTTAAGCCGCCTTCTTCCACAACAACTGCAGCACTTTTCTCGAATGCAGGAAGGATTTCTTTATCTGTTGTTTTAACGATTAAGATTCCGCCTTCTTCTGCTTTTTCAAGTGCTTCTGCATTGGATTTAGCAACGATTGCTTTACCGATAACAGATTTGCTGCCAATTCCTTGGCCTTTAACTACTTTTTCACCAATTAATTGGATTTTCATTACGTTTGTTGTTCCACTTTCAGTAACTGGAACACCAGCAGTGATGATAATTAAGTCGCCTTGTTTTGCAACGCCAGAAGCAAGAGATTCTTTCACTGCAAGGTCGAACATTTCATCTGTGTTGCTAACTGGAGTAGCTAGACGAGGATAAACACCCCATGAAAGTGCTAAACCACGGTATACATGCTCGTTGAATGTTACAGCAACGATATGAGATTTTGGACGATATTTAGAGATCATACGCGCTGTGTGACCACTTTGAGTCGCAGCAACGATAGTTTGAACGTTTAAGTTTTTCGCAGTATGGCCAACTGCTTGACCGATAGCTTCTGTCATATCCGTATTTTCGTGAAGTTTAAGTGCAAATTTATCTTGAGCAACTAGTACTTCTTCTGTACGAACAGCGATTTTCGCCATCATTTTAACTGCTTCTACTGGATAATCCCCAGCAGCTGTTTCACCGGATAACATAATAGCATCTGTTCCATCAAAAATCGCATTCGCTACGTCACTTGCTTCAGCGCGAGTTGGACGTGGGTTACGTTGCATGGAATCAAGCATTTGTGTTGCAGTAATAACAGGCTTACCAAGTTTATTACATTTTCTGATAAGTTCTTTTTGTACAATCGGAACTTCTTCAGCTGGAATTTCAACACCAAGGTCACCACGAGCAACCATTAGGCCTTGAGATACTTGCAAGATTTCGTCGATATTGTCAACGCCTTCTTGGTTTTCGATTTTAGGAATGATTTGTACGTGAGTTGCGTTATGCTCTTCTAAAATTTTAGTAATTTCAAGAACATCTGTAGCACGACGTACGAAAGATGCAGCGATAAAGTCGATACCTTGTTCTAAACCAAAGCGGATATCAGCAGCATCTTTTTCTGTGATTCCTGGTAGGTTGATAGAAACGTTAGGTACGTTAACACCTTTTTTATTTTTAAGTACGCCAGGGTTAAGTACTTTAGTTACTAGTTCGCGATTAGCTTCGTCTTTTTCGATTACTTCAAGACCGATTAAGCCGTCATCAAGTAAAATGGAAGAACCAATTTCTACGTCATCATAAAGTTCTCCGTATGTTACAGAGAATTTTTCTTTTGTTCCTTCAACAGGAGTCATAGAAACACGTACAACATCACCTGTTTGGAATTCTAATTTTCCACCGACCATGTCGTTCGTACGGATTTCTGGACCTTTTGTATCAAGTAAGATAGCCACTTGTTTGCCAGTTTTTTTCGATGCTTCACGGATATTTACAATACGCGCACCGTGCTCTTCAAAGTCTCCGTGAGAGAAATTAAGACGTGCTACGTTCATTCCTGCTTCGATCAACTGAACTAAAGTGTCAACTGACTCACTTGCAGGACCAATTGTACAAACAATTTTCGTTTTTTTCATGTTATTACTCCTCCTAGAACTTAGCTATTCATTCGTATTTATTATAAACATATCTTCCACATTTTACCAGTAACAACCTTGTAAAACAAGTCAGTTTGTGAACAAAATTGCAATCACCTTACATGGTAACGATAACAAGAAAACGTTTTCTAGATTGTTACAGCATGCTTAATGAGCGATTTGCATTTCTTTATCAACAAAGTTTATTTTTAATACGTTACTAAAATTTTTCACAAAGAAAGGCTACCATGCTTTGTCATGGCAGCCAGCTCTTCAGCCGTTTTAAATCGACAAAATTGATGCTAGATCAAATAATTTTTGATCAAGTGTGTGTTTTTCTTTCAAAATTTCACTAATGTCATTTTCGACAATTCTATTTTCACGGATTCCAACAGCTAATCCTCCGCGATTTTCTAACAATAATTCTACTGAACGCGCACCAAGACGGCTTGCAAGTACACGGTCAAATGCAGTTGGGCTACCACCACGTTGAACGTGTCCAAGAACAGTTACACGTGCATGATAATCGCCATATTCAGCTAATTGTTTAGCGAATTCATTACCAGACATTACGCCTTCAGCTACGACGATAATACTATGTTTTTTGCCACGTTCGCGACCTTTGTTCAAACGATCCACGACATCATCCATATTAAAACTTTCTTCTGGAACGATGATAGCTTCAGCGCCACCAGCAAGACCAGACCAAAGAGCGATATCACCAGCGTCGCGACCCATAACTTCAATAATGAAAGTACGTTCATGACTTGTAGCTGTATCGCGGATTTTATCAAGTGCATCAAGAACAGTATTTAATGCAGTATCAAAACCAATAGTAAAATCAGTTCCAGAAATATCATTATCAATTGTTCCTGGGATACCAATAGTTGGGAATCCGCGTTTTGTAAGTGCTTCCGCTCCGTGATAAGAACCATCTCCACCGATAACAACTAGGCCATCGATTTGATGTTTTTTCAATTGTTCAATTCCTTTAAGTTGTCCTTCTTCTGTAGCGAATTCAGGATATCTTGCGGAATAAAGGAATGTACCCCCGCGGTGAAGTAAATCACCAACAGAACCTAATTCTAATTTACGAATATCGCCATTGACTAGCCCTAAAAAGCCATAGTTAATACCGTAAACTTCGAGTCCTTCATAGATTGCTTTCCGTACAACAGCGCGAGTGGCTGCATTCATTCCTGGAGCGTCTCCTCCACTTGTTAAAATTGCAATTCGTTTCATTTTACTTACCACCTCAGACAATGATATTGTTTTTCATCACATGTGTTTATTCTACATGAAAAAAGGTCAAATGAAAAGCTTCAACAGAGCACTTTTTTTAACGAGAAGCTCTGCAAATCGCCATTTTAAATATCGGTCTATTCCGATTTGCGTAAAAAACGGCTTTATAGCTTAAATTAACATAATTGGTCTATACTTGTGAAGGGGTAAACTTTCTTTTAGCGTTTGGCATATACCAAAGAAGCGGATTTCCTAAAATCAGGAAATCCGCTTCTTTTATTGTTTATAAAGTATCGTATACACCAATTTTCTTGAATTTTTCATAACGTTGTTCTATTAATTGTTCTTCAGAAAATGCCATTAGTGCATGTAAAGACTTCGTGATAGTTTTGTTAATTTCTTCGGCTTGCGCGTTTAAATCTCGGTGCGCACCACCTTTTACTTCTGGAATAATTCCATCTGTAATGCCAAGTTCGAACAAATCACCAGCTGTAATCCGCATAGACTCCGCTGCTTTCTTCGCTTGACTGGCATCTTTCCATAAAATAGCGGCTGCTCCTTCTGGTGAAATAACAGAGAAAACCGCATTTTCAAGCATGAAAATTTGATTTCCAACACCAAGAGCAAGTGCTCCACCACTTCCACCTTCACCGATTACAATAGAAATAATTGGTACTTTCATATCGCTCATTTCATAAAGGTTTCTAGCAATGGCTTCACTTTGACCGCGTTCTTCCGCAGCACGACCTGGGTAGGCACCTTTCGTATCAATGAAACAAATAATTGGTCGACCAAATTTATCTGCTTGTTTCATCAAACGTAGCGCTTTACGGAAACCTTCAGGATGAGGCATACCAAAATTACGGTGTAAATTATCTTTTGTATCTTTACCACGTTGGTGACCGATAACTGTCACTGGAATACCCTTGAAAGTTGCGATACCACCAACAATTGCCGCATCGTCACCAAAAGCACGATCTCCGTGAAGTTCCATGAAGTCTTCAAATAAAAGTGAAATATAATCAAGTGTCGTAGGTCTCTCCGGATGGCGAGCTACTTGAAATTTATCCCATGCAGTCATATTGCTATAAATGCTTGATTCTAACTTACCTAAGCGTTTTTCTAGCTTTTCGATTTCATTAGTCAAATCCACATCAGAAGTTTCATTGTATTCTTTTAAGTCCGCAATTTTGCTTTTTAATTCTAAAATTGGTTTCTCAAATTCCATCTCATTCGCCATCCGCTTCACCTCCTACTTCAGGTGTTTTCACGTGAATGCTTAAAATAAAACTTAATTTATTTTGCAAATCAAGGCGTGAAATACAGTCATCTAGTTGCCCGTGCTTTAATAAGAATTCCGCCGTTTGGAAGTCTTCTGGTAATTCTTCACGAACGGTTTGTTCAATCACTCGGCGACCTGCAAAACCAATAAGTGCTCCTGGTTCTGCAAAGTTATAATCTCCAAGTGATGCAAAACTAGCAGAAACTCCGCCCGTAGTTGGGTGTGTCATTACCGTAATAACAAGCCCACCATGGTTGCTAAATCGCTTGAATGCAGCCGAAGTTTTTGCCATTTGCATAAGCGAAAGCATCCCTTCTTGCATACGCGCACCGCCGGATGCAGTGAAAATAACAAATGGTTTATTTGTTTTATCAGCATCTTCCACAGCACGAAGAATTTTTTCACCGACAACAGAGCCCATACTTGCCATTCTAAAACGAGAATCCATCACTGCAATAACAAGTGGATTACCGCCAATAGTAGCATGACCAGTAACAATGGCTTCATTTAAACCAGATTTTTGCTTATCTTTCTCAATTCGATCCATATAATCTTCAAAACCAAGTGGATTTGCTGTCGTTAAATTAGCATCAATTTCTTCAAAAGAGCCTTCATCAACAAGCATATCGATTCGTGCTTTTGCCCCAATTGGATGGTGAAAACCACAATAATTACATACCATAAGATTTTTTTGCAATTCTTTGGTATACATTATTTTTTTACATTCTGGACATTTTGTCATAATACCTTCTGGAACATCTGCTTTCGTTCCATCAGAAGGGATTGTGGCATATTTTCTCTTTTTTGGTTTTGTAAACAAGTCTCCTAGCAAGGATAACCCTCCCCATTTACGCTTTCTATTGTGGTTATTAACGATTTTTAATGTTGTAAAAATAAAAAATGAATAAAGACATGAAACATAAATCAACCGCATTTTCCCACAAGAAGACAAAATGCCAGTCTATCCGAATTACAACTGGACAGACTGCGCAATATTGTTTTCCACGTTAAACTATAACATACTTTCTATAAATATAGAAAGTCTAAGATTACTTAATAACTACATTCTCTTTACCAAGCAACTCTCCTAAAGCTTCTTGCAGCTCATTTGATGGCGTTACTTGAATATTTTTCAGTTCAGCAGTTTGTTTCGTTATCGCTTGATGCACAATGACCTTACTGTCGCCTTTATAACGCGCTAAAATCGGCTTAATTTGTTCCATTTGCTGTGGTTCCGTTAATTTTAGGAATAATCGTACCGGGGCTTTAATTTCTTTTAAATCTTCTGCTTTATTAATAATTAATTGGAGTTCCCCGTTTCTCGTATCTGCTTTCACTTGCAAAAAGAGGATCTCTCCTTTTTGTGCAAAGTTAGCGAATTTACGGTAACATTCCGGAAACATAACGGCGCTCAATTCTTTTGAATCATCACTAATTGTTAAAAAGCACATCGTTTCGCCTTTTTTTGTTCTAATTGATTTGACTTCGTGTACATAAGCAGCCACTTGATAATTTTTGCCGGAAGAAAGATTTGCAAGTCTTGTAATAGCAAGGTTTTGTAATTTATTTTGATAGTACGATACTGGATGCGCTGAAACGTATTGCCCAGTGTATAATTTTTCTTTCTCCAGCTTTTCATCAATTGAAATGGGTGCGGTTTTCCGATATCTCGGTTTCATCTTCTTCAAAAATTCGTCATCTTCCGCGAAAAGATTCATCCCTTTCGAATCTTCACCGAGTAACGAGATATATTGTAATACCGCATCAATTGTTGCCAAAATCGTTGCCCGGTCTTCACCAAATTCGTCAAAACAACCAGAAAATACGAGTGCTTCTAAAACAGTTTCTGAGAGCATTTTATGTGGCATTCTTTCACAAAAATCAAAGAAATCTCGGAAAGGCGCTTTTTTTCGTTCGTTAATAATTTCTAAAATAAATTTGGTTGGCACTTTACGAATAACACGGAAACTATAACGAATAGATGTCTCATTTTCCATTTGGAAGTAGTAGTTACTATGGTTGATGCTTGGCGCTAACATGCTAATTCCGTAGTTTTTTGCTTCTGTAATGTATTGGGAAATTTTGTCATCGTTTCCGAAAACTGAGCTGAGAAGTGATGACATGAACGCGGCTGGAAAATGTGCTTTTAAGTAAGCTAATTGAAAAGCGATTTTTGAATAGGCCGCTGCGTGACTTCTGTTGAAACCGTAGTTCGCGAATTGGACAATCATATCATATACTTGGTTAGCGCTAGCTTCTGAATAGCCTTTACTCTTAGCGCCTTCTACAAAGTGAATCCGCTCCTCGTTTAGGACATCCGCTTTCTTCTTGCTAACAGCTCGTCTTAACAAATCTGCTTCTCCAAGAGAAAATCCAGCCATTTGGTTTGCCACTTGAATAATTTGTTCTTGGTAAACGATAACGCCGTATGTCACTTCTAAAATAGACGCTAAATCTGGATGAGGGTACTGAATTTTTTCTTTTCCGTGTTTTCTAGCGATAAACGTATCAATTTGTTCCATTGGACCCGGACGATAAAGCGCATCTACTGCCACAACATCTTCAAAAGAAGTTGGCTTTAATTTTCGGAGCACGCGGCGAATCCCATCTGACTCAAATTGGAATACCCCTGTCGTGTCGCCTGTTTGGAATAGTTTCAATGTTTTTTTATCCTCTAAAGAAATATCTGCTAATGTTAACGGAGTTTCTCTAGTATAATTGACTGATTTCAAAACACGATCGAGTAAACTAAGATTTCTAAGTCCTAGAAAATCCATTTTAAGTAAGCCAATCTTCTCTAATTCTCCCATGGCAAACTGGGTCAAACGTGCGTCTCCACTACCCAATTGTAGCGCAACTTGTTCTACGAGTGGCTTATCACTAATTACTATCCCCGCTGCATGCGTTGAAATATGACGCGGCAAGCCTTCCAGCTGACAAGCAACTTCCCAAATCATTTCGTTTTCTTTTGAACTTTTAATATGATTTTCTAAACGCGGACTTTCTTGCAATGCTTTTTGCAGCGTAATGCCTAATTGACTCGGAATTAACTTAGACCATTCTGATAATAGTACGGAATTCAAGCCAAAACTCCGTGCAGTATCACGAATCGCCGCTTTAGCAGCCAATGTTCCAAATGTGCCAATTTGCGCCACATGTGCTTCTCCGTATTTAGATACCACATACGAAATCACTTCATCCCGGCGATTATCTGGAAAATCCAAATCAATATCGGGCATCGTGATACGTTCTGGGTTTAAAAATCGCTCAAACAGCAAATTGTATCGAATCGGGTCTACATCCGTAATTCTAAGTGCATAGGAAACAAGGGACCCCGCCGCAGAACCCCGACCTGGACCTGTTAAAACTCCTGCCTCACGCGAATAACGAATAACATCCCAAACTATCAGAAAGTAATCTGCAAACCCCATCTCTGTAATAACTTTCAATTCATATTCTAAGCGTTCCTGATATTCCATCCCTAGTAAATTTCGTTCTTTTAATCCCGCAAAGGCTGTTTGACGCAAAACATCTGATGCATTTTGTCCTTCATTTAACGGAAATCTTGGTAATAAATGTTGATCCAGAGCAATTTCGACATGACAACGGTTTGCGAGTTCTCCCGTTTCAAGACACGCTTGCTTTTCGAAAGCTGTTTGCCAGTCACGTTCCATTTCATCTTGCGAGGTAAAGTAGTTTGGTCCGGCAAGTGGCAAAGTCGTCCAGTCAACTGTTCGATTATCACGAATGGCCGTTAAAACTTCTTTCGCTTGCGCATCTTTTGGCTCTAAATATTGTACATTTTTCGTCGCAACAACCGGTACATTTTCTTCTGAAGAAAAAGTTTCTATTTTTGCGAAAAGACGTGGATTTTCTTTTTGGGCAGATAAATAAACAGATTCTTTACCAAAAATTTCGACTAAATTTGCATAAACTTCTAGTGCTCCCTCGCGATCCTCCTCCATCAGAAGTCGTTCGATTTCTCCTTTGGCACCAGGTGAAATAACAATCAAATCGCTGCTATAAGCTCGTAACCAGCTTTGTGGTAATTCCGGTCCTTCTTCGCGCGTTTGAATAGCACTCGCGATTTTTAATAACTGGTGATATCCAGCGGTTGATTCCGCAATTAATATCAACTCATATGAATTAATTGGATTTAAGTAACCTTGTATTGTCACCGTCATCCCGATAATTGGTTTTATATCCGCCGCTAAACACTTTTGATAAAACTCGACTACTCCGTAAAGTACATTTTTATCCGTAATTGCTAAGGCTGGATAATGGTATTCTTTTGCTTTAGCGATTAGCTTATCGATGGACGCTGTACTAGATAGCAAATCATAAGCGCTCGCAACTTGTAAATGAACAAACCCCACTATCCTCTCTCCTTTCAAAACTCTCTTTTTCCATTATATCGGTTAAGCTAAAAAAAAGAAAGTGTGTTCGTGTTTTTATATAAAAATAAAGCCAGATAATGTATCCGACTTTATTTTTCATTTATTTAGCGGCACAAATCAGTTGCAATTTCGCCGTCATTTCTTTTATTTCTTCTTCATTATGAAGTGTTGCGCCAGAAGCGAGTGGGTGTCCGCCTCCACCGTATTCTTTGGCTAGCTCATTTATAACTGGTCCTTTTGAACGTAACCGCGCTCTGAAAACCGGGCCTTCTTGGATGAACATAATCCACGCTTTAATTCCCGCCACATTTTCGATGCAAGAAACAAGCGCCGAAGCATCACGCGGATCCACTTCAAACTCGTTCAAAAGAGTATCACTTAAATAAACCGTAGCCGCGCCGTTTTCATCCATGACAAAGTTTTGCAAAATATATCCGGAAAGTTTCACCGTATTTTTTGGTAATTCATATAATTCTCGGTAAAGCGCCGGACGATCAAATGGAAATGTCACTAAATGCGCGGATAAACGTAAAGTCTCTTCCGTTGTGCTTGGATACAAGAACCGCCCAGTATCACCAACAATTCCCGCATAAAGGAGTCTTGCAGCAGTTTCGTTCAAAATTAACTCGTCCGAAAACATTTCCCAAAAAGCGACAATCATTTCACTACAAGAAGAAGCCGTCGTGTCCACCCAAAGTAAATCACCATACGCATCATCATTTGGATGGTGGTCCATTTTTATAAGTGCTTTACCAAGGTTAAACCGCCCGTCTGAAATCCGTTCTTGGTTCGCAGTGTCACACACAATCACAAGCGCATCTTTATAAATTTCATCCGTTATTTCGTCCACTATACCAAGAAATTGGAGCGACTTTTCATCATTTCCAACTGAATAGACTTTTTTCTCAGGAAAGCTAGCCCGGATAATTTCCGCAAGCCCCATTTGTGACCCATATGCATCTGGATCTGGTCTTACATGTCTATGCAAAATAATCGTTTCATATTGTTTTATTTGTTGTAAAATCTCTTTTTTCATCATTTCGCCCCTGTTTCATTTTTAACGTTCCATCATTTGACAAGCGACAATAGCTTTTCCGGTCAAAATTCCCTCTAAGTAAAGTTCTACATCAAGCTTCCC
Organism: Listeria monocytogenes; assembly: GCF_900187225.1. Taxonomy (GTDB): domain Bacteria; phylum Bacillota; class Bacilli; order Lactobacillales; family Listeriaceae; genus Listeria; species Listeria monocytogenes. The sequence continues at coordinate 1,576,084 of NZ_LT906436.1, forward strand.
AGCCTTACGCCCCATCTCCAAAATTCGCGGTTTAATAACAATCGTCGCGTCCATTTGAACAGGTTTTAGGAAATACATCGTTACATTTTCAATCGCTACATTCCGTTTTTTCATAGAAAATAGTTTTTGCTGTACGACGTCACAAACCACTTGTGTAAATGCACCATACGATAATGTTCCGAGCGAATTAGTCATTTGCGGGCTAACTTTAAATTCGTAATCCGCCTCTTCGCCAGTATCTACTTTTTCAGAAAGCTGGTTGGCAATCGTATCATCAATCGTTTCACCGACTTGCGGTTGTTTTTGAATCATTTGCATGGATTTTAGAATATCCTGTCTGCTGACAATTCCGATTAAAGTTAAGTCATCTTTAACGACTGGAATTACTTCGATACTCTCCCAAATCATCATGTGCGCCACTGAGGCAACACTCATCTTCGGTCCAACAGTTAACGGGTTTTTCGTCATTACTCGTTCAATCGAAATACTGGGATTTTTTTCTAGAATATCCTTACTCGTCACCATCCCAGTCAGTCGCATCGCCCGGTTAACTACAGGAAAACGACTGTGACCTGTCGCTTCTTCCATTTTGTGCCAATCTTCCACTTTATCAGACGTAGATAAAAATGCAGTTGTTTCTAGTGGTGTTAAAATATCCTCCACAAATACTACTTCTTTTTTTATTAATTGGTCATAAATCGCGCGGTTAATCATCGTTGCAACTGTAAACGTATCATACGAAGTCGATAAAATGGGCAATTCTTTCTCGTCCGCCAATTGTTTCACTTCGTCGTCCGTATCAAACCCACCAGTAATCAGTACCGCGGCGCCACGTTTCAAAGCAAGTTCATGGGCGCTCACTCTGTTTCCGACAATCAATAAGTTTCCTGCATCGGTATAGCGTTCCATCGCTTCCACTGTCATTGCTCCAATAACAAATTTATTAAGCGATTTGTAAAGCCCAGCACGACCACCTAGCACTTGCCCATCGATCATATTAACAATCTCAGCAAAAGTTAATTTTTCGATACTATCTTTTTGTTTCCGTTCAATACGAAGTGTCCCCACTCGTTTAATAGTAGAAACAAACCCAATGATTTCTGCATCTTTAATAGCACGATAAGCAGTTCCCTCACTTACAGACAAGTTTTTCGCGATTTTTCGTACAGATATTTTTTCTCCGACTGCAAGATTTTCAATGTATTTTAAAATCTGTTCATGTTTTGTGGCCACGACTCGTTCACCCATTCCTATTTTGTTAGATTTCGATACTTTCTCCGATTTCAAGTACTTTTCCAGTGATTCCTTCGTCAAGTGATGCGACAAATTTGTGTGGATCTTGCGCGATTAAAGGAAACGTATTGTAATGCATTGGAACAACTAATTTCGCTTGTAAAAATCGTGCCGCAATCGCCGCATCTTCTGGTCCCATGGTAAAATTATCCCCAATCGGCAAGAAAGCAACGTCTAGCGGATTTAATTCACCAATTAATTTCATATCAGAAAACAAACCAGTGTCCCCTGCAAAATAAATATTTTTATCTTCTATCGTAAATACAATCCCAGTTGGGAAACCAAGGTTAACAATGCGACCATCTCGAACCGTCTGCGATCCGTGAAAAGCTTGCGTCAACTTCACTTGGCCAAAACTAAACTGTCTTTTCCCACCAATATGCATTGGCGCCATATTTTCAAGCCCATCCTCTACTGCCAAAAATGAAGCTAAATCCGCGTTACAAATAACGGTTGCTCCTGAATTTTTAGCAATTTCAACTGTATCACCGACATGATCGTCATGCCCATGCGACAGAACGATAAAGTCAGGCATCTGCTCTTCCGCTTTTAAATCACATTTCTCATTACCAGAAATAAATGGATCTACGAGAATAGTTGTATCCCCAGTAATTATTTTAATACAAGACTGACCATGAAATGAAATCTTCATGTTAAAAAACTTCCTTCCTGATTCATTATTCTATGTGTATTATTGTACCACTGTTTATTATAAACTACTATATAACACCTCGTAAACTAAGAGGTGTTTATTAGCAAAATATTTCCTTCGCATGTTATCATGAAATAGAAATCAATTGGAAAGAAGGTACAATTATGGAAAAAAATATCGATGTCTTACAAAATTGGTTAAAAGACCAAGGTGCCGAGGTAGGATTTTTGACAGATCCAGAGAACATCGCCTATTTCTCAGGTTATCATAGCGAGCCTCATGAGCGTGTACTTGGTTTAGCTGTTTTCTCAGATAGCGAACCATTTCTATTTACGCCCGCTCTTGAAGTAGAAGATGTTCGTGGCGGTGATTGGACACACCCTGCATATGGATATAACGATACCGAGAACCCTTTCACAATCATTGCAGACGAAATCAAAAAACGCGTTGCAAATCCAAGCAAATTTGCTATTGAGAAAAAATATATGAGCGTAGATCGCTACGAACAATTAGGTGGACTATTCTCCGGCAGCTCTTTCATTCCGATTGAACACAAAATCGAACAAATTCGTCTTATTAAAACAGAAGCTGAACTAAAAATCTTAAAAGAAGCTGCGTTACTAGCTGATTATGCAGTACAAGTCGGCGTAGACGAAATTGCAGAAGGTAAAACCGAAGCAGAAATCGTGGCGAAAATCGAATATGAAATGAAGAAAAAGGGCGTAACAGCAATGTCTTTCGATACGATGGTACTTACTGGCAAAAACGGTGCCCTGCCTCATGGTACTCCAGGCGAAACAAAAATCAAAAAAGGCGATTTAGTTTTATTTGATTTAGGCGTTGTTCATAAAGGCTATTGCTCTGATATTACGCGTACAGTTGCATTCGGCGATATTTCCGATGAGCAGAAGAAGATTTACGACACGGTTTTAGAAGCACAAATTGCCGCTGTCGAAAAAGTAAAAGCCGGCGTAAAAGCAAGCGAAATTGATTTAACTGCTAGAAATATTATTCGTGAAGCAGGTTTCGGTGATTATTTCCCACATCGTCTCGGCCACGGCCTTGGTGCTAGTGTGCACGAGTTCCCTTCGATTACAGAAACGAACAGTATGGAACTGCAAGAAAATATGGTATTTACTATTGAACCAGGTATATATGTTCCTGGTGTTGCTGGTGTTCGTATAGAAGATGATCTCGTTGTCACAAAAGACGGCGTTCAAGTATTGACGGAATTCCCGAAAACTTTGCAAGTAATCGAATAACAAGAAAAGCGAACTTTCTCAAAGGAAAGTTCGCTTTTTTTATTAAATTAATTCTTTGCTGTCCGTATAAGGTAAATCGAGAGAATCTGCAACAGCTTTATACGTAATATGACCTTGATAAGTATTTAACCCACGAAGTAAGAATGGGTCATTTTGCACTGCTGCTTCTAAGCCTTGATTAGCCAGTTTCAAGCCAAATGGTAAAGTTGCGTTAGTGAGCGCCAAAGTGGACGTCCGCGGTACTGCTCCTGGCATATTTGCAACAGCATAATGAAGCACACCATATTTTTCATAGGTTGGATTGTCGTGCGTGGAAACATGATCTGTAGTTTCAAAAATCCCACCTTGGTCAATCGCAATATCCACAAGGACAGAACCTGGAATCATTTGTTTGACCACATGCTCTTTGACGAGTTTCGGTGCTTTTGCTCCTGGAATTAATACTGCTCCAATAACCAAATCAGCTTTTTTCACAGCTGTTTCAATATTAAAATCATTCGACATTAACGTTTGGACTTGATTACCAAAAATATCATCCAGCTCACGCAATCGTTTCAGATTCATATATAGGATGGTCACATTGGCACCTAAACCAGCTGCAATTTTGGCTGCATTTGTTCCAGCGATTCCACCACCAATGATAACCACTTCACTTCTCTCTACACCAGGTACACCACCAAGCAAGACACCCATACCACCATTCGTTCTTTGTAAAAATTGTGCACCAATCTGAGCCGCCATTCGTCCTGCAACTTCACTCATTGGTGAAAGTAGTGGCAACGTATGGTCTGCTAGTTCTACTGTTTCATAAGCCACACTATTTACTTTACTCTCCATCAAAGCTTTCGCAAGCGTTGGTTCATTTGCCAAATGTAAATAAGTGAAAAGTAGTAACCCTTCTTTAAAATATGTATACTCTGATGCAATCGGTTCTTTTACTTTTACAACCATATCTACATCCCAAGCTTCTTTAGCTGTCTCTACAATTTTTGCTCCCGCTTGCACAAAATCAGCGTCTTGATAATTAGAGCCAATACCCGCATCTTTTTCCACGTATACAGTATGTCCAGCATTCACGTAAGAAAAAACACTTGCCGGGGTCATTGCCACCCTATTCTCGTTATTTTTTATTTCTTTTGGTACGCCGACTAACATCTAAATCACTCTCCTCGGTATAGGTATAATAGACTATAAAAGATTTTCCACACCCCCATGCTAACACAATATACCTAAGTTGTAAAAAATTAACTAACGGAAATTCAAACAAAAGATTTAGTAAAATTAGACGAAATATTTGCTTCACAATAATTTATTTCTTATTTTATGGTTCTTTTAGGAAAAAGAGGGTAAAATATAAGTATAGAAAATACATATATTTTGATTGGAGGAATTATTATGTTACAACAATACGAAAGAGTTTTAGTAGCAGTTGATGGATCCAAAGAAGCAGAAAGAGCTTTCCAAAAAGCAATTCAAGTGGCTAACCGTAATGACGCGGCGCTTGGTCTTGTACATGTTATTGATACACGCGCGTTTTCATCTGTAGCCAATTACGATACAAGCATGGCGGATAAAGCTACCGAATATGCAGACGAATTACTTAGTGGCTATAAAGAAGATGCTTTAAAAGCTGGTGTAACAAAAGTAGAAAGCTACATCGAATACGGTTCACCAAAAACAGCCATTACAAAAGAAGCAGCAAAAGCATTCCAAGCAGATTTAATCATGTGTGGTGCGACAGGCCTTAACGCTGTGGAACGGTTGTTAATTGGTAGCGTGTCTGAATACATTATTCGTCACTCCCCTTGCGATGTTCTTGTAGTTCGTAATGAAGTTCCTGATTATAAAGATGAAAAATAATGATAGAAAAAAGGCTAGCTCTTTATTAAGAGCTAGCCTTTTTTATTGTTTTTAGCGATTATTTTTAATTGTTTCTACATCACGAGCAATCATTAATTCTTCGTTTGTAGGAATGATGATAACTTTTACTGGGGAATGTGGGTAGTTAAGGAATCTTTCTTCTCCGCGCACTTGGTTAAGTGCTGGATCCCAGTATACGCCCATGAATTCAAGTCCACGAAGTACTTTTTCACGGATGTATGAACTATTTTCACCGATACCAGCTGTGAAGATAATGGCATCTACACCGTTCATGCGAGCTGCATAAGAACCAATGTATTTATGGATACGGTCAACGAAAACTTGAAGTGCAAGTTCCGCGCGGTCGTTTCCTTTTGCTGCTTCATCTTCTAAATCACGAAGGTCGCTTGAAATACCAGATACGCCAAGCATACCAGATTCTTTGTTTAACACATCAAGTACTTGTTCTGCAGTTTTACCAGTTTTTTCCATGATGAAAGGAATAAGCGCAGGGTCAATGTTACCAGAACGAGTTCCCATAGAAACACCAGCTAGTGGTGTGAATCCCATGGAAGTGTCCATTGATTTTCCGCCTTCGATTGCAGCGATACTAGCACCATTACCAAGGTGACAAGTTAGTAAACGTAATTCTTCTACAGGACGTCCTAAAAGTTCTGCAGCGCGTTCGGATACATATTTGTGACTTGTACCGTGGAAACCGTATTTACGGATACCATAGTCTTCATAATAGCTGTATGGCAGGCTGTAAAGATAACTTGCTGGAGGCATTGTTTGATGGAAAGCTGTATCGAAAACAGCCACTGAAACAACGTCTGGTAAAATCTTGCGGAATGCTTTAATACCAGTAACGTTCGCTGGGTTATGAAGCGGTGCAAGTTCAGATAGAGCTTCAATATCTTTAATTACTTGGTCATCAATATAAACGGATTCAGGGAATCTTTCTCCACCGTGAACAACGCGGTGACCAATTCCAGTGATTTCATCGTAAGAACCGATAACTTTGTGGTTAATTAATTTTTCAAGTAGCATTTGAACAGCAATTTCATGGTCAGGAATATCAATAATTTCTTTGATTTTTTTTCCGTCTACAGTAATTGTAAAAATAGAATCTTTCAAACCAATTCTTTCTACAATCCCTGCTGTGATAACACGTTCAGATGGCATATCATATAATTGGAATTTCAGTGAAGAACTTCCGGCGTTAATTGCAATCGTTTTTTCCATTTTGTTTTTGTCAATTCCTTCCATTATTGTTTACTCTTGAACCAGTTCTCAATTTCAGCTAAAATCGGTGCAGTTACGCTCGGATCTGTTAGCGAAGAGAGATTGGCCAGTAAAACTTCTTTTGGCGGCTTTACATTTACATCCGCTTTTCGTAAAATCAAGATGCTTTTTCGTGCTTGTTCAGACTTAAACAGTGTTTCAGGCAATTTAATAATTCCCTCAATATGACCGTTTTTCTTGATAAACTTGTCCACCTTAGCAAAGTCACTAGTCCCAAAGATTGCGTCAGGTACCAAGAAGAACAAATATCCTCCTGGCTTTGTGTAGCGCATTCCTTGTTCTATAAACAAGAAATGCGCAAATGAATGCCCTTCTTCACGGCAAAGTTCAAATGTTTTTGCATTTTCGTCATCCGGATAGTACCCAACAGGCAAATCACTAATTACAACATCTACAGGATCTACTAATAAATTAGCCAGACCATCTTGATGTAGCAACGTCATTTTTTGTCGCTGTAAATCCGCTCCTACTAATGCAAGCGAAATAAGCAAATCATCTACATCTACACCACTCGCATGAACGTCTACATCGCCTTTTAACTCAAGTTGATTAATCACCGTCGTTAAAAGGTTTGCAGTTCCACAGGCTGGATCCAAAATAGAAATATTTTTCTTCTTTTGAATCACTTTCTCAAGTAAATATGCCACAATAAAACCAATAGAATCTGGTGTCATTTGGTGGTTCACTTGAATACCATGTTTCATGCCTTTTAGTAGTGCTAATTGAAGACCTTTGCGGATTTCTTCATTTGAGAAATTCTCGAGTTCGATACTTTCGTAAGACTCTTGTAATTTCAATTGTTTCTCAGAAGACAACTCTTCTTTTTGTAAAACTTCTTTTTGAAACAGATTTTCTCCTGTTTCATAAACCGCTTCCAAATAGCTTATTTCAAGTTCATTTTGCAAGATAATAGCTGTATTATCAAGCACTTGAAATAATTCTTGCGTTGCTTCATTTGCCAAAAGTAACACCTCGAATTTTCATCATTACTAACACCACCAAACATTATACAGTATTTCTAAAGAATGTGAAAGGATTTTATGTAGTAAAAGATGAAATTCTCATTGGAAATAGTTAATTATAATTAGTACAGTTTATTTTTAGTAGTAATACAGAAAAAAGCCCTCCTAATTAAAGGAAGGCTTTTAAGATTTAGGCTTTTTTCGCAGCTTCAATCGCAGCTTCGTAATTCGGATGATCGCTGCCTTCTGGAACTACTTCGGTGTAGACAATTTCTCCTGCTGCATTTACAACGAAAACAGAACGCGCTAGTAAGCGAAGTTCTTTCATAATAACACCATATGCTTCTCCAAAAGAAAGATCGCGGTGGTCAGATAAAGTGATCGCATTTGGTAAACCTTCTGCTGCACACCATTTCTTTTGAGCAAATGGTAAATCAACAGAAATAGTTAAGACAACCGTATTATCTAAATTGCTTGCTTCTTCATTAAATTTACGCGTTTGTGTGGAACAAACACTTGTATCAATGGAAGGAACAACGCTGATAAGTCTCACTTTCCCGTCATAATCGTGCAATGTTACTTCTTCTAAATCTCTATTAACTACAGTGAAGTTTGGTGCTTTGTCGCCTACTTTTCTTTCAGTACCTACAAGTGTAACTGGATTATGTTTAAATGTTACTTGAGTCATTTTATTCTTCCTCCTTTAATGGACGCTTCTATTCCATTTTAAAGAAGAAGTAAACGATAAGCTATTTTTTTGCTCCATTTGCCCATTTTTCATCTAGTTCTAAATAACCCATGTGGACGACAGAAGTAGATTCAAAGAAGTCGGCAATGCCTTGTTTGTTTGGTGTAAAAGCACAAATGACGTATAACGGCCAAATGGTTTTTAATACAAAACGCATTGCACCTTCCCGGAATAAAACGGTTAACCAAGTTAATTTTTCACCATCTAGTTTGACTACACGAAGCCCGAACAACATTTTCCCAAGTGTTTGCCCGAAAAATCTTGTAAGTAAAATAAAGTAAGCTAGAAAGATAATCGTTGTTATGCTCCAATAAAATGTGAAGAAACCGTCGTCCATCCCCATCCCAGAAACACGGAAAATAGGGTTAACGATAATTCCTTTCAAGGCTGCGATGGCAACTAAATCAACTAAATAAGCTAAAAATCGGATCCAAAATCCAGCAAAATACTGTTTAGGAATAGCTTCTTCTTTCGGAATAGGTGGTTCATAATGATAGACTTGGCGTTTACTTTCAAAAGTAACATTTTCATTAGCCATGTGCGCCTCTCCTCTCACATTATTCTCCATATAAATACATCATTCTTGGCGCTTTAAGTGTACCAGTTAATTTAATTAGTTGAGAAATATCCGCATTTTGACCGGAAATTTTTTGTGCAGCTACAGAGAATAGTGAGCTAAAATCTCCCGGTGCATCATATTGGATAACTGTTGCACCAGCTAAGCCTTGTTCTTTTTTCAAAGCTTCTAGGGCATCTTCTTGATAACCAAATTCATCAATCAATCCGTTCTCTTTTGCTTGGCGGCCGTCGTATATGCGACCATCTGCAATTTTACGCACTTGTTCTACAGTCATTCCACGGCCCTGTGCAACTACTTTAACGAACTCATTATAAGAATCATCAATCATTGACTGCATAATCTTCTTCTCGTCTTCCGTCATTGGTCTTGTCCCGCTCATAATGTCTTTGTATTCGCCACTTTTAATGGTATTATCTGAAACACCTAATTTTTTCATGAGTTCACTGTAGTCATACCCTTGCATAATGACGCCAAGCGAACCAGTCAATGTTTCTTTACTTGCAAAAATTTTATCGGCGGGCGCGGAAATGTAATATCCACCTGATGCTGCCATACTCCCCATGGAAACATAGAACGGAATATTACGTTCTTTTTGAATTTGTAAAATTTTGTCGCGAATTTGTGCGGATTCCATGACTCCGCCACCTGGTGAATTAACATACAAAAGTACACCTTGAATATTGTCATCATTTCTAACTTGCTCTAATTGTTGCATAAAAAAAGAATGATTGTAGCCAGCCTCACTAAATAAGGAACCTGAATCTCCCGTATCTTGAATAGTACCATCTACAGATAATACAGCAATTGTATCATTCCCGCCTTCTTCAATTACTGTTTCGGTTAGTTCGCCGGTATCTGCGAATAGACTTTCGACAAATGTCGGACTACTCTCTTCCTTTGAAGCGATTTGACTTGATGTAAACTTTGCTAACGCACTGACTATCAAAAGTGCAAAAACAATCCCTAGTGCAATCCATCTTTTAGCGTTCATTTATTTCTCCCCTTTTTCTGATTAGATAATGTAATAATAACAGCCTCTTTTATTTTGTACAATCTTTCTCTTAAATTGTGTCCCATTTCACTTTTTTACTTATGAAGAAAGAAATTGCTCTTAAGTCATGTTATAATAAGTTTGTTGATTAAAATTGGATTCTGGAGGGACAACTAACATGGCAAAAACTATTTTTTATTTTTCCTATCGAAAAACAGAAGAACTACATGCAAAAGCAAAAGAATTGAAGAAAATTACGACTGATTATGGATATGAATTAACTGATGACTATCAAAAAGCAAACGTTATTATCAGCATTGGTGGTGATGGTGCTTTTCTTAAATCTGTAAGAGAAACTGGCTTCCGTCAAGATTGTTTATATGCAGGGATTGCGCTAACAGAGCAATTAGGTCAATACTGTGACTTCCATATTAATCAATTGGATGAAATCATCAAGGCAGCCATTGAAGATCGTTGGTTAGTACGTCGTTACCCAACTATTTATGGAACAGTGAATAATACCAAAGCATTTTATGTACTAAATGAATTTAACATTCGTTCTTCTATCATTAGAACGCTTACGATGGATCTTTATATTAATGATTCTCACTTCGAAACTTTCCGCGGCGATGGAATGGTTATTTCCACACCAACAGGAAGTACTGCTTATAATAAATCAGTGAATGGTTCCATCGTGGATCCACTTCTTCCATCTATGCAAGTAAGTGAATTGGCTTCTATTAACAATAATAAATTCCGTACGCTTGGCTCTTCGTTCATTCTTAGTCCAAAACGCAAACTACGTATTGAAATTGCGTCTGAAGAAGGAAATAACGAATTCCCAATGATTGGAATGGACAGCGAAGCACTTAGTATCCAACATGTCCATGAAGTTAATTTAGAAGTAGGCGATCGTTTTATCAATATTATCAAACTGCCTAAAAATTCTTTCTGGGATAAAGTGAAACGTAATTTCTTATAAAAAAAAGTCTGGCAAATATGCCAGACTTTTTTTATTTTGCTTCTAGAATAGCTGCTAATAACGCTTTTTGCGCATGAAGCCTATTTCCCGCTTGTTGATAAATAACCGAATGGATACCATCTATAATTTCAGTGGTTACTTCTTCTTCCCGATGTGCTGGTAAACAATGTAAGAAGTGGTAATCAGGCTTGGCACCACTAACTAATTCTGCATTTACTTGATATTTTTCGCCAAAATCCGCCAAACGTTTCGCATTTTCATCTTCTTGTCCCATACTTGTCCAAACATCCGTATAAATAAAGTCCGCATCTGTCACCGCAAGTTTCGGATCTTCCGTAACGAAAATCTTGCCACCACTTTGCTTCGCCAGATTTTCTGCCTTTGCTAGAATTGTTTCGTCTACCTCATACCCTTTTGGCATCGCAAGGCGGATATCTATCCCGACCATAGCACCGGCTAAAAGTAATGAATGGCATACATTATTGCCGTCGCCGATATAGGCTAGTTTGATACCTTCCAGCTGATCTTTCCATTCATAAATAGTCATTAAATCCGCTAACGCCTGACATGGATGATGTAAGTCAGTTAAGCCATTAATAATTGGAATTTCTGCATGATACGCCAATTCTTCTACTTTTTCATGACTAAATGTTCGGATCATAATCGCATCGATGTATTCTGACATTACATGCGCCGTGTCTTTAATCGGCTCACCACGCCCAATTTGTAATTCCTTTGAACTCATCACAATCGCTTGCCCACCTAATTGCAGAATCCCCGCTTCAAAAGAAACCCGCGTTCTAGTAGAAGGCTTATCAAATATCATTCCTAAAATTTTTCCGCTTAAAATATGACTATAATGAGCTGGGTTCGTTTTCATCGCAACAGCCAATTTAATAATATCCGTCAATTCTTCTTTATTCCATTCAAGCAAACTGAGCATATCTTTCCCAGATGTATTATTTTTTGCATACATTGTCATCCCTCTTCACTCCCAATCAATTGGTTTTCCAAAACGCTTTTCAATAAATATATGGCTTGATCGATTTCTGCATAACTGACGGTTAAAGGTGGTAAGATTCGTAGCACATTCGTTCCAGCAGTTAGTATTAACAATCCTTTATCTCTAAGTTCCGTTATAACTGGTTCTGCGGCATTTTCAAGTTCTATACCTATCAGAAACCCTCCGCCACGAATGTCAGAAACATTATCCAACACCTCTAAATTCGCTTCTAACAAATTTCTAAAATAGTCTGCTTTGGCATTTACTTCTTCTAAAAATCCCGTTTGTTTCATTGTCAGTAATATCTCTTTAGCCGCCGCAAGTGCCAATTTATTTCCTCCAAAAGTAGAGCCATGACTTCCCGGCCCAAAAGCGCTAATTAAGTCCGATTTTCCGACCATCGCTCCAATCGGCAAGCCATTTCCAAGCCCTTTTGCTAAAGTGAAAATATCTGGATCTAAACCAATCTGCTCAAATCCATAAAGCATCCCCGTTCGCCCAAGCCCAGTCTGCACTTCATCAATAATTAATAATGCCCCCATTTTTTTGCAAAGTAATTGAACTTCTAAAAGAAAGGCCGCATTCGCTGGAATGACGCCACCTTCAGCTTGAATTACCTCCAACATAACGGCTGCTGTATTTTCATCGATTTCTGCTCGAAAAGCTTCGATATCATTATAAGGAACGTAGGTAAATCCGGGAACAAGCTCACCGAAACCCTGATGGATTTTAGCTTGGCCCGTAGCTGACATTGAACCGAATGTTCGTCCGTGGAAAGATTTTTCAAAGGTAATTATTTTTTCTTTCCCGGTATATTTTCTAGCTAATTTGAGCGCCGCTTCATTTGACTCTGTCCCGCTATTACAAAAGAAAACTAATCTCTCTTTACCATCAGCAATTAATTCTGCGACACTATCTTGCAAAGCACATTCATATAAATTCGATGTGTGCCAAATATTCCCTAATTGTTGTTGTACTGCTTCTGCAACATTTGTTGGGCAATGACCTAGGTTACAAACTGCGATACCGCTAGTGAAATCGAGATATGTTTTACCATTTTTATCTGTTACAACAGTGCCCGTACCGTTAACTAAATCAATAGGAAACCTTTTGTATGTTGGAAAAACATGTTTCATCCAATCGCCACCTTGTTTTTTATTTTTGTTCCGCTAGTGTTAAGGGAATCTGTAATAATAACTTGTCCGACACCGTTTTCGGCAGCAAAGGCAGCGCTTGCTAATTTAGGAATCATTCCACCTTTTATTACGCCAGTACTTTGTAGCTTTTCTATTTCAGCTGTGGCTATTTCGCCAATAATTTCTGAACCATTTTTCACACCAGGTACATCTGTTAGTAAATAGAGCGCTTCTGCATGGAGTGCGCTTGCTACCTCACAGGCAGCTGTATCCGCATTAACATTGAGCCAATCGTGTTCACTATTTATACCAAGGGGCGCAATCACGGTGATAATATTTTCGCTAAGTAATTGTTCAATTAAATTTGTTTTTACTTTTGTGATTTTACCAACCAAACCTAAATCGATGTCACTTAACCTATCTGCTTCCAGTAAACCTGTATCACTAGCGTTTAAGCCAATGACCGAGATATTTCGTTTTTGAAAAGCAGTCGTAATAGCTGGTTGTACTTGGCCAATTAAAACCATCTTTGTCACTTCGAGAGTCGCTTTGTTGGTGACACGTAGACCATTCTTCGTTTCGACCGGAATAGCAAGAGCTTCCATCATTTTTGTAATATAATGACCGCCACCATGAACGAGGACAATTTTCTTATTCGCCGCTTGCCACTCTGTAATTTGTCGAAAAAAACCTTCTGTTAGATTGTCGCTTGCAACACCGCCGAGTTTTATAACTATCGTGTTTTCCACCCTTATTCCTCCTTACGTCCGGTAACAAGCATTGATTTTGACGTATTCATAACTCAAGTCGCATCCCCATGCCGTTCCTGACTCAAGTCCGATATGAAGATCAACTTCGATAATGATATGCTCTTCTTCTAAATAAGCATCTAACGCTTGTTGATTATAAATGGTTTGGCTACTATGATTCAAAATTTCAATCCCGCCAATTTTAATCGTAATGTTATCTGGTGCAAATCGGCCACCAGAATAACCAATTGCGCAAATAATACGTCCCCAGTTTCCATCTCCGCCAAAAGCCGCCGTCTTCACAAGACTAGAAGAAACAATTTTTTTAGCTATCATTCTTGCATCTTCTGTTTTTGTAGCGCCATTTACTTGTACCTCGATTAGTTTTGTCGCTCCTTCACCATCTCGCGCAATACTTTTAGCAAGGTGTTCCGTAACAGCTTGAAACATATCAGCAAATTTCGCAAAATCTGCTGTTCCTTCTTGAAGCATCGGGTTTTTCGCGCACCCATTCGCCATGACTACCACCATATCGTTTGTAGAAGTATCACCGTCCACCGTTATTTGATTGAAAGTTTTGTCTACTTTTATTTTTAGTAATTTTTGCAATAGTTCAGCCGGAATGGCAGCATCTGTTGTAATAAAAGCAAGCATTGTTGCCATATTTGGATGAATCATTCCTGATCCCTTCGCTACACCCGACATCGTTACCTTTCTACCACCAATTTCTGTTTGAAAACTGATTTGTTTTTGAAATGTATCCGTCGTTATAATCGCTTCTTCAAAATCGGCCGCATTTCCGGTTTGCTTTTCTAGCATCTCGATTCCCGTGATGATTTTGTCCATCGGTAGCATATCGCCAATAATACCCGTTGAAGCAACGGCTACGGAATCAAGTGGAATTTCTAACTTTTCTGCCGTTTGAGCCCGCATCGCAAGTGCATCTAGCATCCCTTGATTCCCTGTGCATGCATTGGCATTCCCGCTATTCACAATAATCGCCTGTAACTTCGCATTACTTTGAAAAGAATCTTTCGTTACAAAAATTGGTGCGGCTTGCATTTGATTCATCGTATAAACAGCAGCTGCATTTGCTGGAACCTCTGAATAAATCCAACCAATATCATTTCGTTTTCTCTTTAGTCCCGCGTGCTTTCCATCCGCATAAAATCCTTTTGGTGAGGCGATATTTCCTTTTATAAGTTCCATTTTATTTTTCCCCTTTCACGGATACACCGGAATAAACCTTAATCCGTCACTTTCAGCAAAATTCGCCATTATGTTTAAATTTTGAATGGCCTGACCAGCCGCCCCTTTGACTAAATTATCAATCACAGAAACGATAGTAATCACATTCGTTTTTTCGTTATAAGCAAGACCTATATCGCAGTAATTTGAGGCTGTCACTTGTTTGACAGTTGGATATACATTCTCTGGTTGGATTCGGACAAATGGAGCATTATCGTAGGTGGATTCGTAAAGCTTATGTAACTCTTTTTGGGTGATAGGATTTTTGGGTTTAACGTAGATGGTTGTGAAGATTCCTCTTGTGATGGGAATTAATGAAGTAGAAAATTGAATTGCTGGGATACTTTCATCCCATTTAGTTAATTGCTGCATAATTTCTGGAATATGTTGATGGGAATTCATTTTATAAAGCGTCATGTTTTCATTGGTTTCTGTGAAATGTGTACTTGCTGAGGGCACTTTTCCTGCGCCGGAAATACCTGATTTAGCGTCTACAATAATAGATGTGGGATCAATCAACTTATTCGTTGCAAGTGGTGCGAGACCTAGCAATGTTGCAGTTGCATAACACCCAGGATTCGCAATGAAAGTAGTTTCTTTCTTTTCACGGAATTCTGCTAAACCATATTCCGCCTTACCGATATACTCGGTTGGCGCCGCGCTTTTTCCGTACCACTTTTCGTAAAGTTGCCTGTCTTTTAATCGAAAGTCCCCGGATAAATCAATGACATTCAAACCCGCATCTACATATGGCAGTGCAATATCTTTCGCGATTCCAGAAGGCGTCGCGATAAAAACCGTGTCACTTTTTTCGATGATTTCTGTTGGATTTATTTTCTCTAAGGGGCTAACTGCTAAATCTTTTAAATGTGGATAAAAAGTTGCTAACGTTTCTGCTTGAGCGGAAAAACTATGTAACGTCGCTATGTCTACCGAAGAGTGTTGATGAAGCAAGCGAATTAGCTCAAGTCCTCCATACCCCGTCGCGCCAATGATTGAAACTTTCATCCTAACCCCTCCCCGTTAATTATTAAATGATACTTTTCATTATAATGATGTATATTTATAATGTCAAATGGTTTTTTATTAATATTTAAAACTATTTTATGCATTTTAAGTTATTTATTATGTATATAATATACAAAAAACCGTTTATCCTTTTCTAGGATAAACGGTTAATCTTAAAATAAATCAGCGAACTCATCTTTCACTTGCGCAGTTTCCGCTACATTTACAGAAATGGTTTCGATGTTATCTAAAGCTTTTGCAATTAGCGCATCGAAATCTGTGAAGCTTTCGTAATGCTCGATTTTATCTAGTTTTGGTTTTGTTTTTGGAGATGGTGGCGTGAAAATGGTACAGCAATCTTCAAATGGTTGTACTGATAAGTTATACGTATCAATCTTTTGTGCGATTTGAATAATTTCATTTTTATCCATGGATACGACTGGACGAATGATTGGTGTCGCTGTTACAGCATTAATTGCTAGCATACTTTCCAACGTTTGGCTTGCAACTTGCCCCAAGCTTTCGCCATTCACAATCGCTAAACCATTTCTCTTGCGACGAAGTTCATCCGTAATTCGGAGCATCATTCGACGAGTTACAGTCATAATCACACTTTCAGGAATTTGTTGTTTGATAACTTCTTGAATCTCTGTGAACGGGACAATATGCATTTGTACTTGTCCACTGTATTTAGCCAATTTTGCAGCTAGATCAATCGCTTTTTGTTTCGCTTGTTCACTTGTATACGGTGGGCTGTGGAAATGAACTGCTTCAATTTCTACGCCACGTTTTTGGGCTAAATAGCCGGCAACGGGACTATCAATACCTCCAGAAAGCATTAACATTGCACGACCTGATGATCCTACCGGCAGACCAGCTGCACCAAGAATTGTTCGGCATGATAAAAATACGCCTTCTTTACGCACATCAATGGTTAGTTTTACATCCGGATTTTTAACATTGACCGTTAAATCTTCCATATTTTGTAATACATAAGCACCGATTTCCTGGTTAATTTCATTAGAATCAAGTGGAAACTCGCGGTGGCTTCGTCTTGCTGCGACTTTAAATGTTCCGTTCTCCTCATGCGCATCTTGTACTAAGGCAAGTGCAGCAGCTTTTACTTCCTCTACATCTAAATTGACGCGAACAGCTGGACTAAAGGATTGGATTCCGAAAATCGGTTTTAAACGTTCTTCTGCGAGCTGATAATCTGCTCCATTTAAAATAATATACATTCGGTCACGTTCTCCATGAATGCGAACTTCCGGCAAATCCGTCATTGCGCGTTTTACATTCTGCGCCAACTTCGTCACAAATTGTTTTCTGTTTTTTCCTTTTGTAGATAACTCTCCGTATCTAATTAACATACGATCAAATTCCAATTTATTTCACCACTTTATTTAGATTTTCAATGATTTCTTGCAGTTTTTGAATAAAAATTTTCGCTTCGGATAAACGATTTTCATACGATAAGCTAACACGTACTGCTCCCGTCGCTTCTTCGTCCGTCACACCCATCGCTTTTAACGTGCTGCTTGCTAGTTTTTGCTTAGAAGAACACGCACTTGTTGTGGAAATGTAAATATCTTCTTTTTCTAAAGCATGTACTAAAATTTCACCGCGATGCCCTTTTGCTGAAAAACATACGATATGCGGAGCCGCCACACTTTGCTTCGTATGAACTGTCATATCAGACATTTGCGCAATTTTCGTTAGTAAGTAATCGCGAATCTCAATTAACGCTTCTTTTCGTGGCTCATTTTCTAATGTTAGTCGTAAAGCTTTTGCAAGCGCAACATTACCAGCCAAATTTTCCGTTCCACTGCGGTAGCCCATTTCCTGCCCACCACCAAGAATTTCTGGATGTAAATGAACATTTTTTCGTTTGAAAAGTATCCCTGTGCCGCGTAGAGCATGAAATTTATGCCCTGAAAAAGTGAGCAAATCAATACTATTCGCATCAAGAGTAAGCGGAATTTTTCCAAT
This sequence comes from Listeria monocytogenes, assembly GCF_900187225.1. Classification (GTDB taxonomy): domain Bacteria; phylum Bacillota; class Bacilli; order Lactobacillales; family Listeriaceae; genus Listeria; species Listeria monocytogenes. Next base: position 1,593,852 of record NZ_LT906436.1, read on the forward strand.
AGCTTGAACAAAATCCACATGAAAGAAAGTATTTTCAAGTACGCTTAGCATTTCGCCAATTTCTTGCAACGGCTGGATACTTCCCACCTCATTATTCACACCCATAATAGATACTAAAATCGTTTCATCTGTGAGTGCAGCTTTTAACTCCTCTAGCTTGATGACACCGTTTTTATCTACTGGTAAATACTTGACTGTAAAACCTTCTTGCTCAAGTTCTTCCATTACTACGCGAACAGAAGGATGCTCAATGCTAGAAGTAATAATATGTTTCCCACGATTTTGGTAACTATAAACAAGCCCTTTAATCGCCAAATTATTCCCCTCTGTGCCACCAGATGTAAAAATGATTTCTTCTGGCAAAGCACTCATCATCGCAGCGATTTGTTTTCTTGATGCATCAAGCAGCTCTTTCGATTTAGCACCAAAACGATGAAGCGAAGAAGGATTAGCAAAATAATTACTCGCTACCTTTGTATATGTTTCAAGTACGGCCGCATTTGGCTTTGTTGTCGCACTATTATCGAAATAAATCATAAAACCAACATTCTCCTCCCAATATTCCACTCTCCATTTTATCATAATTCCAATACTTTCCAACTACTATTTTCATAAAAAAACAGGATTCCTATTATAATAATAGAAATACCTGTTTTTACGTTTTTATTCAATATCGTCGACGCTTACTTTTGATTCATAAGCTTTTTCGACTTTTTTAAATGCGCCTGTTTCCACTTTTTCAAGTGCGGTTACAGCAATTTCTAATGCTTTTTTATACTGATAATCGTTGTAGAAATGGTTTTCTGCTTGTACGAGTTCATCTGCAAGTTCTTTGTTACGCAAACGATAGCGGTTAGCATATTGGATAACATGCTCAACTAAGCGAACATTCTCCATCATTTCCTCGGCTTTTTCAGTTAAATGAGTTAAATCTTCTTCTGCAATACGCCAATCTTGGCTCACTGCTTTCATATTTAGCGGTTTTTCTTCTAAACGTTTCTCAAGCGCATCAATGGATTCACCCATATGTTCTCGTAGTGATAAATACTCTTCTGGAAGACCTGGTAAACGCTCTCGTTCCATTTTGCGATCTAGTGTAATAATTGCACGACGCATCCGTTCAGCATCATCACGCGCCTCTAGTTCATCTTTACGCAAGGAACGCAATTCTTCAGCGAATTTGTCCTGCTCAGTGCTAATCGTAATAAGTGCTGCATCAATTTCCTTCAATGTATCTTGCGCTGCCGAGTAGGCAATCTCACCACTAGCAATTAGAGCAGTTAATTGTTCAAAGTTTTCTTTTGCTTCACTCAATTTAGCGCTCGTTTTTAAATAAACCGCTAGATCATCTTCAGCAACATGATAGGTTTGTTTTACTTCTGTAATTTGTTCAGCAAGTGCATCTGAAACTGCATTTTGGCGTTGTAATTTGTCAGAAGTTGGGCTATGATTTTCTTTCACGAAATGACGAGCTTCTGCTTCGTGTTCAAGCGTATCATAAAACAAATCGATTTCATTATGTAATTCTTCTACTCCTTGTTCCGCTTCATCTAAATCAAGATTAATTACATTTTTTTTCATTTTATCAATTTGATTTTTCATGCGAGAAATTTCTTTATCTAACTCCATTTGAGCTAAATAATAACCTTTTCTCACCATTTCTTCATAACCAGCACGAAGTTTAGTCATTTCTTCTGGCAAAATGGTATCTGTTTCATGCAGTAATGACGGGATTCGCTCCATTTGCGCTTCGATTACTTGCATTTCTTTTTGAACCACTATAACGATTTCTCGTGCCTCTAAATGATCACCTTGGTCAGTTAATGAATCATAGCTATTTAAGCTTTCTGACAGTTCACTTAGTTTTGTCTCAATATATGGTAATGTTTCTCCAAGTTTAAATCCCCTTGTCAAAACTTCTCGGCGCAACTCCGCAAATTTTTCTTTCGTGGCACGACTTTCTTTGGCATTTTTTTCTTCACTAATAAGTAGCTCTTTTAGTCCACCAAGAATTTGATCCATTTGCTTTTCAATTACAACGAGCATTTGCTCAATATCATTTTCAGCGTGTGTAGCAGAACGGAACTTGTAACGGTCCGTGTTCATCTCTGCTTCTAATAATACTTCTTCTAAATCAGGAAATAATCTAGTTTCAATTTCATCCCAGGACGAACGCCATGATTCAAAAAGCGCTTCTGTCTGACCTGTTAGTTTTAATTTTTTCACTTTTGAAAGTTCATCAATAACCGGCCGCTCTCTGAGTTTAATCTTTTTCTCTTCTAACTCGTTTATTCTTTGGTAATGTTTTCTTTTTAATATGTAGCCTGCACCAATGACTGCAATAACTACGATAATAAAGCCGATTAACATGTAGTACATCCAAAATCCTCCCATCAACGTTAACTTGTGAAAGAAAAACAGCCACACTCGTGCTGCTCATACATCTTTTCAATTATGTACATCTTTCCATATGTAGTATATTTTATTCCTCATTTTCAGTTCATTATACACATCTTTTATTTTACCACGATTTGCCTAGAATTACTTGCGTTTAGCGAAAAAAATTTTGAAGCAAGTAAAATCTATTCTATTACAAAACAAATTTCCCGAAATCCCTTGTCGTTCATGCTATACTAAAGACATTATTTGAAAAGAAATGTGGGGATAAAAAATGATCGAAATCAAAAAAATGACCGGAACAAAAGAAGAAAATTATGCACTTGCCTTAAAACAAGTACAAGCAATGATTCACGGCGAACCAAATCTAATTGCGAATCTAAGTAATGTTTCTTCTATAATAAATCAAGCACTTTCTGATATTAATTGGGTTGGATTTTATTTACTTGAAAAAGAAACAAATCAATTAGTACTCGGCCCCTTCCAAGGTTTGCCTGCGTGCATTCGCATTCCACTAGGTAAAGGTGTGTGCGGTTCTGCTGCCTCAGATCAAAAAACATATATAGTAGAAAATGTGCACGATTTCCCTGGTCATATCGCCTGTGATGCGGCCTCTAACTCGGAAATCGTTCTACCCATTGTAAAAAATAATCAGTTGCTTGGTGTGCTTGATATTGATAGTCCTCTTTTTAATCGTTTTGATGAAGTGGACCAGTTGTGGCTAGAAAAAATTCGTGATGCAATCGTTCAAGAAATCAATTGACAAGCTACTACTAACTATACTATACTGGAAGATGTGTAAAATGCAGCTTGAGTAAAATGAATGAGTGTGTTGTTTACCCCCAGATTTAATTCTGTGGTATATCGCGTAACCGGCGGCTGCTATGGTGATGGTATATGAAGGTAAACTGCCCTGATTTGGTTTTACGTCACGTTTGTTTTATACCAAAAACAAATAAAAGGAGGAGTCTCTTATGGCTCGTTATACAGGTCCAAGCTGGAAAGTTTCCCGTCGTTTAGGAATTTCACTTTCTGGAACAGGTAAAGAATTAGAGCGTCGTCCGTATGCTCCAGGTCAACACGGCCCAACTCAACGTAAAAAAATCTCAGAATATGGTTTGCAACAAGCTGAAAAGCAAAAATTGCGTCATATGTATGGATTAACTGAACGTCAATTCAAAAACACGTTCAACAAAGCTGGTAAATTACAAGGTAAACATGGTGAGAACTTCATGATCTTACTAGAACAACGCCTTGATAACATCGTTTACCGTCTTGGTCTTGCTCGCACTCGTCGTGCAGCTCGTCAACTCGTAAACCATGGCCACATCACTGTAGATGGCAAACGCGTAGATATCCCTTCTTACCAAGTATCTGTTGGTCAAGTGATTTCTGTTCGTGAAAAATCTGCTAAAAACTCTGCAATCGCTGAAAGCTTAGAAGTTTCAAGCTTCGTGCCTGAATACGTAACTTTCGATGCAGAAAAACTAACTGGTTCTCTTAACCGTCTACCAGAACGTTCTGAACTTGCTGCTGAAATCAACGAAGCATTTATCGTAGAATTCTACAGCCGTTAATTAGAGCTAAAAACCTTACAATACATAACTTCGGTTGTGGTTGTAAGGTTTTTTTATGCATAAAAAAGCACTCGTCTAAAAAATATTGAATAGAACTATAACCAAATTTCTGTTATGAACAGAAGAGTACTGTTGTTTAATATGCATTCAATACTTTTTTCTATATTCATCCTCATATTTGGCCAATTAAAATACGCCTCTAAAGTTAGATTAAAAATCTAGATTTAGAGGCGTACTAAAAATTGGGTGTTCTTTCTCGTATTATCAATTACGCTTTAGTTTGTACTACGACGCTTTAGCAACTTCACTAACAAAATAATAATAAGTATAGGCGCGAGTACAATTATAGTTTGCACTGCACCTAATAGCAGAGCTCCAATAATAGTTGATATATTCACATCACTAATTAGCATAATATCCATAAAGCTAAGCATTATAAAAAGTAACATAGCTACAATTAAAATAGTTTTTTTCATTAATTTGTCCTTCCTCTCCTACGCACTTATCGAACTACAGATGACTTACTCACCTTGCCCAAATGATTACATTCCAGATTTACTCGAATATATTTCTCCTCCACTACAAGTCCATTTCCTTTATATGTTAAGCCCGATTTAGCGGTAGCTTGTTGATATACTACCCTTTTCTTGATACTCGGTTTTTGTACACCATTTTTTTTATTATGCACCGACCAAACAACACCAGAAATACCATTCACTTTAACATAGTTCTCTGTAGTTTGTGCAGTCACCTTAGCACCATTATAAGTGAACTTGGCGCCAATACCAGCAGTGAACAGTTTATTACCTGAAACCTTAGCATACACAGTACGTGTATGTCGAGCAGATACTGTTTTTGACGCAGCAGCATATACTTTCTGACCAAACAAAACTGTTTCACCAAACTCTTTAATACTTGAAATAATAGATTCATTTGAATCTTCTTCTCTTAATAACTTTTCCTCTTCTGAAGTCGCTTCGTTCTCATTTGACATTTCAGTTGTGTCTAGCATAACTTCTGTATCAGTAAAAATCAATTGTGTTTCATCATTGATAATATATGTATCAATAAATTCTGTTGAATCCTCAGAATTACCTATCTTATTAGCAATAGCATTATCATTATCGGCTAAATACTCCTTAACAATCTTTTCCTCATTATCATCCGCATTTCTCAGTTTCTCAACTAGCTGTTTCTGATATGCTAACTCTTCCTTTATTTCTTTTTTAGTAAGATTCAACTCACCACCACCGGCAGACACTGTTACAGGTACATCAATCACTTCTGCTTCGACTACTATAGGTGATACTCCTAATAATACTATGGCTATACCATAGCCCCGATAGCAACTTTTTTTAATTTAATCTTGTTCATAATACCATCTCCCTTTTTATTATATTATTTATATACCTCTTATATTACATTAATGACAAAAAAGTTACAAGACGTTTAAATAAAATTGTTAAGTTAATTAGAACTAAAAACCTTACAATTCATGACTTCGGTTGTGGTTGTAAGGTATTTTTATGCACAAAAAAAGCACTCGCCTTTAAAAACGAGTGCTTTTCTTCTTATTTATAAGAAACTAAGAAGTATTTTTTCTTCCCGCGTCTTACAATCGTAAATTTATTTTCAATCCGGTCACTTGCATCCATGATTTTTTCCAAATCTTGCTGACGTTCGCCGTTAATGTAAATAGCCCCGTTGCCTACATCTTCACGCGCTTGACGTTTGGAAGGTTCGATACCAAGTGTTACTAACCAATCGACCAAGTTCGCTTCCGAATCTTCTGCAACAAATGTCGGAACGTCTTTGAATCCTTGTTCAATTTCATCCGCCGTAAGTGCTTTTACATCACCACTAAATAGTGCTTTTGAAATTTTCAAAGCTTGTTCTAAAGCTTCTTCACTATGCACAAATTTGGTCATTTCTGCTGCTAATGTTTTTTGCGCAGCTCGTAAATGCGGTTCTGTTTCAACTTGTTTCGCTAACTCATCAATTTCTGCTTCTGTTAGGAATGTAAAGTACTTCAAATATTTTACAACATCACGATCATCTGTGTTAATCCAGAATTGATAAAACTCATATGGCGTTGTTTTTTCTGGATTTAACCAAATTGCCCCGCCTTCTGATTTCCCAAATTTCGTTCCATCAGCTTTTGTTAAAAGAGGAATTGTTAAACCGAAAGCTTTGGCATTTTCGCCTTGTTTTTTACGAATCAAATCAAGTCCAGCAGTAATATTCCCCCACTGGTCACTACCACCAATTTGCAAACGGCAATCATTAAATTCATATAAGTGATTAAAGTCCATCGCTTGTAAAATTTGGTAAGCAAACTCTGTAAAGGAAATCCCTACTTCTAAACGGCTAGCAACGATATCTTTGGAAAGCATCGTATTCACGTTGAATTCTTTTCCATAGTCACGCAAGAAATCAAGGATACTCACATCTTTTGTCCAATCATAGTTGTTCACCATGCTCGCTGCAGAATTACCTTCAAAATCAAAAATCTTTCCAAGTTGCACGCGCAAACTTTCCACATTTTTACTAATTTGTTCCATTGATTGTAACTTCCGCTCTTCCTTTTTACCACTCGGGTCACCAATAGTTCCTGTCGCTCCACCAACTAAAATAATCGGACGGTGCCCAGCGTTTTGGAAACGGCGTAAAATCATAAATGGAATTAAATGACCGATATGCATCGAGTCTCCAGATGGATCAATCCCGCAGTACAAAGAAATCTGTTTTTCTTCTACCCATTTGCGTAATCCTTCTTCATCTGTTTGCTGGTAAATAGCTCCGCGCCACTCTAATTCATCAATAATATTCATTTTCATCATTCTCCTTTTATTTTTGGACATAAAAAACGCCCCTCCGCTAAACAGTTTAGCGAAGGGACGTATTAATTAACGTGGTACCACCCTACTTTTAGGAATAAATCCTACTTCAAAAAATAACGGCTCAACACCGGCTGCGCCATTATCCTGCGCAGCGTGACTCCGGGATGTAATTCGTCTACTTACCTCTACTAGTTTCCACCAACCACTAGCTCTCTAAGAATAAGAATAAGCAACTACTTCGTCCGTTCATAGTCATTTTCGTTATGAAAAGTATACATACATTTATAACATACCGTTAAAAATGCTGTCAACTTATTTTTTTTCTTTAGTCGTACCACGTAGTTTTTCACTATGTGGTAAGATAACTGTTTTTTCATCTACTTCTTCACTCGTCATCAATTTTGTTAGTAGACGCATAGCCACAGCGCCGATATCGTATAAAGGTTGTACGATTGTCGAAAGTTGCGGGCGTGACATTAATGTTAATTTTGTATTGTTGCTTGTCATTACTTCTAAGTCTTCTGGGACTTTGATTCCAGCATCAAGCGCGGCATTCAAAATACCAATAGCTAGTTCGTCATCTGCAACTACAACTGCATTTGGTTTTTTAGACAAGGCACTTAATTCTGCCCAAACTTTTACACCTGCATTGTAGTTATATTTCGCTTCAATAATGTAGTCTTCTTGATAAGCAATTCCAGCTTCTTCTAATGCTTCTTTGTACCCAGCTAATTTCATTTCGCGATTGACCGGCTCGTTTAGAGAGCCACTTACAAAAGCGATTTGCTTATGTCCATTATCTACAAAACGTTTCACTGCCTCTTTTGTTGCTTGTTTGTAATCGATGTTTACAGAAGCAAATTTGTTTTCCATATCAACGGCTCCTGCTAAAACTACTGGTGCTGGAGAACGGTCAAATTCTTCTTGTAATTGTTCTGAAATACGTTCGCCCATATAAATAATTCCGTCCACTTGTTTACCAAGAAGGGTATTAAGTACTTGAAGTTCTTTATCCTCATTTTCGTCCGAATTGCTAAGGATAATGTTGTATTTATACATTGTCGCAATATCTTCAATCCCACGAGCAAGTTCAGCATAAAACACGTTAGAAATATCTGGAATAATGACACCAACTGTAGTTGTACGCTTGCTCGCTAGACCTCTAGCTACAGCATTAGGACGATACCCTAATTGATTAATAACATCTAATACTTTTTTTCTTGTTACTGGTTTAACATTCGGATTGCCATTCACTACCCGAGATACCGTTGCCATAGAAACGTTCGCTTCCCGTGCAACATCATAAATTGTTACATTCATCTCTATTCACTCTCCATATTCATTATTTTAATGGCTCTACCTACCATTGTAAACGTAAACAAACTAGCCTTCCTTTAATAATACGACAACTTTTTTCGATATGCAATTGTTTTTACTCTTTATTTTCATTTATTTTCATATCAAAACGGCATTATTACCCGTAATTAAATGCCGATAGAATATGGATTGTTAATAGCAAAACAAAAAACCTTGGAATCCCAAGGTTTTTCGATGTTACTTTATTTTATGTGGTACTAAATTACTTGCTAAAATTGCATTCCAGAATTCTTCAAATTCAGGAATATCCATTTGTTGTGCAGAATCCGATAATGCAACTGCAGGATCTGGATGAACTTCAGCCATCACGCCATCTGCCTCGATAGCTAGAGCAGCTTTTGCGCATGGAAGTAATAAATCTTTTCGACCAGTAGAATGCGTCACATCAACCATAACTGGTAAATGAGTTTCTTTTTTCAAAATTGGAACGGCAGAAATATCAAGTGTATTTCTTGTCGCTTTTTCATATGTGCGGATACCTCGTTCGCATAAGATGATTTTGCCATTTCCTTGTGACATGATATATTCAGCAGCACCAATGAATTCTTCAATCGTAGCAGATAAACCACGTTTTAGTAAGATTGGTTTGTCCACACGGCCAGCTGCTTTTAGTAATTCGAAGTTTTGCATGTTTCTTGCGCCAATTTGAATAACATCTACATAATCAAGTGCAACTTCAATATCAGCCGGCGTAACGATTTCACTAATAACACCTAAACCGTATTCATCAGATACACGTTTTAAAATTTTCAGTCCTTCTAAACCTAATCCTTGGAAGTCATATGGGCTAGTACGAGGTTTAAATGCACCACCACGAATAAGTTTTAAACCTTTTGCTTTAATGGATTCAGCAACCGCAGCAACTTGCTCATAAGATTCCACTGAACATGGACCGAAAACAAATACTGGTTCGCCATTCCCGATTGGCAACCCTTTTACTGTAACAATGGTGTCTTCTTTTTTGTTTTTTCTAGAAACAAGTAGCGCTTTAGAGTGATCTTCTTCTTGAAGCTCTAATCCCGCTTTAAAAATTTCTTTAAATAATTTTTGAACTGTACTATCTTCAAAAGGTCCTTCATTTGCTGCAAGAATCGTGTTAAGCATTTCTCTTTCACGTAATGGATCAAAACGAAGAGAACCTTGAGTTCCTTTAATTTTGCCAATTTCTTGTACCAAATTAGCACGTTTGCTAATTAATTCTAGCAAATCAATATTTAATTGATCCACCTGTGTTCTAAGTTCCTCTAAATTTGTATTAACCATTTAACTTCCACCCTTCTAAAAATCTGCTCCAAGATTATTTCTCATTATAGAGGAAAACAGATAATTTGTCACGAATCCACTTTTATACTTAATCGCTTTTAAGCATTAAAGTGAATAATGTAAAACTAATATTAACATGTTTTAAATCAAATTACAAGCAGATAATGTGTTTTTCTCCAATAAAAAAACAGCCCCGTAAGGCTGTTTTTTTAACTTAGTTTATTTTACTTCTTTTTTTACGTCAGAAGCAATTTTTTTCGCTTCGTCTTTGCCTTCATCTACTGCTTTTTTTGCTTCTTTTTTCGCTTTGTCCGCTGCTTTTTCTACATCGTCTGCAGCGTCTTTTGCTTCATTTTTCACAGCATCTGCCGCTTTTTTAGCAGCTTCTTGGTTTTCTTCTTTGTTTTGTGAAACAACTTCTTTCACGGCTTTACTTTGTTTAGAAACGGTATCAGCTAATTTGCCTGATTTGTCTTTTACTACATCTACAAATCCACCAGCAGAATCAACTAATTTATCTTTTGTTCCTTTGGCTACACCACTGATTTCGATACCTTTTTCATAAGCAACATCTTTCCATTGGTTGCCTTTTTCTTTAATTGTATCTACTTGTGTATTTAAGTCCTCACGTAGTTCTTTACCTGATTTAGGTGCAAATAGAAGTGCCGCGGCTGAACCAACGATTGCACCAATTAAACCACCGATTAGAAAATCTTTTGTATTAATACCATCTTTTTCTGCCATGTTAAATCCCTCCAAATTATATTAGAAATTAGATTGTTCTGCTGCTTCTTTTGCTGCTTCTTTCGCTGCTTTATTTGCTTTCATCTTTTCTCTAAAAGAAAGAATTGAATTGCTAATTGAGACAGCTTGAGAAATCTTCGCTTCGTTTTGCTCTACTTTGTTTGTTGCGAGTGTTGCTAGTTCGCGAACAGATTGACTTAATCCTAGTAAAGAAGTCCCAATGTCACCAACTGCATCAAAAACTGGATCCACTTTCGCAACTTTGCCATTTACATCTTCTAGAAGTGTATTGGTCTTATCAAGCAATTTTTGTGATTGTCCTGTAATCCCTTGTACTTCTACTGTTATTTTTTCTAACGATTTAGCTACCTCATCCATTGTTTGGGAAGTTGATTTTAACGTTTTTCCCAAGTAGATGGCAATAACTAAAAGCGCAATTGCGGCAATAAGCGCTGCAATATACAAGATTACTATCATCTATCCACACCTCCATATTCCTTTTTCTATACCCTGAGTATTCCCCTCTAAAACTTTCTTCTCTAATGATCTATGTACAAAATACAAAAAAGAAAAGGTATTAGCTTCATTTTAGCAAGTAACTGCCGAAAAATAAACTAATAAGAAAGAAACCGGTTAATTTGTTGCAGAAGGTTGCTTTTGGCGTAATTTGGAGTAAAATAGATACAGGCTGCTTTTTGCCTATTTTTAGTTAAAATTTAGGGAGGTTACAATATGAGAGATGCAAGAATCGAAAAATTAGCACATAATTTGATTAACTATTCCGTCAAACTTGGCGCTGGGGAAAAAGTATTAATTGAAAACTTCGGTGTTCAAAAAGAATTAGTGATGGCTTTAGTGGAAGAAGCTTACAAAGCTGGCGGTTTCCCGTTCGTTTCCTTAAAAGAACCACAAATTGACCGCGCGATGATGCTCGGAGCTGATAGTTCCCAATATGCAAAAATTGCTGAATTCGAAGGCAACGTAATGAAAGAAATGGATGCTTACATAGGTTTACGTGCTGGCGATAACATCAACGAAACATCCGATGTCCCAGCAGACAAATTAAAAATTCACGGAGAAACAGTGGGCAAAATGCATTCTGATATCCGTGTAAAACAAACAAAATGGGTTGTACTTCGCTACCCAAGTTCCTCCATGGCACAACTTGCAAAAATGAGCACAGCTGGTTTTGAAGATTTCTACTTTGACGTATGTAACTTAGATTACGGTAAAATGAGCACTGCTATGGATGGATTAGTAGAACTTATGAATAAAACAGATAAAGTGCACTTAGTTGGACCAGGAACAGATTTAACATTTAGTATTAAAGATATTCCGGCAATTAAATGTGCTGGTGAAATGAATATTCCGGATGGTGAAGTATTTACTGCACCAGTTCGTGATTCTATCAACGGCACACTTACTTACAACACACCTTCCCCTTACCAAGGCTTTACGTTTGAAAATGTATCTTTCACATTTAAGGATGGAAAAATTATCGAAGCAACTGCGAATGATACAGCTCGTATTAATAAAGTCTTAGATACAGATGAAGGCGCGCGCTTCGTTGGCGAATTCGCTATTGGGGTTAACCCGTTCATCCACGAACCAATGCAAGATATTCTGTTTGACGAAAAAATTGAAGGTAGTTTCCACTTTACGCCTGGTCAATGTTATGACGAAGCATTTAATGGCAACCAATCTGCTATTCACTGGGATTTAGTTAACATTCAACGTGCCGATTACGGCGGCGGCGAAATTTACTTTGATGATGTTCTCATTCGTAAAGATGGTATTTTCGTCCTTCCAGAATTAGAAGCACTTAATCCAGAAAACTTAGTATAAAAAAAGACGCTTAGGATTAATTCCTAAGCGTTTTTTATTTTAAACAATTGTTTTTTCACCGGGTTGCCAGTTGATTGGGCACAGTCCACCTGTTTGAAGCGCTTGTAGAACTCTTAAAACTTCATCGACTTCACGGCCGATATTATTATGGTGTACCACTTCGTACTGGATTTCACCTTTGGGATTGATAATGAAAAGACCACGTAGCGCAACGCCTTCTTCCTCAATCAATACTCCGTAATCACTAGCTACTTGATGATTCGTATCCGCAGCAAGTGGGTAGTTTAATTTACCAATTCCACCTTCTTTAATTGGTGTGTTCGTCCATGCAAGATGCGAATGAATCGTATCTGTAGAAGCGCCAATTATGCGTGCATTTAATGCATCAAATTCATCTGACCGAGCGGAAATAGCAACGATTTCTGTCGGACAAACAAATGTAAAGTCCATTGGATAGAAAAAGAGAATCGTCCATTTGTCGTCTTCTATATTTTTTTCTAGACTCACTTTACCAAAAGTCTGATTTGGCATAACTGCTTCCATTTCAAATCTTGGAGCTTGTGTGCCTACTAAACGTTCTGCCACTTTTATCCCTCCATTAATTATGTAGTTGTATTTTGTATCACATGATATATTTTAATACACTGAAGAAATACTGTAAAGCTTTATTTATACTAATTATAAACAAGAAAAGAGCATGCCCTGAATTCGGCATGCTCTATTTAGTCATTAATTAATCGCACTTTTTTTCAAGTCAGCTTCTGTTAAAAATTCATGATCAAGCACTTTTTCATAAGCAGCCTGGAATTTTTGAACGTCTCCTGCCCCCATGAACAAAATAACAGCTTCTGGGTATTTCAAGAGCTCTTCAGTGTGCTCTTCTTTGATAATGTGGTTCCCTTTTGTTTTGTGCGCTAAATCAGCAATCGTTAAATTTCCTGTTTTTTCGCGCGCGGAACCAAAGATATCACAAAGGTACACTTCATCTGCTAAATTCAAGCTGTCCGCAAAGCCTTGTAAAAATGTGCGAGTTCGCGTGAATGTATGTGGCTGAAAAACAGCAACTACTTTTTTGTCAGGATATTTTTGTCTAGCAGCGTTCACTGTAGCACGGATTTCTGATGGATGATGCGCATAATCATCTACTAACACTTGGTTTCCTTTTTCGGTAATACTAAATCTTCTTTTAACACCTTCAAAGGTTTTTAATTCATTTTTTACATCTTCTACTGGTAGACCTTCATAATCGCAAAGTGCAATAACACTTAAGGCATTTAATACGTTATGGTCCCCGTAAGCTGGAATTTCAAACGAACTTAAGAACTCCTCGCGGTGATACACGTCGAATTTTGTTCCAGTTGTTTCTTTGATTACATTTTTAGCTTGGAATTCGTTTTCCTCGCCAAAACCAAAGTAAATAATCGGTATGTCTAAAGTAAGCTTACGTAATTCAGCATCGTCCCCTAAGGCAAATACAGCTTTTTTCACTTGTTTACCAAGTGTTTCGAATGCGTTAAATACATCATCCACGCTCTTGAAATAGTCTGGATGATCCCAATCAATATTCGTCATAATTGCATATGTTGGTTTATAAGCAAGGAAATGGCGTTGATATTCACACGCTTCAAGCGCAAAATATTTCGCATCTTTTGTTCCGCTGCCTGTACCGTCACCGATTAAATAAGAGGTTGGGCGAATCGCGCCAACGACATGAGAAAGCAAACCAGTTGTCGACGTTTTACCATGAGAACCAGTTATTGCAATACTTGTATAGCCATCGATTAGTTGACCTAAAAATTTATGATATCGAATCACCGGAAGCCCAAGCTCCAGTGCGCGCTCAATTTCTTCATGTGTATCTGGGAATGCATTCCCAGCGATAATTGTTAGGCCTTCTTGAATATTATCAGCCGAAAAAGTCATAATCGGAATTTGCTTCTCTTCTAAAGCTTTTTGTGTAAAGAAATATTTATTTACATCGCTACCTTGCACTTGAAAACCTTTATCATGCAGGATTTGAGCAAGTGCACTCATCCCTGACCCTTTTATTCCAACAAAATGATAGATAGTCATTATTTGAACCCCCATTAATTTATCTTGAAGAGGGTGCCTAAAAAAAACATGTTAACTGTTAAGCACCAAGTCTTAACTTTGAAAACAGTATAAAGTCTCCGTTTTCTAGACATCATCTTACGTTCTAATTGTGTTTTATGTTTGAATTCTAGTTGAGTCAATAATCACCAGCTTATTATATCACTTTCCATGTAAATAGAAAAATCTTTCAGCGAATATAAGCGAAATTACTCATGAAAATAGCTATTATTTGTATAACTAATTAAGTAACATGTTAGTTTAGTACTACAAAATTAAGATTCTTTGTTTCGAAGCTTAGCTAATTGGTCCTTTGTAATAATCACATCTCGAGGTTTGGAGCCATTTATTCCTGAAACGATTTGGTGATTTTCAAGAGATTCCATTAACCTTGCCGCTCGGTTATAGCCAATCCTGAAATGTCTTTGCAACAAGGATGTCGATGCCGCATTTTGACTTAAAACAAAGTCACATGCTTCTTCAAATAATTCATCGGTATTTTCTTTTGCCGTTTCTTTCACAAGTAATTCTTGTTCTTCAAAAATATAATCGGCCTCGCCTTGGCTCCGAACATGAGCAACAACTGCATCAATCTCTTCATCACTAACGAACGTACCTTGTAAACGTACTGGCTTACTTGCACCACTAGGTAAGAAGAGCATGTCCCCTTTTCCAAGTAGTTTTTCTGCCCCACTTGCATCTAGGATTGTTCTAGAGTCGATTTGAGACGATACAGAGAACGAAACACGTGTCGGGATGTTCGCCTTAATGAGACCTGTAATAACGTCTACAGATGGGCGCTGTGTCGCTACAATCATATGAATACCACAAGCTCTTGCTTTTTGCGCGATGCGGCTAATGGACTCTTCTACATCATTTGGTGCAACCATCATTAAATCAGCTAATTCATCAATCACAATTAAAATATAAGGTAATTTCTCCCCTGTATGATCTGGGTGACTAGCGTATTCATTATATTTTTCCATATTTCTAACACCAGTATGGCTAAATAATTGATAACGCCGTTCCATTTCTTCTACCGCCCATTTTAAAGCGACCGTAGCTGCTTTGGCATCCGTAATAACTGGACTCACAAGATGTGGTATCCGGTTGTACGGAGCTAATTCGACCATCTTAGGGTCAATCAAAAGTAGTTTCAATTGGTCTGGCGTTGCTTTGTAAAGTAAACTTACTAGCAATGAATTGATACAAACACTTTTCCCTGACCCTGTAGCTCCAGCGATTAAACCGTGGGGCATTTTTTGTAAATCAGTAATAATCGGTGTACCTGAAATATCTAGCCCAAGAGCAGCTGTGAGTGGTGAAGCGGATGTCTGAAAAGCTTCCGTATTCATCAATTCAGAAAGCATTACGGGACGACTTGTCTGATTAGGGATTTCAATACCTACTGTACTCTTACCAGGTATTGGTGCCTCAATACGTATATCTTTCGCGGCTAAATTTAATTTAATATCATCCGTCAAATTGGTGATTTTGCTGACTTTAACACCTTTTTCAGGTTGCACTTCAAATCTTGTTACGGCAGGGCCTTGGGTGCGATTAACAACGCTTGCCTGTACATTAAAATTTTCCAAGGTCTCATCTAGCATCTCTTGCTGCATTTGTAGCCATGAGTCGTCTTCTCGTTTGGAGACTGGCGGATGGAGCAAACTAAACGATGGAAATTCATAGTTCGTTGGATAAGAGGCTGTCGCTACTTGCGTTTGTTGAACAATATTCGTTTGTTCTGCTTCTATCTCAACTGGTTGTTGCACATTTATTTCCTGCACATCTTCTTTTTGAAGCGCTTGTTTATCTTTTTTCACCATCATGACATTAAATGGAATTCTGCTTTTTAGCAATTGTTCTTGTCTATTTGATTCTACTTGTTTGCTTCTAGTAGTTGTTTTTGTTTGCGCCGGTTCTTCCGTTATAAGGGAAACGCGTGCTGGTTCTTGCTGTTCTACTGGTTCTGGGGTTACTTCCACTTCTGGTTGCTCCGTAACGACTTCTTCCGTCACTGGCACTGACACAACCTCTTCTTCTATTTGACGATTTAGCTCTGTGTCAAAAGCAATTGTTTCCGCTTCTGCTGAATCTAACAAATCTACTGGAGCAATAGTTAAATCTTCTTGTATTGTACTAAGTTCTTCTGCTTCTGTTACAGCAAACTCAAATTTACTTGGTCGTTTATTAAAGGCATAAACAGGCGAAGGTACATCCGTCGCTGTAAAAGGTCGTTTTCTTGTTTCCTCTTTTACTGGTTGCGTTTCTGCCACTTGTCTTTCTGTTATTGGTTGTTTTTTTGGTTGAATTGGTTGGCTTTTTTGTTTATCTGGAATTAACGGAAAACGAAATTCACCTTTTGGATATTGGTAAACCATTTGTGTTTTCATTTGTCGTTTCACTGGTTGCATATGTTTTTGTTTTGGAGCTGTTTTGTAAGCAACTGGTCGTTCGCTCCTTATAGTACGTTCTTTCGTTTTAATTGCTGTTACATTTGATTTTGGCACTACTACTTCTGGCGCCTGCTGTTTCGTTTTCTTTTCTACTTTTCTTGAAGACGTATCTTCGTATGTATCTATTTCCTCGTCCATATCGCCAAAGAAAAAATCTTTAAACCATCCCATTCATTATCACCCTAAATTTAATTTTCTTGTTTGATTTTAACAGACTAAAACAAAATAATCTATGACAAAATTGTGAATTCGCCTTTTTTCGAGCCATATTCGTTATAATACCTTGATAATAGAGGGCTTAAACACGATATAAGTTTTTATTATAACCACAAAATCACTTCTTTTTTGTACAATAAATCCCCGTTTTGTATACAATTAACAAAAAATAGTTCTACATTTATTGACATTTCACAATATCTAATAAATAGCAACAAAAAAAGCGCCTGATATAGCATCAGACACTTAAAATTAATCATTTATTTAGAAATTAACAGGAAACGCTTCTCCAACCACAGCCGATTCCTCAAGAACCATAATCCCCTTTTCAGCAGGCGCATCAGGAATCGCGAGTTCACGTGCAGCACATACCATGCCGAAAGAATCTTCTCCTCGCAAATTAGAAGGTTTGATGATTAAACCACTCGGCATAACCGCACCAATTTTCGCTACTACTACTTTTTGTCCAGCATCAATATTTGGTGCACCGCATACAATTTGCAACACTTTATCCCCTACATTGATTTTACATACATTTAACTTATCTGCATTAGGATGTTTTTCTTTCGATTCAACATAACCAACGACAAATTTAGGAGATAAATCAGCCACAATTTCTGGTTCAAATCCAGCTTTTTCGATCACTCGATTCATTAATGCAACCAATTCTTCCGTTAGTTCTAATTTACCATTTGCAGTAATATTAAAATATTTTGAGCTGTTAAAAATATTGAAGCCAGCTACTTCTTTTGTTTCACGATCGAAAATTCGCGCTACATCCCCACGACGTTCCCATTCGCGATTTTCAAATGTTACTTCACCAGTTTCAATTAGTAGAGTGTCCCCTACCCCTTTTTCATTATAAAATGCGTTTACTATCACGTCTTCTACTCCTTTAATCTGTTTTTTGCCATTATAAATATCGGTTCAAGTTTACCATTATTATAGACAAATGGCAAAGAGGTAATTGGTACAAGCCCATCCGCAAAAAAGTCCATCGTCATATGAGCCAGAACATCGTACCCTGTATTATCTTGAATATCCCCGATAATTAAGACGTCTTGATGCGGTACAGCAAGCACCATTTCTCCCGTTAACTTCTCACGCATTTCGCGAAGAAATGCTTCATTCAACAAGCGACTAGCATCATAGCCATCATTTGTACGAACGAAATAAAAGTCATTGCCATTAACAGAATCTTTTTTCAGAGGGATTTCTAGATTCGCTAAATTATTAAAAGCAGCTTCTCTTATTTCTTCGTGCGTTAGCTGTGCTTTTTTAAGCATACTCTCTTCAATAAAACGATAGGATTTCCCCAAATCTACCGCGTAGAAAATTTTCGTTTCAGCTGTATGATCATCCGTTAACAGTACTTCTCCAGCTTTTGTTTCACCAGGGAAAGAAGTTGCACGCACAACAGGATAAACGTTCGCTTTATTATTTTCCAGCTCAACATTTCCCGCTGCTGCTCGAAAACCCTCTTCCACATAATAAACAATTTTTTCCACCGCTGCATCACCATCATTTTCATAGTTTGCGATGATTTGCGGGATGGTCAGTGTTACCTTTTTGCCACTTTGCACTACCGTTAGCGCGTCATTGTCTCGATTATATGAAAATTGCCGATTCGGCGCTTGCAACTCTTTTTCAAGTCTTTCTTTCATTTTTAACGTAGTCATTTTAGCCATAAGTGCCTCCCCTTCCATAAAAAGCAGTCACTTTTTATATCGCAGCTAGAAAATCATTAATTTCTTCTTTTGTTTTTCTGTCTTTACTTACGAAACGTCCTACTTCTTCACCGTCTTCAAACGCTAAAAAGCTTGGAATGCCAAAAATCGCTAAATCAGCACATAAATCAATAAATTCATCTCGATCAACATGATAAAAGGAAAAATCCTCGTTTTCAGCTTCGATTTCAGGCATTACTGGTTCGATGAATTTGCAATCGCCACACCAATCGGCACTAAACATAAAAACGGATTTGCCTTCTGATTTAATAGCATTAAATTGTTCAACTGATTCTAAGTTTTTCATTTCCACACGCTCCTTCTTATCTCATACTAGTTAAATCCTAACGCCTAACAACACTTTCGTCCAGAATAACGCTCATGAAAAAAGCCCAGCTCTAGTAAGGAGCTAAACTTTTTACCGAACTTTCGAGCGCGCTTTTTTCTTTTCTAAAAAATCATTGAAAAAGGTGAAAAATAGCGTAATAATCCCCGCAATCAAAGTAGTCCATATCCAACCAATCTCCGAATCACGAAAATACGGCATGCTTGTAGCGTATCCTAACAAGAACACTAAGCTCGCTACCAAAAGCAGCACCCCAACTACAAAAACCGGTTTCTTCATTATTTTATGCATTATTTTTAATTGTTTCATAGGTTGTTTTATCTAAACCACGAATAAGCGTTGTAATCATTTCTTTCGCAGCAGCATAGTCATCTACGTGTAAAATCGAATTAGATGAGTGAATATATCGAGCCGGAACACCGATTACCGCACTTGGAATACCACTCAGTGACGTATGCACTTTCCCAGCATCTGTTCCTCCTGGCGAAACAAAATATTGATAAGGAATTTTATTTGTTTCCGCAGTATCTAGTAAAAACTCACGCATACCACGATGCATAATCATCGTCCGGTCAAAAATACGCAATAAGAAACCTTGACCAATTTGGCCAAATTGCGATTTATTACCAGTCGTATCATTGGCAGGGCTAGCATCTAGTGCAAAAAACAAATCTGGTTTAATCATGTTGGCACTAACACCTGCACCGCGCAACCCTACTTCTTCTTGCACATTCGCCCCAGCAAAAAGTGTATTTGGTAACGATTCGCCTTTCAATTCTTTCATAAGTTCAATCGCAAGTCCGACACCATAACGATTGTCCCATGCTTTTGCTAAAATTTTCTTCGGATTTGCAAGCGGTGTAAATTCAGCCACAGGAACAATGAATTGTCCTGGTTTAATGCCGATTTTTTCCGCATCCGCTTTATCATCTGCACCAATATCAATAAGCAAATTTTTAGGATCCGTCGGTTTACTCCGTTCAGCTTCTGATAACAAATGCGGTGGAACAGAGGCAACCACGCCAATTACAGGACCAATTGGAGTCATAATTTGCACTCGTTGCGCCTGTAAAACTTGCGGATTCCAACCACCAATTGTTTGAAAACGAAGCAAGCCGTTGTCCGTAATTTGCGTTACCATAAAGCCAACTTCATCCATATGAGCTGCAACAAGTACACGCGGGCCTTCTTCCGCTCCGTGGCGCACACCAAAAATGCCACCTAGCCCATCTTGGATAATTTCATCGGAAACTGGTTCAAGTTCTTTTCGCATAAATGCACGAATTCTATGTTCGTCACCCGAAGTACCTTGAAGTTCCGTCAATTCTTTAAACATCGCTAACGTTTCTTTTTCCATTAATAATCATCTCTTTCCGTCTGAAATCTCTTTTATTATAGCAAATATTATCCGTTTCCGCTCGCCTCACTTCTCTCTTTTACCGAAAGCGCGTTCAAAAATCCTTTTATAATCAAAAATTTGTAGTATAATGATTAAAAGAGATGTTCGTAGTAGCATCCTTTAAAAAGAATAGGAAACACTAGGGAGGAAAAGCGATGAACTGGAAAGCTTTCATTGCAGGCGTTGGAGCAGGAGCAGCGGCTGGACACCTTGTTTATCATTATTTACTTAGCGATAAAACAATTTCTGGGGACGTCATCTTAGAAAAGGTAAAAGATGCATTCAAGCAAGAAGGACCAATCGAAGGTTCTTGGATTCAACTTAAAAAACAACATTACAAAAAATTCGCGATTGATACTTTCGTTTACCACGGCGGAATCACTTGTATTCGCGAAGGCGAGAAGAAGCAATTCGAATTTATCGCAGACGCCAACACAGGAACAATCATCGACGTATATTTAGCTTAAAAAATAAAACGATTCCCCATGCGGGGAGTCGTTTTTTTAGCGGATAAAACTATCTATTTTCTTTTTAATTACTGCTTCGTCCGTTTCGCCTTGTTCAATTAACTCCTTCATTTGTTCAGTGTAGATTAATTTTGCGGCAGCATCCATCGCTTTTTTCACCGCTGCTATTTGTTGCATAATAGTTTCTAAATCACGCTCTTCTTCTGTCATCGTTTTTATAGAACGTACATGTCCTTCTATCTTAGCGAATCGCGTTACCAGCGCCTTCTTTTGCTCGATATCCATATATACCCCCTTATAGTATACCATGCGATAACCCCCTACCCAGGATATCATATTGGCTATTTTAAAGTATTTATAAATATAATTATACCACAAAATAAAAATACCCTCAAAAAAAGAAGTGATTTCTCACTTCCTAATTCCGATGTTCTATTTTTAATTCAGCCTTAACATTTCCATTTTCAGCAATTTGAACTGCTCGGAATCTGGAATCATGGTAAGATAAAAACCAATAATTCGCACCGAAAGTTTGCTTGAAAATTGCTTGTTTAGCAGAGATGGAAGTCATTGGATAATCATCATACGCAGTCACCCAAAGTACATTTTGATGAGCAAAAGTTGGGAAAATATCCGCCATATGAATTGCTTTTTCTCCATCTGATTCTAGCCAAATAACCGAATGCCCATTGCTATGTCCACCAGTGTGCGTCATTTTAATTGCATCGTTGAATTCTTTTTCTTTGGTAAATGTATGGATTTGTCCTTCTATCCTTAGCCAGTTTTCTTGCCAGTAAGTTGCTTTGGAACGAATGTTGGGGTGTTGCATCTCTTCCCATTCTGTTTCCGAAGTCCAAATTTCCGCGTTTGGAAAGATGGAGTAATCATTCCCTTCTTCCGAAATGCCTGTCAGACCTAACACGTGATCGAAGTGCAAATGCGTCATCAAAACATAATCAATGTCTTCTGGAGCGATGGATAATTGCGCCAAATCTTCTAGCACGAATGATTCTTCCGTCACTCCATAATTACGTTTTTGTTTTTCTGTAAGTCGTCTGTTCCCTAACCCACTATCTATTAAATAATTTTTGCCTAAGTACTGAAAAAACATCGGATCGGTTACGTTAGCCAATTGATTTTTGTCGTTTACTGGATATTTTTTCTCCCATAAAGGTTTTGGTACAACGCCAAACATTGCTCCGCCGTCGAAATGAGTATATCCTCCACGTAACCAATAAATCTTTATTTTACCAATTTGAATGGAATCCACTTTTAACACCTCCAATTAAAAATAAAAACCAGATGCAGCAGATGCATCTGGTTATCTTAGTTAATTTCTATCAAATTTTGCTTCAAGACGATAGATGGGGAATCCTTTAGCTGAAAATTTTTCTTCGTATTCAGTTTTGATATTCCCTTCGTAATCGCTATTATGCAAATCAAGCGACACAAATGTTAATAACATATTGTATTCCGAAAAAGCTACTAGCGAATATTCAAACAAACTGCGATTATCTGTTTTGAAATGAATCTCCCCTGCTTTCGGCAACAGTCTCTCATAAATAGTTAAGAACGTCGGGTTTGTTAGCCTACGTTTTGTATGGCGTTTTTTCGGCCATGGATCGGAGAAATTTAAATAAATTTGCGCTATTTCTCCTTTTTCAAAACAATCTTCTAATAGTTTAGCATCTCTAGCAACTAAGCGTAAATTAGGAACATCTACTTCAATTGCTTTATCAAGTGCCGAAACGAGAACACTTTCAATCATTTCGATGCCGATATAGTTAATTTCTGGATTTGCTTTTGCCATACCACTAATAAACTGCCCTTTGCCAGAACCAATTTCGATATGGATTGGATTGTCATTTCCGAATACTTCATGCCACTGACCTTTGAAATCTTCTGGGTTTTTGATGTAAATTGCTGGAAATTCTTCCAATCTATCTTTTGCCCACGGTTTATGTTTTACGCGCATCTTTCTTTACACCTCATCATCTTCTATTGCATTTTGAAAAATTTGTTTTGCTCGTTCATTCGCTTCGTCTGTTTGATTAGTCGTGAGTTGCATAACCGTTTGACAAATCGTATACCATTTTAATTTGCGATGTAATTCTTCGGTTAATGTGGTGCCGTAATTAGACAGCCAACTTACCCAATCTTCGCGTGGGATATATTGGTATAAAATCATCCCGATATCATTCGCAGGGTCTGCAAGCATTGCTCCATCCCAATCAACTAGAAACAGTTCGTTTTCTTCAGAAATAATCCAATTATTATGGTTAACATCTCCGTGACAAACCACATAATTGTTCGTCTGAGCAGCAGAGAGATTCTGTTCTAAATAGTGGACTGCTTCAATTATTTCTTTTGATAGATTGTTATTAGCTCTTGTGTTTACTTTTACGAGACTCAAAAGTTGATCTGCAGAGAAATAGCAGTTTTCGATTTTCGCTAGCATGTGTTGTAAATTTTCTGAACGATGGATTTTCGCTAATAGTTTTGCCACTCGCGGTCCAACCATTTCTTCACGTGTCAAAATGTGACAATTCACCCATTTTTGAGCTGTTATTACGTCCCCATTCTCCACGCGTCTCGTCCAAACTAATTTTGGAACGATATTCTCTACAGAAAGCGCAGCTAAAAAAGGCGAAGAATTTCTTTTTAAAAAGAATTTTTCGTCTTCATGTGTTGCAACGAATGCTTGGCCAGTTTCCCCTCCGGCCGGGGCTATGTCATATTCTCTCCCAAAAAAGTTATCTTTCATTTACATGCACACCTTTTATTAGCTCTTTGCAACTTCATTATCCCTCGTTTATTTCACTTCCGAACAAATAGGTAACTATTCATGATTTTACTTCTCTTAGCCCCACTAGTCAAGTCAACATATGTTCGTTATACGTTTTTTTTTACAAATTTACTTCATTTATGCCAAAAAAGCGCATTCCACAAAAATGGAACGCGCTTTTTCGTGATTATGCTTTTTCCGTTTTAGTAACAATTGGATCCATGGCACTTCTATTTTTTTGTATAAATAGTGCTAGAACACAAGCGACTACAGAAAGAATTCCCGCTACTAAAAAGGCGGTTTCTATTCCGTGGATGAGGACATGGTTGGCAATATCAGTTTTAGTTTTGCCAATGACATCAGCTGGTCCGAGTTTAGTGGCAAAACTTGCTGCGCTCTTAGACATGACGGTTATAAGTGCAGCTGTCCCGATTGAACCAGCAACTTGACGCATAGTGTTAAACATCGCTGAACCGTGGGATGCTAGTTTTAATGGAAGTGAATTAAGGGCAGCTGTTTGTAGCGGCATCATGACCATCGCCATCCCTGCAGAACGAATCGTTTGTACGATAATAATAAAAGTTAACGTAGTGGATTCATCCAAATTTGTAAACATGAAAGTCGATCCCGCCATAATAATCAAGCCGACAAGTGATAAATATTTAGCCCCAAAACGGTCAAACATTACCCCTGTTACAGGCGAAAGTATCGCCGTGACGAGTGCACCTGGCAAGAGAACTAATCCAGATTCCAAAGGTGAAAATCCTCTAACTGTTTGTAAGAAAATTGGTAGTAATAACATGCCGCCAAAAAGTCCCATTACCACAAAGAAACTAATTGCTGTTGTAAGTGCAAATGTAGGATATTTAAATACTCTAAAGTTAAGCAGTGGCGCTTTGTTGCTTGTTTGATAACGGATAAATATTCCTAGCACTACTAGACCAAGAATAATAAATCCAGCTACTTTCCAAGTTAACCAATCATGGTCTCCAGCATTACTAAATCCTAGTAATAAACTACCAAACCCAACTGTTGACATGATAACCCCAAGGACGTCGAGTTTCGGGAAAGTTCTTTTTCCGACATTTTTAAGTAAGAAAATCGCTACGACAATATCAAGAATCGCGAACGGAATAATAATAAAGAATAAATTGCGCCAATCATATTGTTGAACAATCCAACCTGAAAGTGTCGGACCAATTGCTGGGGCAAAGTTCATAGCAAGACCAATTAAGCCCATCGCTCGCCCTCTTCGTTCCATCGGGAATAAGTTTAATACCACAACTGTAAGAAGTGGCATAACAATCCCAGCACCAATTGCTTGTACCATACGCCCAGCAATCAGCATGGTATAATCTGTGGCGAATCCGCCAATTGCTGTACCAATCGCAAAGGTAATCATCGCGAATAAGTAAAGCTGACGCGTTGTAAATCGTTCAATTAAAAAGGCCGTCATTGGAATCATGACACCATTAACTAACATAAATCCAGTTGATAACCATTGTCCTTGACTGGCTGTAATTCCAAAATCTTTCATAATACTTGGTAGCGCGACATTCATCAACGTTTGGTTGAGAATGGTAACAAAGGCGCCCATAAGCATAACAATCAAAATACCGTTACGCTTCACTGATGTACTTGCTGCTTTCATATTCAATCTCGTGCACCTTCCCTTTCCAAAATGGTAATAATTTCTTGGTGCATTTTTAGCATTTCTTTTAACCGATCCTCGCCAATCTCTAAGATAGGTTCTAAACGGTTGAAGAATACATGATACGTTTCTGCTGCTTTTGTAGCTCCTTTTTCAGTTAATTCTAAGCTGAGTGCGCGACGATTATTTTCATTTCTTGTACGCTTTAAAAATCCCGCTTTTACTAATCGATCTACAATACCAGATACAGTACTTTTACCAAGCTTCATTCGTTCTGCTAATTCGCCAAGTGTTAATTCTGATTCTCTTTGTAATTCTCTGATTGCAAGTAATTGGGTTGTAGTAATCTCTCGGTTCGCAGCTTCTTCAGCTAGCACGTGATGTGTTTTTCGTTGTACTTCGCGAAAAGAGAAAATGACCTCTTTCACCAATTTTTCATCCATGACTTCCCTCCATATTGTTCGCTCTCAAATATTTCGTATGCGAACTATTAGCCTTTTGAATTATACACCCTGTAAAAAATTTGTCAATCGCTTTAAATGGCACTTTTAAGTATGAAAGCGACACCAATTGAGTATTTTCAACGAATAAAAAAGTTATATAAATTTTTACATAGGTATCAAAGCACAAAAAACCTTCCTGAAATAGGAAGGTTTTCTACTATGTTATTTTGCAAACTCTAATTCGCCACATGCACGAGTGATTTCTTCTACAAAATATTGATGAAGTTGCGCTGTAATTGGTCCACGTTTTCCGTCAGCTACTTGAACTCCGTCAATATGCGTAATAGGTGTAATTTCAATAGTTGTACTTGAAATGAACACTTCATCCGCTTCACGAAGGTCTGTTAAAGTGAAATCCGCTTCTTTAACAGGAATGCCATTCTTTTTCGCAACATCAATGATAACTTGACGAGTGATACCATTTAAGATTAAGTTATCTGCCGCATGCGTCCATAATACACCATCTTTAATAATAGAAACGTTTGAAGCAGAACATTCTGTTACTTGTTCCCCGCGATGTAAAATAGCTTCCAAAGCATTTTGTTGATGTGCTTTATTTTTTGCTAGAATATTTCCTAAAAGGTTTAAGCTCTTAATATCACAGCGTAACCAGCGCACATCTTCTTCTGTAATCGCCGTTCCACCTTCAACGAATTGACGCTCGTTTCTAGGTACTTCACGAGCTGCTGCTGTTAAAACGCCTTCTAGAGGGAAATCATCAGGGATTACATGATTACGTGGGTTTTGAACACCACGAGTCACTTGTAAATAGACATTCCCTGTATTGATATTATTTTCGGCAACTAATTTTTCAAGTAATTCACGTAGCTCTTCTTTGGAATAAGGAATAACTAAGTCAATTTTTGCTGCACTAGCATATAAGCGATCAATGTGTTCATTATAAGTAAAGAATTTTCCATTATATAGACGAACTACTTCATATACACCATCACCAAACTGATATCCGCGGTCTTCAATGTCAACTGTGGCATCTTCTCTTTCAACTAAATGGTTATTTACTAATACTTTCATCTCGAGTCTCTCCTTGCATAGTTAATTTTTGGAACTATCTAAAAACTTAATGAAACAAAGAAACTGCCGCAAAACTAAGCTTTGCAGCAGTTAATTTTTTCAATTATAACCCTTACTTCGCTAATTTGTAAAGCGCTTCTGCGTAAATTGCTGTAGCTTTTAACAAATCATCAAAATAGCTGAATTCGTCTTTTTGGTGCATCGTGTCTTCACGGCCTGGGAATAGCGCTCCGAACGCTACGCCAGTCTCCATATGACGTGCATAAGTTCCGCCACCTATTGCTAGTAAAGTAGCCTCTTCACCTGTTTGTTTTGTATATACTTCTTGTAAAACTTGAATAAGTGGGTGATCTTTTGGTACGAAAAGTGGTTTGGAATCTTCATAATGTGTATATTGCGCATTATACTCATATACGACTGTTTGCATTTTATTTTTAAGTTTGTCCATGCTAGCAGTAACTGGATAACGGAAATTAAGTCCATATTTGCCACCTTCTGCAACATCATAACGGATAACGCCAACGTTCATTGTTAGTTCGCCGCTTTCTGCATCTTCATAGCTAATGCCTAGTTTAACAGCACGAGAATCACCAAACAGATAGTCACGACCAAATGTTACGAAATCATTCGCTGCTCCAGTCAGCTTGAATTTACCAAGGAAAGCGACTAAATGTAGACCAGCGTTCACACCGTTATTTGGTTCCATTGCATGGGCAGATTTGCCGACAATATTAATTTTAACGGACTTGCCATTTTCTTCTAGTGTTCCTTCTACTGGATGATTTGCTAGGAAGGTTTTGAAGGCACTCGCTACTTTATCAAAGTCTTTTACATCTTCTAAAATAGCTGTTGCGTGATCTGGAACCATGTTGTAGCGTTCGCCTGATTCTACGCTAAGTAAACGGAATGCTGCTTCCCCGCCTGCTTCACCGTCTTTAAATGATACATCTAGTTCTGAGATACCTTTTTCCGCGTGAATGATTGGAAATTCTGCATCAGGAACAAAACCAAGCGTTGGTTGCTCTTCTGTTTCAAAATAACGCTCCACACAACTCATACCGCTTTCCTCATCAGAACCAATAATAATTCTAACTCGGCGAGAAAGTGGTAATCCTAGTTCTTTAATAATTTTTAGTGCATAGTAACCAGCGATTGTTGGGCCTTTATCGTCCGCAACTCCACGAGCATATAATTTACCGTCGCGTAAAGTTGGTTCGAATGGTCCGTTTGTCCAGCCGTCACCAACTGGCACTACATCCACATGCCCTAAAACGCCAACTAGCTCCTCGCCTTGGCCGTATTCAAGGTGTCCCGCTACGTTTCCAACTTCTTTCGCTGTGAAGCCGTCTTTTTTACCAAGCTCCATCATATAATCGAGTGCGCGTTTTACGTCCGGTCCAAACGGCGCATCTTCTGTTTTTTTACTATCATCGCGAACACTTGGAATGCGAAGAAGCCCTTTTAAATCTTCTAGGAAATCATCTTTGCGTGCTTCCACTTCTTTTTGCCAATTAATTTCTGTCATAATTGTTATTCCCTCCTTCAAACTTATCTTCTCTATTGTAAACTGTTTTTACGTAGCTTGGAAGCCGGAACTCCCTATTTTCTCATAAAACCTTTAATTGCTTCAAAATCCCAACGTTCCATACGCGAAGAAAAAACGATATCCATGACGTTTAAGCTTTCTTTTTCTAGTGGTAAAAAGCGATACTCTTCGTGTTCATCGGATAATTCGATTTCGCCACCTTCTGGCATTTCCACTAAATAAATAACGCCGGTAATTTGGAAGTCCTCATGGAAAAATTCCCACGTATCATATAAAATAAATGGCTGTACTTGTAATTTGGTTTCTTCATAAACTTCTCTAAAAAGAGCTTCCCCGTGTGTTTCACCGTAATTCATGCGGCCACCAGGAAGTTCAAAAACTTCTCCTTCTACCCCTTTTTTCTTTAGTGCTAAAAATTTTCCGTCTTTTACGATAACTGCTTTCACTGCAGGATATATAGGTTTCATTTTACAAAAGCCTCCTTATCATTTAAGATAAACATGATTTATCTGTTCTTTATTTTACCCGGTTGAGTAGATAAAAGCCAGTGTCATAAGGAGGTTTTACAAAATTGAAAAAAATAACACCAAAAGCAATGTGCGCATGGATTCCAAAACGTGAAGACGAAACACATAAGGGTGACTATGGGCGCGTTCTGATTGTCGCTGGAAATAAACAATTTGGCGGTGCTGCTATTATGGCCGCAGAAGCTTGTGTCAAAAGTGGGGCTGGTTTAACAACCGTTGCTTCCGATAGCGTCAACCGTCCTGCTCTCCAAACAAGAATACCTGAATGTATGTTTATTGATTACGAAAACATCACAAGTCTAAGTGAACAAATCAGCCAATTTGATACAATATTAATCGGCCCTGGACTTGGACTTGATGCCTATGCGGAAGAAATTTTTCGTTTAGTTTTACAAAAATCAACCGAACATCAGCAAGTAATTATTGATGGTGACGGCATTACTATCTATGCTAAAGGAGAAAATCCTCACCCTGCCGCAAAACTAACCTTTACGCCCCATGCAGGAGAATGGGAACGACTTAAAGTACTAGCACCAGATGCTGTTACGCCAACTGATGTAGCCCTTGCTATTGACGCAACAATCGTACTTAAAGGTCATCGTACGAAAGTGTATTCCGGCGAGTCTGCTTGGCAAAATATGTATGGCACCCCAGCCATGGCCACTGGCGGTATGGGAGATACGCTTGCAGGCACGATTTGCGGATTAATGGCGCAAACAGAAAAGCCGATTACTGGCACACTAGCTGCGGTCTTTCTTCACAGCTATATCGGCGAAATTTTAGCAAAAAAACGTTATGTAGTACTTCCAACCGAAATCGCCGAAGAATTACCAACTTACTTGAAAATTTTTAGCGAAACTGACGAACATGCCTAATAAAAAAATCCTCCCTTTTTGAAAGAGAGGATTTTTTTCTATGCTTTTTTAAATTTATTAGCCCATAATGCTAATTTTTCATTCCAAATGAAGTAACATCCGATTCCGCTGAAAAGCGCTGCGTTACCAATTAAGAACCCTGCAACCACATCACTTGGAAAATGAACCCCTAAGTAAACACGCGAATACATGACGAAGATAACAATACCAAGAGCTAGAATACCAATTGTAAATCGAAGCCATCTGCGGCTCACGTATAGAATTAACAAGAAAGCAAGCATGCCATAAAATACCGTAGAACCGGTCGAATGTCCACTTGGAAAACTAAAACCACCTTGTTCGATTAATTTATAGGTAGGTCTTGGACGTTGAACGATATTTTTAATAATTGAAGGAATGAGTGCTCCACCAATTAAAACGATGCTGCCAAACCAAATCGCTGTATCTACTTTTCGCATAAATACAAATACAATGATAATGATTGCCGTTAAAATACAAATGGTAGCTACTCCACCAATATCCGTTAGATAAGAAATCACGGTTGTTTTAGTATCCGTTATACCTACACGGATAACACTATTCCAATAATGGTCAAAACGTTGAATCCACTTTGCCCCAGTCATAACGCCCGTCATAAAGAAAATAAATCCAAGGAGGCCGATACCGCTAATAATAAATGGTGTTTTTTTCATACAATCCTCCTAGCGAATTCTTAATTTTTCACGTAATCTCGTTCCACGTGGTCCAAATAATTTATCGGATAAGTGGAGTTTAAATGCCATGTAACCGTAGAAAATCGCACCTACTCCACCGCAAACGATGGTAATTATTAATGCAGGGATTTTCCGGTCCGTTGTTACAAAATTAGACATCATGATATAAAGCGCAATAACTACAAGTCCCATTATAGCTGTCATTACAAAGAAAAGTACCGTTCGCCTCAAAATAACTTTGAACGAAAAACGAACATATTTCTTAATAATAAGAAGCATGAAAATACACGATACAGCATAGCCAATCCCAGTTGCAATAATGGATCCTTTTGCTTCAAATAACATAATGAGTGGCATTTGAAGAACTGATTTAGCTAGTAAACCTAGTAATAAGCCAAGTACCGTAAATCGTTGTTCGTCAATCCCTTGAAGGACTGCAGCTGATACGCTAAATAACGAGAACAAAATAGCAATTGGCGCAAAAAGTTGCAGTAACTCTGTACCATTATCACTAGGTGAGAAAAACACCGTAAATAGCGGTCTTGCTAACATCGCAATCCCAAAACAAGCTGGAATTGTTAAAAATAATAAAATTTGAAAAACATCATTGAGTTGACGTTTTACTTGTGCGTATTCTTTTCTAACATAAGCCCCCGTCACAAGTGGGACAAGCGCCATCGAAAACGCAATCGCGAGTGTACCAGGAATCATAATCAATTTCTGTACATCAAAGTTAATAATTGCCACATACGAATTCACTAGTTCCGGAGTAATACCAATATATTCTAATACCCGCCCTAATGTAAACTGGTCAATCAATTGGTAAAGCGACGTTGCTGATCCAACAATAATAAATGGAATCGCCGAAAGAATAATATCTTTATAAAGCGTCGGGATTGAAATTTTCACAGTCCCTCTGTCTTCCAAAAGCATTCGATCAAGACCAGGTTTCCGTTTGTAAAAATACCAAAGTAGTAAAAGCAGACTTGCAAAAGCGCCGACAAAAGCAGAGAAAGTAGCGATACTAATAGCTGTTACTACATTTCCATCAAGTACATACATGACAATAAATGTTCCAGCAAGTAAGAACATAATTCGTACAACTTGTTCTAAAACTTGTGATACAGCAGAAGGCCCCATCGAATTATATCCTTGGAAAAAGCCTCGAAGTAAACTCATGACTGGAATAATTAGTAAGGCAAAACTAACGGCACGAATAACTTGAATCCCATCTGCTAAACTATAACCACCCTCCAGTTGTTGCATGCGAGCAAGCGTTGGGGCAAGTCCATACATTGCTAAGAAACAGACAATACCGGAGAAAATCATTAAATATACACCGGTTTTAAATAAACGTCTACCTAC
Organism: Listeria monocytogenes; assembly: GCF_900187225.1. Classification (GTDB taxonomy): domain Bacteria; phylum Bacillota; class Bacilli; order Lactobacillales; family Listeriaceae; genus Listeria; species Listeria monocytogenes. Next base: position 1,625,597 of record NZ_LT906436.1, read on the forward strand.
AGCATACTCTTCCATCGCATTATATTTTGCTATATATTTAGCAACAGCTAGCGGAATCCCGGCAGTCGCAATGCTTAAGAATAATTGATACGGCACATAACCGAAATTATATAGTAGCGCTGGTTCATCTCCTCCAATAATCGCATAAAACGGAATCACATACAATATTCCGAGCACTTTAGAGATTAATGTCCCTAGCGTCAGAATAAATGTTCCTCTGAGCAGTTTTGAACCCATCGTCTAACTTCCTTTACATTAAATTATATATCCTTGTTTACTTTACCATTAACTCTTTTAAAAAAAAAGAACAAACCCAAATAAATATCGGCTTGTTCTTTACAAAAAGTTTAAATCAAATGAAGTTTTTTACGAATTTTATACATTCGGTCCCCTAAAATATAGTTTAACAGTCCTGCTTTTGCAGCTAAAAACGCATAAATATAGGCACCAAATCCAGCTGAAACAAAAACAATGACTAGTGCTGATAATCTTGCATGCGGATTTAAAAATAAAATCAGCCCATGATATATCAACCAAACACTAAGAAGCATCACCGCGCTAATTCCTAAAATAAGGATAAGTCGTCTAAATAAATATTTAAAGGAGTACTTCGCATATTTTTTAATAATAAAAATGGTGAATACTACGGAAACAATATATCCAAGTCCCGTAGCTAATGCCCCACCTTTTGCCCCAAAAAGTAAAATTAATGGCATTTGCAAAACCGATTTTGTCAGTAAACCGAGTAGCAAACTGAGAACCGTATATCGTTGCTCATCAATTCCTTGCAAAATAGCTGCTGTTACACTAAATAACGAAAAGAATATGGCAAATGGTGCAAAAAACTGTAGTAACATCGAACCATCTGTATTATAACCATAAAAAATTGTATAAAGCGGATCAGCTAAAAGGGCAATTCCTAAACAAGCTGGCACCACCAAAAATAGTAACACTTGGAAAACGGCTGTCAAATGATGATGAACTTCACGGATTTGTCCTTTATGGAAAGATGCCGCCACTAAAGGCACAAGAGTCATCGAAAACGCCAAAGCTAAAGTTCCCGGTATCATAATAATTTTTTGAACGGAAAAGTTGAAAATAGAAAGCAAATCTTCCGCTGTTTTCCCGTCCATACCATCGTAGGTTAAAATTCGTGCAAACGTAAATAAATCAATTTGTTGATAAAGTGACATCGCCATTCCAACAATAATAAATGGCACCGCAGATATTGAAATTTCTTTTAATAGATGAAAAGTCGAAACGCGCAACTTATTGTCACTGCCATCAATCATTTTTTGAATGCCCGGCTTCCGTTTCCGGTAATACCAAATGAGACAAATTAAGCTGAAAAATGCGCCTACAAAAGCCGCGAATGTAGCTAAACTCATTGCTGTTACAAGGCTTCCACCAATTAAATGAAGAACAATATACGTACTAGCTAGTAAAAATACAATTCTCGCTATTTGTTCAATTACTTGCGATACGGCAGAAGGTCCCATCGAATGAAACCCCTGAAAATAACCTCGTAGCAAGCTCATTACTGGAATAATCAGTAACGCAAAACTCACCGCACGAATAACGGTTGTAATATCTTCAATACTCGTCCCACCACTAACCTCTTGCATTCCGGCGAGTATCGGAGCAAAAATATACATAATTAAAAAACTAGCAATTCCTGTAAATATCATTAAATAGGTACTTGATCTATACAATCTTTGACTTAAAGCATATTCATTTAACGAATTATACTTCGAAATATATTTGGCAACTGCTAATGGCACTCCAGCTGTCGCAATATTTAAGAAAATTTGGTAAGGAACATACCCATATTGATAGAGAATGGTTGCTTGTTCCCCGCCGGCAATCCAGTAAAATGGAATGACATATAATATTCCTAAAATCTTTGACAACAATGTTCCTGCAGTAAGTACAGCCGTCCCTCGCATTAATTTTGAACTCATAATTTCTGTTACCTCAATTGATTTTTTCTTTTAAGTCTGTCTGTTTGATAGGGTTATGTAAAAATCATTCTTACATTACTACTTTTATCGCATTCTTCTAAGATTTAAAATACAAGTAACACTCAACGCAAGTAGTACTGCTGGTAAAACAAGCGAAACAAAGTTCACACCACTATTAATCATTGACAAAATAACACCAAGAATAGTAAATGCAGCGTATAAATAATAAACAAGTGGCGTAATTATAATGCCTTTTCTAAGTTTGTTAAAAGAAAGAAATAACATAATCGTAAATGCAATACAAATAACTGCCATAATCGTTGTCGTCATAATCGTGTTTTGAACGACCGCAGTGGCATGCGCATTAGCAAGTACTTCTTTTCTTTGTTGTAACGCAAAAAGACCTACAATAGAGACTGCACTTAATACTGCTTGAATAGTCGATACAATCGCTATTCCAAGTGTGACATTCTTCGTGTTATTGAGCATTCTAGCATGCTCTGGTTTAACTTCAACGGACATCCTTACAACTCCTCTTTAACATTCTATACACCAGACTTTACCATATTTAAAGAGAAATTGTAAGTAGTAATTAGTTTTTGATTCGAACTTCAGCAGCCTTTTGTAAAAACGCTCCTAGCTCTGCCGTTTTTTCTTCATGCAACATTTGCACGACTTTACTACCGATTATCACACCATCACATACGTGCGCAAATTTTTCTACATGTTCAATAGAAGAAACACCAAAACCTGCGAGAACTGGAACAGGGCTAATGCTTTTCAAATAAGCTAAATGGCTATCAATATGGGCATCAAATTCACTCCTCACACCAGTAGTTCCGTTAACTGTTACTGCATATATAAATCCTTCTGCCTGTTTCGCAATTTCTTCAAGGCGCTCTTTCGGGCTAGTCAATGAAACGAGTGGAATGAGTGCGATATCTGTCCCCTGAAGTTCTGGTGTAATCAGTTTTTGGTGCTCATAAGGTAAATCCGGAATAATAAGCCCTTTCACCGGCGTTTTCTGCACCAATTCAACAAATTTTGGAATACCTAAATGAAAAATCGGATTAATATAACTCATAATAATTAGCGGAATTTGCACTTTACTCATAGCCAATTTATTTAAAATGGCTTCTAAACTCACTTGCTCCTTTAAAGCACGTAACCCAGCAAGTTGAATAATTGGTCCGTCAGCAACCGGATCAGAAAAAGGAATGCCAATTTCAATCGCGCTTACGCCAGATTTTTCTAGAAACAATAACTGTTCTTCTAAATTATCTAAACCACCATCTCCACCCATAATATAAGTAACGACAGCAGCATGCTCTTTTTCCGCTAGTTTATTCGTTAATGTTTTAGTCATTTGTTTGTCCCTCCAAACGTTCTTTTAGTTGGTTAACGTCTTTGTCTCCGCGACCAGATAAACAAACAACCATACTTTCTTCTGGACGCATTTTACTTGCAAGTTTAACCGCATAGCTAATTGCGTGAGAACTTTCGAGCGCTGGAATAATTCCTTCCGTACGACATAAAAGTTGAAAGGCTTCGACTGCTTCATCATCAGTAACAGAATGATACGCTGCGCGACCTAAATCACGGAAAAAGCTATGCTCTGGACCAATACCCGGATAATCTAAGCCAGCAGAAATCGAAAATGCTTCCAAAATTTGCCCATTCTCATCTTGTAATACATCCATCATCGCTCCGTGTAAAATCCCAATTTCTCCTTTGGAAATGGTTGCTGCGTGGAATTCTGTCTCTAAACCGTGACCAGCTGCTTCCACACCGTGCATTTGAACAGAAGCATCGTCTACAAATGGATAAAATAAGCCCATCGCATTACTCCCGCCTCCAACACAAGCTACAATTGCATCAGGAAGCTTACCTTCTTTTTCCAAGTGTTGTTTGCGTGCTTCTATTCCTATTACACTTTGGTAATCACGAACGATTTCTGGAAATGGGTGTGGTCCAAGAACAGATCCCATAATGTAATGCGTATCTTCCACATTTGCAACCCAGAACCTAAGCGCTTCATTTACTGCATCTTTTAATGTTCTGCTTCCTGCTTTCACGCTCACTACTTTTGCACCAAGAAGTTCCATTCTAAATACATTGAGTGATTGACGTTTTACATCTTCTTCTCCCATAAAAATAGTACATTTCATATTAAAAAGCGCTGCAACAGTTGCTGTTGCCACGCCGTGTTGACCCGCACCAGTTTCTGCCACTACTTTTTGTTTGCCCATTTGACGTGCGAGTAAGGCTTGACCAATAGTATTGTTGATTTTATGTGCGCCAGTATGATTTAAATCTTCGCGTTTTAAATAAATTTTTGCTCCGCCCGCATGTGCTGTTAGTTGTTCGGCAAAATAAAGTGGTGTTTCTCGGCCCACATATTCTTTTAAATAATAGTTTAATTCTTTTTGAAAAGCAGGATCTGTTTTGGAAGCTTGGTACGCCTCATCTAATTCTTTCACTGCTTTCATTAATGTTTCTGGTACAAATCTACCGCCAAATTTTCCGTAAAAGCCATTTTCGTCAGGTGCTTGATAAGTCATTATTATTCCACTCCTTTTGCTGTTTTAATGAAGCATTTAATTTTCTGCGGATCTTTTTCCCCGTTTGTTTCTACGCCAGAGGAAATATCTACTGCATATGGTTCAAAGCGTTTAATGGCTTCTTGTACATTCTGAGCATTTAATCCGCCAGCTATAATTAATTTATTTTTCGTAAGTAAGTCTCTATCTATTTTATCCCAATCAAAAGTTTTTCCACTGCCACCTTCATATTCTTCTGCTGGTGCATCAAGCAAGATGTATGCATTTGGATAGTCATTTATATTGTCTGGGAGTTTTCCATCTTTCACAGGAAAGGCTTTAATTACTTCCGCATCCGTTCGATTTGCTTGTTCAGCTGGTTCTTGTCCGTGAAGTTGAACAATGTCTAATGGCACACCTTTGATTGCTGCCGTTAACTCTTCTTCGGTAGGATTAACGAATACTCCGACCTTTTTGACGCCAGCAGGAATATTTTTGGCTAATTCATGTGCCTCATCCACCGTGACTTGGCGCTTACTTTTCGCAAAAACAAAACCAATCATATCTGCGCCATTTTCAACTGCTGCCGCTACATCTACTGCTTTTTTCAATCCACAAATTTTTACAATCATCGTGTCACCTTCAAACTCTTCGCTGCCACTTCTGGAGTCGCTTCTCGCATTAACGCTTCTCCAACAAGTACCGCATCATATTTTTGACTCACGCGAGCCACATCTTCTGCTGTTCGAAAACCTGATTCGCTTATAAAACAAGCATCCGACGAAAAATCACTCGCCAGTCTTTCGCTTACTGCAATATCCACTTCAAATGTGTGCAAATTCCGATTGTTTACACCAATGAGTTGAGCTCCGATTTTTTGAGCAACAGCTAATTCTTCCTGGTCATGTACTTCCACTAACACTTCCAAATCAAGCGCCAGAGCTTGTTCAAACAGGGTGATTAGCTTCTCTTCTGTAAGTGCCGAAATAATTAACAACACAACCGTCGCTCCCGCATTTCGAGCGCGAATCAATTGTTTTTCACTAATAATGAAATCTTTACAGAGTACAGGAATTCCCACATTTTTCGCTACTTCTCGCAAATCTTCAATCGAGCCTTTGAAAAAAACAGGATCTGTCAAAACAGAAATCATTCCCGCACCCGCGGCTTGATAAGACTTGGCTTGCAGAACTGGATTCACGCCCATATTGATTTCCCCTTTAGAAGGAGAGGCGCGTTTTACTTCTGCAATAAGTTGCATCGTGTTTGTATTTGCTTTTAAAAATTCATAAAACGAATAAGTTTTCCGTTTTTCTGCTACTTGTTCTAAGGGCATTTTTGCAACTTCTACTTCTTTTTGCGCTAAAATTTCTTCTAAAAATGTCATTTTGCTAGCACCTCTTTTTGATAAGTAATTAAATCTGCCAATTTTTGTTTGGCTAGGCCACTACTAATTAAGTCCTTTGCTAAATCCACGCCTTCTTGCACCGTTTCCACTTTGCCATTTGCGAATAAACCAAAACCGGCATTTAAAAGCACCGTATCTAAGTAAGCTCCAGGTTCTCCTTCAAGCACACTACGCAAAATTGCTGCATTTTCTTTAGCATCTCCTCCCGTAATTGCTTCGAGTGGATAACTAGTTAAACCAACATCTTCTGGACGGAGTGTATATAAGTGAACTTCGCCGTTTTCATATAACGCATAGTGATTTTCTCCAGCTAGAGAAGCTTCGTCCATAAAACCAGCGCCATTTAAAACGACTGCGCGTTTTCGCCCGAGTTGTCCGAGTACTTCTGCTGTTTGCTCTAACAAATCACGGCGATAAATTCCCATCAATTGCGTTTCTAGGTGAACCGGATTCGTGAGTGGCCCAATCAAATTAAAAATTGTTGGCGTTCCGAGCTCTTTTCGGACATCCATAACGTACTTCATATTCGGGTGAACATGTGGCGCAAACAAAAAGGCAATCCCGACTTTTTCGAGTAAATAAGTCATATCTTCTGGGCGCAAATTAATATCGATCCCTAATTCCTGACAAACATCCGCACTACCAGAACGACTAGAAATGCTTCTATTCCCGTGTTTCGCAACCGGAATCCCCGCTGCTGCAAGAACAAAAGCTGACGTTGTACTAATATTAAAACTATTGGATTTATCTCCGCCTGTCCCACAATTATCCATCGCCGTACCAGCTGGAAAAGCCACTTGAATGGCTACTTGCTGCATCGCCTGCGCGATTCCCGCCATTTCTTCTGCCGTTTCCCCTTTCACTTTGAGCGCCATTAAAAAAGCAGCCATTTTGGTTTTCGAAAGTCGTCCTTCAAAGATTTCTGTTGCGATAATATTCATTTCTTCTTTGGATAAATTTTCTTGGTCATATACTTTTTGTAGTAAGATTTCCATTTTCTCGCGCCCCTTCCACTATATGAATAAAGTTTTCCATCATTTGTTTTCCGTCATTCGTACCAATTGATTCAGGATGAAATTGTAAACCATAAACCGGATAATCTTTTACTTTCATCGCCATCACTTCCGAATCGTCCGTCGCTATCGCTAACACTTCTAAAACATCCGGCAATGTGTTTTTATCTACTATTAAAGAATGATAACGCATCACAGGCATTTCTTCTGGCAAATTAGCGAAGATTGCTCCAGCGGTTTGACGCATAGTAGAAACTTTCCCATGTCGGATTTTGGCAGCTCGTTTTACTTCTCCGCCAAACACTTCACCAATTGCCTGATGACCTAAACAAATCCCAAGTAATGGCTTTTCTTTCGCAAACTTAGCCACCACTTCTTCTAAAAGACCAGCATCACTTGGTTTTCCAGGTCCCGGTGAAAGAACTATCCCATCAGCCAAAGCCGCTATTTTTATTAAATCAGCCGCATCATTCCGTTTCACTACCACTTCACTAAATTCTGCTAAATACTGCTCTAAATTAAATGTAAAAGAATCATAGTTATCAATTAATAGAATCATTCTCCCACCTCCAAAAGTGCCTTCGCTTTTTGTAATGTTTCTAAGTATTCGCTTTCTGGATCGGAATCATAGACAATTCCCGCACCGGCTTGAACATAAGCTTTTCCGTTATGAAGTACCATCGTTCTAATCGAAAGTGCGAAATCCGAATCACCATTTTTAGTTAAATAACCAACCGCACCAGCATATGGACCACGTTTTACATTTTCCCATTCATAGATTCGCTCCATGGCTCTTATTTTCGGTGCTCCACTAACAGTCCCGGCAGGTAGCGTCGAGCGGAGAGCATCGATTGCAGTAAGTCCAGTTTTTAAGGTTCCTTCTACTACTGAAACTAAATGCATTAAGAAACGGTATCTTTCAATAGTAAGGTAAACAGGAACATGAACTGATCCAGTTTCTGCAATTTTCCCAATATCATTTCGCCCTAAGTCAACCAACATCCGGTGCTCTGCCAATTCTTTTTCATCCGATAACAATTCCGAAGCAAGTAGTTCATCTTCTTGTTTCGTTGCCCCGCGCCGTCTAGTTCCTGCGATAGGATTTGTAATCACCGTCCGCCCTTTCGTTTTAATTAAACTTTCTGGAGAAGAGCCAATTAGCACCGTATCACCAAAATCAATGAAATATAGATACGGAGAAGGATTTAACAATCGTAATTTCCGATAGTAATCAAATGGCTTCACAGTAAAATCTGCTTCTAATCGTTGAGAGAGAACTATTTGAAAGAAGTCGCCCTCTTGGATATATGTTTTTGCTTTTTTCACTAGCCCCATATATTCATCTTTCGTATAGTTGCTCTTATATGACATTTTTGGAACATGAACAGCCTTATGCTCGTCTTTTTTCGGTGTAGTAAGTTCGGTAAGCATCGACTCAAGCGCCTTATCCAAGTCTGCTTCACTTCTGCCTGAGTAACAATTATCTTGCACTAAAATAAGTTCTTCCGCTTGATGGTCCATAATGACAAAACTTTCATATACATAAAAACGAATATCTGGTATATCCCTAGTTTCTACTGGAATTTCGCCTAAATCTTCATAAAGCGCAATAACGTCATATCCAACATAGCCAATTGCACCTGAATCAAGTGGCAATTCAAGTTCATCTTCTCTTGCTTTTTCAATAAATAATTCAATTTCTTTTAAGGGATCTGCTACAACTTGATGTGTTCCGTCTATATAATAATCATGTTGATATACTTTAATTTCATGTACAGGATTAATGGCAATGATCGAATAACGTCCAGCCTCCGCATCTTTCGCCGCACCTTCAAGTAAGCTTTTACCTGTACCAGAAAGTCTTTGAAACGCCAAAATTGCGGTTAATGTATCTGCATCCATTTTTTTCATTTTCCTCATCTAAATCATCCCTTCTTCTTCACTAAAATAAAAAAATCCTCTGAAAAAGCGCAGAATCATGCTTTCTCAGAGGACGAGTTATCGCGGTGCCACCTCATTTTAGGGATAAACCCTATCTCCGTGCTGCAATATTTGCAGCTGCTCTATAACGGGAGCACCCGTTCACCCCTACTAAATTTCAAGGTATCACGCACAAGGCCCATTCCTGAATCATCTATTTATTAGCTCCCACCAACCGCTAACTCTCTTTAAAAATCGATGAAAAAGTACTATTCTTGTTTGATGTTTTCATTTTATAAAATTAAAAAAGGGCCTCTCTCCAAGCCTAGCAAATATACTAGACAAGGACGAGAGACCCGTGGTACCACCTTGATTAACTGTAAAAACAGTTCACTTAATCCATCCAAATTTCGAATGGGCGCCTTGTGTAACGATAAGGCCTAATCGCTGTATCCTACTAAGAAAATCCTTTCAGATCAGAGCTCAGAAGTCCATTCACATCATGTCCGCTACTGACTTTCACCAAACGTCAGCTCTCTAAAAACTTTCATCATGCTACTTACTCTTCTTCAATGCTATCATTTTTTACTTGTGTTTATCTTACATAAGAAAATCACGAAAGTCAAGAAAATAAAACTACTTTATACTAAAAAGGTTTCAAAACGATAATTAATAAACAAGTAAGAAAAAAGAACTACCCATCTAAAATATATTTCACTTCAGAAAAAGCATGCTATTCTCTCTATTATAATGAACACTAACTTCCTTAAAAACCCTATAAAATATATGTTTTCAAATGATAATTCGCTTAAATCCCAATGATAAAAACACTCATATAAACTATGCCTAATTAACTACAATACAACTTTACAAAAGGACTTTTCAACCATCTTTATCAATTTGTGAAGTTTTTCACGTGAAACACTGGACAAACTTTTATTGATGGATTATACTAACGGTGTAATCAAATAAAACAAAAGAATACGGCAAAGCAACAAGCTAAATTTTTTTGGATTATCAGGGACGTCAAAAGTCTACTATGGACGTTTTGAGTCCCGGACAAATATTAGGAGGTTCTGGAAAATGGCAATTAAAGAAAATGCGGCCCAAGAAGTATTAGAAGTTCAAAAAGTGATTGACAGATTAGCAGACAATGGACAAAAAGCATTGAAAGCATTTGAAAGTTACAACCAAGAACAAGTAGACAATATCGTTCACGCAATGGCACTTGCCGGACTTGACCAACATATGCCCCTTGCAAAATTAGCAGTAGAAGAAACTGGACGTGGATTATACGAAGATAAATGTATTAAAAACATCTTCGCGACAGAATATATTTGGAACAACATTAAAAACAATAAAACAGTCGGAGTTATTAACGAAGACGTACAAACTGGTGTGATTGAAATTGCTGAACCAGTTGGCGTTGTTGCCGGTGTTACACCTGTAACTAACCCAACATCTACTACTCTTTTCAAAGCAATTATCGCGATTAAAACGCGTAACCCAATCATCTTTGCTTTCCATCCAAGTGCACAACGTTGTTCATCAGCAGCAGCGAAAGTTGTATATGATGCAGCAATTGCAGCTGGAGCTCCAGAACATTGTATTCAATGGGTAGAAAAACCTTCCCTAGAAGCAACAAAACAATTAATGAACCATGATAAAGTTGCACTTGTACTTGCAACTGGTGGTGCTGGAATGGTTAAATCAGCATACTCTACTGGTAAACCTGCACTAGGTGTTGGACCAGGTAACGTACCAGCTTACATTGACAAAACAGCTAAAATCAAACGTTCTGTTAATGACATCATTCTTTCTAAATCTTTTGACCAAGGTATGATTTGTGCTTCTGAACAAGCAGTAATCGTAGACAAAGAAGTGGCTAAAGAAGTAAAAGCAGAAATGGAAGCAAACAACTGCTACTTCGTTAAAGGAGCTGAATTCAAAAAATTAGAAAGCTATGTTATCAACCCTGAAAAAGGAACACTTAACCCAGATGTAGTTGGTAAATCCCCTGCATGGATTGCAAACCAAGCTGGCTTCAAAGTTCCAGAAGATACAAAAATTCTTGTAGCTGAAATTAAAGGTGTTGGCGACAAATACCCACTATCTCACGAAAAATTAAGCCCAGTTCTTGCATTTATCGAAGCTGCTAACCAAGCAGAAGCATTCGATCGTTGTGAAGAAATGTTAGTATATGGAGGACTTGGACACTCCGCAGTTATTCACTCTACTGATAAAGAAGTTCAAAAAGCATTTGGTATCCGTATGAAAGCTTGCCGTATCATTGTAAACGCACCAAGCGCACAAGGCGGTATCGGTGACATTTATAACGGCTTCATCCCTTCCCTAACACTTGGTTGTGGATCTTATGGTAAAAACTCTGTATCACAAAATGTAAGTGCGACTAACTTGCTGAACGTTAAACGTATCGCGGATCGGAGAAATAATATGCAATGGTTCAAACTTCCACCAAAAATTTTCTTTGAAAAATATTCCACTCAATACCTTCAAAAAATGGAAGGCGTTGAACGCGTATTTATCGTAACTGACCCAGGAATGGTTCAATTCAAATATGTTGATGTTGTAATCGAACACTTGAAAAAACGTGGCAATGACGTATCTTACCAAGTATTTGCTGACGTTGAACCAGATCCATCTGACGTAACAGTTTATAAAGGTGCAGAACTAATGAAAGACTTCAAACCGGACACAATTATCGCTCTTGGTGGTGGTTCCGCAATGGATGCTGCCAAAGGTATGTGGTTATTCTATGAACACCCAGAAGCTTCATTCTTCGGCTTGAAACAAAAATTCTTAGATATTCGTAAACGTACTTTCAAATATCCTAAACTTGGTGGAAAAGCAAAATTCGTCGCAATTCCAACAACAAGTGGTACAGGTTCTGAAGTAACACCTTTTGCGGTTATTACAGACAAAGAAAATAACATTAAATACCCTCTTGCTGACTACGAATTAACTCCAGACGTTGCGATTGTCGATGCACAATATGTAACTACTGTTCCAGCACACATTACTGCTGATACTGGTATGGACGTTTTAACTCACGCAATTGAATCTTATGTATCCGTAATGGCAAGCGATTATACTCGTGGATTATCTATCCGCGCAATCGAACTTGTTTTTGAAAACTTACGTGAATCTGTTCTTACTGGTGATCCAGATGCGCGCGAAAAAATGCATAATGCTTCTGCCCTAGCTGGTATGGCGTTTGCAAATGCGTTCCTAGGAATCAACCACAGCTTGGCACACAAAATTGGACCTGAATTCCACATTCCTCACGGTCGTGCGAATGCAATCCTTATGCCACATGTTATTCGTTATAACGCACTTAAACCTAAAAAACATGCGTTATTCCCAAGATATGAAAGTTTCCGTGCTGATGAAGATTATGCTCGTATCTCTCGTATTATCGGCTTCCCTGCTGCAACTACAGAAGAAGGCGTTAAATCACTTGTAGATGAAATCATCAAACTTGGTAAAGATGTTGGTATCGACATGAGTCTTAAAGGACAAAATGTTGCTAAAAAAGATTTGGATGCTGTTGTAGATACTCTTGCAGATCGCGCATTCATGGACCAATGTACTACAGCCAACCCTAAACAACCTCTTGTAAGTGAACTAAAAGAAATCTACCTTGAAGCTTACAAAGGTGTTTGAAACTAGCTAACTTGTCCACCATTAATATATAAAGTTAGAAGAAAGCGCAAGTCCATCCCAGGGCTTGCGCTTTCGCTTTAGTACTAAAATTAGTATAATGGAACAAGAATGGAGTTGATTCAATGATACAAGCAACGGTTCCCTACTTTACTTTTGACGGGGAGGCCACAGAAGCACTAGATTTTTATAAAAAAGTGTTTCAAGCAGAAATTACGCAAATGCATTATTTTCACGAAACGGAAGGATTCTCTGGAGATAAAAAACAAGGAGAACGAATCCTCCATGCAAGACTGGCGAAAGATGAGAAAGATTTATTTTATTTCTCTGATACGGTTGAAGGCGAAACAGACGCGGGCAATCGCCTAGCACTTGCGGTGAATTTTAGTTCCGAGGCAGAATTTGTACAGGCTTTTGTCCTACTTTCCAAAACTGGAACCGTCGAAATTCCGATTCAAAATACATTTTGGGGAGCAAAATACGCGAAAGTAATCGACCACTACAGCATCGACTGGCATCTCAACTTAGAAAACGAGTCTACTACTAAAGTATGATTTTTTCCCGTCCTCTAGCCGAATGTAATTAGAACTAAAAAATAGTACAATTTTAGTAGTGAGAGAAAAAAAGGAGTGAGTTCATGACTGAGACAGTTTTAAAATTAGAACATGTCACGAAAAAAATCGGACAAAAAAATATTGTCCACGATATCAGCTTTGACATACATAAAGGAGAAGTATTTGGTTTACTCGGCCCAAACGGTGCTGGTAAAACAACTATTATCCGCTCTATCGTTGGCTTAATTCGTCGATCAGAAGGTACCGTTTTTATTAATGGTAAAAATGTCGACACAGAATATAAAGCAGCGATTTCAGAAGTAGGTGCTATTATTGAAAATCCAGAATTTTATATGTATATGTCTGGATGGGCAAACTTAAAGCAATTCGCACGCATGAGTCAAAAAAACATTACCGACGAACACATTCGTGAAATCGTTGAACTTGTAAAGCTTACTGGCGCAATTAATCAGAAAGTAAAAACGTATTCTCTCGGTATGCGTCAACGTTTAGGTGTTGCGCAAGCTTTAATTCATAGTCCTGCTTTACTTATCTTAGATGAACCAACAAACGGACTTGATCCACAAGGTATGGCCGAATTCAGAACGCTGATTCGCGATTTAGCAACAAACGGCACTTCTGTTTTAATTTCCAGCCATTTACTTAGCGAGATCCAACAAATCACAGATCGATTCGCTATTATTAACAAAGGTGTTTTAACGCACATCGAAAAAATGAGCGACCTTATTGAAAATCATGTTGCCGCTTATAAACTAAAAGTCAGCGATCCCGTAGCAACTACAACCGTTCTCGCTACACTCCCAGTCAAGCTTGTTGCTCAAAATGAGGATCTATTCAAAATCGAAGTAGCTCACGAAGATGTACATCTAATTGCTCGTGCACTTATCCAAGCAAATATTGATTTATTAGAAATGGTTCCACTTCAAGCCTCCCTTGAAGAACGATTCCTCGAATTAACTAAAGGTGGAGGTGCAGAAGTATGATAGCATTAGTAAAAAATGAATTTACCAAATTATTTTCCAGAAAATCAAGTTGGATTATGCAAATCGTCTTATTTGTAGCAGTTTTAGCTCTTGCTCTTCTAATGTTTTTTGTTAGTAAAATAGATACTAGTGGTGTTGAAGGCGGCGATGCAAGCAATGCCGGAATTACTGCTTATTACGATGATAAAGGTGCCCCGGTTAGCGAAGAAGAATATTGGAACTCCGCAGATAAAGATGGTACTCCTACGTATAAATCCGAAACGTTATCATTAACTGATTCCGTTGCTTACTTAAAAACACAAGAACAAGCGGCTCCAACAAAAGAAGCCAAAGAAACTATCCAAAAACAAATAGATTTTTACCAGGCTTATGTTGATGCAGATGAAAAACCTGCTAGTAATTCTGCTGGTATTTCAAGCGCAGATTTCTTCGCTTCATTAGGTAGCTCTGGAGCCGTTGCGACAATGCTCGTTGTTGTTGTAGCAAGTATCATCGTTGCAACAGAGTTTTCCGGTGGGACAATCAAACTTTTACTGACACGTCCTTATTCTAGAAGTCAGATACTATTTTCAAAATACGTAATGTGCATCGTTTACAGCATTATTAGCTCTATCACATTACTTGTAGCTAGCTTTATCTTTTCATTTATTCTACCAAAACAATCTATTTTCATGCCGCTCTCCCCTTCAACGGGTGCAATGACTGCTTTCGAACATGCGTGGATGCTACTTGGTACGAACTTCTTACTGATGATCGTATACGCAACTATTGCTTTCTTCTTCTCATCTGTCGTTCGTTCACAAGCACTTGCAGTTGGTGTCGGCGTTGGTGTACTATTCTCTGGTGGAATTATTCGCCAATTACTACCTCTCGCTATCGAAAAATACGATTGGATGAAATGGATTATCTTCAACTTGCTTAGCCTAAACGACACAGTTGGCGGTTCTAAAATCGCTGGTGGCCTAGCAGATTGGCAAATAATCGCCGGTCTAGGTGTTTATACAGCGATTATCCTTTTCTTCACTTTCTTCTTATTCAAAAAACGAGATGTCGCTTTAAGTTAATATTAAAAAGGCTGTCCGCATTGGACAGCCTTTTTTTAATGCCTAATAATTTGAATTTTATCGGTCTGATTTGTATCAATTCTTGCAGTTCCACCGATTGGGAATGTTGCAATTGGCTGTGTATGCCCAAAATCTGCACCAGATATAACAGGAATTTTTTGTAATGCTGTTTTTGTTTCAATAATATACGCTAATTTCTCCGCCGTCATCGCTGTCTTTTGTTGGAAACGACCGATTACCATCCCTTCTATCTCATCTGCACCAGGTTGACTAAGCAGCGATTCCAAATCGCGATCGAATGTTTCTGGAATAGTCATAAAATCATCTTCAATAAATAAAATTGTCCCCGCCAAGTTAGGCATGTATTCGGTTCCTTGGAGTAAATTAAGCGTGCATAAGTTCCCGCCAATGATGATTCCTTCTGCCACTCCAGGTTGCATAACGACTAGTCCTTCATTCGGGATGAAATTTCGATTCTCTTGGTCCAAATACCATTCGTCGTCACTCCATGTAGCACTTTCTTTTAACGCAAATGGTTCTTTTTGTAATAAACAATCACTAAATGATTCCATTACATAATCCAGACCTTTTTCCATGGAAAAACTTGAAAAATGCGCACCAGAATAAGTAATGAGTTCCGTTTGTGTATAAATAGCCGTTGCTAAGGCCGTGATATCGGAAAAGCCACATAAAATTTTAGGATTTTCCGAAATTAAATCATAATCCAAATACGGCAACAATTGATTGCTATTAAAACCGCCAATAATCGTCAAAATCGCTTTTACACTCGAATCATTAAAGGCTTCATGGATATCAGCAACTCGCGAACGAATGCTTGAACTCATCATGCAATCCATTTCTGCCACATGTTCGCCAAAAGTGACTTTAAAACCCATATCAGTTAGGCGGTTAACGGCAATTTCCACTTGATTGTCAGCCATAATGCCTATAGAACGACTTGGTGCAATAATCCGAATTTCATCACCTTGTTTTAATTTTGCTGGAATCACTTAGTAGCCTCCCTATTTAACGTATGGAATGGACACGAAAGCAAATGGTCGTCAAGAATGCCAATTGCTTGTAAATAAGAATAAATAATCACGGGGCCCACAAACTTAAAACCACGTTTTTTTAAATCTTTACTAATTTTTTCCGATAGTTCTGTGCTAGCAGGTACTTGTCCCATGCCTTGCCATTTATTAATAATACGCTCATTATTTGTAAAACCCCAAATATAGTTTGCAAATGAGCCGAATTCAGCTTGGACTTTTTGCGTAGCTAGGGCATTTGTACGAACTGCTTTTACTTTAAGACGATTCTTCACAATAGCCGCTTCTTCGACAATCGTCGCCAGCTCATCGTCCGTTAAGAGTGCACATTTATCAATATCAAAGTGAAAAAAAGCTTCTTGATAGGCTTTTCTTTTATGTAAAATTAATCTCCATGAGAGTCCAGCTTGTGCTCCCTCTAAATTGAGCATTTCAAATAAATATGTGTCGTCTTTACTCGGGACACACCATTCTGTATCATGATATTCTAATTCAAACGGGTCATTAATCGACCAAGGGCAACGTAATTCTTCAGACAAAGCGAGTTCCTCCTATATAGTTAAAATGTAATGCACACTGATTAAAACAGCCACAAATAGGCCAATACAACTCCAAATTAGCCTTTTTTCTCTCCATTGACTAACTGCTACTGCAATACTAAGTGCCAAAAATAAAAAGAGCAGCCAGTTCGGGACATCAGGTCGATAGTTGCTCGTGAAAATAAGATACCCTACTACTACTGCAATTATTCCAGTCACTATAAAACTGATCTTCTGATACCTCATTCGCTCAAGCCTCCTATAAACCAATGATAAAACATACGTTCTGTTTTTGCAAGTAAAAATAAAAAGAGGCGAACTTTTTTGCCCGCCTCTTTTTACAAGTTATTTCAATTTGCCACGTAGGACCATTGGTAAAATCCCGCCGTGACGGTAATAATCGATTTCTACTTCTGAGTCAAAGCGTGCAAGCGCATCGAAAGTAATACTTGAGCCGTCTTCACGGATAGCTGTTACTTTTACAAGGTCTCTTGGAGCTACATCTTCACCAATTTCCACTTGTAAGCTTTCTGAGCCAGTTAGGCCTAAGGTTTCTGCATCTTCTCCTGGTTGGAATTGGAGCGGTAAAACACCCATCATAACGAGGTTAGAACGATGAATCCGCTCGTAGCTTTTCGCAATAACTGTTTTAATTCCTAGTAAGTTCGTTCCTTTGGCAGCCCAGTCACGTGATGATCCCATCCCGTAATCGTCACCAGCAAGAATGACTAAACCAGTGTTATTTTCGATATATTTTCTAGATGCGTCATAAATCGACATCACTTCGCCAGTTGGCCAGTAAGTCGTATAGCCGCCTTCAGTTCCTGGTGCGATTTGGTTTTTGATTCGAATATTCGCAAATGTTCCGCGCATCATAACATCGTGATGACCACGACGAGAGCCATAAGAGTTAAAATCGCGAATCGCTACGCCTTGTTCTTGCAGGAATTTTCCAGCTGGCGTATCTTTGCCGATTGCTCCGGCTGGTGAAATATGGTCGGTTGTAACGGAATCACCAAATTTACCAATAATACGTAGTCCAGATAATGCTTCCACTTTACCAGCTTCTTTTGCTAAATTGTCAAAGAATGGCGGATTCGCGATATACGTAGAATTTTCATCCCATTTGTATAGGGCGTCTTCCGTTATTTCGATTGCATTCCAAGCTTCGTTTTCATCAAAAACATGGGCATATTGTTCACGGAAAAGTTCTGGAGTTACAGTTTCTTCTACAAGAGCCTTCACTTCTTCTGAACTTGGCCAAATATCGTCTAAGAAGACTTCTTCGCCATTATTACCGCGTCCGATTGGTTCGGTTAGCATGTCGACATTTGTTGTCCCAGCAAGCGCATAGGCAACGACTAGTGGTGGTGAAGCTAAGAAGTTTGCTTTCACAAGGGCATGAATTCGTCCTTCAAAGTTACGGTTACCACTTAATACTGCAGAAACGAGTAAATCGCTATCTTGGATTGCTTCTTCAATTTCCTCTTTTAATGGACCAGAGTTACCGATACACGTCGTACAACCATAGCCAACAAGGTCAAACCCAAGTTTTTCTAAATATGGAAGTAAGCCGGCTTTTTCCAAGTAGCCTGTTACAACTTTGGAGCCTGGCGCCAAGGAAGTTTTTACGAATTTTGGTACTTCTAAGCCTTTTTCGACTGCTTTTTTAGCAACTAAACCAGCGCTTAACATAACGTATGGGTTAGAAGTATTCGTACAACTTGTAATAGCCGCGATTGCAACCGAACCAGTTTTCATAGTGGATTGATCGCCATTGCCAAAAGTAACGGTTACTTCTTTGTCTAAGGCTGATTTATCTAGTCCGAAACCTTGGTTGCCTGCTTTGGCAGTAATCGATTCGCGGAATGTTTCTTTCATTTTCGAAAGAGGGATCAAATCTTGGGGACGTTTTGGCCCCGCCAAGTTTGGTTCAATCGCAGAAAGATCGATTTCCACTGTTTGCGTGTAGTTTGGTTCTACTTTTTCCGGAGTGAAGAATAAATCATTTGCTTCTAAATAAGCTTCTACTAATTCGATTTGTTCTTTGTCACGGCCAGTTAGTTTTAGGTAGTTAAGCGCTTCTTTATCGACTGGGAAAAATCCACAAGTTGCGCCGTATTCTGGAGCCATATTCGCAACGGTTGCGCGGTCAGCAAGTGGTAGTGTCGCAACACCCGGACCATAAAATTCAACAAATTTACCTACTACTTTTTGTTCCCGTAAGACTTGGGTTACTTTTAAAGCAAAATCAGTTGCTGTTGCGCCGTTTGGTAAAGCACCTAGCAATTTCACACCGATAACTTCTGGAATTGGGAAGTAAGAAGGTTGACCGAGCATGCCAGCTTCTGCTTCAATACCGCCAACGCCCCAACCTAAAACGCCAATACCGTTAATCATCGTTGTATGGCTATCTGTTCCGACAAGCGAGTCTGGGAAAGCTACAAATTCGCCGTCTGCTACTTCATTCGCAATCACGACGTTTGCTAAATACTCTAAGTTAACTTGGTGAACAATACCCGTTGCAGGTGGAACAGCACGATAGTTATCAAATGCTTTTTGCGCCCAATTTAAAAACTGGTAACGTTCCATGTTACGTTTGAATTCAAGTTCCATGTTGATTTTAAGTGCTTCTGGATTCGCATAGCTATCCACTTGTACCGAGTGATCGACTACTAAGTCAACTGGGATTTCCGGATTGATTTTTTCTGGATTGCCGCCAAGGTCCGCCATTGCTTTACGTAAAGAAGCTAAATCAACGACTGCTGGAACGCCTGTGAAATCTTGTAAAATAACACGGGCTGGTTTGAATGGTACTTCGCCTTCGTTGCCATCTTTAGACCAATGGGCTAAGTCTTCTACGTGTGAGTCCTTAATTACTCGGCCATCTGCTTGCCTTAATACTGATTCAAGTAAAACACGTACAGAATAAGGTAATTTCTCGATGTTTGTAAGCTTGTCCTCTTCTAAGGTTTTAAGTTTGTAATAATGATACGTTTTGTCGTTCAGCTGAAATGATGCTCTTGCTTTTTCTTTCCAATTAGTCATCCACGTTTCCTCCTTCAATTCTTGAAACGATTGGTCTCTCTCATCTATTGTACTTAAAAACAAGCGATAAGTAAACAAAGAGAATCTGCTATAATTTGATAACTTTTTCTTATAATAAAAAAATGAATGACAACGAGTGCCATTCATCTGTACTTTAAACACCTAAATTGGTTAACGCTTGTTCTAAAGAGCCAAATGATTCGAGTTTGGAAATGTTTGAACCAACTTGGATTGTGCGCTGAGCGAAACTTGGTTGCATACCAGAAAGTATTGGTACTAAGCCAATTAATTTAAAAGATTGAATCATATCCTCCATATGTTTGGTTGCGAAATCATCTTTTAATACTGCACTTGAAAAATCAATGACAATCGTATCTAAATTCAGCTTATCCGCAGATTCTACTGCTTTCTCTTTCATAAAATAGCCTCTATCATCATCTAAACTACCAACAATTGGTAAAACGCCAATAGAATCATTTATTGGAATAATTCGCGTGGATAATTGAATGATTTCTTTTCGCTGAGCCGCTACTTGATTTCTATTTTCTTGCATAAATCCTTCTAACAATTGTTGTTGAATCGACGAAAGCGTATCTTTTATAGCAAGCATAAATTGGATAATGTCAGCATCTGAATAGAAAACATTCTCTGTTTCTTTCCATTTGACTAAGCTAGTGATAATATATTTTTCGACTTCACTCATATGTTGATGGATTTTTCTAATATCGGTTTTATCATTGAAACGCCTTTTACCGATACTTTCAAAGTCGCGTTCCTTCACACCAGTTATTACATCAATAATCATCCCACATGATGCGGTACTCAGCGCACGAATGGAGACTTCCTCTTCCCCGCTACTAAGTCTTAATTTAAATTCATCCGTTTCAATATAATAATTTTCATAAAACATATTCACTAATTCTGAACGACGACTAATCAAAAATTCCTTAATTTGCATAAACTTCTCCTTTTTTCACCGATATTATCTCGCAAAAATTAAGATGTTATCTGCATGTAAATTTTCAATCATTTTATCTACTTGTTTTTCTGTTAAATCAAAGTCTTCCAATAATCTTTTTACAGATTTATCGTCTGTTTTTGAGAACCATTTGGCAAAGGGACCGGCAGCATACAAAGCACCGTATTTGGGATTGTAAGCTTGTGGAATAACAATGGCTCCACTTAGGGATTGGAGGATTCCAGAAATAATACCGAAAGCCTCTTCATTAACAGGGCGTTCGATTTCGATATTTTCTTTTTCTGCTAAAGTTTCTAAGTTTTTGTTGTGTTTTGATTTAGCTAGAACAGAAATATCTTCTTTTTCATATCCCTCACTTACTAATTTGTTGATGATTTCCTCTGCTGCCTCGACGTTTTGAACTGCGAATACTTCCCACTTTTTCATTATTTGTCATCCCTTCCATTATCCAATTGTAAGATTTGTTTTATTTCTTCTGTGCTTAATTTCCCTAGCATTTGTTCGCCTGGTTGAATTAGTTCGTCTACTAGCGCTTGTTTTTTCTTTTGCAATTCAAAAATTCGTTCTTCTATCGTTCCTTTAGTGATCATTCGGAACACTTGGACGACGCGTTTTTGGCCGATTCGATGTGCGCGTCCGGTAGCTTGTTCTTCTACGGCCGGATTCCACCATAAATCGTATAAAATCACGGTATCCGCGCCAACAAGATTGAGTCCGGTTCCGCCAGCTTTTAAGGAAATCAAGAAAATATCATTCTCCCCTTCGTTAAAAGCATTAACCATATCAAGCCTTGTTTTCGATGGAGTTTTACCATCCATGTAAAATAAGGGCTGCCCCTCTTCTTCTAATTTTTGGCGAATAATTCCAAGCATACCTGTGAACTGGGAGAATAGGAGAATACGTTTACCATTTTCTCTTGCTGTCTGTATTGTATCAAATAACTGTAGTAATTTACCAGATTCACCTTGATAATTTTCCACAAAAAGGCTCGGATCACAACAAATTTGACGTAAACGGGTTAACCCTGCGAGTAATTTGATTCGTTCTTCCCCAGCATTACCGTTGCTTGCTTCTAAATCAGCTTGAATTTTTTCTAAATAAGCTAAGTATATTGTTTTTTGTTCATCGGTTAATTCAGAATAAAGGTTGGTTTCAATTTTATCAGGTAGTTCTTTGACGACATCTTGTTTTAGTCGACGTAGTAAGAATGGACGAATCATTTTAGCAATGTTGTCGTAAGGTATTTCTTTAAATTTGCGTAATGATGGGAAAAATCCTGGCATTAACGTTTGGAAAATCGCCCATAATTCATCGATGCTGTTTTCAAGCGGCGTTCCACTGAGAGCAAATACATGATTGCGTTTGAGCGCGCGCACAGCTTGAGATGCCTTCGTATGATAATTCTTGATAGCTTGAGATTCGTCAATAATAACACTTGAAAAAGCGACATCTGCAAAATGGACAATATCTTGGCGTAACGATGGATACGAAATCAAGTAAACATGGCCACGCTTCATTTCTTCCATTTCGGCCATCCGGGATTGTTTCGTTCCATGTAAAACGGTCACTGGAATAGCTGGCGCAAATTTTTCTAATTCGCTTTGCCAGTTATACAGTAGTGATGCTGGTGTAATAATTAAGACCGGTTTTAAGTTAGGATTATCCTCTAACTCAGATGCTAGAAAACTAATCGTTTGCACGGTTTTCCCAAGCCCCATATCATCTGCTAAAATGCCACCTAGATTATATTTCGCAAGGGATTTCATCCATTCAAAACCAGTTAGTTGATAATCACGTAACTCTGCTTTTAATCCTTTTGGTAACGCAAAACTGTCTTCGGATTGCGTTGTGATATCTGTGAGCAATTCTCGGAAAGAACGACTAAATTTATGATGTTCATCCTGTGTTCCCGCTCCTAAAATATCATAAATTTGCATCCCACGATAAAGTGGTACTTGCATATTTGCTTGGACATCTTTTTTACGTACTTCTAACATTTGGAGTACGTCTTCCATTTGTTTGTAGTTTTCTGACTCAAGCGATAAGAAACGACCACTTTTTAGTCGATGATAACTACGTTTTTCGCGCAAAGATTCCAGGACATTTTGCACTTCTTCTTCCGGAATACCTTTGAAATCAAACGAAACAGAAAGATAATCGTTATCACCAGAAACATCTAACGTCGTTACTGGGCGCACATTCTCTTCTACCATTTCTTCGAGGCCATCTTCCATATAAATCTCTGCATACTCAGCAAGTTTTGGAATGGTGCGATAGTAAAATTGATATAAATCTTTCTCTTGTTTATTGACGACCATTTTTGTACCTGAAAAATGAACAGGTGCGCTTTCGATAATATTCATCACACGAGCTTCTTTTTCGACATCGCGTATCATGATTTTTTCGTTTTCTTCTTCAGATGTTGCAAACGGATCGAATAGTTGATTGCCATAATGGTATTCAAGGCGCAACGTGTGCTCCCCGTATTCGAGGGCAATAAATAATTTGCAATCAAGCGGTTGCTGCGTAATCCGGTCTTCAATCGAGTCATCTAGTTTTAATTTGCCGCTTTTTTGTAAAGCGGGTAAAACGTAAGAAATGACTTCACTTAATTGTGACTCCGAAAATTGTACCACTTCATTTTTCGTTACTTTATGAAATTCCATCAATGGTTTCAACGATTCCCATACTTCTTTTGCCGGTATGAAAAAGGTACCGTCAAAGAAAAGAAGTTGGTAGGCTTCAAAAAAGATTGCTTGTTGTAAGTCTTCCATTTCTAGTTGGTATTTATCATCTGCACTTTTTTTGAGTTCAAAAATGAAATCAAGGTTGTCGTGGCGCACATTGATACCGCGATATTTAATATCTTCCACACGTTCTTTCATAATAATACAAGTCGTATCGCGCTCAGTAAGTAGTTCTAACAAGTCGCTCGCCATACTCGGTGGAATCGTTAGGTTTTTCTCTTCTGCGTAAGATTTGGACCAATAAAAAGAATCTGTATCATACATTTTGGCAATTTCACTGATTTGCAGTAGTTTATCCAAAATTTGTTTATCTTCTTCAAGAAAGAAATGCTCATTTGGATCGTAAGCAAAATTCTTAGTGAAAACAAGCCACTGCCTGTCGCGAATTGCTGCTAAAAATGTATTCATATTTTTTACTACGTAGGTACGTTCTGTCCCAACCTTGACTTCAATTGTCATGATATAGCTAGAATCATCGGGTTTTAAACGGATAATATACTGCGTTTGAAGTGGCGTTTTATTTGTATTGTCCTCTTCCACTTCAAGTTGTTGTGCCATATTTTGTTGAAAAAGGGAAAGAAGTGTATTTGATTCTTGCGTGAGAATTCGATTTTTAAAATCTTGTTTGGCTGCTTTTTGCTTTTCTTTTTCCATTTTTAAATGGGTTGCGTAGATGTGTTTGCAAATCGCGTTCAACTGAAAATCAGCACAGCTACACGCATAATTTTCATTACCTGCATCTTCTACGACATTTTGATCAATAAAATACGTTGAAAAATGGTCTGCTGCATCTTTTTCACGAAACTGAATGATTTCTCCGTCTTCCATCAGTTTCTTTCCAGCCTGCTTCACACTATATGGGATCATTTTATTTTGAATTGCTGTAAAGTGCTCCATTACTTTCTTCCTCCCAAAACCGTCCATTACTCTAAACTACTATTATATAGGAAAAGACGAGGGACGGCAACGCATGCGGTCTTTTAGCTACTAGCTGTAATAAATTTAGTGGTACTTCCGTGATTTGTTGCGGTTACCTCTAGCCTTGCGGAAATTCGTTCTTTTAGTTCTGGTACATGGGAAATAATCCCAACTAAGCGTCCATTTTCTTGTGTTTCCAGTAAACATTCCACCGCGGCTTCAAGTGATTCAGGATCAAGTGTCCCGAATCCTTCATCAATAAACATGGTTTCAAGCGAAATTCCACCAGCCATTTCTTGAACGACTTCTGCGAGTGATAAAGCAAGGGCTAACGAGGTTTTAAAGCTTTCGCCCCCCGAAAGTGTTTTTACATGTCGTGTTAATCCCGTGTATTCATCAAAAACTTCAAGTTCTAACCCACTTTGGACGTTTCCTTTTGCTTTTTCCATTTTCCTCTGGAGTTCAAAACGGCCACTTGTCATTTTCGATAAACGATGATTGGCTCGGTGGATAATCGTATCTAAAAACATCGCTAAAATGTAACGTTCAAAGGTTAATCTCCGAGCGTTTTTGCCGCGTGCTGCATCCGCTAATAAACCAATATCCGCATAATTTTCCTCAGCTTGTTCCACTATTTGAATACTATTTTGATAATTTTCCACAAGTTCTTTTCTTTTTGTAACGAATTCGCGTTGTTTAATTGTATTTTCTTCTGATTGGCTAAGTTCGAGCTGTTTTTCTTTCATGATAAATTCTAGTTGTTCGATATTTGGTTTTTGTTTATTTTGGAGTTTTTCTTTTAAATCTGCTTGGCGTGATACGGCTAAATGGCGTTTCCGCTCATAATCAGCCACTTTTTCTTCTTGGATTTTTTGTTCTTCTGCTGACATGAAGGCTTGCTTATACGCATCATAGGATAAAAAATCATTTTGTTTCATGGCTTCTTTGAAAATTTCGCGCTGTACTTGTAAAGCTTCTTTCGCATCCACCGTTGTTTTTTGCGCAGATTGTAAAGTAGACTCTAATCTAGTTGTTTCTTTTTCTGTTTGTCTAAACAGTGCATCCACTTGATTGGCTTGCTTGATATGTGCTTCTATTTTTTCGCTTAGTTCTTTCTTTTTACTTTCGAAAACTACTTTATCACGAAATTCGGTTGGAATCGATTGTTCTAAATAACTTAATTTTCCTGAAACCATTTGCACTTGCTGATGTAACTTTTCTACTTCGAGAGCCACCTTATTTTTTTCGGTTATCGTTTCATTTTGTTTGTTATTCAATGATTCAAGTGTCGCTTGAATGGTTTCTTTTTGTGCTACCTTGGCTTGCAATTGTGCTATTTGTTCTGCCAGATTATTAGCTAGTTGAATGTTTTCAGTTAATGTTTGCTGTACTTCCGTTAAACTAAGTTCTTTAATACCTGCCCATTCATTTAGTTGCCACTCGAGTTGACTGATAGTTTTTTCAGTGGTAGTGATTGCTAATAGTTTTTCGTGTAGTTTTCCCTTTGCAACTTCTAGCGTTTCTAAGTTGGCTGTTTCTCCAAATTTTGCGAGTGCTGGATGGGAATACGAACCACAGACAGGGCAAGCCTCACCGTCATGTATATGAGCTGCGATTGTTGCAGCTTGTTCTTTTTGCAGTTTTGTTTCTTCTTGTTCAATGGTTGTTTCTATTTCCGCTTTCTCCGCTAACAATTGGACCAGCTTTTGTTCTTCTGTTTGTTTCTCGGAATCCCAAGCTACCATCTTCATCCGTTTACTAACCAGTTCTTGCTCTTTCTCAATGATTGCTTCTACAGTTGTTCGTTTATTAATGACTTCTAAATACGTGAGTTCCGCTTGGTTAATTTCAACCAATCGTGATTCTACCGATTGCAGCTCCGCGATTATTTTTTGCTCGCTATTCACTATTTCTTCCAAAAGCGTCGTTGCTTCTTTCCACTCTAATTCGGCGCGTCGTTTTTGGATGGATATCATTTCTAATTCCAAGATTTTCGGTTCCATTTCTTCTAATTGGAAAAGTGTCCGTTTGTTTATTTCTAATTCTGCTTCTTTTTCAGCGAGTGCTTCTTTTTGTTTTTTCACATGTGAAAATTGGACTTTCACCTCTTCTGCCTCAAATGCTACTTGTTTTTCTGTTTGTTCTGCTGTTTCTAATTGTTCTTTCAAACGGATACAAAGTGCGTCTTGAGAGCGGAGATTACTTGCTCTTTTGGCAGCTTCCAATCGAACTTCTATCGCTTGATAAAAATCCTTCTCTATTTCTAGTGTCGCTATTTCTTCTGTGTACTTATCCAAATTTTGCCAATCAAGTAGTTGTTCTTTAGCAAGCGTCACTTTTTCGACAGCTTCACTTGTTTGTTTGCGAATAATGCTTAATTTATTTTCTAATTCCGTTAAAATCATTTGCTCGCTTTGAATTGCCTCGGCTTGTAAAACACTGATTTCACTTGTCGTCTTCCCTGAAACTTCCACACCCGGCAAACTCAGTTCAGCGAGTTCTGCCACTTTTTTACGCGCTTCTACAACCAAGATTTCGGCTTGTTTCTGCTTTTCCCATAGCAAATTTTCCACTTTTTCATAGTAAACAGTATGCGCTAACCGTTGCAATATGACTTCCTTTTCTTTACTATCCGATACGAGTAGCTCTCTAAACTCGCCTTGAGGAATCATCAAAATTTGTCTAAATTGGTCCACATTAAGTTGTATTAATTCTTCCATTTTCGTATTAACATCGCGAACAGAACTCGCAAGCAACTTCATTTCATCATTAATCAACTCATATAATTCTGCTTTTTGCGGCGAAGTGGTTGTTCCATTTCCACGTTGTTTGGCAATTTCCTGCTGAGGAATACGACTAATTTGGTAAATCTTGTCTTTCAATCTAAAAGCAAGCGTTACTTCAGTAATTTCTTTATCTGTCGCAAAATGACTCCGCATCGAAAAACTTTCCCGATCAAATGTGTTTGCTTTCCCAAAAATCGCAAAACTAATCGCATCAAAAATAGTCGATTTTCCTGCCCCAGTTTTACCAGAAATGACAAAAATCTGCTCTGTTCCAAGCTTTTCAAAATCAATTACTTCTTTTTTCGCATAGGCTCCGAAAGCTTGCATCGTTAATTTAATTGGTCTCATTCCGCATCCTCCTTTCTTGCTTGTTCAAAAACATCCGCTAACTTTTGTTTTTGTGTTTCCGTTAATTCTGTTCCATTGACATGTTCAAAAAATTGACCAAATAACTCTAAATCATCTTTTTTCATTATTTCTTCAAAGCTATCTTGCGTTTCTTTTAATGTTTGTTTTTTACGCTCTAAATGTAAAATATTTGGATAAAATTGGCGTAATTTCCCCATTGGATCAATTAAAGCCCCTTCATCCATTAAATTCACTTGAAAAAAGTCATCAGGATTTTCTACTAAGTTTTCCGTCAGTTCCGCTAGTGTCCCAGAAATAATGCGCATATCATGTTTTGGCGTTAGAAAGCGCTCCGTCACACTAATTAGCTCTTTCCCTTCCAGTTCCACAATCCGCACACTTTTATGATCATTTGCTTCTGAAAATGAATATTTTAAAGGAGATCCACTATAAAAGATAGACGGGTGGCGAATCGCATGTGGATGGTGCAAGTGCCCAAGTGCAGTATACGTAAAACCATCAAAACAATCAGTAGAAACTCGGTCCACATTCCCAATTGCTAGTTGTCGTTCGGAATCACTCGGAATACCTCCAGAAACAAACGCATGCCCAACCAAAATTTGCGCCTTGCTTGTATCCCATTTGGACCGGATTTGTTTCGTCACGGCTTGCATAGCGTCTTCAAAACTGCGAATCGAATTATCTGCA
Source organism: Listeria monocytogenes (assembly GCF_900187225.1). Taxonomy (GTDB): domain Bacteria; phylum Bacillota; class Bacilli; order Lactobacillales; family Listeriaceae; genus Listeria; species Listeria monocytogenes. The sequence goes on from NZ_LT906436.1 coordinate 1,653,864, forward strand.
AAAGCTTGCCGAATGATTGCTGGTTCGTGATATGGGACAAGCCATACTTCAGCATCCATAAAAGGAATCCCGTCAAACTGCGAAGTGCATTTTCCCTTCATATATAGCTTACTACTTTCATACCACTGACTTCCAAAAGCAAGCCGCTCAGCACTGTCATGATTCCCGCTGATGGCAAATATCGGAATACCCAGTTCTACATTCCACTTTACTAAAATATCATTTAGCACTTTCACCGCATCCGCAGGCGGCACGGCGCGGTCATATAAATCTCCTGCTAAAATAAGCGCGTCGACTTGTTCTTCCTCGGCAATATTCGTTATTTGTGCCAAAATATATTCTTGCTCTGCTAGCATCGATACGCCAGATACAATTTTTCCTAAATGCAAATCAGCTGTATGTAAAAATTTCATCGGTTACCTCATTTCTTTTTCTCAGAGATTATTTATTTTTAATGCAAAACTCGTCAATTTTAAGTATACTAGATATAGTTTAAAAAAATAACTAGCAATACTGGGAGTGAAGAAGTTGTTTTATCATTTCGCAAAAAACCTCGTTCATTTTATTTTAATTATTATTGGTGGACGATTTCAAGTACAAAACAAAGACAAAATCATTGAAGCACCATATGTTGTTGTGTCCACGCATACGTCATGGATTGAAATCTTATACCTTGGTTTCGCCCTATCGCCAACACCAGTCCATTATATGGCCAAACAAGAGCTATTCAAAGGTAAATTTCTTAACTGGCTAATGACACACCTTAACGCCTTTCCAGTCAACCGTGACAATCCTGGACCAAGCGCCATTAAAGCCCCAATCCGGATGCTAAAATCCGGTAAAGTAGTTGGGATTTTCCCGAGTGGAACTAGAAAAACGACCAACCTTCATTTAAAACGCGGTGCAGTAACTATCGCTCATAAAGCAAAAGTTCCAATGCTACCTGCCGTTTATGATGGGCCAAAAACATTTGGAGAAATTTTAAAACGCAAAAAAATCATTATTCGTTTTGGCGACCCGGTACTATTCAATGATACCGAACTTGACCAAAAAGAGCTACTAGAAGTTAAGTCTCAAGAATTAATGGCGACTTTTGAACAACTTCAAAATGAAATTAATCAAACAAAAAACAAATAATAAAAAAGACAGCTTCCACGTGGGAGCTGTCTTTTTTATTATCAGGAAGCTGTATCAGTTGTAATGCTTGAAGGATTAAGTCCAGCATCTTTTAATACGCTAGCAATTGCTTCGTCCGCTTTTGCCATCGCTTCGTCTGCTTTTGTTGTATCACGACCACTAACTTTAAGTGCGTCTGCTTCTAATTTGTAAGCATCACTTAATTGTTTCACAGCTGCTTTGAAATCATCTGTGGATTTACCAAGGTCTGGTGTTTTTTCACTAGCAAGTGCTTCAGATACTTTAAGTGCTGATTCACTAGCTGGTTTCGCAAGAGCTGCAAGGTCTGCTTCAGATGGTTTAGGATCTGCACCAACTGCTCCTACATAAGCGTTGTAATCGCCATTGTTTTCATTAACAACGTCTACCAAGTCCATGTAATAATTTAATACTTTGTCTTTATCACTTGTTGTTTCTTTTTTTGTGTCTTCTTTTTTGTCAGAACTGCTAGAACCGGAACAAGCCGCAAGCGACAATCCTAGTGCTAAAGTTAAAACTACTAATAACCATTTTTTCAAGATGATGTCCTCCTTTTTTTCAAGCCAAACTCGGAAGCCCTTTTGTAACTGGCCGCGTCAGTCTCGGATATGCTTCACCCATCCGGCAAGTAACATTACTCACGATGTAACATTATTCATTATAAGCTATTCATACTGAATAATTCAAGCTGTTTTGGAAAATGCTTTCACTATTATTCGTACTCTCCGCTAACTTCTACTTTATTAAGCTCTTTTTCGGTATTTTTATATTGGAAATACATTACAATTCGCCACGGTACAATCATTGCAAATGCCATTATCCAAAACATACCAGACAACTCGCCCACTTCTAAACTACCGCTAATCCAGTACTTAATGAAGATTCGAATGAGTAACAGTCCCATCAAAATAACCGGAAAAGCTTTTGTGCGTTTAATAAATACATACTTGTGACGAATTTCGAATTTCGTTGTCCAAATTAAAATAACTGAAAACACAAGCCCCATTGCTATAGCTTCTAAAATATCTACCCACGAAACACGGAAAAAAGGAATAACAAACATGAGAGCGCCTGTTGACATCATAATTGGCGGTATGATAATCCCTTTCACACTTGCTGGACGCTTCGATGCTTTCATTCTTATCATGATAATTCCAGCTCCAAAAACAAGTGTAATGATAATTGAAATGATTAATGACACTTTTAATTCCCCCTACTAATCTGCTGTAACACTTCGCTCCTCATTATATTCCTTTTACCGTTTGAAATAAACTTCTCTGCTTAAAGCGCTTCGTCTAAATCCATTCCACTATTTTGTAATTGATACATCGAATGATATACCCCTTCTTCTGCAATCAAACTGTCATGTGTACCACGCTCAATAATTCTTCCTTTGGATAAAACTAAAATTAAATCGGCATCCTTAATTGTCGAAAGTCGATGCGCAATCGCAATTGTCGTGCGTCCTTCTCGCATTCGTTTTAACCCCGTTTGAATTAAGCTTTCTGTTTCTGTATCAATATTTGCCGTTGCTTCGTCTAAAACGAGAATTTGTGGATTGGTTACAACCGTTCTTGCAAATGAAATCAGCTGTCTTTGTCCACTTGAAAACGAAGCGCCTCGCTCGATTACTTTATGTTTGTACTGATCGGACAAAGTTTGAATAAAGCCGTCCGCTTGAACAAATTTCGCAGCATCTATAATTTGTTCATCTGTAATGTTTTTATCATACAAGCGAATGTTTGTATTAATATCGCCGTAAAACATAAAACTATCTTGTAAAACTAGTCCAGTTTTCTTACGCAGTTCTGTAATTTCATGAGACTTAATCGACTTACCATCAATTAAAATATCGCCACGTTCAAATTCATAAAAACGCATCATTAAATTGATAATCGAGCTTTTCCCGCTTCCTGTATGACCAACAAGTGCCACTGTTTGTCCAGGTTCAGCCGTAAAGCTAATATTTTTAAGAACGTCACGCCCACCTTCATAAGCAAACGAAACATCTTTAAACTCAATTTTAGCACGCGTGATTTTCGCCTCTGGATCGTTTAATTGGGCTGGCACTTCTTCCGTTTCATCCATAATACGAAATACTCGGGAAGCCGCCGTAATCGCCTCTTGGTACATCGCCAGCCGCTCCATTACGTTATAAATCGCTTCTAAAAAACGATCAAAGTAACTAATAAAGGCATAAATCGTCCCAATCGCTACCGGTCCTATTAATGACTCTGCACCAAAGAAACTAAGAATAATCACTACAGCCAACGCGTAAATCAAATCAATTGCCGGTCCAAGTAATAGCGCATTAAATTTGATATTTTTCATTCCGACGTCATAGTAATCTTTATTGATTTTCTCAAATTCTTTTACTAACCGACGCTCTTGATTAAATTGTTGAACAATCGACATTCCTGAAATCGACTCAGCAATTTTTGCATTTAATTGACTTAATTTTTCTCGTCGTGCCCGGTAAAACTGCGAACTGTATTTCCGGTAAACAAAAATAATAAAGACAATAAGCGGGAATAAAAGTAAACTATATAACGCTAATTGAACATTGAGCGCAAACATCGCTGCATAAATCCCAACGAGCATAAACAAACTTTGAATCGCTGTTGAAAGCACATTAATAAACATATCTTTCACCGCTTCGGTATCATTTGTCACGCGCGACACAATGCTTCCTGCAGGCGTTTTGTCGAAGTAGCGCATTCCTAGCAAATGAAGTTTTGTAAAAATATCAATCCGCATTTGTTGCACAATTTCAAGCGCGATTTTTTGGAAGAACAGCAATTGGAAATACCAAACAACTGATTTCCCAATCGTAAGTCCCAAATATCCCGCACCAAGAATTAGCAAAGCCTGCATTTCCAAATTCATCGGTGTTAAATAATCATCCAAAAATATTTTAATCAAGATTGGTGCAAACACATCCGCAAGCGTTACGAGAAGAACAAGCACACCGGTCCAAATTAAACTCGGAATATGATATTTGGTATAACTAAGCATTCTTTTTAAAACCTCGCGATGTTCCTTACCGGACATCACTAACATTTCATCTTGTTCATTCATCGCTTCCATCTGCTACACCCCCTTCTTCTAGCGCTTCCTCCAATTGTTGCTCACGGAACATTTCTGCATACCAGCCATCTAACGCCATTAGTTCCATGTGGGTTCCACGTTCCACGATTCGGCCTTTATCGATTACGATAATTAAATTCGCATGTTCGACTGAGCTAAGTCTATGTGCGCTGATGATCGTTGTTTTATCCGAACGATTCTCTTTTAAATTAGCTAAAATTTGTTCTTCTGTTTTCGCATCTACCGCCGAAAGTGCATCATCTAAAATAAGCAATTCGGGGTTCATAATTAGTGCACGTGCGATGGCAAGACGCTGCTTCTGACCACCAGAGAGCGAAACCCCACGCTCACCAACAATCGTATCATAGCCATTTTCAAAACCAAGAATATCTTCATCTACAGACACAAGTTTTGCAATCTTCGTCACTTCTTCTTGCGGTGCATCTGGTTTCCCAAAACGAATATTATCTCGTACCGATGTTGAGAATAAAAATTGATCTTGCGGCACATAGCCAATTGCTTCTCGTAAAGCTCGAACCGTATAGTCTTGAATTTTCACATTAGCGAAAGCAATCTTACCTTCATACGTATCATATTCACGCATTAAAAGCTTTAATAAAGATGTTTTTCCAGAACCAGTTCGACCAACAATACCTAGTGTTTCTCCAGCTTTTAAATTAAAATGAATATCTGCCAAGACTGGTTCACTCTCATCAGGATAGGTAAATTTATCCATTGTAACTTGTAAGTCCCCAACTGGAACCGTATCTAGCGCGCCCTCCTGGTCAAGTACATCTTCTTTTTCGGCGAGTAAATGTTGCACACGATCATAAGAAGCATTCCCGCGTTGAATAATATTGTACAAAAATCCAAATGCTAACATCGGCCAAATTAATAAAAATAAATAGTTCGAAAATGCAATCACTTGTCCAATAGTCAACTCTCCATCCACAACGAATTTCGCGCCAAATCCCAATGAAAGAACAAATGAAACCCCCACAATAATTGAAATCATCGGATCAAACATCGCATCCACTTTAGCGACGGAAATATTTTTTTGAACGACTTCTTTGGTTTGTTTTGCAAAATCTTGAATATCTTCTTTCTCTTGTCCAAATGTTCGTGTTACTTTTATACCAGAAATACTCTCTTGCGTTTTATCATTCAACATCGAAAAAGCGGCTTGTGCTCCGTGGAAACGATCGTGTAACTTTTTACCTAAAATCGAACTTCCGAGTACCATAAACGGCATTGGAAGTAACGCAATCAAGGTTAGGCGCCAATCAATCGTTATTGCCATTGTCGCAATAACCGTTCCCCCTGTTAGAACAGAATCTGATAAGGTCAAAACGCCAATCCCCGCTACTTGTTGAATAGCTGTAATATCATTCGTCGCATGGGCCATTAAATCCCCAGTACGATAACGTTGAAAGAAAAATGGCGACATCTTGGTAAAATGTTCAAATAATCGTAAACGCAAAGTGCGTTGTAATTTATTATCAGAACCAAAAATTAACATCCGCCAAACATAGCGACCGCCGTATGCAAGAATCGCTGCTACAACTAGAATAATCATCCATTTAATCAATTTGTCTTTTGTCAGTGAGTCGTTCGTTACGGCATCTACCGTATAGCCAATAATTTGCGGCGGAACTAACTGTAAAAGCGCAATCGTGAATAAAATGGTTACTCCAAATGCATAAGATTTCCAATTTTCTTTAAAAAACCAACCCAATGCTTTATAAATTTTCAAACAACAATCCCTCCCTTTTCTCCTTAAAATTGGACAAATAAAAATAATGGACCTATTTCTGCCCATTATTACCCGAAAAAATATATTTATTTGTCACCACTTTGTATAAAATAAAACCAAATTAAAGGAGAGTTCCCTTGCTCGCGAAATGGTCCGGTGAAATAAATTCTATTTTTAAGCGCAATAATGCCTTGTTTGAAGTCTTCATATAATTATTCATCGTCCATTCCTCCTTTGTTTTATTATGCAACGTTATTAGTTTAACCGATTTTTTTTGAAAGCGCAACAAATAATTGCAAATTGTTTAAAAATTATTTTTATTAGGCTTTTTTCACGATCAACTAATCATATAAACAGCATAACGATTCTTGTATGAATCGTTATGCTTAATGACTAGCTTATTTAATTTTCTTCTGTAGTAACTTGATTTTCAACAGCCTCTTCATATAGTTCAAACTCTTCTGTCTTGCTCACTTCTTTTTCTGTATCTATTTTTTTGGTTTTTTCATCGAAAGAAATAGTGGAATTCCCCCCTGCTACAAGTAAAGATCCATCGTCTTGCGTATAAGCAGTAAATATGTAGATATTGCCTACTTCCGGGAGCTGATCGTCTTCAAAAACGTCATAAGCAGATCCATCTTCCCGAATTCCACCTTGTTTTTGAAGTACAATTTCTTTATCCATTGCTAATTCATTTTTTAAATTCGAAATTACTTCTACCTTATAATTTGTATATGCTTCACCAATATATTTAATTGAATCATCTTCTTGTTCAATTGGTGTTTCATTTTTGTAATCTGTTCCAGTTTCTTGCGTTACTTTCCCTACAAACACATAATCCGCATCGCCAACAACTTCATTCGGATTATCTATATCCAGTGTATAATCGGAATGAATAGCATATGTTGGTACTTCTTTTTTCTCAGGTTTAGTCTTTTCGGCATGCGTGTTTACAGTTAAGAAACAGCCGATACCTATAATACTAATTGTTGAAACGATGATTCCCATAGTTGTTTTTTTCAATTTAAGTACCCCTTTTAATATTTTTTATATGCTGCATCATAGGATTGTTTATCATTCGTAGATAAAGTTGTTTTGGATGTGCTATATTGATACATTACGTCACTAGAAGCATTATGCCCGAGTCGCAAGCCATGTCCAAGCTCATGTGTAGCAACATTTTGTTTTCCAGCATTATTTTTTTTATCCATATTTTTCTTGTTAAAAGTGATTTTCCCGTTACTATAAGTCGTTGCATTGATATTATTATTCGCTGAAATATCACTACAATATACGTCTGATTTATTCGCTCCTGAAGCTGGTCTAATAACCCCTTTTTTATAAGCATTCCAAGTATTAGCACCAGATTGAATAAATGACATATACTTTGAATTCCCCGAGTAATCTAGGTGTTTACTAGAATCTACTAAGTCCCAGCTATTGATTTTTGCCGCAGCATCCGCTTCTTGTCCTGGAAGTAAAATACTCCACAAACATACAAATGCTACTAATAATGATAAAATTTTCTTCATTCTACGCTCTCCCTCTTTGTATGTAATAATTAATAAAATGTAGCCTCAAACATATTGTCATAAAACAAACTACTATCTTTCAAACTCACTCCCTTTTTGTATTCACCTCACTTTAAAAGATACAATCGCCCATCATTTTCCCGTAGTAGACTGTGATTTTTTATTATCTTTCATCGAACAAAAAAAGTGTAACATGAAAATGAAATGTATAACCAAAAATGTAATGAAATGTCTGTTTCATGTCGTGAATGACTAAAAAGCATTCTTATTTAGAATTATTCTTACTCTTTCTGAAATAACTTTGCCTAAAAAGGCGTATTTCCACTCGTTTTAGAGCGATTATTAGTTTTTTATTCATTTTATGACATATACTTCACCAAATGTTCATCTAATAGGAACTACCCATCAATATTTAATACAATTATCTCTCTCAATATATAAAATATTATATTTTTATCGCATAAATATTCATGAGCGGTATATTAACTTAGTAAAACAATGGAAGCCAGAGCGGTGAATCCACCCCTTCTTTTGTTTGAATCATTGTCCATAATGTATCCAATAAAAATAATCTTGATGTTTTTTTCATGTTGTACTCCCTTTGTGTTAATATCTATTTAAGTGTAGCAAATACGGGGTTAAATTATTAATAGATTTATTTCACTTGGAACAAATAATAAGTTTTTAAACGCGTTGATATGACAATAGTTCTGAAGTTGTGTGATGTGTACTTTACAACAATACTATAATAAAAAAGACATCTAATAATTTTACTTAGATGTCTTTAATTTTTTATACATTTGGGTATAATCCCATTTTCCTTAACGAAGGCCTAAACATAACAAAAATCATATATCCAATAATGCCCCCAGAAAAGTTCAGTATTACATCATCAATATCGACAAACTTAAAGGGTGATTGATAAATAAGATCCTGTAATAATTGAGCAAGTTCAATCCCGACAGTTGCTATAAAACTTATAGCAAAAACACTTTTCCATTTTAATTTTGGATAACATAATGGTAAAAGCATTCCAAGGGGAACAAACATAATAATATTTGCAACTATTTGAAAAGCAGCAGATTCTCTTCCTGCAATAAACATTTCACTTATTGAATTAAAAGGAATTAAATTCATATAAGGGCCTGTTACAAATATTTTTGTATCTTCTATCAAGAAAGCATTTAACATAAGGGGAAAAATCGCATACTTGATTACACCACAAGCATATACATATAAACATGTTTTAAAGATAATCATCTCTAATTTTTCTCGTCTTTTCAACCATCTTAATAAGAAAAAGACAATATATACAATTAAAGCGATTGTCATTACTAATCCAGAAAATCTAAGCATGTTAACTCTCCTAATTCTTAGTTACTAATGGTTCCTTCGATTTTCACTGTGTACCAATCCATCGCTTTTTCAGCTTTTAAATAGTATTTACTTGATTTCGCATTTGCTTTTGTTGGAAATTCTTTTGTCTTATTTTTATAAAAATAATTCTTTCCTGAAGGAATACTGACTCTGCCAAAGTAATCATCTATTCCAAATTTCTCTTTGTGCAAAGTTACCGTCGAGTTGGGGTTACTATTCCCGAAACCTTTAGCCGAAACGTTCAATTTAACCGTTCCTTTGTTCAATGAATGATATTTTCCATTTGTAGCACCATTTACAGCTCGACGGTTCATCGAAATGGCTACTTTATTACTTGCTGCATAGACTGTAATGATTGGGGTTGCTATAATGCTTACACCTACAATGAAAGCCATTAGTCCTTTTAATAATCTCATCTTTCTGTTCATCTTGTTGCCTCCTTTTTGTAATCAATAGTTGCAATGCAAGAGTATCATAAAAAAGCGATGTATAACCAAAAATGTAATGAAATGTCCGATTCTTGTCGTGAACGACTAGAAAATGGAGCTTATTTAGAGATATTCTTACACAACGTGAGTATCATTAAGTTTTTTGGTCATAAGATAATACTCATTATGAGTTACTATTCACATTTTAAACATTCCTGTTTCTATTTATCACAAAAAATACATATCAATCCAAGATATGCGTTATTTCACTTATGGATATTCCTTATTTATTTAATTATTTATCAGTTTTATTTATTACTAGGTGAATAATATAATATAATTATTCACCTACGACAGACGAGACACGAGAAAAATTAATGAATACGATGAAAGACAGATTGTCAGGAATCTAGAAAATTGTGGGATAAAAATTAAATATAAAAATATCCCACAAAAAATCCCACAATAATTTGATATTGTATGATATTCAAATGAAATCAAAAAAATCAAAACCCCGCATTTCCTAAGAAAATACGGGGTTTTGATATCATATAAAATCGATTTAAAATGGACTTATTTTTTCACTTGGCTCATTACTTCTTCAACAAAGTTATCTTCTTTTTTCTCGATTCCTTCGCCTACTTCGAAACGTACGAATGATACAACTTTACCACCGCTTTGTTTCACATATTCACCTACAGTGATGTCTGGATTTTTAACGAAAGGTTGGTCTTCTAAGGAAATTTCGCTTAGATATTTTTTCAAACGGCCTTCTACCATTTTTTCAACGATATTAGCTGGTTTGCCTTCGTTTAATGCTTGTTGAGTTAATACTTCTTTTTCGTGTGCAACTTCTTCAGAAGAAACATCTTCACGAGAAATGTATTTAGGGTTGATTGCAGCAATGTGCATTGCAACGTCTTTTGCAACAGTAGTATCAGTAGTTCCTTCAAGAAGTGTAAGAACACCAATACGTCCGTTCATGTGGATGTATTCACCGAAAGCAGAGTTGTCTGCTTTTTCTTTTACTTCAAAACGACGAAGGGAAATGTTTTCACCGATTTTTGTAATTGCTTCAGTGATGTAATCTTGAACAGTTTGGCCATTAGGCATTTCTGTTTTAAGTGCGTCTTCTAAACTATCTGGACGAACTGCAAGAATTTGTTTAGCTAAAGCGTCAACTAATTGTTGGAAGTTATCGTTTTTAGCAACGAAATCTGTTTCAGCATTAACTTCAAGTACTACGGCATGTTTTTCATTGCTGATTACATGAGTCATACCTTCAGAAGCTACACGATCAGATTTTTTCGCAGCTTTAGCGATTCCTTTTTCACGAAGATAGTCAATTGCTTTTTCCATATCTCCTTCTGTTTCTACAAGTGCTTTTTTACAATCCATCATACCAGCACCAGTTTTTTCACGTAATTCTTTTACCATTTGAGCTGTAATGTTAGCCATTTATTTTCCCTCCAATTTTTCTCTTTAAAAAAGGTGATAAGAATAGTGCCTTATCACCTTGAAAGTTTCAAATAAAATCTTATGCTTCAGTAGTTTCTTCTGTAGCTTTTTCTTCTACAGGAGCAACTTCCGCTTCCGTTAACTCTTCCCCTTGGTTCACTTCAATGATAGCGTCAGCCATTTTAGCAGTTAAAAGTTTAACCGCGCGGATAGCGTCATCATTTGCAGGGATTACGTAGTCGATTTCATCCGGATCACAGTTTGTATCAACAATACCGATGATAGGAATATGAAGTTTACGAGCTTCTGCAACCGCAATACGTTCTTTGCGTGGGTCAACGATGAATAATGCATCAGGAAGACCTTTCATGTCTTTGATTCCGCCTAAGAAGCGTTCTAATTTTTCTTGTTCTTTTTTAAGAAGGACAACTTCTTTTTTAGGAAGGACTTCAAAAGTTCCATCTGCTTCCATTCTTTCGATTTTTTTAAGGTGTTGAATACGTTTTTGAATAGTTTCAAAGTTAGTTAAAGTACCACCTAACCAACGATGATTCACGAAATATTGTCCAGAACGGATAGCTTCGTCGCGAACGGATTCTTGAGCTTGTTTTTTAGTTCCTACGAACAGGATAGTTCCGTTGTCGCTAGCTACTTCACGCATGAAGTTGAAAGCTTCGTCTACTTTTTTCACTGTTTTTTGTAGGTCAATGATATAAATACCATTTCTTTCTGTGAAGATATATTTCTTCATTTTTGGGTTCCAACGGCGAGTTTGGTGGCCGAAGTGAACTCCTGCTTCGAGTAATTGTTTCATTGAAATAACAGGCATGTGTTATTCCCTCCTATTGGTTTATTTTTTGCGGATAACCGCCCTCCGCATGGATCAACCAGCTGAAAAACTTAAGCGAACAAGTCGTTAAGCACCTTCTCAGTCTGTCACCGTGCGTGTGTGATTTAACACTAACAATAAATATAGCATAATAGAGTTAAAGTTGCAAGTTATTGCGTTAAACTTCCTAAAATCTATACTAGTGTAAATTGAAGATTATTACAACTGAATATTGCCGGAACACCGAACGCCATTTTCGTTATTAACACGATAGCGTTCGGTGTACAAACTTTCTGGCGATATCCCTAACATTCTTAACTACGCATCCCAAATATATATCCTCTACAACTTACTTTGTAAAAATAATCTCTATATACTCACCTATAGTTAGAACAGCATATTCTTTATATTGCACCATTTCCTAAAACAACTTAGTAATCATGATATCCTCTTGCATATTTAAAAAATTCTACTTAACGATGTTTTATCAATCTATAAATAAAAATGGTTTTTCTTTTCTGAATTTGTTGTAATCTTTTCCATTTAAAAGCAAATGCTTATTTTTGAACAGGAAAGCTTTATTTTTTAATAATATTTTCTTATTTGGGCTTAGAGATTCTAATAATAAAATATCATTTTCTATGTGCTTTAATATATAAATTTTACCAGATAATATATAGTAAACATCGCAACTTTCTCTGATATTCTTTGTAATCATCACAACTATACTTATAAGAAACATTAAACCAAATAACATAGCCATAAAAATCATAAACACTTGTTCCCAAATATTATTTACTTTATTGCTAGCATCAATTGAATACGCTATACATATAAGAAAAATTAAAAATATGATTACATTACTTAAACTCAATTTCACTTTATTTTCAATTGAAACAAAGCCTTTCATCTTTAAACCCACTGCTTCCCATGTATAGAAGCTATTAATAACTGTGTAGCATAATCCTAAAAACCTATAACTAATGTAATTACCTCTGCCACTTTGTTTTCTCCTTTTTCAATCCACTATAACAGGTAAGAATTGTTTGCTCCATTAAAAACATTATTTACAAAGAAATTAAACAAATATAAAACCGCTCCAAAAATTAGCAACAGTGCTAATTTTTGGAGCGGTTTCTTTATCAATTCGCAACAATATTTACAAGTTTCCCTGGAACGACAATCACTTTACGGATTGTTTTGCCTTCTAGGTTTTCTTTCATTTTGTTGTCTTCTTGTGCGATTTTTTCTAGTTCTTCTTTTCCAAGAGATTTGGCAACGGTGATTTTGCTTTTCACTTTGCCATTTACTTGAAGTACGATTTCTACTTCATCTTCTACTAGTTTGGCTTCGTCGTATGTTGGCCAAGCTACGTAGCTGATTGTTTCGGTGTGACCTAGGATTTCCCATAATTCTTCTGCAAGGTGTGGTGCGATTGGTGACAAGAGTTGAACGAAACCTTCGACATATTGTTTTGGAATCGTATCTTGTTTATATGCTTCATTGATGAAAATCATTAGTTGCGAAATCCCAGTATTGAAACGCAGGTTTTCGTAATGGTTCGTAACTGTTTTCACCATATGATGATACGCTTTTTCTAAGTTAGCATTCGCATCAGTTGTCACTTTTTCAGCGAGTGTGCCTTCTTCAGTTACTAGCAAGCGCCAGATGCGGTCTAAGAATTTACGCGCACCTTCTAGTCCATTTTCATTCCAAGCAATCGAAGCTTCGAGTGGTCCCATGAACATTTCATACAAGCGAAGTGTGTCTGCGCCGTATTTTTCTACTACTTCATCAGGGTTAACGACATTGCCTCTTGATTTGGACATTTTTTCGTTATTTTCACCAAGAATCATTCCTTGGTTAAACAGTTTTTGGAAAGGTTCTTTTGTTGGAACTACACCGATATCGTACAAGAATTTATGCCAGAAACGTGCGTAAAGAAGATGAAGCACAGCATGCTCTGCCCCGCCGATATAAACGTCAACTGGAAGCCATTCTGCTAGTTTTTCTTTGTCAGCAATTGCTTCGCTGTTTTTTGGATCGATATAGCGCAAGAAATACCAGCTTGAGCCAGCCCATTGTGGCATGGTATTTGTTTCACGACGACCTTTACGTCCATTTTCGTCTGTTACGTTTACCCAGTCATGCAAGTTGGCAAGTGGTGATTCGCCTGTTCCTGATGGTTTGATTTCTGTTGCTTTTGGCAGAAGTAGTGGTAGTTCTTCTTCTGGTACAAGCGTTGTTTCCCCGTCTTCCCAGTGGATAACTGGAATTGGTTCACCCCAATAACGTTGTCTACTGAACAACCAGTCGCGCAAACGATACGTGATTTTACGGCTACCGATGCCTTCTTTTTCTAGCCAATCAATTGCAGCGGTAATCGCTTCTGCTTTAGCTAGTCCGTTCAAGAAATCGGAGTTAATATGTGGTCCATCGCCAGTGAATGCTTCTTTTGTAACGTCGCCGCCTTCAAGAACAGGACGAATATTCAAACCAAATTGTTGCGCAAATTCAAAGTCGCGTTCATCATGGGCTGGTACGGCCATAATTGCGCCCGTTCCATATTGAATCAACACGTAGTCCGCAATCCAAATTGGCACTTCTTCGCCATTGATTGGATTAATTGCGTAAGCTCCTGTGAAGACACCTGTTTTATCTTTTGCAAGGTCGGTTCTTTCTAGTTCGCTTTTTAGTTCTACTTGTTTTTTATATGCTTCAACTGCTTCTTTTTGTTCAGGTGTTGTGATTTTTTCGATAAGTTCGTGTTCTGGTGCAAAAACTGTATAGGTTGCCCCAAAAAGTGTATCCGGACGTGTTGTAAAGACGTTAAACGTTTCATCGCTATCTTTAATTTTAAAAGTAACTTCTGCTCCTTCTGAACGACCAATCCAGTTACGTTGCATATCTTTAATATTTTCAGGCCAATCCACTAGATCAAGATCATCTAGCAAACGATCTGCGTATGCGGTAATTTTAAGCATCCATTGACGCATTGGTTTACGGAAAACCGGGAAGCCACCGCGTTCACTTTTGCCATCGATAACTTCTTCATTGGCTAAAACTGTACCAAGTGCCGGACACCAGTTTACAGCGATTTCGGCTTCATAAGCTAAACCTTTTTCATATAGTTTTTCAAAAATCCATTGTGTCCATTTATAATATTCAGGGTCTGTTGTATTGATTTCACGATCCCAATCGTAGGAAAAACCAAGTGATTTAATTTGGCGAGTAAAGTTCGCAATATTCAGCGCGGTGAATTCTTCTGGATCATTCCCAGTATCAATCGCATATTGCTCTGCAGGAAGTCCAAAGGCATCCCAACCAATTGGATGAAGGACGTTCTTCCCTTGCATCCGTTTCATACGAGACAAAATATCAGTTGCTGTATAACCTTCTGGATGTCCTACGTGAAGACCTGCTCCAGATGGGTAAGGGAACATATCTAGTGCATAGAAGTTTTCTTTATTTTTATCTTCTGTTGTTTTGAAAGTGTTGTGTTCACTCCAATATTGTTGCCATTTCGGTTCCATTTTTTTATGATTAAATGTCACTTTACTCATCCTCTTTTCCTTAAAATATCGAATTTTGGCTACAAAAAAATCCCTACATCCCAACGGCTTATCGCCATGGGACGAGAGATACTTCTCCCGCGGTACCACCCACATTAGTGTTTGACCACTCAACTTAACAATTCCTTAACGCGGAAAACGGGGATACACCCAAGCTCCATGGTAAGTTCATCCAGATTTTGTGACTGACTTGCACCAACCGTCAGCTCTCTTCACATCAAAATATGCAGATTACTACTCCAATTCATCGCTATTTCGCAAAATTCATTAGTTTTATTGTAGCTGAATTTCATTTTTTTAGCAAGCGCTCTGAAGATTTATCTAACTTTCCTAACAAAATGTGCTAAAATGAATGGAGAATTTCATTTGAAGGAGTCTAAAACTATTGAAACAAACGAATCCATTTGTATATAGTAATGATAATAAAAGATATCATACATGGAACTACTGCTTAAGAGAAGAATTTGGGCAAAAGACTTACAAAGTGGCGCTTGATGGCGGCTTTGATTGTCCAAATCGTGACGGTACTGTAGCGCATGGTGGTTGTACATTTTGTAGCGCGGCTGGTTCTGGGGACTTCGCTGGCAACCGGGCACTTGATTTAAAAATACAATTCCAGCAAGTTCGCGACAAAATGCAAACGAAATGGAAAGACGGGAAATGTATCGCTTATTTCCAAGCTTTCACGAATACACATGCACCGGTTGCCGAATTGCGCGAAAAATTTGAAACAGTTTTGAATGAGCCTGGTGTGGTTGGACTTTCGATTGCGACACGGCCTGACTGTTTGCCAGATGATGTCGTGGAGTATTTGGCTGAATTAAATGAACGTACTTATTTATGGCTGGAGCTTGGATTGCAATCTGCTCATGATGAGACTGGCCGCTTAATCAACCGGGCGCATGACTATGATTGTTATCTAGAAGGCGTGCGCAAACTGCAAAAGCACAATATCCGGATTTGTACCCACATTATTAACGGGCTTCCAAAAGAAACACCGGAAATGATGATGGAAACAACGCGGAAAGTAGTCGAAAGTGGCGTGGATGGTATCAAAATCCATTTGCTTCATTTATTAAAAGGAACGCCAATGGTAGAAGATTATAAAAAAGGTGACTTAGAATTTTTAACTCGGGATGGCTATGTAAACTTAGTAGCTGATCAACTAGAGATCTTACCGCCTGAGATGGTTATTCACCGGATTACTGGTGATGGCGGCGTAGATGATTTAATTGGCCCCGTTTGGAGTTTAAATAAGTTCGAAGTGTTAAATGCGATTGATGCGGAACTTGTTCGAAGAGATAGCTGGCAAGGGAAACACTATCAACCTGTGGAAGTGATTTCCGAATGAATTTAAGAGGCATTCTCCCCTTCGCTCACGATACGCTACGAAAAGTAGTTCGTCCTGGTGATTATGTGATTGACGCTACTTGTGGTAATGGACACGATACGCTTTTATTAGCGGAACTTGTTGGTATTAATGGGCATGTACTTGGATTTGATATCCAACAAGTGGCTGTTGATGCGACGAAGGCTCGTTTAGAAAATGCGGGTGTTTCTTCGCAAGTAGAACTCGTTTGCGCTAGCCATGCACGTATCCCTGCGTACACATCCAGACCTGTTCGCGCCGCTATTTTTAATCTTGGATATTTACCAGGTGGCGACAAAGAAATTACAACAACCGCTGATTCGACGCTAGAAAGCATTGGCCATTTAATGGAGCTGCTCGAAGTTGGTGGCGTCATTATTCTTGTTATTTATCACGGCCACCCTGCTGGAAAGCAAGAAAAAGATGCTGTCATGACTTTTTGCGAAGCTATCCCGCAACAAGATTTTCACGTATTATCTTACAACTTTATTAATCAAAAAAATGATGCCCCGTTCGTTATTATCATCGAAAAAAGAAAACCTAGAAAAAGCTAGTAATTAGCCAGTCTAGGTTTTCTTTTATTTTCCAAAATCGTATTTATCTGCTACGTATACATCATACCAAATCATGAAAATAACGACTGTCCAGATTTTACGACTGTAATCGAATTTACCGGCACAGTGGTCGTCTAGTAAGTCTAGTACATATTGTTTGTTAATTAAATGATCGGTTGGTGATTCTTTAATGATGTTTTTAACCCAAGCGTTCATTTCGTCTTTTAACCAGTGACGAATTGGTACTGGGAATCCTAGTTTACGGCGGTTAAGTACGTGTTCTGGTACAAATGTTGCTGCCGCTTTACGTAAGATATATTTGGTTGTTCCATTGGTTGTTTTCATTGTATCTGGAATATTTCTTGCCACGTTGTACACTTCTTTATCAAGGAAAGGTACACGGACTTCCAGCGAATTAGCCATCGTCATGCGGTCAGCTTTGAGAAGAATATCTCCGCGAAGCCACGTATGAATATCAATGTACTGCATTCTTTCTACAGGATGATAATTCGTTGTTTCTGCATAAAATGGATCTGTAATGTTCGTATAGTCATGACCAGCTTGATATTTTGGAAGTAAAATTTGTTTTTCTTTTTCCGTGAACATTTTGGCGTTTCCGATATAACGTTCTTCCATCGGCGTTGTTCCACGTTCTAAGAAACTTTTACCACGCATTCCTTCTGGCATAATACGCGCCAAGTTATTTAACATTGATTTAAATACACCTGGCATTTTGTTAAACATTGCAAGGGAATTTGGTTCGTTATAAATGTTATAACCACCGAAAAGTTCATCTGCGCCTTCACCTGATAATGCTACGGTTACTTGTTTGCGCGCTTCTCTTGATAAGAAATAAAGCGGAATAGCAGCCGGGTCAGCAAGTGGATCATCCATGTGCCAAACAATTTTCGGTAGTTCTTTCATATATTCTTCTGGTGAGATAACATAACTAATGTTTTCTACGCCAAGTTTGTCCGCTGTTTCTTTTGCTACATCGATTTCACTGAAACCATCGCGTTCAAAACCAACTGAGAATGTTTTGATTGCTGGGTGGTATTCTTTGGCAATTGCTGCAATAATCGATGAATCAATACCGCCAGATAGGAATGAACCAACTGGTACATCAGAGCGCATGTGCATTTTAACAGAATCATACATCACGTCACGCACTTCTTTAATCCATGCGTCTTCTGATTTAGTTACTGGTGCAAAAGATGCTTTCCAATAAGTCGTAATTTCCATCGGTTGACCAATTTTTTTCGTAAACTGATGTCCTGGCTCTAAACGTTTGACATTTTTAGTTAAGGAATCTGGTTCTGGAACAAATTGGTAAGTCATATAGTTTTGTAATGACACTTCGTCCAATTCTTTTTCTTTTAACGCATGTAAAATGGATTTCTTTTCAGAACCCATGAACAGCTTGTCGTCTTCTTCTGCATAGAAAAATGGTTTAATGCCGAATGGGTCGCGTGCGCCGTAAACAAGTTCTTCTTGTTTGTCCCAAATAACAAAACCAAACATCCCGCGAAGGCGTTCTGCTGTTTTTTCCTTGTATTTCGCATATGTAGCGATAATTACTTCGGTATCACTTTCGGTTTCAAATGTCATTCCTTCAGCAACTAATTGCTCGCGGAGTTCCACATAGTTATAAACTTCTCCATTAAAAATAATCCAGTAACGTTCATTTTCATACGTTAACGGTTGATGACCGTTTTCTACATCAATAATACTTAAACGGCGGAAACCAAACTGCACGTGATCATCTGTGAAGTATCCTTCATCATCTGGCCCACGGTGCGTAATCATACTGTTCATTTGTCTAAAGGTTTCTTTATCAGCGCCAGTAATTTCTGTAATGCGGTCATGTACGCATCCTACAAATCCACACATGGTAACATTTCTCCTCTATATAGATAATCATTTTATCTTTTTTTCACAACGTCTATCATATCATAACTAGACTTTCTTTGCACTGTTTAGGAAAGAAAAAAACCGAACATTTCTGAGATGAAATGCTCGGTTAGGCTTATTTTACGATTAATTTTTTCAATGCCTCAGCTTTGTCGGTTCTTTCCCAAGGTAAATCAAGATCGCTACGGCCAAAATGACCAAAGGCAGCTGTTTGACGATAAATTGGGCGACGCAGGTCTAGCATATGGATAATGCCAGCTGGGCGTAAATCAAATAATGCATTTACGCCATCAATTAATTCTTGTTCGGAATAATCACTTGTTCCATATGTGTCGATAGAGATAGAAACTGGACGAGCAACTCCAATCGCATAAGCAACTTGTACTTCTACTTTTTTAGCAAGTCCTGCAGCAACGATATTTTTGGCAACATATCTTGCAGCATAAGCGCCAGAACGGTCTACTTTGGTCGGATCTTTACCGGAGAACGCTCCCCCGCCATGACGTGCATAACCACCGTATGTATCCACGATGATTTTACGGCCAGTTAAACCAGCATCACCAAGTGGGCCACCGATAACAAAGCGGCCAGTTGGGTTGATAAAGTATTTCGTATCTTCATCTAAGAAAGAAGCATCAATCACTTCTGGGAAAAGATGCGTGTGCAAGTCTTTCGCAATTTGCTCTTGTGTGATATCAGGATGATGTTGAGTTGAAACAACAATCGTATCAATCCGAACAGGTTGATTAAACTCATCATATTCTACTGTTACTTGCGTTTTTGCATCCGGGCGCAAGTAATCTAATTTATTTGTTTTGCGTAACTCGGTTAATTTGCGAGCTAAACCATGCGCTAAGAAAATCGGTAATGGCATTAGTTCTTCCGTTTCGTCTGTTGCAAAACCGAACATTAACCCTTGGTCTCCCGCTCCGATTGCTTCAATAGCAGCGTCAATTTCGTTGCCACTTCTGGATTCTAACGCTTCGTCTACGCCTTGTGCGATATCTGGTGACTGCTCATCAATTGCCGTTAAAACAGCACATGTTTCTGCATCAAAGCCATATTTCGCACGGGTATAGCCGATTTCTTTAATAGTATCGCGAACGATTTTAGGAATGTCGACATAAACAGACGTCGTAATCTCACCTGCTACTAATACTAAACCCGTTGTCACAGTGGTCTCACAAGCGACACGCGCGTCGGGATCTTTTGAAATAATTGCATCTAAAATTGCATCAGATATTTGATCTGCAATTTTATCTGGATGTCCATCAGAAACCGATTCTGATGTAAATAGATGACGGTTCTTAGCCAATTTTATTTTCCTCCTTCAATTCTCTCCAAATACGTCTCATATAAAAAGCCTCTCTCTATTTTGCACAAAACGCGCACGAATAGAGAAAGGCTATAATTATACCTTTGCTCTCATCGTTCAGAAGATAATACTCCTGCAACAGATTAGCACCTTTCACTTATATGTGTAGGTTGCTGGGCTTCAAAGGGTCAGTCCCTCTACCGCTCTGGATAAGAGATAAATTTTAATTCTAAGATAGAATACCATAAACTGGTGTCAGATGCAATAATAATTCGGTTATGTGTTATGATAAAGCAGTCATCTACCCGCTAAAAATGGCCGAAAATTGCCTTCCTTCATTTTTTCACTTATCATTATTTCCAACCTGTGGTATGATAGATGGATAAAAAAGATGTTTTACTTAACTAAAGGAGATTGTATCTATGAGTTTAATTCCACTATCCTTGATTATTTTTCTTGGGTTTTTAGCAGTTTTATGTTTATTTGATTTTGTTTTTCGTTTATATTGGTTTAAATATTTCCTAGCAACTATGGGACTAATTGCAAGTGGTGTGGTATTTTTCATTAGTTTTTACGGCGGCGGGATGTCCCAAACAGAAATAGCTATTGCCATTTTCATCGGTTCATTTGGTGAATATGTTGTATCTCTTATTATTAGCCTCGTTCGTTTTATTTCCAGAAAGTCAAAAAAACCTAAACAAAAGAAAAAAGCTAAAACAGCCTAAAAAGCTAGCGACAAATATGTCGCTAGCTTTTTTTATTTGCGTCTAATAAGAACGAGTGAAGTAGCTAAAAGGAACATACCAACGATAACTGGAATAGTTGATTTTGTATCACCTAATGCTGGGATGCTTTCATTTGTAGCCGTAGTATTTTGCTTGGTAGGATTTACCGTTATATCGGTGTTACTACCATTTGTCCCATTGCTGCCATTCGTATTATTTCCGCCATCATCTGGTGTCGGTGGTTTAGGCGGCGTCACCTTCTCTTCTACTGTAAGACTTACATCGATTGTTTTAGCTTTATTCCCGTCTGCATCTACTGCATTTAAGTGGATAGTATATTTTCCTGGTGTTTTTAACATATTCGGGTCAAAATCTGTCATGATTTTAGAACCATCGTCGGTGGCAGCATGAATGTCTTGTAAAAATCCCGTTACTGTCTTAACCGTTCCAACAGGGTAACTAATTTTTTTATCTGCCGTAATTATTGGTGCAGTTGTATCTTTTACATGAATAGTTATTTCTACCGGTATTGCTTGATTGCCAGCAGCGTCAACAGCGTATAGATGAACTAAATAATCTCCTGATGTGTTGACAATTGCCGGGTTATAATCAGTTGTTATTTTGGAGCCATCATCTGTATTGGCGCCAATTTTTGCGAGTAGTTGTTGTTCTGTCATTGGCGTACCACGTTCGGCCATTATTTCTCGGCTAGTTGTTTTTATGACCGGAGCGATAGTATCTTGGACTAACACGTTGATTCTAAGTGGCAATGCTTTGTTCCCACTTTGATCTGTCGCTTGGAGTAAGACTTCATAATTTCCTGTTTTTGTTAGATCAATTTTCGAAAAATCAGAGTTGATTGGGCTATTATCGCTTGTTGCGGCTTTAATATCTGTGTAGAAAGCTTGTTCTGTTTTTGTAATGCCTCTTTCGTAAGTAATTGATTGATCAGCTGTAATGATTGGAGGAATGGTATCCTCTACTTTCATCGTCACTTTTACAGGAGTGGCTTTATTACCACTTGCATCCTCTGCATTTAATGTGACTGTATAGGTTCCAACCGTATCAAGATCTTTACTATTAAAATCCGTTGTGATTGTAGATCCATCATCTGTAGTTGCCTCAATATCTGCTAAGAAATCAGCTTCGTTTTTATTGATAGTTCTTTCATAGGTGATTGCATTTAATGCATTGATAATCGGTCCTTTTGTATCTACTACTGTAATCGTAACAGTTACCGGATCTGCTTCATTGTTGCTCTCATCTTTTGCATTTAATACGACTGTGTAGGTTCCTTCTTGCGCAAGAACGGTTGGGTCAAAATTACTAATGATGGTTGATCCATCATTAGTTGTAGCATGAATATCTGTTAAAAATTGTGCGACAGTTTTGGTTGTCCCTTTTGCGTAGGTTATGGTTGTGTCTGCTGTGATAATTGGTTTTTCTGTATCAGCAACGGTCACAGTAATAGTGACTGGGTCTGCTTTATTGCCACTTTCATCTTCTGAATTCAGTGTTACCGTATAAGTTCCTGCTGTATCCAGATTTACGGCTGTGTCAAAATCACTTGTAACCGGAGTGCCGTCATCTGTTTTAATAGCTAAATCAAGGAAGAAGCCTGTTTCTTGTTTCTTTTCTCCTCGCTCATAGGTAATGCTTGTTGCGCTGGATGAGATTACTGGTTTTTGTGTATCTTGAACAACGACGGTTACTTTTACTGGCAAAGCATAGTTACCATTTTCATCAACAGAACTTAATGTTACTTGATAAGTCCCTACTTGCTTCAAACTAATTGGGTTGAAGTTAGAAGTTACTGCTGAACCGTCATTCGTTGTTGCATTTACATCCGTTAAAAAGGCAGCTGCAGTCTTCGTGGTTCCTTTTTCGTATGTGATAGTTGTATCTGCTGTAATAACTGGTGGGGTTGTATCACGTACGGTAACTGTTATGGTGACTGGATCGGATATATTACCACCTGTGTCGGTAGAGCTAAGTGTCACATCGTAATCCCCGGGTGTATTTAAATCTACTACAGTTGCAAAATTAGAAGTTATTGCTGAGCCATCGTTTGTAGTAGCATGGATATCCGTTAAGAAATCAGTAGCAGATTTGGTTATGCCTTTTTCGTAAATAATGGCTTCATCAGCAGTGATTACTGGTGCGGTCACATCTTTTATTGTGACATTTACTGTTCTTGGGATTGCTTGGTTTCCACTAATATCGTTTGCCTTTAATGTGACTGCGTAGACTCCCGGTGTGTCAAATTTCACTTGATCCGCAAAATCACTTGTAATCGTTGCTGGTTCATCTGTCGTTGCATGAATATCAGTCAGGAATTGTGCTTCTGTTCGTATATTTCCTTGATTATAACTAATCGCTTCATCTGCACTTATAATCGGCGCTACCGTATCTTCCACTGTTACGATGACATAAATGGGATCAGATTGGTTACCCGCTGCATCGGTAGCTTCCACTAAAACCGTATAATCACCTGGCGAATCCATTCTCACCATCGTATCAAAATTGGTTTTAATCACCGCGCCGGCTTCCGTTTTTACATTTACATCGTTTAAAAATTCCTCTTCCGTTTTCTTTGTATTTATTTCATACGTGATCTTGTCGTCAGCTGTCACAACTGGCGCTTGTCTGTCTACTGTGAACGCTTTTTCTGAAGCTTCTGATGTATGACCAATTCTGTCAGCCGCTGATACTGACAATGTATAATTTCCATCATTCAATGTAGAGAGATCAATTGGAACTGGGGTTTGAACTCGAATGGTAGCACCACTCTCTTCCACACCTTGCTGGATAATAAGTCCATTTGCATCTTTAATTGCCCAGTTGATTTTATACACTCCTGCGCCATTAATATCATCTTCCGCAACGACAAGAGCGGTTGTTGGATTGTACGGTTTCATGTTTACAGAAATAACTTTCGGACTTCCAACATCAACTACAGCAACACTTACTTTCACATCTTTCGCTGTATATCCACTCGCCGGGTCAAGTGATGCAGTCACATAATAAACACCTGGCGCATTCCAGTCAACTGGGTTTTCAGGGTCTTCTGTTAGTTTAACGTACTTAGGATCGATGGACACGCTATCCATTGTTTCTGCATAAATATGAAAATGCCCTTCATTTCGAACATCTGTTAAGGATGTATACTTTCCAGCTGCTAGAGCTACACTCGTCACATCGATTACTGCAGTTTCGTCAGCAGTCGAAGTCATAAGTGTAATTTCCTTATTAATTACAGCTGTTTTCGTTCCTTCTGTTCGCTTAATTGAAGCATCTACAGTTATTTTCTCATCATCTACTGCGGTAACTACATAAGTCACATTATTAGCACTATCTAAACCATTAAATGCATAAATAGCATTTGCAGGGACTACTTCGCCAACTTTAAAAGCCCCATGGCTATCTGCGTAGCTTTTCTCTAGTTTTGGAGTCTCAAGTGGGTGAATCAATTGGACATTTCGCGTACCAGTGGTTTTATTACCACTTCCTGGCAAATATTCAATTTGGTAAAGCTGCTGTTGTACGCCTACAGTATATAAATCAAACGTGTTTTTAGTGATGGATTTTGTTACATCCGATGAATCAATTCCAGAGTATGCTTTCACCCCTTCTAGTTCATCAAAATCCGCACGTCGTTCCCCTTGGTAAAATGCTAAGATTGGATTACCTGTATCGAGTACTGGAGCTGGTTGCAAATTAAATTCTGCAAATATCATCGCCCCATTCGGGTTCACATCATAGGTGTTAGGATATTCTACATTTTGGATATACCCATCATTATTTAATCCATCGTAGCTAAAGAAACCATCTACTTTATTGCCGACGCCATTAATAATAGTTGTCAATGAATTATGTTGATTCGTTCTTAAAATCTGGCTATCCGTTACGTTCAAATCATTTCCAAGCGCTAAATAATATCCGTTATTTTTGTTTAATGGCTCACTACCAAAAATGCTTTCTTCCGCGTGTGTACTACCACCTAAAAGCAGACCTTTTCCTTCACTGTAAATCACACTATTTAGCGTCGTGGAGGAGTTCATCGTCATTTTTTTAGTCTCAACTACTTGTTCTGACGCGATATTAACAAGCGCGATATACCAGGTAGTGGGTGTTGACATGACCACAAACACATTCCCATCGCCACGATCTTCCATAAATATATAAGGGGAAGAGTTTGCTAAAATTTCAGGAACAGAATCAAACAATGTAATTTCTTTATAATTATTTTCTGATTCACGAATGGACATTTTAAGTTGGTTGGCACCATTTACATCCGCGTTATAAGCCATCAGACCTTTATTATCTACTTTAAGGACATCTGTCCGTTGATATTTGGCCCAGAAAGTATTATCTAATGGGTTAAATTCATTTTTTGTAATGGATAATGAGGCTGGTTCTAAAGTATAACGAATAAACTGTTTACCTTGCGCAGCATACCGAGCTGAAGCTGACATGGTTAATGTATTACCTTCCATTTGAATATCCATAAAATAGGCATAGGTTAGATCTGATCTTGATGGAACACCGTAACTAACGTATGATTTATGGGCTATTTGGAAGTTACCATTTGCATCAATTGATTTTACAATTAATGTACTACCACCACCAGAGTCTCCGTAGTAATTGACTACTTCCCCACCAACATAAAAAGTCGATTTACTCGAGTTGGTTGTAATCGATTTATACGAACTAAACCATTTGTCAGCTGCATATTGTGAATTGTAATTACCGTCCTCATAGTTAACAACACGTGCCCACTCCACTTTTTTTGTGGTTCGATCGACACGCATAATAATCCCTTGATCACGGTTTGGAATTTTATTTAATTGCCCATTTTCATTTAAAATGGGGGTTCCTTGTATGTATTGACCTTGCACTGTTCCAATCAAAATAATATCGCCATCTGAGGTTAACTCAAAATCCTCATCAATCGATAATTTCCCGTTATTTTGATCACTAATCGACATATCCACCTCAAAATTAGGCAAAACTTTCCCTTCTGCAGATTGAAAGCGATTATCTGAAATCTCCGGTGAAATATCATCTGGAGAAATATCTCCCACCGATTTTGCTTCTGCTTTCATTCCAGTAAGACAAATTAATGATAGCAAAAAAGTCATCATGCCTATAAAAAATTTACTTTTCATTCATCCCCATCTCCCTTTTTTAAAAGTCCCCCAATTATTTTATCCCCATTCCTAAAGCTATTGTCATGTTATTCCCCTATTTTATCTATGACAAACTTGATACTAAATTAATTGAAAAGCATTTTTAATGATTTCTACTGATTCATTAAAATTGATCTTCTCTGTTTCTGTTAAAGGTGGCTCTAAAATATCAATTACACCATTTGCACCAATGAGTGCTGGCTGACCAATGTATGTGCTTGTTTTTTCTGAAAATACAGCTAATGGGAAAACTTGTTTAGCATCTGTTAAAATCGCATCGACAATCCCCGCTGCGGCTGTGGCTATTCCAAAACTCGTCCAGCCTTTTCCCGTTAAGATATTCCAACCACCCCCGCGAACCGCGTCTTTTAATGCGGGTAAATCAAGAGAGGTCGTTGTTTTATAATCTTTGATACTTACACCACCAATTTTCACCGTAGACCAAGCAACGAATTGTGATTCACCATGCTCACCAAGAACATATCCTTCCACGCTCTTTGGATTAATATGTAATGCTTCTCCTACTACCCGCCTCATTCTTGCTGTATCAAGTGATGTTCCCGTCCCAAATACCCGTGAATGATCAAAACCAGATAATTTCTGAATAAGCATCGTAATCACATCGCACGGATTTGTAATATTCACAAAAATCCCTTGAAACCCCGATGCGATAATTTTTGGTACAATCTCAGCTACCGACCGGCTTGTTTCAACGAGTTCTTCCATACGGTCTTCTCGTAGTAATGTTTCTGGACCAACAGCCATAACAATAACATCCGCATCACCTAGTGCGCTCCAGTCGTTCGAAGTAATCATTGTATAAGAATTCGTCATCGAAGCCATATCACGCAGTTCTAGTGCTTCACTTTCTGCTTTGGTTTCGATTTTATCTATTAACACAATTTCATCACAAATCCCTTGAGTAACAAGGGAAAAAGCCACGTCGCTCCCAACATGACCAGTACCAATTATTCCAACCTTCCGTTTCAAAAAATCCCCTCCACAATTAATTACTTGAATTTAATGCGATTAATTCATATTTAATGATAGTTTTATTATTTTCCCAAACGAGTTTACGAGGGATCGCTTCTCCAAGTGTTTCGCCTTCTTTTGTTTTACGTACTGCGATTGGCACATCAATTGGATAAATACGATAACCTAATTTTTCCAGTTCAAAGAAATTATCAGAAATTCGCTTTTCTTTTCCTTTTGTTACAATCATTGTGTTTACCTCTAGTGGCATACCCAATTTTCCCACCTCCAGTTTCTTTAATCATAGCAGAGATTGCCCCTATTTGACTAGTTTTTATCATTTAAAATGCGCTCGGCTTGTTGCACAATTTGAACCATTCCCGCATCTCGCATAAAAAAGCTAAAAGCCGGTTGTAAAATGAATTGGCTTAACTCCCCTTGAATGATGACAGGCCCTTTCGTTTCAAGGTAATCATCTAGTGATTCGATGGAAATAACATGCGCCGCATAAACTCGTTTAGTAAACGTTCGTTCCTCTGATTCGACTAAATAATCGGCTACAAAATGAAGTTCCGCACTAATCGCCCCCGTCTCTTCCATGAGCTCGCGTTTCGCTGCGTCTAAATTTGTTTCTCCTGGTTCGCCTTTTCCCCCAGGAAATTCAAGTCCACGGATTTTATGTTCGGTAAAAAGCCAACCATCCTTTGTTTTAGGTATAATGAGCACATCGTCCGGATTATTTTCCTGTGCTTCAAAATAGATTGTAACTTTGTTTCCAAGTGTATCAATATAAATAAACAAAAACTCACTTCCTTTTCTTTTTTCAAAAATGTGGTAAGCTGTATGTAAGCTGAAATTTAGAGGATGAATATCAATGAAAAAAATTCTTATCGGAGGAATCCGACTTTATCAAAAATATATTTCGCGGTTCACCCCGGCTACTTGTCGCTTTTACCCGACTTGTTCTGCTTACGGGATTGAAGCGATACAGACACACGGTGCCCTAAAAGGAAGTTACCTTGCAATTAGACGTATTTCTAAATGCCACCCGTTTCATAAAGGTGGGCTGGATTTTGTGCCACCTAAAAAAGATAAAAACGCTGATTCCGAGCATTCTTGTAAAGTCCATCACCATCATTAATCATATCATGAATCGGTTTTTACCGGTTCATTTTTTTCTTGCTTTTTAAGCCAGAATAAGGTATTATCAAATTCGGACTATAAATCGTAATTGCTACGATTCGTATATTATTTAAACAAGAATTATTTCGATTTAGAGGAGTGAAAAGATTGAGAAAAAAGTATCTTATTGCTTTAACTGTACTATTTTCGGCATTACTCATACTTACTGGCTGTTCAGATGAGAGCGATACAAAAGCGACAAAGAGTGATCAATTAACTGTTTATACAACTGTTTACCCTTTGCAGTATTTAACAGAACAAATCGGCGGTGAGTATGTAGATGTTCATAGCATTTACCCACCAGGTTCTGATGCCCATAGCTTCGAACCAACTCAAAAAGATATGATGAAAATTGCCGATAGTGATTTATTCTTCTATATCGGACTTGGTATGGAGGGATTTGTAGATAAAGCGGAAAAAACACTCGCGAATGAACATGTCTCTTTCGTCCCTACCGCTGAAAAATTAGACTTGCCAAAAGATCCAGATGCCGCAGAAGAACATGACCTCGAAAGCGAAGAAGAACACGAACATGGCGACATTAACCCCCACGTATGGTTAAATCCTGTATACATGGAACAAATGGCAACAGTTGTAAAAGATAAATTAATCAAAGAAATGCCCGATCAAAAAGAAACTTTCGAAAAAAATTACCAGGCTGTCGAAGAAAAATTGAAAAAGCTAGATCAAGATTTCCGCACAGTTACAAAGGAAGCAAAACAAAAAGACTTCGTGACAGCACATGCAGCCTATAGCTACTGGGAAACAGAATATGGTCTGCACCAAATTCCTATTGCTGGTGTATCAACAAGTGATGAACCTTCTCAAAAGAAATTAAAATCTATCGTTGAAAAAATCGAAGCAGAAAAAATCCCATATATTATGTTAGAACAAAACACTAACTCAAAAATAGCAGATGTTATTCAACAAGAAACAAATACAAAAACACTGACACTCCACAATTTAGAAACACTTACGCAAAAAGACATAGACCAAAAGCGTGATTATCTTTCCATAATGAACGATAATTTAAAAGCATTAAAAGAAGGTCTTAATTATTAAAAAAGAAAGGCGCTCTATTTACTTAGAGTGCCTTTCTTTTAATTTATTGCGTTGAATTTTACCAGATGCTGTTTTAGGTAGATTTTCGACAATCGTAATTTGTTTAGGAATTTTATAACTAGCTAAGTTTGTTTGGCAGATGCGGCGTAATTCATCTTCATCAAATGTTTCTGCGACAACGATAAAAGCGACGGGAACACTCCCCCATTTATCGTCAGTTTTACCGACAACAGCCACTTCTTTCACGCCCTCATACTCGGAAATGACATGTTCTATTTCAGTAGGATAAATGTTCTCTCCTCCCGAAATAATCAAATCAGAACGACGCTCTAACACAAATAAAAAGCCTTCTTCATCCAAATAGCCGATATCACCGGTTTTGAACCAACCATCCACAAACGAAGCTTCTGTCGCTTTTTTATTATGTAAATATCCAGGTGTAATCGATGGTCCTTTTAGTAAAATTTCTCCGTCATCCGCAATTTTCACTTCTGCTGGAAATAACGCTTTACCTGAAGAACCGATTTTATTTAAGGCATCTTTCGGTGGCAAAGTAACGATTTGTGAAGCTGTTTCTGTCATACCAAATGACTGCACTAAGGGAATGTCACGCTGTTTGCAAATTTCCAAAACGGTTTTACTAGCAGGACCGCCGCCCAGCAAAATGGTTCGTACATTCGGATGATAACTGCCACCATGTATTTTCAACAATCGTTCCAACATAGAAGTCACAACCGATATCGTGGAAACTTTACCACTTTCAAGCAATTGCGTGATTTTTTCTTCATCGAAATGCTCTTCCAAATATACGGGAATTCCGTAAATCACCGAACGCATCATAATCGATAAGCCGCTAATATGGAAAATCGGAACAGCACAGAGCCAGCTATCTTTCTCTGTTAAACCTAAATTTAGCACAGAGGCAACTGCGCTCCACCAGTGATTCTCATAAGTCTGTATGACACCTTTTGGCTTACCCGTGGTCCCTGACGTATACATAATGGAAGCTGTGCGTGATAAATCCCAAGTTTCAAGTAATTCTGGCTCTTTATAATCTGTTTCCGCTAATTCAGAATAACTTATTCCAGCCCCTACCTTATCTTCAAAAGTATCCGCCACAATCACTTGTTTTACTTCAGCGTTCGCAAGTTGATATGCTATCTCTTTTTTCGTCAAACGATTATTCAGAAATAAAGTGACCGCACCGAGTTGTTGCAGCGCATGAATGAGCAAAAACGTCATCCGATCATTCTTTCCAAGCAATGCAATCATCTCGTCTTTTCTAATGCCTAATGCGAATAATTTACCCGCAAGTCGCTCTACTGCTTCACTTATTTCTTCAAATGTTTCTTCTTTTCCTTCAAAAACGAGTGCGGTCTCTTTAGGAGAAAGCCGCACTCGTTTTTGAAGCCAGTTTGTCATGTCCATTTTTACACCTTCAAATCAAGGGAATTTTGGAAATTGGTCAAAGTCTGGATCACGTTTTTCTTTAAAGGCATCGCGACCTTCTTTGGCTTCATCGGTTGTGTAGTATAGAAGTGTTGCGTCACCAGCTAATTGCTGAATACCTGCTAAACCATCTGTATCCGCATTGAAAGCTGCTTTGATGAAACGCAAGGCAGTTGGACTTTTTTGTAGCATTTCTTTTGCCCATGCTACTGTTTCTTTTTCTAAATCTGCTACTGGAACAACTGTGTTAATCCAGCCCATTTCAAGTGCTTCGTCCGCTGTATATTGACGGCACATGAACCAAACTTCTTTCGCTTTCTTATGTCCGATAACACGTGCTAAATAGCCAGAACCATAGCCAGCATCAAAACTACCAACATTCGGTCCTGTTTGACCAAATTTCGCATTATCTGCTGCAATTGTTAAGTCACATACTAATTGAAGCACATTTCCCCCACCAATGGACCAGCCTGCAACCATCGCGATAACTGGTTTTGGAATAACACGAATTAAACGTTGTAAATCAAGTACGTTTAAGCGTGGGATTTGGTCATCGCCAACGTAACCACCGTGACCGCGCACTTTTTGGTCTCCGCCAGAACAGAAAGCTTTTTCGCCTTCCCCTGTTAAAATAATCACACCAAGATTCGAATTATCACGCGCTAAGTTAAATGCATCAATCATCTCTGTTACTGTTTTTGGTGTAAATGCATTATGTACTTCTGGACGATTAATCGTAATTTTCGCGATTCCTTCGTAACTTTCATATTTGATTTCCTCATATACTTTTTCTGTTTGCCAATTAAAACTCATTTTTCTTCCTCCTTCAAAATATCTTCCAGCCAGTAATTAAGCTGACTTGAAAAGCTGTTTGGTTGTTCTAAATAAACTGCATGCCCCGCTTCTTGAATTGAAACATGCGTACTATTTGGTAAAAGTTGATGCATTTCCTGCGCGATTTTTTCAAACTTCTCATCTAAAGCACCGGTAATGAGTAGCACTGGAAAAGTAAAGTTTGCTAAACAGTTCCAGTAAGATAGTTGTTTTCCGGTCCCCATCCCACGTAGACTCATTGCTAAACCATGCGAGTTTTGCGATAGCCGTTCTGACCTAATTCTTCTTTTCATTTCAGGAGACAAAACTTTTTGTGAAGCAAACAAAGCTAAATTTTCCCAGTAGTCCACAAAAGGCACCAAGCCCTCTTCTTCAATCCAGTCTGCCAAACGATTATCAGCCTCGATACGACTTGCGCGGATATCTTCTTGTTCAAGGCCAGGAGAGCTACTAACTAAAATAAGTCCACGCACCCTTTTTGGAAAGGTTGCTGCAAACGCAGTCGCGACCCGCCCGCCCATCGAATAGCCAAGAACAAAACATCTACTGATATTTAATTGATGTAAAATTCCAGCTAAATCCTCGCAAATATTTTCCATTGTGTAAGACGATATTTCTTCTGGGCTTGCGGTATTTCCGTGCCCAAGTAAATCTGGCGCAATAATATTAAAGCGTTCTTTCAAACCCGAAATAATATCTTGAAATGTTTCGCTTGTTCCAGTAAAACCATGTAACATCAGTAAAGCTGGCTTTTCTCCACTTATAGCAGCTGTTAGGTGATAATGTTGACCGTTTACTAGCATATTAATTTAATGCCTTCAACGCGTCCGCAATTTTAGCCCAAAGCGCTTGATGATTTGCTTTATTTTCATGACGATTTGTTTTCACTTCAATAATGTCTAATCCTTTGTGATAACTAGCTTTATCAATAGCTTCTTCTAGCTCGTCAACCGATTTCGCCTCATGATAATCCGCATCATAAAAAGCAGCTGCGAAACGGAAATCAAGTTCGGTGGAAGTACCAAACAATGATTCAAAATACTTCGGTTCATTTGCTTGAGGTAGGAACGAGAATATTCCGCCACCATCATTATTAACAATCACAATCGTTAGGTTCATCTTATATTTTTTCGCCATAAGTAACCCGTTCATATCATGATAAAAGGACAAATCACCAATCAATAAAAACATTGGTTGGAAGACAACACTAGCACCTAACGCTGAAGAAACAACTCCATCAATACCATTAGCCCCGCGATTTGCTAGCATTTTTATTTTCTTATCAATTTGTGAAAAGTACGTATCGACATCACGAATCGGCATACTATTACCTATAAAGAGCCCTGCTTTGTCCGGCAACAAGCGGCGCAATTCCGCAACAATCTTTCCTTCTTCCAAAATGGTTGTGTTCGCCATTTCAGCCAAAACGATTTCGCGTGCCACTTTATTATACGATGTCCATCTACTTAACCACGCTGCATCTTTCGCATCGTCAGGCATATTTTGTTGCATGATATCTAGTAAGAATCGTTCATCACAGTGAATCATGTCCGTTACCGCTTTAATCGGATCTTTCCAAGCAGCACCCGGATCCACCACATAAAAACGAATATCTGAAAGTTGTTCTAACCAGTTTTTCAGTGGTTTAGAAACTGGCATACTTCCAAAACGAATAACTACTTCTGGTGTTAATTTGTCCAAAATCTCTGCTTCTTTTAAGAATGCATCATATTGGTCAATCACTACTTCATCTAGCGCCCCGTATGAACGGAGTCCAGAAAGTGGATCAGCTAAAATCGGCCAACCTAGTTTTTTCGCTAAATCAACCATTGGCTGCTCCAATTCTTTCTTATCAATTGGTCCAACAACAAATACGCCTTTTTTACCAGTGCATTCCGTCACCATTTTTTGAATCGAGCTATCGTCTAAAACTTCATGTGTATAATAAATATGTACGTGATGATGTTTTTTCCCGGTAGCTGTGAATGGTGAAGGTTCTAAAATCGGTACAAGCGGTTCGCGTAATGGGAAATTAAGGTGCACTGGGCCACGTGGGGTTTTCATTGCAATATCCACCGCGCGACTTCCATGCCATTTTGCATAGCGAAGCATTTCTTCACTGTTTTCAGGAAGCGCCATATCCGTAAAATCCTTGACATGTGAACCATATAAATGTAACTGATCCATCGCTTGCGGTGCTCCAACATTTCGAAGCTCATGCGGGCGATCGGCAGTTAAAACAATTAATGGAATTTGTGATAAATTGGCTTCAGCAACTGCTGGGAAATAGTTCGCCGCTGCAGTTCCAGAAGTACAAAGTAGAACAACTGGACGTTTCGATGCTTTCGCAAGGCCTAAAGCAAAAAAGCCAGCCGAGCGTTCGTCAACATCCACATAAATCTTCAAAATCGGATGCTCTGCCATCATCAGTGCAAGCGGAGTGGAACGTGAACCCGGGCTAATAATCGCTTCTTTCACCCCGGCTTGCACAAGCTCCTCAATAAATGCAGCTAAATAATCTGTCAGCACTTGTTCGTGGTTTGTCATTTCTTTATGCCTCCTAATACGCGTAACATCGGCTGGAATTTTACTGCCGTTTCTTGTAATTCTTCTTTTGGTACTGAATCTCCAACAATCCCGCAACCAGCATAGATTAACCCCTGCGAATCGACAATTAAGCCTGATCGAATGGCCACAGCAAACTCACCAGAACCTTTTAAGTCAACCCAGCCAATCGGTGCTCCGTAGAAACCACGATCCATTTCTTCTTTCATCCGAATAATGGCTAATCCCATTTTTTGAGGTAAACCGCCAAGAGCTGGCGTTGGATGAAGAGCTTTTACCATTTCAAGCATGGAAACATCTGGTTTTTTCTTCGCGGTAATATTCATATATAGATGTTGAATATCACGATTTTTCAGAAGTACTGGTTGGCTAGATAACGACAATCCTGTTGTAAATGGTTTTAATGTTTCTTCCATCATTTGCACTACATAAGAATGCTCTCGCAAGTTTTTCGCATCTTTTAACAGAGCATTTCCTAGTGCTTCGTCCGCTTCTTCAGTAGCGCCGCGCTCCGTAGAACCGGCTACACATGACGAATGAATTTCATCCCCATTGACCGCAAGTAATCTTTCAGGAGTTGCCCCGAAAAAGACCCCTGTTCCCTTTTCAATAAGGAAGAAATAACTATTTTCTTGTGTTGCTAGCATATTTTCCAAAATAATGGCACTATCTACTTGGCGCTGGAAACGCAAGCCCATTCGTCTAGCCAGAACAACTTTTTTTACATCTTCTGAATGATTAATCATATCGATAATTTCACTCGCAGTTTCTAGGAAATGTTCTTTGCCAATCTCCTTAAAATCTGTAAGTAATGCCATTTCAGCTTCATTAACCTCTTGATGAATGATTTTTTGCCATTGATTAAAAACAGCTTCTAATTTGCTCTCCGTATCATCGGAGTAGATAGACAAATTAACAGTTAAATAACTTTTACCATCTTTATTCGTTAACATAAATAATGGTAAATAAAACAAGCCATCTTTAAAACTTTGCCATTCTTTCTCTGTATCACGCTCAGGATCAAAGGCAAAACCACCAAAGTAAACTGGTCCAGTTGCATCTACGGTTGCATTGGTTACACTAGTTCGCAGTCTCTTCTCAATTTTCTCTTGCAGTCCAAGAAAAGCATCTTTTTTCTTCTCCGCCAAAAATTGTTTCGTTACACCAAAACCGGTCATGGTCAGTGTCATTTCTGGATTTTGCCAGAAAAAACGTTCACCTTTAAAAGCCGTACCAGCTTTTTTAAACAATTTGACTGGAGACACTAATTCATCTAACTCAGTTACCCAGCTAAATAGAGCCGGTTGATCTTGGCTTGCGCTACGTTTCGCTTGATTAAATAAATCAAGAGGCAATTTAGTATTCATATGCTTATCTCTCCTTTTACATTCACATCTTCTATTATACCAAAAATAGAGCTAAACTGCTTGGTTTGCGTTTTTTCTTTCATTTCGTCATTAATTATTGACGTTCTTACAATATTTCCCTAAAATGAAGGGTAGACATCTGAAACATATGGAAGTGAAAAAGGAGAGAAAAACATGGCTAATGCCTCAAAATCTGCACTTACAAAACAAACTGGATTTCAAAAATGGTGGACATTACTTCGTCCTCATACACTTGTAGCCTCTTTCGTTCCAGTATTTCTTGGAACATCGGTCGCAATGAGCTACACCAGTTTTCATTTTACACGTTTTATCGTTATGCTCATTGCTTGTTTCTTTATACAAACATCCGCCAATTTATTCAATGAATATTTTGATTATAAAAAAGGACAAGATGATGAGCACTCGGTTGGAAATGGTGGTGCCATCGTCCGAAATGGTATGCGCCCAGGATTTATTTTATTCCTAGCAATTTTCTTATACATATTATCAATTCTCGGTGGTGTTTATTTATCCATTGAACTTAATTGGTATGTAGGATTACTTGGCGCAATATGTATGCTTGTTGGCTTTCTTTATACGGGAGGACCTTACCCTATTGCTTATACGCCGTTTGGTGAAATTATGGCAGGATTCTTTATGGGGGGAATTATTACTTTCATTTCCTTCTATATTCAAGCAGAATTTATTAGTTCGTTTATTGTATACGTATCGATTCCAGTAATGGTGCTCGTTGGTAACTTGCTACTTGCTAATAGTATTCGTGATTTAGTACCTGATAAGAAAAATGGTCGTTTAACCTTAGCTATCTTGCTAGGTCGCAAATGGGCAACCGTTTTATTCGCAGCTGCTTTTCTATTCAGTTACGTATTTGAAATCGCCCTTATTTTCACACAAGATGCTCCGTGGTGGACGCTTCTGATTTTACTTAGTTTGCCAGAAGCTATTCGAGCTGTGCGTCGTTTCATCGGTAAAACTTCGCCGATTACAATGGTCCCAGCCATGAAATCCACATCCAAAGCATTAACTATCTTCGGAATTACATTAGCCCTTGCTTACCTTTTAAGTCTATTATCGAGAAATTTATTCATGTAAAAAAACTGGTTGTCCTCGTGACAACCAGTTTTTTTATTTAGATCCAATTTGGACCTGCTGTTTATTTTGGGCATATTTCGCTAATTCTATCGATAAATCATATCGTAAAAATGGCGTAATAATATAAATCCCTTGGAAATGCTCACAAATCGCATCCACTAATTCACGAGCAATTGCCATCCCTTCTTCATTTGCATGACCGTGCTCTTCCGCCTCTCTCATTCGCTCCCGTACATCATCTGTCAAACGAATCCCGGGAACCTCATTATGCAGAAATTCCGCATTCCGACTAGACAATAATGGCATAACCCCAATAAAAAGTGGCACATCAATATTCGCTTTTTGCAAGGCTTCTTTTAATAAGATAGCTTTATTCACATCATAAATTGGCTGTGTAATAATATAATCAGCACCATATTCCACTTTTCGCTCAATTAACCTAACCGCTTTCTCTAAGTTCAGCACATTCGGATTAAATGCCGCTCCAACATGGAATCGTGCCTTTTCTTTCAGCGACTTCCCGGTATAAGAAATTCCCTCATTGAACTTTTTAATTAGCTGAACTAATTCCACAGACCTTAAATCAAATACCGAAGATGCTCCAGGGAAATCACCTACTTTAGTTGGATCACCTGTAATTGCAAGCACATCATGCAGCCCCAATTTATGAAATCCCATCACATGCGAATGCATCCCAACCAAATTATGATCCCGTGTCGTCAAATGAATGAGTGGTTTAATACCATATTCATGCTTCAAAATCGAAGCAAGCGCCATATTACTAATCCGCGGCGTGGCAAGCGAATTATCCGAAATCGTAATCGCATCAACGCCTGCCTCGTCAAGTGCCTGGGCTCCTTCAAAAAATTTCGTCGTATCAAAAGTCCGCGGCGGATCTAGTTCAACCAAAATCGTTAAACGTTCCTTCACTTTATCAAGCAAACGTTCACCAGAATCCACATCCTCCACTTCTTCTGGAACAAGTTCCAATATCGGCCGAACTTCTTTTTCCAAAATGGGTTTTGTTGTTTCAAGGCCTTTTCGCAAAGCGCGGATATGGTCTGGTGTCGTGCCACAACAACCACCAATAATCCGAGCGCCTTCTTGCCGAAAAACCTCCCCATAATGTTCAAAATAATCCGTATCAGACTGATAAATCACTTTTCCTTCTTGCATCTCTGGCAAACTAGCATTGGGATAAACTGCCAAATAAGCATTATCATACAGCGGCACTGTTTCAAGAGCACGCGCCATGTGATACGGACCAAGACGGCAATTAATACCAACTACATCCGCCCCCAGCGCAATAAGCTCTTCCAGCGCATCCGGCAATTTTTTCCCGTTTTGCAAAATACCCGGTTCATGCATAGAAACATTCGCAACTACTGGTAAATCAGTAGTCTCGCGAAGAATTTTCAACACTGTCTTAAGCTCATCTAAATCATAATATGTTTCTAGCAAAATCGCATCCACGCCATCTAACAAAAAACAGTATAGCTGCTCCCTAAAACTTCGCTTGATTTCTTCGAGTGGAGCCGCCGGAAGTCTTGCATCTACAGCGCCATTTATTCCGCCAATCGTCCCAAAAATATACGTTCCAGTCCCTCTTGCCGCTTCCTTTGCCAATCGAATAGCTGCTTGATTAATACGCTTCACTTCATCCTCTAAACCATATCGCGCTAATTTAATATAATTTGCGCCATACGTATTCGTTTGGATAATATCCGCCCCAGCACCAATGTACGCTTTATGAATCGCAACAATATCTTCCGGATGAGACAAATTTAGCTCCTCAAACGAACGATCCACTCCATAAGAATAAAGCAAAGTGCCCATCGCACCGTCAGCAATTAATACTTTTTCGCTTAAATCTTTTCTTAAATTCACTTCGCAACACTTCCCTTCTTAATGAATGAAAGTGCTTGTTTTAAATCTGCAATCAAGTCTTCAGCATCTTCTAGTCCAGCTGAAAAACGTAATAATCCTGGCGTAATCCCTTGCGCCAAACGTTCCTCTTCCGGAACAGCCGCATGAGACATTTTAGCCGGGTAAGAAAGAATACTCTCGACCGCACCTAGACTCACAGAGAACACTGGCAATTCCAAATGTGTAACTAGTTCTCGCACCGCTTCCTCACTGCCTAAATCAAACGATAAAACAGCCCCGCCACTTGTCGCCTGTTCCACTTGAATGTCATACCCCGCATGCGACGGTAACCCCGGATAATGCACCGCAACCACATCTGGCTCCGCATTTAAAAATAGCGCAATTTTCTCCGCCGTTTCCGTCCCAGCCTTCATCCGCACAGAAAGTGTTTTTAGTCCGCGCAATAACAACCACGAATCCTGCACTCCAAGAACCCCACCAGTCGAATTTTGCAAAAAGTACACTGCTTCAGCAAGATTAGGATTATTTGTGACAATTAGCCCCGCCAAAATATCACTATGCCCACCAAGAAATTTCGTCGCACTATGGATAACTAAGTCCGCACCTAATTCTAACGGTTTTTGAATCAGCGGCGTTAAAAATGTATTATCGACAAATGTATAGCAACCATTCGCTTTCGCAAGTTTAGCAACTGTGCGAATATCCGTCACATGTAGCAGCGGATTAGAAGGAGTTTCCAAATAAACCAATTTTGTATTTGCTTGAAACGCCTTAGCAACCTCGTCAATATTTGTTGTATCAACAAAAGTATGCGTAATCCCAAACCGCGGCAACACTTGTTCCACCAAACGAAACGTCCCGCCGTACACATCTTTTGCAATAATAAAATGATCTCCTTTTGAAAGCGTAAAAAGTGCCACAGAAACAGCCGCCATTCCACTAGCAAAGGCAAAACCATTCGTACCACCTTCCAATTCTGCAATCGCCTGTTCCACTTTTCCCCTGGTTGGGTTTCCACTTCTTGCATAATCATAAGCATGGTAGTTATCAAAATCATGTTGATGGAAAGTAGAAGATAAATGAATCGGCGTATTAAGCGCACCTGTTTCTTTATCAATCCCGAGGCTCGCTTTAATTACAGCCGTATCTTGCGCGTATTCTTTAGCCACGAGCACTCACCTCTTCCAAAACCGCATCGAGCGCCTTAGACAAGTCAGCAATCAAATCCTCACTCGCTTCAATCCCAACTGAGATGCGCAACAATTTATCTGTCAGCCCGTAAGAATTCCGCAACTCCACCGGAATATCCGCATGTGTTTGAGTCGTTGGATAAGTAATCAAACTCTCCACACCGCCTAAACTTTCCGCAAAAGTAAACAATTCTAGTTCTTTCAAAAGTGGCGATACGAGCGCCGCATCTCGAATAAAGAAACTAATCATCCCACCACGTCCTGGATAGCGCACTTCCTCCACTAGCTTGTGCTCTTCCAAAAACGCCGCGATTTTTTGAGCATTAGCTTGATGTTGTCTCACTCGTAAAACCAGTGTCTTAAGCCCGCGAATCAATAACCAACTATCAAATGGTGATAGGACCGTCCCCGTCGCATTCAATTGATCAAAGAAGAATTTTCCGAGTTTTTCCTCTTTTACTATAACCGCACCAGCTAGCACATCATTATGACCACCGAGATACTTCGTCGCACTATGAATCACAATATCCGCTCCCAAAGATAGCGGCTGCTGTAAAACAGGTGTATAAAAAGTATTATCCACAATCACAAGTAAATCATGCGCATGGGCCCATTTTGCGACAGTCGCAATATCCGTTTCCTGCATCAATGGATTCGTTGGCGTTTCAATAAAAATCGCCTTCGTTTCTGGACGAATCAATTTTTCCAAATCAGCAATCTCCGCCCCGTCCCAATAAGAAAATCCAATCTGATATTGCGCACCAAACTGTCCAAAATATCTAAAAGTCCCCCCGTACAAATCCTGCGAACTAATAATATGTTCACCAGTTTTAAAAAGTTGGAAAACAAGTTGAATCGCACTCATCCCTGAACTCGTTGCAAAAGCATGCGTCCCATTTTCTAGTTCCGCGAGTGCTTCCTGTAAAGCATCTCGCGTCGGATTTCCAGTTCTAGTATAATCATACCCCGTTGATACTCCAAGATCGGCATGCTGGTAAGCTGTAGAGAAGTAGACTGGCATATTGACAGCACCCGTTCTTTCACATTTTCTATTTCCAATTTGCGCTGCTATCGTCTCTTGTTTCAGCTTTGCCATAATTACCTCTCCTCCATTCCTTTATTTCTCTAATACTTGATATTCCGCACGAACTTCTTTAGTCGCTTTAATCATATCTTGTAGCGCCGCAATTGTTTCAGGCTCTTTCCGCGTTTTCAACCCACAATCCGGGTTAATCCAAAATTGTTTCGCATCAATTGCCCGTAACGCCCGGCGAATATTGTCTTGAATTTCTGTCACAGTTGGAACACGTGGACTATGAATATCATAAACTCCAAGGCCAATCTCCTTATCATACGTCACTTCTTCAAATGTCGAAATAATCTCCCCGTGACTTCTTGACGTTTCAATCGAAATAACATCTGCATCTAGAGCACTAATCGTATCAATAATATCGTCAAAATCCGAATAACACATATGCGTATGAATTTGCGTATCATTTTGCACCGAAGCAGTCGTTAATTTAAACGAATAAACCGCATCATTTAAATATTTTTCCCATCTAGCTTGCTTCAGCGGCAAACCTTCACGTAAAGCCGGCTCATCGACTTGAATCACTTTAATACCATTACGTTCTAAGGCTTCTACTTCTTTACGTAACGCGAGTCCAACTTGATTCGCAACAACACTTTCAGGCACATCATCACGAACAAAACTCCAGTTGATGATTGTTACTGGCGCAGTGAGCATCCCTTTGACCGGACGTTTCGTTAACGACTGGGCATAGACACTTTCTTTCACCGTAATTTCTTCTGTAAAAGCAACATCTCCGTAGATAAGCGGCGGACGAACTGCTCTCGAACCGTATGATTGCACCCAACCAAATTTCGTTGCTTGGAAACCAGCCAATTTCTGCCCGAAATATTCTACCATGTCTGTCCGTTCAAATTCGCCGTGGACCAATACATCAATATCTAATTCCTCTTGAATTTTAATCCAGCGCGCCGTTTCTTTTTCAATAAAAGCATTATATTCCGCATCCGTAATATTACCTTTTAACCAATCAGCCCGAGTCTTCCGCACTTCCGGCGATTGTGGGAAACTTCCGATTGTCGTTGTTGGAAATAGCGGTAAATTCAACCAAGCATGCTGCAATTTAATCCGTTCCGCAAATGGCAACTCTCGGTCAACCCGAACATTTTCCAAATTCGCAATCGCTTCTTGTACTTCTAAATTATTTCGATGACTTGATTCATTGAGCGCCGTCACTGCCGCACGAGCATCTTCCAGTTCAGCTGTCACACTTTCCGCACCATCCGTCAAAGCCTTCGTCAAAATAGCAATCTCGTCTAATTTCTGATCAGCAAACGATAAACCACCGAGAATCACTTCATCCAAATCTGGTTCGCTCAGTTTCGTTACTGGCACATGTAGTAAGGAGTTGGAAGGCTGCACAATCAATTTCCCATCCGTCACATAATCCGCAATCTCAGTAAGTAGCGAAAGTTTTGCATCCAAGTCACTCCGCCAAACATTCCGACCATCAATCACACCGGCCGCTAAATATTTATCTTCCGGGAACCCATGAGCCTTCAACGCTTCAAGCGAATCGCCATGATCATGAACAAAATCAATTCCAATCGCCGCTACTGGTAAATTAACAACCTCTTCATAATAATCCAAACTTTCAAAATAAGTTTGTAATTCGATTTTCAAATTTGGTACTGCGGTTTGAAACGCCTGATACACTTTTTCAAATAACTTAATTTCTGATTTATCAAAGCTAGTTGCCAGATAAGGCTCATCAATTTGCACCCACTTGGCACCAGCCCGCTCAAGCTCTTTCAGAATTTCCACATACGCCGGAATAAATTTATCTAATAACGCTTCAAAATTTTCCGCATCGTTCCCTTTTCCAAGTTTTAAGTAAGTAACCGGACCAACAAGCACTGGCTTACCTTCAATACCAAGCTCTTTCTTCGCTTCTTCGTAATAATAAAGCGCCCGATTATCCAACACTTTCGGATCCGCATCCGCCAGTTCAGGAACAATATAGTGATAGTTAGTATTAAACCATTTAGTCATTTCAGAGGCAACCGCGTCACTTTTACCACGTGCAATATCAAAATATGTATTTAGCGAAACTTTCCCACCATCATGCTGAAAACGTTTTGGAATAATTCCAAATGTCACACTCGTATCAAGCACTTGATCATAAAAACTAAAATCACCAACCGGAATCAAATCAATTCCTTTTTCTTGTTGTTTTTTCAGCGCATGCAATCGCAGAGCCTTCGTTTCAGCCAACAATTCCTCTTCCGAAATCGCACCATTCCAGAATTTTTCTAACGCACGTTTCCATTCACGTTTCTCCCCAAGTCTCGGATACCCCAAGTTTGAACTAATCGCCTTTACCATACCTATCACCTTATCCTCTCGATTTTTTGCCAATAAAAAACCTCCCTAGAGAACTAGAGAGGTTTGG
Source organism: Listeria monocytogenes (assembly GCF_900187225.1). Lineage (GTDB taxonomy): Bacteria > Bacillota > Bacilli > Lactobacillales > Listeriaceae > Listeria > Listeria monocytogenes. The sequence goes on from NZ_LT906436.1 coordinate 1,697,221, forward strand.
AAGTTTCGATACACAAATACACTGAAACTTTTTAAGTCTCTCTTATCTCTCGAAGCATCACACTTCGCAGGATTTAGCACCTTTTCAACGTATTGAAAGGTTGCCGGGTTTCAACGGGCCAGTCCCTCTACCACTCATTATAAGAGCAATTTATTTAGTTTTTTTAATCACTTAAATTGGATTGAAATCATCATACCACTTGCAGCTAAAAACTGTCAATCATTAATTTTTCATTTTCTTTTCAAGAGCATCTTTCCGTGCTCCAAATATTAGCAACAAACAGCCAAGCACAAGGATTCCGGCTACTACAAAATAAAATATTTGATTTCCAAAAATCCCAATCATCATTCCAGTCGCGCTCGGCCCAATAATGCTTCCCAAACTAAAACACATACCAACCAAAATATTCCCAGCCGGAAGCAATTCAAGTGGCGTCAAATCCGTCATATAAGATAATCCAAGCGAATATAGAGACCCAAGTAAAATCCCCAACACAAAGAAGAAAACCACATATAAAACAGGTATCTTAACAAATGCGGTCAACACAAAAACAACTGCTCCTGCTCCCGTCAATAGAGGTAATACTTTTCCTCGTCCAAACTTATCACTAACAATCCCAATAGGCACCTGAAAAATAATCGTCCCCACCGAAAAAGAAGAAATAACCATCGCAATCATCATCGTGTCGAGTCCATCACGCAACCCAACAACTGGAAATGTCGCATTAAGTCCAGTCTCCAAAATCCCATATAAAAACGGCGGAATCATCGCTACCCAAGCCAATTTAAATACATCCGAAAAACGTTTCAAACTACCCCAAAAAGAAATTTTCCGAATCACAGCCTTTTCACCAACAAAGTCATTACGAACAAACCAAACGAGTCCCCAAGCTATCAAAACTAAAATTCCAGATAAAAAGAAAGGCAAGTTCGCATTAATTTCTGCTAAATTAACCAATTGCGGCCCAATCGCAAATCCTAATGAGAAAAACAAACCATAAATAGCCATATTCCGACCACGTTTACTCGGATCACTCATTGCCCCAATCCAAGTCTGCGAAGAAAAATGTAACATATGATCCCCCACACCAATAAGCAACCTTAATATAAACCAAAAATATAAATTAAACCAAATTGGAAAAGCCAAAATCGAAACCGCAACTAGTCCTCCCCCAACTAAAATAATCGGCTTATAGCCATATTTATGAAGTGGCGCCTCAATAAATGGAGAAATAAGCAAAACTCCTAAGTAGATTCCCGTAGCATGAAACCCATTAATTCCTGCACTTATACCTCTCTCCTCTAATATTATCGCAATAAGAGGTAACAAAACCCCTTGTGACAATCCAGAAATGGCAACAACCATCGTCAAAATCCAAAACTTACCTTTAGCCCCCATTAGATACCTCCAACAAAATTTTACTAAATAAAAAAACAATGTCACAAACTGACATTGTTTTTAGGATGACCCGTACGGGATTCGAACCCGTGTTACCGCCGTGAAAGGGCGGTGTCTTAACCGCTTGACCAACGGGCCATATCTGGCGGAGAAGGAGGGATTTGAACCCTCGCGCCGCGCGAGCGACCTACACCCTTAGCAGGGGCGCCTCTTCAGCCACTTGAGTACTTCCCCAGATATAAAAAGCTTATTCTCTTTTAAAGAATAACTCCACAGGCAGGACTCGAACCTGCGACCGATCGGTTAACAGCCGATTGCTCTACCAACTGAGCTACTGTGGAATAAAATGGGCCTAAATGGACTCGAACCATCGACCTCACGCTTATCAGGCGTGCGCTCTAACCAGCTGAGCTATAGGCCCCAGTAAAACTATATTCATGGTAAAAAGCGGGTGATGGGAATCGAACCCACGACAACAGCTTGGAAGGCTGTAGTTTTACCACTAAACTACACCCGCATAATATAATTTTAAAAACAAAGGGCGGATAATGGGAATCGAACCCACGAATGCCTGAACCACAATCAGGTGCGTTAACCACTTCGCCATATCCGCCATAAGGCAAAAATGTTTAAAAAAAGAATGGCTTGGGACAGAATCGAACTGCCGACACCTTGAGCTTCAATCAAGTGCTCTACCAACTGAGCTACCAAGCCATAATGGCGGTCCCGACGGGATTTGAACCCGCGATCTCCTGCGTGACAGGCAGGCATGTTAACCCCTACACCACGGAACCACTATTGCGGGGGCAGGATTTGAACCTACGACCTTCGGGTTATGAGCCCGACGAGCTACCAGACTGCTCCACCCCGCGACAATAATATTAAATTTTAGTCCACATATCACAAGTGAAAAACGGAGGAAGAGGGATTCGAACCCCCGCGCGGTATTACCCGCCTGTCGGTTTTCAAGACCGATCCCTTCAGCCAGACTTGGGTATTCCTCCATGATAATAATAAAGTGACAAGTGGACCTTGCAGGACTCGAACCTGCGACCGGACGGTTATGAGCCGTCTGCTCTAACCAACTGAGCTAAAGGTCCAAGATTGAAAATAGCGGCGGAGGGAGTCGAACCCACGACCTTTCGGGTATGAACCGAATGCTCTAGCCAGCTGAGCTACACCGCCATAATAATAAGGCAACTATTTTCTACTTAAATGTGAAACAAGTGGAGCCTAGCGGGATCGAACCGCTGACCTCCTGCGTGCAAAGCAGGCGCTCTCCCAGCTGAGCTAAGGCCCCTTAATAATAAGGGATTAAACTATCGGGAAGACAGGATTCGAACCTGCGACCCCTTGGTCCCAAACCAAGTGCTCTACCAAGCTGAGCTACTTCCCGTTTAATAAAGTGCGCCCAAGAGGAGTCGAACCTCTAACCGCTTGATTCGTAGTCAAGTACTCTATCCAGTTGAGCTATGGGCGCAAATATAAGTGCCGAGGACCGGAATCGAACCGGTACGGATATCACTATCCGCAGGATTTTAAGTCCTGTGCGTCTGCCAGTTCCGCCACCCCGGCGTTGCTATAAAATATGGAGCGGAAGACGGGGTTCGAACCCGCGACCCCCACCTTGGCAAGGTGATGTTCTACCACTGAACTACTTCCGCATATTCCATAATAAGTGCGGGTGAAGGGACTTGAACCCCCACGCCTCGCGGCGCCAGATCCTAAATCTGGTGCGTCTGCCAATTCCGCCACACCCGCAAAAGTGAGCCGTGCTGGGTTCGAACCAGCGACCCTCTGATTAAAAGTCAGATGCTCTACCAACTGAGCTAACGGCTCTCTACAATAAAAAATATGTATTATTATAAAGTTAATATTAATGGTGCCGGCTGCAAGAGTCGAACTCGCGACCTACTGATTACAAATCAGTTGCTCTACCAACTGAGCTAAGCCGGCATAAAAAATGGAGGTTAACGGGATCGAACCGCTGACCCTCTGCTTGTAAGGCAGATGCTCTCCCAGCTGAGCTAAACCTCCAGAAATACTGCCCGGCAGCGACCTACTCTCGCAGGGGGAAGCCCCCAACTACCATTGGCGCAGAGAAGCTTAACTACCGTGTTCGGGATGGGAACGGGTGTGACCTTCTCGCCATAACTACCAGACAATATTGAATTGTTGAAAGATTGCTCTCTCAAAACTAGAGAAGAAAGGGTTCAGTTAGGTAACTTCGTTTCATTTTTTGGTTAAGTCCTCGATCGATTAGTATTTGTCCGCTCCATGTATCGCTACACTTCCACTCCAAACCTATCTACCTGATCATCTTTCAGGGATCTTACTTTCCGAAGAAATGGGAAATCTCATCTTGAGGGGGGCTTCACGCTTAGATGCTTTCAGCGTTTATCCCTGCCACACATAGCTACCCAGCGATGCTCCTGGCGGAACAACTGGTACACCAGCGGTGTGTCCATCCCGGTCCTCTCGTACTAAGGACAGCTCCTCTCAAATTTCCTGCGCCCGCGACGGATAGGGACCGAACTGTCTCACGACGTTCTGAACCCAGCTCGCGTGCCGCTTTAATGGGCGAACAGCCCAACCCTTGGGACCGACTACAGCCCCAGGATGCGACGAGCCGACATCGAGGTGCCAAACCTCCCCGTCGATGTGGACTCTTGGGGGAGATAAGCCTGTTATCCCCGGGGTAGCTTTTATCCGTTGAGCGATGGCCCTTCCATGCGGAACCACCGGATCACTAAGCCCGACTTTCGTCCCTGCTCGACTTGTCAGTCTCGCAGTCAAGCTCCCTTGTGCCTTTACACTCTGCGAATGATTTCCATCCATTCTGAGGGAACCTTTGGGCGCCTCCGTTACTCTTTAGGAGGCGACCGCCCCAGTCAAACTGCCCACCTGACACTGTCTCCCCACGCGCTAAGCGTGGCGGGTTAGAATGGTCATACAGCCAGGGTAGTATCCCACCATTGCCTCCTCGTATGCTAGCGCACACGTCTCTTCGGCTCCTACCTATCCTGTACAAGCGGTACAAACATTCCATATCAGGTTGCAGTAAAGCTCCACGGGGTCTTTCCGTCCTGTCGCGGGTAACCTGCATCTTCACAGGTACTATAATTTCACCGAGTCTCTCGTTGAGACAGTGCCCAGATCGTTGCGCCTTTCGTGCGGGTCGGAACTTACCCGACAAGGAATTTCGCTACCTTAGGACCGTTATAGTTACGGCCGCCGTTTACTGGGGCTTCAATTCGTACCTTCGCCGAAGCTAAGCACTCCTCTTAACCTTCCAGCACCGGGCAGGCGTCAGCCCCTATACGTCACCTTACGGTTTTGCAGAGACCTGTGTTTTTGCTAAACAGTCGCCTGGGCCTATTCACTGCGGCTCTCTCGGGCTTGCACCCTAATAGAGCACCCCTTCTCCCGAAGTTACGGGGTCATTTTGCCGAGTTCCTTAACGAGAGTTCTCTCGCTCACCTTAGGATTCTCTCCTCATCTACCTGTGTCGGTTTGCGGTACGGGCAGTACTACTCTTCCTAGAGGCTTTTCTTGACAGCGTGAAATCAGGAACTTCCGTACTTAATTTCCTTCCCCATCACAGCTCATGCTTCGCGAGAAGCGGATTTGCCTACTTCTCACACTCACTGCTTGGACGCACATTTCCATTCGTGCGATTCCCTATCCTTCTGTGTCACCCCATCGGTTAAACAATTAGCACTGGTACAGGAATCTCTACCTGTTGTCCATCGCCTACGCCTATCGGCCTCGGCTTAGGTCCCGACTAACCCTGAGCGGACGAGCCTTCCTCAGGAAACCTTAGATATTCGGTGGAAGGGATTCTCACCCTTCTTTCGCTACTCATACCGGCATTCTCACTTCTAAGCGCTCCACCAGTCCTTCCGGTCTGACTTCACCGCCCTTAGAACGCTCTCCTACCACGAACCTCTAAAGAGGTTCATCCACAGTTTCGGTAATATGTTTAGCCCCGGTACATTTTCGGCGCGGGGTCACTCGACCAGTGAGCTATTACGCACTCTTTCAATGGTGGCTGCTTCTAAGCCAACATCCTGGTTGTCTAAGCAACCCCACATCCTTTTCCACTTAACATATATTTGGGGACCTTAACTGGTGGTCTGGGCTGTTTCCCTTTCGACTACGGATCTTATCACTCGCAGTCTGACTCCCGAGTATAAGTACATGGCATTCGGAGTTTATCTGAATTCGGTAACCCGAGAAGGGCCCCTAGTCCAAACAGTGCTCTACCTCCATGACTCTTTACCTCGAGGCTAGCCCTAAAGCTATTTCGGAGAGAACCAGCTATCTCCAAGTTCGATTGGAATTTCTCCGCTACCCACACCTCATCCCCGCACTTTTCAACGTGCGTGGGTTCGGACCTCCAGTAAGTATTACCTTACCTTCATCCTGGACATGGGTAGATCACCTGGTTTCGGGTCTACGACCTGTTACTTATGCGCCCTATTCAGACTCGCTTTCGCTACGGCTCCGCTTTTTCCGCTTAACCTTGCAACAAATCGTAACTCGCCGGTTCATTCTACAAAAGGCACGCTATCACCCATTAACGGGCTCTAACTACTTGTAGGCACACGGTTTCAGGAACTGTTTCACTCCCCTTCCGGGGTGCTTTTCACCTTTCCCTCACGGTACTGGTTCACTATCGGTCACTAGGGAGTATTTAGCCTTGGGAGATGGTCCTCCCGGATTCCGACGGAATTTCACGTGTTCCGCCGTACTCAGGATCCACTCTGGAGGGAAAGCTATTTCAACTACCGGGCTGTTACCGTCTTTGGCGGGCCTTTCCAGACCGCTTCATTTATAACTTTCTTTTGTAACTCCGTATAGAGTGTCCTACAACCCCAAGAAGCAAGCTTCTTGGTTTGGGCTCTTTCCGTTTCGCTCGCCGCTACTCAGGAAATCGATTTTTCTTTCTCTTCCTCCAGGTACTTAGATGTTTCAGTTCCCTGGGTCTGCCTTCCTCACGCTATGTATTCACGTAAGGATACTATCCGACTAAAGATAGTGGGTTCCCCCATTCGGAAATCTCTGGATCAACGCTTACGTACAGCTCCCCAAAGCATATCGGTGTTAGTCCCGTCCTTCTTCGGCTCCTAGTGCCAAGGCATCCACCGTGCGCCCTTTCTAACTTAACCAATTTACTTCTACGAAGTAAAGGTTGTTTTTCTGATTTTCCGTATCAGCGATGATACATCCAATCAGATGAAAGATTCACTTTCAGATGATTCTCGGTTACTTGTGTCATAAATAATAAATTATCTATGCTAACTTTACTAACTTTCTTATCTAGTTTTCAAAGAACAAACATACTGAGAAGTACTAACCTCTCAAAACTGAACAAATAGAGAAGAACGAAAACTCACAGGTTTCCTTTTCCTTAGAAAGGAGGTGATCCAGCCGCACCTTCCGATACGGCTACCTTGTTACGACTTCACCCCAATTATCTGTCCCACCTTCGGCGGCTGGCTCCATAAAGGTTACCCTACCGACTTCGGGTGTTACAAACTCTCGTGGTGTGACGGGCGGTGTGTACAAGGCCCGGGAACGTATTCACCGTGGCATGCTGATCCACGATTACTAGCGATTCCGGCTTCATGTAGGCGAGTTGCAGCCTACAATCCGAACTGAGAATAGTTTTATGGGATTAGCTCCACCTCGCGGCTTCGCGACCCTTTGTACTATCCATTGTAGCACGTGTGTAGCCCAGGTCATAAGGGGCATGATGATTTGACGTCATCCCCACCTTCCTCCGGCTTGCACCGGCAGTCACTTTAGAGTGCCCAACTAAATGCTGGCAACTAAAATCAAGGGTTGCGCTCGTTGCGGGACTTAACCCAACATCTCACGACACGAGCTGACGACAACCATGCACCACCTGTCACTTTGTCCCCGAAGGGAAAGCTCTGTCTCCAGAGTGGTCAAAGGATGTCAAGACCTGGTAAGGTTCTTCGCGTTGCTTCGAATTAAACCACATGCTCCACCGCTTGTGCGGGCCCCCGTCAATTCCTTTGAGTTTCAACCTTGCGGTCGTACTCCCCAGGCGGAGTGCTTAATGCGTTAGCTGCAGCACTAAGGGGCGGAAACCCCCTAACACTTAGCACTCATCGTTTACGGCGTGGACTACCAGGGTATCTAATCCTGTTTGCTCCCCACGCTTTCGCGCCTCAGCGTCAGTTACAGACCAGAGAGTCGCCTTCGCCACTGGTGTTCCTCCACATATCTACGCATTTCACCGCTACACGTGGAATTCCACTCTCCTCTTCTGCACTCCAGTCTTCCAGTTTCCAATGACCCTCCCCGGTTAAGCCGGGGGCTTTCACATCAGACTTAAAAGACCGCCTGCGCGCGCTTTACGCCCAATAAATCCGGACAACGCTTGCCACCTACGTATTACCGCGGCTGCTGGCACGTAGTTAGCCGTGGCTTTCTGGTTAGATACCGTCAAGGGACAAGCAGTTACTCTTATCCTTGTTCTTCTCTAACAACAGTACTTTACGATCCGAAAACCTTCTTCATACACGCGGCGTTGCTCCGTCAGACTTTCGTCCATTGCGGAAGATTCCCTACTGCTGCCTCCCGTAGGAGTCTGGGCCGTGTCTCAGTCCCAGTGTGGCCGATCACCCTCTCAGGTCGGCTATGCATCGTTGCCTTGGTAGGCCATTACCCTACCAACTAGCTAATGCACCGCGGGCCCATCTGTAAGCGATAGCCGAAACCATCTTTCAAAAGCGTGGCATGCGCCACACTTTATCATTCGGTATTAGCCCCGGTTTCCCGGAGTTATCCCCAACTTACAGGCAGGTTGCCCACGTGTTACTCACCCGTCCGCCACTAACTTTGGAAGAGCAAGCTCTTCCTCCGTTCGTTCGACTTGCATGTATTAGGCACGCCGCCAGCGTTCGTCCTGAGCCAGGATCAAACTCTCTTTAAAATATAAATCGAATTTGAATACTTATTCAACACCGTGAATAAGATTCCTTGCGTCAAATTGACTTCGCTAGCAATTAAATTACTAGTTTGTTTTGTCGAAAACAGCTTTCTGTTTTCTGCCCTGCGATTACCAGTGAGACTTTACGTCTCATTGCTTTTCGTCTTCTTCTTTGTTCAGTTTTCAAAGGTCAGTTAGTCGCTTTCATGCTTGATATGCGAATGTTTTCGTTTGTTTTTTGCGACTTTTAAATCATATCATTTCAGCAACTATCTGTCAACAACTTTTTGAATTTATTTTATGAATAAAATTCATTTAAATCGCTGCTATCGTAGCGCCGAAAACTAATATATCAAGTTTTGAGATATATGTCAACCGAATTATGCATAAAATTAAATAAAAATGAAAAAAATTGCAAAAAAACACCTAGCTAGGCTAAGTGTTTTGATTAATTATTTGATTGTTTTTCTTTACACGCTGGACATATACCATATACTTCCAGTCTGTGATTATCTATTTCATATCCGGTCATATGTGCTGCGAAATGTTCTACTTCATCTAAACCTGGATAATGAAAATCAACTATTTTTCCACACACATTACAAATTGCGTGGTAATGATTAGATGTAGAAAAATCAAATCGACTAGATGCATCACCATAGGATAATTCCTTAATTAGACCAGCATCACGGAAAACGCGTAAATTATTATATACAGTTGCTACACTCATGTTAGGGAAGTTTCCTTCTAAAGCTCGATAAATATCGTCCGCGGTTGGGTGTGTATGTGAGTTAATTAAGAATTCTAGTATAGCATGACGCTGAGGAGTGATTCTTACTCCTGTTTTCTTCAAGACATCTACTGCCTCTTTTAGAGTTGCATTAGACACCGCCATGCACTCCCTTCCAAAAATAATTATTATATTCATAATACCGGAAATAACGTTTAACTGTCAATAGAATGGCAGAATTTATAGCTTAATATCCTTTATTTAAATCAATTTCGTTCCTTAATTTTGTGTTTTCTTTCAAGTGATTGATATTTTCAAACCAAATTTCAAAGCTGCGCTCTAAATATTTATCCGAATGTCCAGATACATGTGGTGTAATAGTTACATTATTTGCTTGCCATAAGGAATTGTCTTCGGAAAGCGGCTCTTCAGATAGAACATCTAAATAAAAATGAGCTATTAATTGGTCTTTTGATGCTTTCTCTAAGACATTTAACTCTACAGCACTTCCTCGCCCTATATTGATAAAAACTGCATTATTTTTCATTTTCTCAAAAAATGATAAAGAATAAATACCCATTGTTTCATCTGTATGAGGTAAAACACTAACAAAAAAATCTGCTAATGGAGCAACTTTTTCGATATTCGTCATTGCATATGTTTCACTAAATGGTTTCGCGGGGTGGCCCGTTGTATTTACCCCTATGATTTCCATATCAAATGCTTGAGCGAACTCGGCCACTTTTGCTCCAATGGCTCCCGTTCCAGCTACTACCAAAGTTTTTCCAGCTAATTCTGTTATTGGTTCTTCACTTGCCCAATTTTTTTCTTTTTGCATTTGATAGAAGAAAGCAGCTTTTTTTACGTGTGCTAACATAAAAGATAGCGCGTATTCACCCATTGGTATCGCATGGATTCCTCGTACATTAGCAACTTTAATTTTTCTTTTTTGAATTATTTCTCTTGGTAAACTATCTACTCCCGCGGAAAAAACCATGATTAATTTTAAGTTGCTTGCTTGTTTGATTTTGGCTTCGGTAATGTTAGATCCGTATGTGACGATGACGTCTATCTCTGCTAAATTGGCAAAATGATCATTGCTCTCATAATAGAAAGTATCATCTGGAAATTTCTCTGCTTGCAAAGTCTGTAAGTACTCTGGGACTTCTAATGTAAATAAAATGTTCATTTTGCGCCACACTTCCTTTCTTTAGCTATATATTAATTTTATGCTTTTTTTCATTTAACAGCAATTAAATTGTTTTTTCAATTGCGGCATCTTATTTTTTCGAATAGAATATAAGAGGTATTAAAATTTTGAGGAGATGACGAAATGGATCATTCAATGTCAAAAAAATTGCATGATGAAGCACTTTTACATATAGTTGGCGGGGTTAATAGCCCATCTAGGTCAAATAAAGGAGTTGGCGGCGGAATTCCTGTAACGATGGAACGGGCTAGTGGCGCTTATTTTTATGATGTGGATGGCAATAAATATATTGACTATTTAGCTGCATTTGGACCGATCATTACGGGACATGCACATCCTCATATTACAGAAGCAATTACAAAAGCTGCGCAAAATGGTGTTTTGTACGGAACACCTACTAAACACGAAATCACTTTTGCGAAAATGTTAAAAGAAGCCATTCCTTCACTTGAGAAAGTTCGTTTTACAAATTCTGGGACGGAAGCTGTCATGACAACTATTCGTGTCGCTCGTGCTTATACAGGCAGAGATAAAATCATTAAATTCGCTGGGTGTTATCACGGCCACTTTGATTTAGTGCTCGTGGAAGCCGGTTCTGGCCCTTCTACGCTTGGCATTCCAGACTCCGCTGGGGTAACAAAATCAACCGCAGAAGAAGTTATCACTGTCCCCTTTAATGATCTTGATTCTTTTAAAGAAGCATTAGCTATTTGGGGCGATCAAGTTGCTGCTGTTTTAGTAGAGCCAATTGTTGGGAATTTTGGAATGGTTGCACCAGAAGATGGATTTTTAGAAGCAGTTAATGAACTCGCACATGTCAATGGTTCTTTAGTGATTTATGATGAAGTCATTACGGCTTTCCGTTTTATGTACGGCGGCGCGCAGAACTATTTAGGTGTTATTCCCGATTTGACTGCCATGGGTAAAATTATTGGTGGTGGGCTTCCGATTGGTGCTTACGGAGGTCGAATTGATATTATGGAAAAAGTAGCACCACTTGGACCGGCTTATCAAGCTGGGACGCATGCTGGTAATCCGGCATCTATTCTTTCAGGAATCGCGTGTCTCGAAGTTTTACAAGAAGAAGGACTGTATGAGCGCTTTGAAAAATATGGCTCGATGCTGAAAGATGGTATTGAAAAAGCTGCGCTAAAACACGGCATCGCTGTTACGGTTAACCAAATTGTCGGTGCTCTAACTGTTTACTTTACGGAAGATGCTGTGACTAATTATGCTGAGGCTGGCGCTACAAATGGCGAGTTATTCGGTCGTTTCTTTAAAGGAATGTTAGAGGAGGGCATTAATTTGGCGCCTTCTAAATATGAAGCATGGTTCATCACTTCCGCACACTCGGAAGCTGATATTTTAGAAACAATCCAAGCAGTTGATACTGTTTTTGGAAAAATGGTTCAAGATAACTAGGTAATATTACTTTATAAACTGGTGAGAAACGTTATAATAGAAGAAGAATGAGCGGGAAAACTTAAAAATCCCGCTCAAATAGTCTATAGAAAGGAATAACCTTCCATGAAATTCGGAGCTAGAATTTTGAAAACTGGTATTGCAATCACATTGGCGCTTTTTATCGCTCAACTTTGCAATTCACCTTCTCCATCTCTGGCAGGCATTTCCGCCGTTTTTGCTATCCAACCTTCTATTTATAGGTCCTATCGAACTATTTTAGAACGGGCGCAAGGGAACGTAATTGGAGCCATCATTGCAATTATTTTTGGACTTTATATTGGTAATGATTTTATTTTAATTGGTGTCGCTTCGATTATCTGTGTTGCTTTATTAATGCAATTCCGCTTGGAGAATACGATTGGCCTTGCAGTCGTGACGCTCATTATTGTAATGGATTCTCCTGGTAATGACTTTTTAGAAATCGCGCTTATTCGTTTTGGGACAATTATGTTAGGTTTACTTGCGGCATTTATTGTCAATCTATTCTTTTTACCACCGAAATATGAAGTTTCATTGTTTCAGTTAATTTATAATACGAATAGTGAAATTGTTCGTTGGATAAAATTAAACTTGCGTCACGCTGCGGACTTTCCTCTTCTAAAAAAAGATATGGAATGGATGCAAAAACAGTTAAATCAAACGCGTAACTTATATGGTTTATACAGAGAAGAGCGTACTTTTTTAAAGAAAAATGCCATTTCAAAAGGGCGGAAAATTGCTGTATATAGGCAGATGTTGCTTTGTTCTCAAAAAGGTTTTGAGCTTTTAAAAATCCAACATCGCTATGAAAATGATTATTTGCAACTGCCTCCAGATAAGCAAGAATTAATCAGACAGCATATCGATTACTTAACGGATAAACATGAACAACTTTTACTGACATATATCGATAAAGTTTCGATTGATCTTGAATATGTAGAGTCACATTTAGCGCAGGATCCCCAAGATTTGATGCAACTTTTCTTACGTGAGATGAGAGAAACTGAAAAAGATGAGTATGAGGATATGATGGATAAATACCATTTAATGCGTATTATCGCTTCTGTTTTTGCTTACCAAGAGACAATCGACTATTTAGAAAAATTAATTCATAGTTTTAAACTCAGACACACGAAAGAAAACCAAATTGATATTAATGTTAATGAAGAATAAACAAAAAACGAGCTTGGAGATAGACTCCAAAGCTCGTTTTTTTAACGGTATTCTTTGTACTTTTCATACCAAATGTCAATGTAGTCAGGGGAAAACGGACCTTTTTTGTCCAAAATCCAGTGGCTTAACACATCCACATTATGTCGAAGTATCCGGTCAATTGAGTCTGGGTACTTCATTTGGCGACGGTGTTGTTCGTATTCGCCCTCATCGAGCAAATGAAACCTTCCATCTGGGAAAACCTTAATATCGAGGTCATAGTCAATGTACTTAAGCGCTTGTTCATCTACTGCAAATGGTGTCCCTAGATTGCAGTAATGATAAATGCCATCTTCTCTAATCATGGAAATTACATTAAACCAGTAATCACTATGAAAATAACAGATAGATGGTTCGCGCGTTACCCATTTACGTCCGTCTGCTTCCACAACTAATGTGTGGTCGTTTCCGCCGATAATAATATTCTCCGTAGATTTAAGCACCACTGTCTTTTTCCAAGTACGATGAAGTTTTCCGTTATGTTTGTAGCTCTTGATCTGTATTATTTCTTTCTCTTTGGGTAAGTACATCCTTTATCCTACTTTCCTCATGTACTATCAAAATCATTATTATTATAACATAAGGCTAGACTGCAAAAAAACAATATCGTGCTGAAACGGAAGATTTTCCTCAAAAAAGAACATTTTTTAAATAAAATAGCTAATTTTTACCTATTTTGTTTTACTATACTAAAAGTGTTCTGCCACCATCTACTAAAATAGTTTGTCCCCGAATCATATCTGCTTTTTCGCTCGCAAGGAATAATACGGCATTTACTAAGTCGTTGGGCTCAATCATTCGACCCGCTGGTGTTTTACTTACAGCATCTTTTAACAATTCTTCACGATTTGGAAAGTGATTTAGTGCATCCGTTTCAATTAAGCCGCCAGAAACAGCATTAACCGCAATACCAAATGGTGCAAGTTCGACTGCTAAATAACGAGTAAGTGATTCTACCGCTGCTTTCGAAACACCAACTGTTGTGTAATTCTCTAAATAACGAATCGAGCCAATCGAGCTTAAGCTGATGATTTTCCCGCTTTGATGGCGTTGCATTAATTTAGCCGCCTCTTGTCCAGCAAATAATAACGCCTTCGCATTAATATTCATTGTCCAATCCCAGTGTGATTCTTCTAGTTCCATCAATGGTCGAAGTACCCCACTCGCTGCATTGTTAATAAAAATATCTAACCGACCAAATTCTTCATCTACTGCTTTAAATAATTCTCTAACTTTTTCCACGTCACCAACATTGGCTTTAAAAATAACGCATTTTCTGCCAAGTTGTTCAATTTCTTGTTCTACTTCTTCTGCTTTTTTGCGATTTCTGGAAAAATTAACAGCGATATCATAGCCTTCTTTCGCAAGTGCGATGGCGATTTCTCTCCCAAGTCCTCTACTACTTCCTGTTACTAATGCTACTTTGTTCATTTATTATTCCCCCTTAAAATCTTTCCACGCTTGCCACATTTTTTGATATGGTACTGGAAAAGCAAGTCGCTTCATTTCTTCTTCTGTCGCAAAATACCAATTTTCATTTGGAATTGCTGACTGAAGTTTTGCCACACGAATGTCCATTTTCCAGACTAAATGAGAAAAAACGTGTTTGATATGCGCAATTGGCTCGTCTTCTAGTAAAACTTCTAAGCCATAATTATGTAAAAATTGTAGTTTGGCTACTTCATCATTTTCTTTTTTAGAAATTTCAATAGTAGGAAATTGCCACATATTCGCAAGCAGACCATTTTCTGGTCGTTTCTCTATGGCAATTTTTCCGTCTTCTGAAATAACAATGATGCTTAATAGTTCTTTGGTTTTCGTTTTCACTTTTTTTATTTTTACTGGATAATTCGTTTCAACGCCATTTTTATGCGCTTCGCAAAACGGTTGGAGCGGACAAAGCATACACATTGGTTTTGTTGGTGTACAAACAAGCGCACCAATTTCCATTAAACCTTGGTTAAAAGCGGCCGGATTTTTTTTGTCAATTAGTTGATATAATACCTCTTCAAAAATTTTCCGGGTGGATGCTTTCATGATGTCCTCGCCAATTTCTAAAACGCGCGCGATAACACGCATGACATTCCCATCCACTGCTGGTTCTGCTTGGTTGTAAGCAATACTTAAGATGGCTCCAGCTGTATATGGTCCCACACCTTTAAGCGATAAAATAGTGGTTAAGTCGGTAGGAACTTCACCAGAAAAATCTGCCATCACTTGTTTCATGGCTGTTTGGAGATTTCTGACACGAGAGTAATAACCTAGACCTTCCCAAGCTTTTAAAATGTCCGCTTCATCTGCATTTACAAAACTTTCCATTGTTGGAAATTGAGTCATAAAGCGATTAAAATAAGGAATCACTGTGTCGACTTTTGTTTGTTGAAGCATGATTTCTGAGACCCAAATTCTGTAAGGCTCGGTATTTTCGCGCCACGGTAAGACGCGCTTATTCGCTTCATACCAGGAAACGAGTGCTTCTTGAAAAGCAGTTATCTTTGTTTCATCCCAAGTTAGTCTCTTCATTTTTCTCATTTTCCCCTCGTAATTCTAATAGATTTCTAATGTGTGTTGCTCCGGATGTGTAGTATAATGTAGACAGGGAATAAAATAGTATACCCATTCTTAAGCCGATTTCTATTATACCGAATGCTGGCTTAATTGAATAGTGTTGTGCTCTTATAGGCAGCACTCACTTGTATTTTTTAAGACCGATTTTAGAGGAGGCAAAGTCATTGGATACTGGCACACATGTAGTAATGGGAATTGCACTCGGAGCGTTAGCAACCGTAGACCCGGTAGTTGCCGGAAGTTCTCAAGCTGCCATTGGTATTATGACAGCAACAATTATTGGTTCACAAATTCCAGACATTGACACTGTATTAAAACTAAAAAACAACGCTGATTATATTAGAAATCACCGAGGAATAACGCATTCCTTGCCGATGCTTGCCATTTGGCCATTACTTATTTCATCTATTTTGTATTTACTTTTCCCAGCAGCCACATTTATTCATTTACTGTTATGGACGTTTATCGCGGTGGGATTACACATTTTTGTAGATATTTTTAATGCTTACGGGACACAAGCAGTCAGACCGTTTAAAGAAACATGGGTCGCATTTGGATTTATCAACACATTTGATTGGTTCATTTTTGGTTCTCATGTTGTGGCTATTGCGGCTTGGTTATTAGGTTCTCCAGTATTACCTACATTTGTAACACTCTACGTCATTTTGGCACTTTATTATGTGGCAAGATTTGTTACACAGCGAATGATTAAACACGCAGTTCAAAACTTAATTCCAGATTCAGAAGAAATCATTATTGCTTCCACCATCCACTTCTTCCAGTGGCGTGTGGCAGTAACAACGAAGGATCATTACTATGTAGGTCGAGCTTTCAAACGCAATATTTCCATCTATGAAAAATTTGACCGCTTACCTGTTCCTGATAATGAAATCATTCGTTCTGCGAAAAAAGATAAAAATCTTGCTGCATTTATCTCATTCTCCAAAGTTTACAACTGGCGCATTGAGGAAAAACTAGACGGGACTTATGTAACATTCACCGATTTACGTTATCGTAGTAATGGGCACTATCCATTTGTAGCAGTAGTAAAATTAGATGATGACTTAAAAATTGTTTCATCTTACACTGGCTGGATTTTCTCCACAGAAAAATTATACAAAAAACTAGCACCTGTTAGTATTTAAAAAAAGACCCGGGATTCCGGGTCTTTTTTATTTATCTACCTGTGCTCCCTACCCCGCCAACACGGGATTCGTTTGCGACGATATCTGTATCTGCAACTAAGTATTTTTGGAATACGCCTTGAGCGACGCGTTCCCCCGCTTCAATAGCTACTGGTTCATTGGAGAAGTTTTTGATGGCAATGCCGATATTGCCGTCATTACCTGGATTACTATAATAAGAGGAATCAATAATTCCTGTACCGTTACATAGTAGTAAACCTTTTTTTATACCAATGGAAGAACGGACATAGATATTCAAAACCTCATCTTCCTGCATATAACTTTTAATATCTGTCCAAAAAATATGTTTTTCTCCTGGCACGATGGTTACTGTTTCATTGGAGAAGAAATCATAGCCAGCCGAACCTTTGTCTCCGCGTATTGGTAGAGATATGGTTTGTTCTGGAAATTTTCTGCTTGCTTCATTTACTACTTCAAATCCTCTTACTTTCAATTTGTTCACTCCTATTTGTTTGGGCCTTTTCGTTCTACTTGGTGTAAAAAGCTGCCGTGGCGCTCGATTTGCTGACGGACATAATCTGCCGCGTACTCAGGCCCACGATACGGATAACCCGCTTTGGCATAAGAACTTTCAAAATCTGACCAAAGCATTTCAATCCACCACAAGGCTTGCTCTTTATCTAAATGCGGATTTTTAACCATTAATTCCGCTGTTAGTTCATCTAAATACGTATACAATTCACTCTTCCTCCTCGAAACTGATTTCATTCTCAGTTAGGTATGATTGAATTGTATCATAAGAAAAACCTTTCTGCATTAGCGATGTGATTGTTTTTTGTTTAGCAATACTAGGTTTGTAGCGTTTATTTTTACGCATTGTTTTTTCGATTTGCTTTTGTAAAATTTCTGCTTCGTCCGCCACATCCAATTCACTCGTTGCTTCAGTAGCGGCTGCTTTGGCTAGTTCACTAGTAAAGCCTTTTTGGATTAAATCGGTGATGATTTTTTGTTGAAGCATTTTTTTGGCACTTTTGTTATTTCGTTTCATAATTTTCATTGCTTGTTTAGTCGCATTTTCTAGCTGGGCTTCGTCTGAATATTCTTCGATAACCCGGCTAATGATTTCTCTCGTTAGCCCTTTTTCGACTAATTCGCGTTCGATAGTTCGTGGGCCTTTTAATGTCGTCTTGATTTGCGTTTTAGTATATAGTTCCGCAAATTCGAAATCATTGATGTAGTCCATGTTAGCTAATTTTTTTAAAATTTCATCAATCGCAAAAGGTTCCATTTCTTGTTTTCTTAAATAATCGCGAATTTCTTTTTCCGACCGGACCCGGTGGGATAAGAAGTTGATGGCTTTATTTAGCCCTTTTCGAACCATATCAGCTTGCTTGATTTCTTCTATATCAGCCTCGATAAGAACTTTACCTTTCATCAGCTGATAGCGAGCTAAAACCTCTTCGTCTACACTAAAGTTGTATTTTTCATCGATAAAAATGTTATAGCGTTCTTTGTTTTTCTGCTGGACACTTATGGACGTGATTTTCATAATCCGCCTCCTTCTCCCTTCTATCATACAGCAAAAAATGGTTTTAATACTACTAAAAAGGGAATAAACTAGTTAGGACAATGAAGAGGTGATAAAATTGCATATCTTACTTACAGGCGCAACAGGTTTTATTGGTGATCATTTAGTACATGAATTAGAAAAATCTGATCACGAGCTTTATATTTTAACAAGACAAAAGCTAAAAAACCGCGCGAATGTACACTATATTGAATGGTTGAATGAAGATAAATTGCCGAATTTAGAAGATTTACCAGTGGATGTTTGTATTAATTTGGCAGGTGCTGGTTTGATGGATGAAAAATGGACTTATGATAGAAAGAAAGTGATTGTAAATAGCCGCATCGAAGCTACTTCAGCGCTTCTATCAATTGTGAAAAAAATGAAATCAAAACCAAAATTGTGGATTAATGCGAGTGCAATTGGGGCTTATACTTCTTCTAAGTCAACGATTTATCTAGATACAGAAGAAAATACTTATGCAGATAACTTCTTAGGAAAAACAGTTTATGAATGGGAAAAAACAGCTAGTGCAGCAAGTGATTTGGGTATTCGTGTCGTGTATGCTCGCTTTGGTCTTGTACTCGGGACTAACGGGGGCTCGTTCCCTGTTTTTGAAAAATTATTCCAAACCTATACAGGGGGTCGCTTTGGTAATGGCAGACAATGGTATTCTTGGATTCATGTGGATGATGTTGTAGCGGCAATCTTATTTATTTTTGACCACGAACAAATAAACGGTGTCGTTAATTTTACAGCCCCTCACCCTGTTCAAGAAAAGAAATTTGCTGAACGCCTTGGAAAAAAAATGCATAAACCGTATAAAACACCTGTACCTAAAAAAATAATTAAATTCATTCTCGGTGAACGTGCAATGACTATTTTGGACAGTCAACGTGCTTATCCGGAAAAGCTGATGAGTAACCATTTTGAGTTTCGCTTTGAAACTTTGCAAGAAGCTTTAGATGACTTGTTAGATTGATAAAAAACCAGATTCTGATTTTACTCAGAATCTGGTTTTTTTGTTTCTTCTTCGAGTGGGAAATCAAGGACTACTTGGCTATTTGCAAGTGGTCGTTTTTTACCAACAAGAATCATTAATTGTAACATGGTGAAAGCAATGGAACTTCTTTTTCTAAAGGCAACAAATTTTTGTTCCCATTCTGTAACATATTTGGATTTAAAATTACGTAATCCTTTAAAACCGTAAAAACCTTGACTATAACGGTATACAAGTCCGGCTAATCGTTCACCTAGGAAAGCATATTTACTTTCCCCAACATTGGCAAGTGGTGCCATACCGGCATTAAATGTTTGGAAGCCGTCTTCTTTGGCTTTTTCGAATAGGTTAATGAAAAGGAAATCCATAATACCTGATGGCGCTTCTTTGGAGTAACGCATTAGGTCAATCGAAGTCATTTCGTCTGTATATGACGGCATCATCGAAGCAAATCCAACGATAGTACCTTCTCCGTTTTTAGCGATAGCAATCGGAGCTTGTTCGAGATAATACGTATCGAAGAATCCTAATGAGAAACCTTTTTCTTCCCTACCATCTAGCCACTCATCAGAAACTGCTCGTAAAGTTGTCCAAGTGTCGTGATTGAATGGTGGTTCTATTATTTCAAAAGTATAACCTTCTCGTTCTAATTTATTCATGAGAGCTCGCTCACCTTTTTTCTTTTTACCACTCATTGTAAAGTTTTGGACGTCGACAAAACCTTCCTCGCCAAGCTTGATAAAGTCAAATCCGTGATCATGTAAATATGGAATCATCGTGCCCCGGACTTCATAGAAAACAGGTCGATAGCCAAATCTATCAGCGTTCATCATTACCTCTTCAATCGCTGCTTCCATTTTGTCCATGTTCCCAGTTGGTTCGCCCATGATGACCATTTTGTCCGCAATGATTCGGTAAGAGAAAAGTACTTCCCCCTCTGCTGCCCAAAATAGCAGTTTATCACGTAAGAACATCGTATGACTGACTTCATTTCCGCCCCATTTCGCTAAATGTTCGCGTACTTTGACTGCTTCAAATGGAGAGCCAAGTTTTTCTTTTGTTGTGGATAAATAAATGTAAATAATGACTAAACTAACAACGGCGATAAATACGCCAACGAAGCCGACTAACCATAAATGCTCTGAGGCAATGCGTAAATAGTCAGGGATTTCTTTGGAGTGTTTGATATTTGGTGAGTTGTAAATACCGATAACAATGTAACCTGCCAGACATACGATGAAAATAATGCTATCAATAATTACTTTACTCCAAGTATAAACCAGTTTTTCTCGGTAAAATTCGTTTCGAGCTAAGAATAAACATAACAGCACAATTCCTAAAAAGATTGCCTGCTTCATCGAAAATACGCGAGCAAGTGTGTTGAAAATCGCGCAACCTAGAACAATTACTGTAATAATATACGCTTTCTTTGTTTTACATTCAATCCCTCTCGCAAGCCCCAGTAGTAAAAAGCCAAATGCAACAATGGTAATTTGGGAAGTGAATAAGAAATTAAACGGCATAATTTTGTATAAGAATGGCACATGGTAAATAGCGTTTGGTACGGCGGAAGACAAAATTAACAATAACCCAGAGCCGTAAACAAAAATAACTAAGAAGCGATGGGCCACTTTTTGTAAGAATAATAACGGTAATCCTTCTAAAAAGTCATTTACTTTTTTACCAGCTTTTTGGACGAAGAAAAGTAGTCCCACTACAAAAGGAATAATATAGTAGAAAATTCGGTAAAATAGCATCCAAGCGAGCGCTAATTCTTGAGAAACACCTAATTGGCTAAGTCCAAGAATCATCACGACGTCAAATGTCCCTACTCCACCAGGTACCATCGAAGCAATCCCAATTACCGAAGCAATAACAAATAACGGGAACACTTTGAAAATATCGACTGGTTCTCCCATCAATGTACCGATAATCGCGAAACATCCAAAAGCGAAGCCCCACTCCAAAAGAGAAGCGATAATTAACGTTAATTCTCTTTTGATAGGTAAATCAACAAAGAGTGACTTACTTTTCCATTTCGTAATAGTAAATAAAATCGGGAAGTAAAGACCACCCGCAAGAAGCCATGGCCAGTAATTAACAAAATGATCTGCAAATCCTGGAATGAGTAAAGTGGCTAATGATACTAAACAGTAAATCGATAAACCAGATACTAAAAATAAAGCAATCTTAGAAATAGCTAATAAAATTTCCTTATGAGATGCATTTTTCCCATAAAAACTTGCTCTTAAACTGGCACCTAATACGCCACCAAAACCGCCAATATTAGTAAAGGTATTCGTAATCCAACCAGAGGCAATCACATGACTTGGCGAAAACTTTCCAGGTAACAACTTAACGATGACATAATCATACAAAAGCATTGGAGTGACAGCAATTAAGCCCACGATAAACATAATAAATATTTGTTCCGGGCTTTGAGAAGTTAAATTTTCTTTTAGCGACGGATAGTCAATCCCCGTCGCAATATTAATAATTTCAAAAATAACAAAAGCCATCACAAAAGTAATAAAAACGATTTTTACGACGGTACTATTTTTTTGAAACCAGGCATAGGCTTGCATTAATTTTTCTTTCATAACAGAGTCTCCTTAACGATTTCCATTCATCTTCTTTTATTGATTCGTTTTCTAACAGATGGTAAAGCATAAGCTAGTAGAATGCCTATTAATCCACTTAACGTATTTAAAATGATGTCATCTATATCTGTAGAACGTTTTGGTGGTAGCGATATACTTTCAAATCCTGTAATCATCGTTGTTTGCGCAAATTGAAGCAGTTCGATGCCGCAAGATGTTAAGAATATGACTAATAATGTTTTTCCCGCAGTGCTTGTTATTTTAAAGTAAAGCATGAAAAAAGACAGTGGACATAACAATAAAACATTCCCGAAAATTTGAATAATAGTAGGCATCGTTGGTAATGTTTGTTGAAATGTATTTTCTATAGTTGTAAAAGGTATTAGGTTAATCATTTCTTTTTGAATATGGAAATTCCCAGTATAAGTACTGTTTACGAAATCCCCAACAGCTATGTAGGCAACAAGGTGTAACAAAATAATTATATATAGAATAAAAACGCAAAACCATATAAAGTCTATCCAATTCTTTAGTCTCGCCATGTTAGTTAGTATTAGGGTTGCTAAAAAAAGTAAACAACTATTTGCAATGGTATTAATTAAATCTGCGTTATTCCCAAATTGTAGTGCAAGCGAAATCCCATACAGGAGATATAACGCTGGCAATAACAACACAAAAAAACGGCATTTTTGGACCTGCATTCTCGTATTCCAACGCCTTCCGTTTCAAAATCAGCTTTCAGACTCTCTGAATAAGCTCCTAGTAACAGTTTAGCAGATATAAAAATGAAAAGAAAGCTTGTTTGTGCTTACATTTTTGCAAGCTTCTGTAAGGCTTTCGAGTTCTTATTTTCTTTTTGACTAAAAAAGTGCTACAATTTCTTAATGATATTCGTGGAGGAGACTAGGATGAAAGAATTATTAGGGTTATTAAAAGAAGGTAACAAATCAGCCTTAACAGCTGCTCTTGTGAACACCGTTGTTTCTATTATCAAAGGTGTTACTTATTTTTTTACAGGAAATATTGCTATGTTTGCGGAAACATTACATAGTCTTGGAGATGCAGCAAATCAATTTTTTGTTTTCATCGGCTCTGCTTTAAGTAAAAAACGGCCGACAAAACGCTTTCCACATGGTTTTGGGCGAATGGTTAACTTAGTGCTACTTGGTGCCGTCATTGTTGTTGGGATAATGGCTTTTGAAACGATTCGTGAAGGTTTCGCGCATATTATCCATCCAACAAGCTCCACTGGCTTTCTTATTAATCTTACAGTACTTTTACTTTGTACCTTGCTGGAGTTTTCTGTTTTGGTAAAAGCGATGCATGAGATTGCGCACGATGTTGGTTTAGAATCAAAAGGACTTCGGTTATTTAAAGACAGTATCTTAAATCTAGGTAAAGCAAAAGCTGCAACCAAGCTCGTATTTTTGGAGGATTCCGTTGCAACTGGTGGTGGACTTCTTGCGATGATTGCGGTTATTATTTCTCACTTTACCCCTTTCCATCAAGCAGAAGGTATTGCATCCATGTTAATTGGTGTGATGATGTTTATCGTCGTTGGTAAAGTCTTTTTGGACAATGCGGCTGGAGTTATTGGCGAATCAGATCAAAGCATGCATTTAACTGTCGGTCAGCTAGTAATGAGTGATCCTGATGTTCGAGATATTCAAGTTCTAACCGTTCTTAAAGAAGGCGATGTTTTCCATGTTGATGTTGAAGTGGAATTAGATCCCATGCTCACCCTTGCTGAGGTCGATGATATAAAAGACCGTTTGGAAGAAAGTATCGGAAAATTACGCGGTGTTGCTGATGTACTTATTTCATTTGATGAAGATGATGCCATCCGTAACTGGGAATATGGGGACGGACGTTAAAAATAGAAAAAGCCAAGTGCGCGGACTGCGACACTTGGCTTTTTTAGTCTCCCGGATTAATAATAGCAAGTACTTGATGGTCTTCCCATGTTCCATTAATGCGAACATTTTGTACTGCGAGCCCTTCTAAATGGAAGCCCGCTTTTAAAAGGACTTGTTTAGAACGTTCATTTTTCGGCATCACACCTGCTTCGATACGATGAAGTCCGAGTATATCAAAACCAAAATCTACTATTAACTGCACTGCCTCGGTTGCATAACCATTTCCATTATGTTTCTTATCCAGAAAATAACCAATAAACGCAGATTGTAAAGATTCACGTAAAATACTAAATAAATTAATCGTACCAATAAGTTCATCCGTATCATTGAGGAAAATCCCGTAATAGTACTCCACATCACTCGCAGCAAAATCTTCCAAACGTGAAATAAGCGATTGCTGTTCTTCTATCGTATAAAAACGATCATCCCGCTCCATAGAATAACCTTCAAAAAAAGCTTTATTCGCTAAATGAAAAGCTAGTTTTTGATTGGCATCTGTTATTTGAAAAGGTCTTAAGTAAATCCGTTCCCCCGTAATCCGCATCCTTATCCCTCCCGCATTTTTCTAAATTATAAGATTGTTCTGATGTGATTGCAAGTATCACTGCTAACCTTAATTTTTCTATATACCCATTTTATTAAAAAATAAACTTTCCATTACGAATATAAGTGTGTTATTATGTTGATGTTGGTTATTTTTATATTATTTTTCTAAAAAATGGAGGTTTTTTTAATGAATGTTAATGCGGAAACAGAAGACGCAACTCTCCTTCTCGACGGTTTACTTCAAAACGTAGCAATAATTCGTTTTGATACTAATAAAAAAGTAACTTATGCTAATGCGCTTTTTGCCGAGGCAATGGGATACTCAGAAGAAGAAATGTTGAAATTATCCCACCCGGACTTATGCTTTCCTGATTTTGTCCAAAGTGCGAGCTATAAAGCAATGTGGACTAATTTGCTTGCTGGGCAAAAATTTCAAAACAAAATTGAACGAAAAAATGCACGCGGTGAACGTGTTTGGTTTGAAGCAACATATATCCCGATTATACGTGAAGATACGGTCGTTGGTGTTGCCAAAATCGCTACAGATATTACGAGAAGAGAAGAGACGGTCCATGATTTCGCATCTGGTTTAAAAAGCATGGCAACCAATTTAAAAGAACATTCCAGTGTTGGAAAAACGCGCAGTGAAGCTCTCCTTGAACTCGTGAAATCAATCACGAAAGAATCAAATGAAAATACCGATACACTTCACGACTTGCAAACAGAAGCGCAAAATATTCACGGCATTATTAATACAATTAACGGTATTGCTTCTCAGACTAATTTACTTGCCTTAAATGCAGCAATTGAAGCAGCACGTGCTGGTGATGCTGGACGTGGATTTAGTGTTGTAGCTGAAGAAGTTCGTAAACTTTCGAGTCGTGTAGAAGAAGCTATTAAAGAAGTGGAAAAAAGTGTCAACGGTATCACGCAAGAAATTAATACTATCTCAAGTGGTACAGAACGTGTTGAAGCAAAAGTCGAGGAAAGCCAAGAAGTGCTTATTTTATCTTTAGAAGACTTTAGCCAAATTGAATCTGCCTCTACTGCCTTGGATCAAAATGCCGGTGCTTTCACAAAAATGATTTAACCGACTGAAAAAAGGAGCGAAGAAATCTTGAAACTTATTGGAAAACATCCTTCTGGTCGTGCCATTATTATTCGCTTGAACAACCAAGAATACCATTATGAAACCGCAAATAGTTTTGGAAGCGCGACTTCATTAACACGAGCAAAAACAGAAGCAAGAGCTGATAGTTTTACATCTAGTGAAATGGATCAAGGTTTACATATTGGTAATTGGCACTGGAAAGAATTTGGATGAAAGAAAATCCCACCTACTGTTAGGTGGGATTTTTTTATTTATTCAAATCTTGTTCAAGTTGATTTTTAAAGTTGGTTGCTACGTCAAACACGGTAACAAATTGAAAATCGCTCATGTTGTAATGGACGTCAAACTTGTTATCACGGTGGCGAACCATTATGGAAGATCGGACTTTATCACCGATTGCGTCGCCAGCTTGAGTTTCACTATAGAAAACCCAGTGCGCGGCTTCAATTGGATTCGCTGTTTTTTCCGCAAGATCGCGTTGAATTAATTGTTTTATTTCATCACTTAATTCTGGCGCGAATTCATTGTCGATGTAGCCGTACCAAATAGTTCGGTAGTACTTTGCTTCAAATTCATTCGTTTCATCAAATAGTTTTTTCATGTTTGTTTCCTCCTATTAGGTGTTATTTCTATTCGTGATACCTTTTTAAGCGCTCTTCTAATGTACCAGTGTGTAGTTCAAAGAGATGATTATCAAAGTCATAAAAATAAATGGAGCTTCCCTCACCTTGGACTCTGGGACGTCCTGGTTTTATTTCCACACCGAGAGATTTAATCCGCTCAATATATTCATCCACTTCCTCAGATTGAATTTGGAACGCAATATGATTGTAAGTTCGCTCTTGTAAAGAGTCTCCTTCCATAATGCAAATCCATAGGCCAGCAATTAGAAAAAATTTTTCTTTGGAAAGCGAAAAAGTCTGATCGCCACTAGAATAGATTTCTTCTGCATTAAAAATTTCTCTTAAGAATGTGGTTGTTTTATTCAAATCTTTCACAATTAAAGTGATATGGCTTAATCCTGAAATCATGTACCACCAGTCCTTTATTTATCTTTTAACTGCAAAAGTACTACGGTCTCTACATGAGCTGTTTGCGGGAACATATCGACTGGTTGCATATAGCGAATGCGGTATTTTTTCGCGAGTAAAGCCAAGTCACGAGCTAATGTGGATGGATTACATGATACGTAAACAAGTTGTTTTGCTTCCACATCTAGTAATGATTTTATTAGGCCTTGGTCACAGCCGCTTCTTGGTGGGTCAACGATTACTGCATCTGGGCGGAAACCTTCTTTCACCCATTTAGGTAATACGTCTTCTGCTTTTCCTACCTCATAATAAACATTTTCGATGCCATTTTTCTCCGCGTTTCGTTTGGCGTCTTCAATGGATTCTGGAATAATATCCATGCCGCGGACTTCTTTTACTTTTCCTGCAAAGGCTTGGCCGATTGTTCCAACACCGCAATAAGCGTCGACTAATGTTTCACTGCCTGTTAGTACGAGTGCTTTTTCGACTTCTTGGTAGAGCCGCTCTGTTTGGAACGGGTTTAATTGGAAAAAGGCACGCGCGGATAAATCGAATTCGAGTTCCATTAATTTTTCTTCAATGCTTTCTTTTCCTGCTAAAAGGAACGTTTCGTCACCGAAAATAAGTGAGGATTTTGCTTGATTCACGTTTTGCATAATCGAAGTGACTTCTGGAAGAGCTGCTTCGATTTCTGCAAGCATTTCGCGTTTTTTAGGTAACTTTTTACTATTCGTAATGAAAACGAGTTGTGTTTCGCCGGTTTTTACTCCAGTACGAACGACGATTGTCCGCACGATGCCACTGCCAGCTTTTTCATCATAAATTGGCACGCCGTATTTTTCTAGTAAGTCGCGAACAAAATTCGTTACTTTAATGGTAACGGGTTGTTGAACGATACAGTCTTCAATCGGAACAAGTTGGTGAGAATTGGCTCCGAAAAGTCCTGTTTCAACTTGACCACTGCCTACCATTCTTGTTTGAAATTGACTTTTATTACGGTAACGCCACGGGTCTTCCATTCCGATTGTTGGGCGGATTTTTAATTTTGTTGGATCGATTTTTGTATGTTTTTCGATTGATTGAATAACAATATCTCTTTTTAGTTCAAGTTGGGCGCTATAGGCCACATGTTGCAACTGGCAACCACCACACGCCTCGTACACTGGGCAAGGTGCGGTAACTCGGTTTGGAGATTTTTTACGGATTTTATTTAATTTTGCCTCGGTGAAACGATCGCGAACTTTGACCGCTTCAACAACTACCTCTTCACCGGTAATTGCGCCAGGTACAAATACAACTGCTTTCTTAAAGTAGCCAATTCCTTCCCCGTTGATTCCCATGCGCCGAATAGTTAGCGGGAATTTTTGTCCTTCTTCTACTGGATTTTGATTCATTATTTTCCTCCATCATTCCAAGTCTTCATTAATACTAACAAAAAAACAGCCGCTTGTCAGTAGTTTATGGCATGATTTCAAGACTTTCATCGACAAGGATGCTTTTTTCGACAGAACGAACCATCGAACAGTATTTTGGCGTTAGTTTTAGTGCTTTTTCAAGTGCTTTAGGGTCCAAGATAGGTCCTGTTATTTTAAAATGAAGATGTATCGCGCTTATACGATTTTCTTCTTCCGGGATGCGTTCCATTGTGGCATCTACCCATAAATCGGTGAATTCCACTCTTTTTTTCTTTAAAATGTTACGAAAAACAATGGCGCTACAACTGGCAATAGACATCAACATCAAATCCGCTGGTGAATAATCGGTCATTTTGTCATCGATCAAAAAATTTCCTGTATCAAACCCATTTTCGGTATAGACTAGCTTTAATGGTTTTGTCATTGTTATCCCTCATTTCTTCTCTTTTATCGTACAAAAAATCTCCTTATTAAGCAAATTAGTAGTATAATGAACAGATAGTCGACCAAAAAAGGAGGCTACTCATGTTATGGAAGGAGTAGAAAATAAAGTGATTGTTTTAGCAGGAATGATTGGCGCTGGGAAAAGTAGTTATACAGAGCTAATTGCAAATAAACTTGGAACAAAGGCATTTTATGAAAGCATTAAGGATAATCGCATCCTTGAAATGTTTTATGACGACCCAAAAAGATGGGCTTTTGCCTTACAAATATATTTTTTAAATACCCGCTTTCGTAGTATTAAAGCTGCATTAACGGATCAAAATAATGTGCTTGATCGAAGCATTTATGAGGATGCACTTTTTACACAAATTAATTTTGAAGAAGGTAACATTTCCGAGCCTGAGATGGATACATACCTTGATTTACTCGACAATATGATGGAAGAACTTGCATATATGCCTAAAAAAGCACCGGATTTGTTGATTTATTTGCGTGGAAGTTTAGACACTGTATTGAGCCGAATTGCTCTTCGTGGTCGTCCTTATGAACAAATTGACGATAATCCAGGTCTACTTGAATATTACAAGCACTTGCATAGTCGTTATGACAGTTGGTTCGCATCCTATGATAAAAGCGAAACCCTTGTTATTAATATTGACGAAATTGATATTAATAAACCAAATGACGCAGATTATGTCATGCAACTCATTCATGAAAAATTAAAACGCTAAAACAGGATTTTTACTGTTTTAGCGTTTTTTCAATTGATTTCGCCTAATTCTTTTTTCTTTTTCCGAATCGCCAGTGTAGCGTTAAGCTCCCCGCCAATCATCAAAATAATACCGGTCAAATAAAACCATAACATTAAAATAATAATTACACCGATACTGCCATACGTTGCCGAATAGTTGCCGAAATTATTTACGTAATACGCAAAACCTAGCGAAGCAACTGTCCAACCGATTGTTGAAAATAAAGCTCCAGGTAGAACACTAATCAACGTACTGCGACGGTTTGGTGCGACCCAATATAAAAAGGTAAAGACAACAAAGATAACAATGAGTGTAACCGTCCAACGAAGATTATTCCAAAAGCTAAGAAAGTCCTCCGAGAAATTCAAATGATTAATTAAAAACATCCCAATTTGTTGACCAAATACAAGTAACAACAAGGTCGCCCCAACTGTTGCAAGCATTGCGAGTGTGAAAAACATTGATAATAATCGTTGTACGACGTAATTTCGCTTATTGGTTACGCCATACGCTTTATTGAGCGATTTCATGACCGCGTTCATGCCATTAGATGCCGACCATAAAGTCGCGATAATCCCGATAGAAAGCAATCCGCCATTTTTCTGCGTTAATAAGTTATTTAAATTTTCTTCTAAAAAGTCCATAATCTGGTCTGGCGCGAATTCTTTAATCATATTAAAAACAGAATCTTTATCAATATGAAGATAAGCAAGTAATGTTGCTGCAATTAAGAGCATTGGAAAAATGGAAAACAGCATATAATAAGCTAACTGTGCTGCATTTCCAGAAACATCATTTCGCCCTACTCTAGCACTTACTGCTTGGCCGACTTGAACAATCCCGTTTTGTTTAACATATTTTACTACTTTTTTCCACACTGATAAGGCCCCCTGTTCTAGTCATTCGTCTGGAAGTTTTTCTTCTATTATGGTAAAATTTTGTCTATTAGTTTGAAAGGAGCAAAAAGATGAATCTTGAAACCCCTTCGCAGGAAAACTTGAATTTTATGTTAACTGAAATTACTACTAAACTAAAAATGGTGAATGTTGGTGTTTTTGAAAATCTCGAGCTTGACTCTGTTGATTATAACGCACTTATCGATATTTATCAGCTAATTAAACGCAAATCCACTTTTAGCCCGCGTGAAATGCAATTATTTGCAGAAGAATTACGCCGGGTTCGAAAATAAAACAAATTCCAGCCACTTTTTAGTGGTTTTTTGTTTGGAAATACTTGGTCCCAAAATCCACTAAATCTCGCATATCATAGATTTTAGTTGGCGCTCCGATAATCGTCGTTGGGTGAAAATCATGTTCTTTCTCATAAGCACGACCTAACGCGATAAACACTTCACTATTATAATCAATTTCCTGATACTTCTCCCAAATGATTTCGCCATTTTTAAGGAAGGCAGCTTGGTTTTCGATAAGCGGAAACATGTTGGAGCGTTCTTCTGCTAAATGAAGTGAAGTATTGTTATTATTATCTACCCCAAATAAGATAATTTTCGCACCAAGTTGATATATTTTTCCTAGTGGCGATTCGTCTCCCATACTTTTCGCAAGTGGCTGTTTGGCAAGAATGTATTCTTTGTCTTTTCCCCAGGCACAAAACGAATGGTATGGATGAAAACTCCGCTCAACATCTGGCATGGTACGAAAAGTTTCCGCAATGACACCCATTCCACGAGTTGGTGTTACAAGCGGATCAAATGGCGGTGTTTCTCTGCGAATTATTTTCCACCAACTTTCAGGAACTGGCGGATTTTCCCACTTTGCAGGATCACTTAATTGACCTGTTTGAGCCGGCATTACTATATTGCCTAATTCACCAACCAGTTCTTGCAATGCCAAAATAACGGTAACTGGACCACCGCAAATCCAGTGTGCTTTTGACATGGAGGCATGAAAAATAATCGTATCTCCCTTTTTAATACCCGATTCTTGTAGGTCCGACACGATTTTTTGTTTTGTTGCTGGCTTTTTTGTTCGCCAGATAGCCATTTTTTCTCCCATTGTATGTCACCGCCTCTAAAAATAAAGCCAGATGCCTAGAAAAAAACGGCAAACTAAAAGCATTTGTGTGAAACTTGTGCTTTTACTTGCATTCTGTTCTACATGCATCTGGCTAATTTAATTAATCGTTTTCGCCTTGATACGTTAAAATTTCTGGACCATCTTTTGTGATTGCAAAAGTATGTTCATATTGCGCAGACAAAGAGCCATCAACGGTTCTAGCAGTCCAGCCATTATCGTCCATTTTGGCTTTCCAAGCACCCATATTGACCATTGGTTCCACTGTAATAACCATGCCTTCTTTTAAGCGAGGTCCTTTGCCAGCTGTACCGTAATGTGGGATATCTGGTTTTTCATGTAAAGTTGGTCCAACACCGTGACCAATAAACTCACGTACAACAGCAAGATTTTCAGATTCTACGTATGTTTGAATAGCATGACCAATATCGCCAACTCGAGCGCCTACTTGTGCTTGTTCAATACCTAAATAAAGTGCTTTATGCGTTACATCCATTAAATGTTTCACATCATCAGGCACTTCCCCTACTGCATAAGTCCAAGCAGAATCAGCAAGTGCGCCGTGATAATTCACGACCATATCTACTGTAATAATATCGCCTTGGTTAAGCTTTTGTTTGCGCGGGAAGCCGTGACAAATTTCGTCATTAATACTTGCACAAATAGCATATTCATAACCTTCAAAGCCTTTTTGCTCTGGAGTTGCGCCATTTTTACGTAAAAATTCTTCTGTAAATACTTCTAAATCCCAGCTTGTAATACCAGGTTTAATAATTTTTTTAAGTTCTTTATGCGTATCGGCAAGGATTTTTCCTGCTGCTTTCATCTCATCGATTTCGCGTCTTGATTTGAGTGTGATCATCTTTTCATTCCCTCCTAAAATTTCCACTATTTACTATTATAGCTCGAAACCCCTTAGAAATAAAGTAATCTGGAAAAAAGGTTGCAGTTTTTCTGAAGACATTTATAATAGAATGTATCAGTTAAAAAATGGTGGACTGGTTTGTGCCATTTTAAACAATAAAAAATTCAGAAAATGGTGATGCAAAATGACAAAAGTGATGATCGTTTATGCCAGCATGACTGGTAATACACAAGAAATTGCCGACATTTTAGGTGAAGAATTAGAAAAATACGATATCGAAGTAGAAATTGAAGAATGTATTTCAGTTGACCCTGAAGATTTACTAGAATATGATGGTGCTCTAATCGGTGGCTATACATACGATGATGGTCAGCTTCCTGATGAGTTCGTTGATTTTTATGAAGATATGGCGGACGTTGATTTTAGCGGCAAAGTTTGCGCTTCTTTCGGCTCTGGCGATACATTTTATGATGAATACTGCTTAACAGTTGATTTAGTTGAAACTCGTCTAAAAGAGCAAGGTGCGACTGTTCCTGTTGCTGGGCTTAAAGTAGACCTTGATCCTGATGAAGAAGATGTTGTTCGCGCCGAAAGCTACGCGAAAACTTTCGTTGAGGCATTAAAAGGATAATCGCAAAGCAAGTCCTCTTTTTCGGACTTGCTTTTTTATTTATTCAAAA
The DNA here is from genome assembly GCF_900187225.1 of Listeria monocytogenes. Lineage (GTDB taxonomy): Bacteria > Bacillota > Bacilli > Lactobacillales > Listeriaceae > Listeria > Listeria monocytogenes. The sequence continues at coordinate 1,729,851 of NZ_LT906436.1, forward strand.
ATAGCGAAAACAGTAGCGTAGTGGTTGCTTTACCTTATTAATTGAGATACAATTCTCGTATTGAATAAAAAGATTGGAGTGATTAATTATGACAGTATTTAGTGAAAAGTTAGAAAAGTATGCAGAATTGATTGTAAAAGTTGGGGTAAACGTCCAACCTGAACAGAAAGTGGTAATTATGGCTCCAGTTGACGCGGCTCCACTTGTTCGTCTTATTTCCAAATACGCTTTTGAAGTTGGAGCAGAGGATGTCATTATGGATTGGCGCGATGAAGAATTAGGCGCATTACGTTACAAAAATGCTCCACTACGCGTTTTTGAAAGTGCTCCGGTTCACCGTGTTGCAGAAAAAACAGAACTTGCCAAAGAAGGCGCTTGTTTTATCTCCATCACTTCCGAAGATCCGGATTTACTTAACGGCGTGGATAGCAACAAAATTGCGACATTCCAGAAAACAATGGGTGGTGCAATGAGCGAGTTTCGCGAGTTAATGCAAGCAAATGTTGTAAGCTGGACAGTTGTTGCAGCAGCTTCACAAGGATGGGCAGCAAAAGTATTCCCAGATTTAACTCCAGCAGAACAAATGGAAACACTTTGGGAAGCTATTTTTGAAACAACTCGTATTAACACCGAAAACCCGGTAGAAACTTGGAAAAATCACGATCAAACACTTGCTGCAAAAGCAGAAAGTTTAAATGAAAAACAATTTACTTCTTTACATTATACGGCTCCTGGAACAGACCTTACAATTGGTCTTCCAAAAAACCATCTTTGGGTTGGCGCTGGTAGTAAGAATAAAAAAGGACATGAATTTATGGCCAATATGCCAACAGAAGAAGTTTTCTGTTGTGCGGATAAACTAAAAGTGGAAGGTTATGTTTCTAGTACAAAACCACTTAGTTATGCAGGAAATATTATCGATAACTTCAAAATCACTTTCGAAAAAGGTCGTATTGTAGGTGTAGAAGCAGCATCCGGCGAAGAAATTTTGAAAGATTTAATCGCGACAGATGAAGGCTCTCACTATTTAGGCGAAGTGGCGCTAGTTCCAGATCCTTCCCCTATTTCCCAATCCGGCATTTTATTCTACAATACACTATTTGACGAAAATGCCTCTAACCACTTAGCAATCGGTAGTGCGTATGCATTTAATGTTAAAGGTGGCGAAGAAATGTCTCGTGAAGAACTAGAAGCAGCTGGTGTAAACAATAGTTTAACACACGTGGACTTCATGATTGGTTCTTCTGAAATGGACATTGATGGTGTAACCGAATCTGGTGAAGTTGTTCCTGTTTTCCGTAAAGGCGACTGGGCGTTCTAATCCTTTTTTAAAACTTATGCCTTTTGCGTAAAACCCTTGTAGCTTTTGGCTTTCAAGGGTTTTCGTTTGTTTATTTTTTATAAAAGAGAGTGAGGTGCATTGGATGAAATTTAGTACATGGGACATCAATTTAAAAGTAAGGCTTTTTGGGGAAGCGCTACTCGATATTTCTTTTTGGATGGTCTTCCCCTTTCTAACGATTTACTTTTCGGAAAGTATTGGGCGCGAACTGACGAGCCTTCTGCTAATTATCTCGCAAGTGTTGGCAGTCTTCACAGCTTTGCTTGGCGGCTATTTTGCAGATAACTTTGGTCGTAAACGGATGATGAGTATTTCTGTCATCGGAGAAGGCTTTGGCTTTCTTGTTTTTGCAATAGGTGCACTTCATGTTGTGGATTCTCCTTACTTAAGTTTTGCTGGTTTCGCGATTGCGAGTGTTTTTATGGCTTTTTATCAGCCAGCAAGTCAAGCAATGATTGCCGATGTGGTTCCTCCTGAGCATCGGACGCATATTTATTCGGTGTTCTATATGATGATTAATATTGCGGTCGTTATTGGTCCAATTCTTGGCTCGGTTTTATTTTATAATTTCACGACAGAAACACTACTTGCAATTGTTTGCGCGGATTTATTATTACTATTTTTACTGCAAAAATTTGGTCACGAAACAGCCCCTCTTTTAGTTAATCCTGATTTACAAAAAGAAGCGGTTCGAAAAAGTATTGGTGCTGTTTTAATGGAACAGCTAAAAAACTATAAGATTATTTTTAAAGACAAGATTTTCTTTCTTTATATTGTTGCCGGGATTATTGTTTCTCAGTCGTTTATGCAACTGGATTTACTTTTCCCGCTCTATATTAAAGAAGTTATCGGTGCCTCTAACTTGTTCGCATTTCATTTTACAGGTGAGCAATTGTTCGGGGTTATTGTTTCTATTAATGGCTTCTTTGTTGCAGCGCTTACGGTCGTTGTCACTCGTTGGATGAGCCATTTTAGAGAAAAATTTGTCTTTATGAATTCTTCTTTTCTCTATGCGATTGCGATTTTCTTATTTGGTATTTCGACAGGACCGTGGGGAGCGATTTGTGCCATTATTCTCTTTAGCTTCGCGGAACTGATGACTGTTGGGTTACAACAAACTTTTGTTTCCCAGTTAGCTCCAGAAGATAAGCGCGCTATGTACTTTTCTGCTGCTGGACTTCGTTACACGCTGGGTAAAGTCATTGCTCCACTTGCGATTACACTTTCGACTTTAATTGGCTATACTGGCACATTTACTATTATTGGTATTTTAGCGCTCATTAGCGGGCTCATTTATTACTATATGTATTCAGAATTTGAAAAACAGCGGCAAGTTTCCTAATAAAAAACGGCTATCTACTCTGGATAGTCGTTTTTATTTGATTACTTTTTTTACGAAATTTTTACGAAATGCCGAAAACACCTGTCATATCGCCATTTTAAATTACCTTTTCATGTCATCCATGTTTAAATAATGCTTATAAGGTGAAAAAAGTCTATACTGTTAGTTGTACACCTAGAATTTACTCGCTATTTTTAATAGAAAGTTAGGTGTGAGAATGTTTGGAACAACAACTATTGGAATTGATTTAGGTACTGCGAATATTTTAGTTTACAGTAAAGAAAAAGGCATTATACTGAATGAACCTTCTGTGGTCGCGCTAAATACGAATGATGGAACGGTACTTGCGATTGGCCAGGAAGCAAAAGAGATGATTGGTAAAACGCCGACTTCGATTTCTGCTGTAAGACCAATGAAGGACGGTGTTATTGCTGATTTTGATTTAACGAGCGGACTTTTGCGTGAGATTATGCGCCGGATTTCAGTTAGTGGTGTGAGAAAGCCCAATGTGGTCGTTTGTACACCAACTGGCGCAACATCAGTCGAGCGCCGCGCTATTTCAGACGCGGTAAGATCAACTGGTGCTCGTTCAGTCGTTTTAATTGAAGAACCTGTTGCAGCTGCAATTGGTGCTGATTTACCTGTCGCTGAGCCTGTCGCTAATGTGATTGTGGATATTGGTGGCGGCACGAGTGAGATTGCGATTATTTCATACGGTGGTGTGGTTTCAAGCACTTCGATTCGCACAGGTGGCGATCATATGGATGAAGAAATTATTCAATACATCCGCAAAAATTACAACCTTTTAATCGGTCAAACAACAGCAGAACGAATTAAAATGGAGCTTGGTTATGCGCCGATCGAACACGTAACACAAACTGCGGATATCCGTGGTCGCGATTTGCTTACTGGCTTACCAAAAACAATCCAAGTAAGCTCTACGGAAATCCAAAGCGCTTTAGCTGAAACATTACAACGTATATTAGAAGCTATTCGAAATACACTTGAACTTTGCCCACCAGAATTAAGTGGCGATATTGTCGATCGAGGTATTATTTTAAGTGGTGGCGGTTCCCTTCTTCAAGGTTTCCGTGACTGGTTGGTAGAAGAAATTGATGTCCCTGTACATATGGCTCCAAGTCCTTTGGAATCCGTTGCAATTGGCACAGGTAGATCCCTCGTTTTTGCAGATAAATTAGCTAAAAACTAATGGTAGTAAGCATTTAGCTACAATATTTACCCTGTAGCTAAATGCTTTTTTGTCTTGCTGAAAACCCTTATTTCTGGTAAACTTATTTCTGTTGTTTGCCTTTCAAAAGTAAATAAGCCCATATAGTTAAACGGATATAACAAGCCCCTCCTAAGGGCTAGTTCGTGGTTCGATTCCGCGTATGGGCGTCCCAAAAAGCCGAAAGCATTGATTCCTCAAGTGCTTTCGGCTTTTTACAGTCTTTACTTCGAAACTGATCATCGAACTATTATTTTCTGACCGTATACAAAACCCAATTTCCTTTCTCCTTCTCCACTACTTCCCTAAATCCTATTTCTTTTAAGAGAGCTGTTAACGAGGCAGTTGTTTTATATTCGTCCATATGATATTCAATTTTATCTTTTTCAGATGATAGTATAAAAACCGCTTCATTTGACATTACCCGATAGATTTCTTCAAACCCTTTCCTAGGATTATCCCAATACATATGAGTTTGTATAGCATAAACTATATCGAAAAAATCCGCCGGGTAATTCATCAATGCGACGTCTTGTATTGATAGTTTTACTTTTCCGTTATTTATTGCTTTTTTGTTCAAGTTGGTGGCAGTTTTATAAGATTCTTTGGAAATATCAACCCCGTAAATAGTTACATTTTTATTTAGTTCTACAAGGTTTTTAACATTGGAACCCCCACCGTAACCAATATCTAATATATTAGTAGCATCACCCATTTCTGTATTACTAATTGTCCACTTACTCAAATCTTCAAAATAAGATGACCATATTTTCGTAGTGATTTCTCCTATGATTCCACGCGGATTTGCCGCTTGTTCGCTTAAATAGTTAATTAATGGTTTATATAAAATAAAACTCATTCCTAGTATACCTCCCAAAATGATTAAAACTATTTTCTTTCTTTTTGTCATTTTCATCGCATGTAAGTTCCTTTCGCTGGTTCTTTAGTTTTGAAATTTAAGTTTATATATTTCAAAACCATTGTATTATATGCACACTACCCAAGTCAAGAACTTTTGAAATTAATTGGTTTATATTTCAAAATAAGCATTTTTGTGTTATATTATGCTAAAGAAAAAAATTAGTTTTTAGGAAGTGATTAGATTGTGAATAATTATGAAAAAAGAACGCTTAGTAAGAAAACTGCGATTATTGAGGCAGCACTAATTTTATTTGGAAAGCAAGGCTTTACTGCTGTAAGTATTAAAGACATTGCTGCACTTGCAGATGTTTCACAAGTTTCTATTTATAATTATTTTGGAAGTAAGGAAGCGCTCATTGGTGAATGTGCTAGAGTTATCATGCAAGATACCATTGCTTTAGCGGAAGAAATTTTAGCATCAGAAGGAACATTTACACAAAAATTAGAGCGGGCTATCCAGCTTTGTAACACAGAAATAAATCTTTCTTTAAGTAAATTTATATCTAAAGAAGCAAGCAAAGATCAGCAATTCTTAATACTTTTAGTAAATAATATTAATTCGCTAAAAAAAGATATTTATATGAAATATGTTGCTGCTGGAAAAGAAGCTCAAGTCATAGATAATGCCATTTCGGATGAAGTAATTCAACTTTTTATTGATGCGATTAATAGTTTGGGGCTCACAGTTCCCGAGGAGGAGCTTGAGGAAAAACAGGCGGAAATTATTCAGTTGTTTTTGTATGGGTTGATTGGTCAAGGTCGGAAATAGCATTAATCTCTTATTTTACAGATAATAAAAAACCTGCAATCCACTTTATTTGGGATTACAGGTTTTTATTAATTTTTTATTTCTTCTTCTCAACCAATCTAAAATGTTGCCACGGTAGAATAGTATCTAATAAATAGCGCTCTTCTGGAACAATTCGAGCAACGATATTGGTATTGCCGGAGTTTTCCATTTCTTGAAGGGCTACTTGCATTTCGCCTTTGTAGCGTTCATAGCCATTGTTGTCAATTGTTACATCGCCTTTTGCAATGGTGTTTGTGTCATGCGCAGGGAAATCGTGTTGTTTGAAATTAACACGCGTCATTGTTGAACGTAACACGTACTCGGAAGCATCGCCACGATTGAAATGTTTTTGTGTTAAAACGATTTCTTTTTCCACGTCAGTTGCACCATCTAAAAACTCTACTGCTAATTGTAATTCATTACGATTTAATTCACTTAAAGCGCGTAATTCGTCTTCAGAAGCGAACATATTCCCGACAATGACATCATCAATCAGGCCAGTGTTCCAAAGATCTTTTGCTTGAACAGTAATTTCCACTCCGCGATGTTCTTCCATTGTTGGAAGTCCACCGTCTACAACAAACCAAGGGCCAAATTCGCCGCTGTTAGAAGAAACGAATGCTGCTGTGCGTAAGTTTAAGTCTTTGAATTGTTTACTCGTACGCAAGAAATGTTCTCTGGAAAGACCAGTGTATTTTCTTGGATAGAAGTTGTGACAACCAATGATATTTCCTACGTTTGCTTGGTAAGATAGGATACTTTCTACGTAACGAGTACCATTACTGATGTTTAGCTCGATTTTCAAGTCCGTATCATCAAAGGACATTGCTGCCTCTTCGGAACCAGAGAAACCTAAATCTAGGCGTAATCCAGCTAGACCAAGCTCTTTAAAACGATCTAATTCTTTATAAGTGATATTTAACGATTCAAATACAGTGGGATCAACGTCAGCAATAACGTCAAATCCTAATTCTTTTGCTCGTTTGCAAATGGTTTCTAATTTAGCAAATTCAGCTTCGTCATTAGCAGAAATCAAACAAGTAAAAATACGGCTAAAACCATATTTTGCAGCTGTTTCAATGTATTCCAATGATTCTTCAAGCGCTACATGTTGTGGAAATACGGATATTCCTAATTTTCTCATTTAAATCATCCCTTCAAAAGCTTATTTAGAGCGGTATAAATCAACAATTTCCTTCGCTAAGTCTTTAAAAGTAATAGCGTTCATTAAGTGATCTTGCGCGTGAACAAGTAGTAATGATACTTCTGCTTTTTCGCCACGTGCTTCACCTTGAATTAATGAAGTTTGTGAATGATGCGCCTCAAGTAGTGCCGCTTCTGCATTTTTGATTTGCTCATCTGCAACGTCAAAATCCCCTTTTTTTGCCGCTTCGATTGCTAGCATTGCGTCACTTTTAGCGTTTCCCCCGTGTACGATTAATTGCATAATTGTTTGTTCTAATTCCATTGTTTACACATCCTTTTTCATTTATCGAACTTGTGTTTAATTCCTCTTCAAGCAGTCTCGAACTCGAGATTATTTCTCAATCATTGCTAGTGCATCATTTAGCACTTTTTCGCCGTCCATTGTTCCATAGTCAATCCCATTAATGATCGCAACTGGAATACCTAATGGATCCAGTACTCGCTTCAAATTCTTCTCTAAAAAACGAACTTGCGGTGCGAGTAAAACAACATCTACGTTGCCTTTGTACTTGTCGAAATCAGCTTCTGCAACTGCTATAACAGTAGCATCCACTTGTTGTTTTTCGATAGCTTCTGTCATTTTTTTTACGAGCAGACTTGTGGACATACCGGCCGAACAAACTAACATGATGTTATTCATTAATTTAACCTCCTAGTTTGAAAAGCTGCACGTATATATAATATGCAAGATATGTGCCAACTTTTCTTCTAATTTGTTGCTTGCCTACAAAGTTTTTAGCTTACACAAGTAAAAAAGCCAAGTGTGTAAGACAATACACACTTGGCAGATTCCTTTTTCTTAATTTTCTTCCACCTGGTTTGAGAGCATCATCTGTGTTAAATATGCGATTTCTGATTGCGGTATTACGATATCATACTCAATTTCTACGTTTTCCATCATTTGTTGTGTAATTTGCATTTCCACCATATGGTTTTTGGCAAATTCATTTAAATCAGGGAATTCACGGTCGACAGCGCCTAATTTTACGCGTTCGATAAGGAAAGCTAAGTGCAGAATCATACCAATGTCTACACCAGACTCTAGTATAACATTAAGTTGCAATTGCAATTCTGAAATCACTTTTCGTAAAAAGTAAACCAGTTGTTCAGCAGAGCTTACTGCTTGTAGATTTCCTTCTAATGAAGCGATTAATTTTTCGTAAGGTACTTCATCATTTAATATTCTAGAAACAATCCCTAAGCCACCTTCTGATAAAACTTCCAGTGCGCTAAAGAATGGGATATCGCGATATTCAAAGGCCACTGACCCCATGATGGCTAGAATGTTATATTCTTCCATGAGTTGATCGATTCGTTCCCGGAAAGCTTCTTTATGCAAGAATTGTAATACAATAATTTCAATTTTTGTTTCATCAATAATTGGTGCTACGACTTTACGCAACTGTTCGGCTACTCCTTCTCCAGTAAAACAAGTGAAGATAACTGCATTTTTCACGGGTTTAGCGCGTAAGACATGTGCTTTATATTTATTTTCAAATAGTTGCTCACAACTCTGATAAATATCTTCTAAACCACGACCTAGTGAAGCTTTCCGCATCGCTTCCAGTACAACTGGTGTACTTACCATCGTAACGGTTTTTGTACGGATACCTAGTTCTTCGGTCAGCATGTTGCCGAAAGAAGTGAGTGAACCCATATCAGAAAGGATTAGAACGCCTTTGACTGGGTTTAATTTGATGACCGTTTGTTTTAATTTTTCATACATCGCTTTTACTTCAACAGTGAGCGGCATATCAAGGGCAATCCCGCTTTCAATACTCAGTAATTCCTGTACCGTCTCTACCATACTCGTAGCAGTTGAACGGCCATGCATCATCACAATAACTTCGACTTGATTTTCTTGAGAAAGTGACGTATCTACTACTTCTTCTGTCAGAAACATCGTTAAAAATCCAATTTCGTCAAAAGGAATTTCAATACTTAATTCTTGTTCAATCAGTGCAGATAAATCAATAGCTACTTGGAACTCTTTTGGGTATTTTTTGCGAATATTATTTAAATCGGGATGAATGATATGCTTTTGTTCGCGTACCCGTTCGATGGTACTTTGTAAATGTAAAGAGAAAGCAAATTTCATTTTTTCGTTATATTTACGATTTAGTTTTTCTTCTGCCATGGCATATACTTTTTCTGTTAATTCCCAAACAGCAGGTGCAATGATTTCTTTGGCAGTTTGGTGGGTTGGTAACTGGACCATGTAGTTGTGGAAATATTGATCTACATCCACATAAAGCGCTTCTTCTAACTCGCTTTGGTCCTTCCCTTCTTTCATTAATTGGTCTGCTTTTTCTTGGATGGCATGATAAACATCATGAACATCTTCTGTTTCAACAAATTCATCACTCGTATCAACAAATTTAAAAATGGCTTTGTTCACGTCAATCAAACGATTTAATTTTTCTGGTTCGTCTTTTAAGTGGAGTAAACCTTTTTGGACGTGGATAGGCAAGTCATCTTGTTCGATTAATATATAATTAGCCGTTTTGGTTTTATAATGTAAAAATGCTTTGGCACAGGCTAGTTTTAAGTCTCTTTGCAATTGACCGACGTTAGCACTTGCATGATAAAGTAAAAAAGCAATCAACGCTTTTCTGTGTACACGTATGGATTGGTGAAGTCTTGTAGCTTCTTGGTTCAAGAAAAACTCCACTAATTGATAACGTTCTTCCAGATTTCGTTCTGCAAGGGATGGTAAGGTAATTGTCATCGGTATACGTCTTGTGAATGTTTCTAATAAAAAATTATCTGGTGATTCTGTTGTCGCCCCAATAATTTGGACTTGTGCATGATGTACATTCGCACTTTCTCCTAGTGGACGAAATTCTCCTTTATCGATAAAAGTAAAGAGCATTTCTTGACCTTCTGGAGGCAAGCGGTGGATTTCATCAAGGAATAAAATCCCTCCGTCTGCTTTTTTCAGCAAACCTTCGCGCGTTTCTTCTGCTCCAGTATATGCTCCTTTAATTACCCCAAAAATGTGGCCAAATAAAAGTTGCGGATTTTGTGCATAGTCGGCACAGTTAAACGAAACGAATGGCGCGTCAGCCGGAATGGTTTCCGATTCTTTCGCAAATTGATACATACATTCAGCAAAGAGCGATTTCCCTGTACCTGTCCGTCCTAGAATTAAGCTGTGAAGCCCGTTTGGCGGGTATAAAATCGCGGCTTTGGCTTGTTGAATACTTACTTTTAAACTATCTTCTGAACCAATCAATCTTCCAAAAGCAGACTCTTGCATATTTCCCACATGTTGGTTAACTCTTTCCGTTGTTTTTATAGCTTGATAAAATACCGGTTTCCCAGGAAGTTTGTCTATTCTTTTCTCTTTAAAAAGATCATTTAGATAACGACTAGCGTTTGCTCTGTCCATTTGAAGCAATTCTGCGACATCTGCAGCAGATACTTTTTCTTCTTTTTCGTTTAGAAGTTGGAGGACTTCTTCTTTTCTACTAGACATCTACTCTACTCCTTTTTGAAACTCTATGATTCCATTATACCTTTTTAAATGGCATCCTCGCAACGATAAAAATTAACTAAAAAAAGCGCGAATGCTTTCCTATCTATCAAGAGAGAAAAACATTCGACGCATCTTAAGATTTTTTAAAATTGTTTGGTTTTTTGTTGAATTTATTTGGTTTATTACGTGTCGGTTTAGCCGAGTTAGTTGGCTTTTCTTTATGCCCTCCAGCAGCTCCAGTAGGTTTGTCTTTGCGGAACGGCTTCTTCCCGTCGTCTTTTTTACTTTTTTGAACTTGTTTTGGCGGTCTTGATGCTTTTTTAGCGATTTTGTTTTCTGGAACAGCACCGTCAAGAAGCTTCCCTTGATAAAAGCGAACCTGTTTCCCTTTTAAGTTGTGGATGGTTAAATATTGTTTTAATGTTCTTATTTCACGTGGGTTAGCGAAAGTAATAACCGTACCTGATTTACCCATTCGCCCAGTGCGTCCAGAACGGTGTGTGTACTCTTTTTCACTTGCTGCTAAGTCGTAGTGAATCACGTAGGGTAAATCTTCTATATCCAGCCCACGAGCCGCTACATCTGTCACGATTAAATAAGTCAACGTGCCTTTTTTAAAGTCGTCCAGATATTTTTTGCGTTTTTCTTTGCGAATTTCGCCGTGAATTCCAGCTGCTTTTACTTTATCGTAATGCAGTTTTTCTAGCAAAATTTCCATTCGTGGTTTGTCTTTTACGAAAACTAAGCCGCGCATGTCTTTAATATGCGAAATGCGGCGCAGTAAAGTAGCTTTATCACGTGATTCCACATCCATGTATAGGTGTTCCACATTCGTTAATTCTTCTGGTTTTGCGGTTACCTCTAGCATTACTGGTGTGTTTTCTGTTTGTGCAAAAAACATGTCCGGATTTTCTAGTTTTGTCGCGGATACAAGTGTCAATTGGCGATCACGAACAGCACTTTCAACAATCTCAAGTGTACTTTTAAAATTTTCTTGGCGAAGTAATTGGTCACATTCATCCAAAGTAATCGTTTTGATTTCATGCATTTTAATTTTCTTTTGTTTGATTAGTTCAAGTGCGCGACCTGGAGAAGCCACAATAATTTGCGGTTTTTTCTTTAATTTTTCGATTTGACGTTTGACATTGGCTCCTCCGATTAGAGATATCACCGTCAAGTCATCACTTGGTAACCACGAACGGATTACTTCCGTGATTTGCATTACTAATTCATGTGATGGCGCTAAAACAAGCCATTGTGTTTTTGGAATTGCCTCTATTTTTTCAAGGGTTGGCAGTGCATAAGCCACTGTTTTCCCCGTTCCAGTTGGTGATACTGCAAGTACATCTGCACCGTCTTTGATAGGTTGGTACATTGCGCTTTGAATTTCTGTTGGCGTTTCGTAACCATGTTCTTGCCATTTTTCCGCCCAAAAGCTTGGAATATTTGATTCTGTCATAACCCGACTCCTTTATTAGTTCTTCTCTGTATCATACCACGCTTACTGCAAGTCTGCACTTTTATTTAGTATTTTTGTCGCTAGAAAAAAGTAAACAAGAGCCATCAAAAGATTAAAACCCATCTGGATAAAATTAAAATGAACACTTGAAAAAAGGGAATAATAAAAATGGATTTCTGTGCTACTTTTAGGTAAAAAATCTGTTCCGATAGATATTTGAATTGCATTAATTATTACAAAGTAGATTAATGCGCCAATAAAACCAACGCGGAAACCATTGACTGGCACCATACTCAAAGCGGTTGCTAAAAAAATGATACAGGCTAAAGAAAAAGTATTAAGTCCCATCGCTAAAAAAGTGTCAAAAATGATATTTAGTCCTACTGAAAAAGACATCTCCGCGCCACCTATTATCGCCAAGTTAATTATAATTACTAGAACCCCCGCCGTTAGAATAGCCGTTTCTATTAAGACGATGATTAATTTATTCAATAGTATTTTCCAAATAGGTGTTTCTGTTTGAAAAAACAAATAACGGTTTTCATCGTAAATTCCAGATCGAGCTGCTGCCAAAAATAAAAGTAACCAAATGAGTATCCAACTAGCACCAACAAAGCCTATTAAAGCTATGAAAACACCATCGCCGGACGCGAATACAACTCCGTCTATATCTGAATCCATCACAAGCGGTTCTAATAAGCCATTTCCTAATTTAGAAAAAAGACCAATAAGTAAACAAATCAGCCAACCAACAAAAGTAGCAAAAAATATGTAACGATGCGCGTTCCATTCTAATTTCCAGTGTGCTTTAAGCATGCCCAAATACCTCCCGATAGTAATCCATCACTGATTTCCTGTATTCTTCCCGAAGTGTTTCTGTGTCTATTTGCTCTATTATCTTACCTCGTTTCAAGAAGATAATTTCATCAAACATCATTTCCATATCTTGGATTAAGTGTGTTGTGACAACAAGTGTTGCATCTTCTTTAAGGAACGTCGCGATGCTTTTAATTAGGTCATCTCGCGAAATCAAATCAATTTCTGAAAATGGTTCATCCAGCAAATATAAGTCTACATCTCGGCATAGAATAAGTGCCAACATTACTTTTGCAGCATTACCTTTGGATAAATATTTGGTATTTTCTTTTATGTTGATTCCAAACGAACGGATCATTTGTTTTGCTTTTTCTTGGTCAAAATCCGGAAAAAAGCTGTGATAAATTCGAAAATAGTCGCAGATAACCATATTAGGTAAAAAATCTTCACTCGGCAAATAGGCTATTTTGCTGTTTTCTGCTAAGTTTATTGTTCCAGATGTTGGTTTAAGTAGACCTGAAATTGCATTTAACAAAGTTGTTTTTCCCGCACCATTAGGACCAAGTAGCCCAATGATTTTCCCTTTTTGAAGAGATAAGTTAATGTCATTTAATGGTTTTCTTTTTCGATATTTTTTCGTTAATCCCGTAATTGTAATCAGGTTTTCATTCATGGTTGCGGCTCCTTTTTATTAGTAATTCTATTGCTGCTTGGTCATCTAAACCGATGCTCTTCGCTTCTTCTAAAAAGCGTTCTGTAATTGCATCTGCTAACTCTATTTTTAATTGGTCGAAAAGTGCTTTGTCGGAAGTGACGAATGATCCCATCCCTCGTTTTGCATAAATATAACCCGCTCGTTCTAATTCTTGATAAGCACGGCTAACGGTATTAGGATTTACTGCAAGCTGTACGCCCATTTCCCGAACAGAAGGCAACTTATCCTCTCCCTTCCATTCGCCTGTAATCATTTGTTTTTTCATCCAGTCAGAGATTTGACTATAGATTGGTTTATCTGCATGAAAAGTCGGATTCATTGTTAACTCCTTTTTAAACGAAACTAGTGTATTAATTAAATAGTACACTCGACTTTCATTTATTGTCAAGCACAAAAAAACTAGGAATCAGCATGATAGCTTTTTCCTAGCTCTTCAAAATTATTTTTCTGCGTCAAACCAAATATCATTTTGGTGACGAAGTTCGTTGGAGACACGCAATACTTTTAAGCTTAGGTCTGCTAAGTATTCATATGTATCTCGGTCGCTTTGTTCGATAATTCTAGCAAACTCTGCTGCTTCAAATTGCATATCATTGGCTACAACTGGGCCAGCGAGTTCAGTTTCTTCTTTTGTCGCATTATCGTAAAAAGTAATTTTTTCAATTCCAGTTAGAGGATCAACAATTAGCGTTCCTTTTTGACCATAAATTTCGCTTGGCAGGAAGGACTGTGAATTTTTCCCTTGAATGATAGTAATATTGAATGTTGGGTATTCGAGAATTATTGGTCCAAGTCCGTCTACACCAGTTGGTAATTTAGTGGCAAAATAAGTTGCTTTTACAGGTTCACCAAATAGTGTAATCGCTGAGTAAAGTGGATAAACGCCCAAATCAACGATAGACCCGCCAGAAAATTTCAAGGAGAAAATATTTGGTTCTTCCCCGTTTAAAACTTGATCGTATCTGGAAGAATACTTCATGTACGCTAGTGTTGCCCCATGAATAGTACCTACTTTTTTGATGTTTTCTTGTAGCCGTTTGAAGTTTGGCTCTTGAATGTGGCGTGCTGCTTCAAATAAAAAGACATTGTTTTCGCGAGCAATTTGATGCGCATGCTCTAATTCGGCTACGGTAGAAAAAATCGGTTTTTCTACGATAACATGTTTTTTATTTTTCAGTAAGCTAACCGCATGTTGATAATGGAGCGCATTAGGAGAAGCAATGTAGACCGCATCAAGTGCGTCTGATTTGCCCATTTCTTCTATATCTGTGAAATAAGTCAACTCTCCATATTTTTCTCCAAATGCGCGTGCTTTTTCTTCTGTTCGTGAATATACCGCAGTAAGATTCCATTCACCTGAATTAATAGCACCTTCAATAAAAGAATCCGTAATCCAGTTCGTTCCCATAATTCCAAGTTTCATTAGCCAACAGCTCCCTTCATTTTATCTTAAGTATACCTTAAAATAAGGAAAAAAGCGTACTAATTGTTTGAAACAGATGGTCCACTGATTCTAGTAGTATAGATTATTTCGTTTTCAGCTTTTCCGCCTTCAAGGAGTTCCACTAGTTTATCTGCAGCAACTGCGCCCCATTTGTACTTCGAATATTCAATAGTAGCAAGACGTGGAACTAGATATTCACTTATGTCGGTATTATCAAAGCCAATAATTCGCACGTCTTTACCAATTTCTAAATCCGTACCAGCAAAATAACGATACATTCCAATTGCCATGTTATCATTTAGAGCAAACACTGAAACAGGAGCCTTCCAATTTTTGGCGATAATGGACGCAGCTCTTTCACCACTTTCTTCTGAAAAGTCGCCTTCAATAATATGCACTTTTTTATCACCAGACCGAGCAAGTTCTTGTTTCGCCGTTTCGAGTCTGACTTTTGCATCATAGGAATCGTCTGGACCGGTAATGACATAGAAGTCACCCTTAAAATTAGTGGATAAATAATCAATTGCTAGCGTTGCGCCGCCTTTATTATCTAGAAGGACTTGGCTCACGTTCTCATGGGTAAGTTCGCGGTCAAGCACCACTAATTTATGACCACGATTAGCATAGTTAATGATTTCACTAGACGGGAAATTCGCATCTAAAATAATAGCCCCATCAATCATTTTCTCGGGTAAAAATCGGTGTGTTTTCGTACCACTACAAGCAATGAGTTCATATCCATGTTTATATAGCGTTTGCGTTAAACCTTCCAGTAAAGTCCCGTAAAAAATCCCGCCGTAGTTCGTTAAATAGACGCCGATAATTTTTGTTTCTCTTGTTTTTAACGTTCGTGCTGCCATATTGGGAATATAATTCAATTCATTTGCGATGGTCATAATTCGTTTTCGCGTTTTTTCGGTCACTTTCGGGCTGCCATTAAGTGCGTAGGATACTGTTGAAATGGAAACCCCTGCCTTTTTCGCGATATCTTTAATTCCTACCACGTGAATCGCATCCTTTTCTGTTTTCTTTTATTATACACAAAACAACCTTAGAGACGGTTATTTTTTTGAAATTTAATCGTGATTTGTGAACATTTTGTCGTTAAGTTCTTTTTCGGTAAAATTAGTGCTCCAGTTCGGTACAAATTCGCTGCATTTTCAACTGGTTGTTTCTCACCATTAACAACAATACAACCCTCATCTGAACTTTCGAAAGTAAGATCAAGCGGATAATTATCTAGTTCAATATGACATTCTAATCCATCTAATTCCTCAGGTAAAATTGGATCAAAGATAAGCGTCTCTTCCGTTTGACGAATACCAAGAACAGAACTTATTAATTGATGTAAATAGATTCCTGGACCACTAGAATAAATCCTCCAGCCGCCTTTCACTGGAATACTACCTTCTTTCACACGACTAAATTCATTTTGTGCCTGATAGCGATCTAAAAATGCTGCATCAGAACTACTGAAATAAGTATTACTTTGACGAAGTGCCGCATTTGGAACAACTTCTTTAATATTAATTGGATTAATGACATCAAGCATAAGCCAAGCGGATTTATCGCCAATTTTAGCTAAGGCTTCAATATAACGAATATGCGCATGCACGTATTGCAAACCAACCTCTCGGCCGAAATTAGCTGCTTGTTCTGCCCGTTTGAAATGAGTACTTACACCACCAGCATAATGCGCTGGCTCGCTCATTAATCTTACGCCATCAGGATGAAGTAAATGCTCACCGATAATTTCAAAATTACGACTGGCTTGCTTTTTATCGACTAATTCAGAAATCACACTTCTTGTCAGTGGTATTAAGCGATATTTAATGTTCGTCTCTTTATCTTCTGGGTGAATCATCCATACAGGTGCTTTTCCTTCTTCTAAATAAAGGAAACCTGGAATAACATCGGTATCATTTGTCATATATTTCGCAAAGTCCGCTTGAACATTGTTTGCTAACGTCTCGTATTTCTCACCTACTGGTAAAAATGCAGCTAAACGTTTAAATGTTTGATAAGTTAGCGCGACCGTCCAGCTGGACACCATGTTTTTCTTAAGCTGGGCATTAGCTGGTTGAAGTGTATCATCCCAGTCACCATCGCCGTAATTAGAAAGAGCCGTTCCTTTCATAAAGCGTGCTTCGATAGTTTTCACTGCCAGTTTAATGTGTTCAAGAAGAGTCCCTTGCTCTTTCGTAAAGGTTTTCGATTCGCGATCAACATAAGGAATAGCCTCTTCTAAAATCTCTGTATCCCCGCTCATTTCCAAATAATCACCAATAATTTTCAGTGGCCAAACAATAACATCACCGTGGCTTTCTTCTTGCTGAATCGATGTATATTTATCAAACATAAACCATTGTGGCCAATCACCAGTATCTTGATATTGATGAGAAAAAATGGTCAACACTAGCTTACGTAAAACAGCTTTATTGCCCGTTGCAAGGAAAAATTCAAATGGACCTTGACTCACATCACGCGTACCCCAAGCCGCCCCGCTGTATTGCTCTAACCCATGCGGTGAAGCATAGTGCACTAACATTTGGTGCGCATACCAATAAACCGTTAAATTCAGCTTTTCCGCGGTTGTACTTTGGTGATTTAAATGGAACTGTGCAGTTAATTCGTCATAGCTAGCGCGAATTACTTTGTTGTCGGCTTCTAAATCCTCCGTTGGTTTAGAAAATTCATCGGTAAGTTTTGCTTGAACGTGGAAAGTCGCTTTATCACTTGGTTCAAAAACAAACACATCCAAACCTGCTGTTCCCATGTAATCTTTTGCAAAATAACGTTCGTCAGTCAGTTCATTATAAGTTCCATCTACGCGGAATTGAAGCTCCGGATAGGTTTCTAAAATCGGCGAGTCATCTGCAGGGAAATAAGTGACGATTCCGTCTTTAATTTCTTTTTTCACGGTAGTATCGTATTCATTTGTTCCCATAGTTACTTGATTTGTTAAGACTAATTTATATGAGTGACCTTTTTCTGAATGAACAGTGACGAATGCTTCTTTACTGTAAGCTGTTAATGTGGTTTGTACTGTGATTAGGTCGTCATTCCACTGATAATACCAAGTCGAATAATTTGTACTAGTTTCCCAGACAGACGGTACGCTGAGTAGTCGTAGTTCGGAATCTAATTCGATATAAATTCTTAATCCACTTGTTTGAAGAATATTAAGCGGATTACGCGCGTGGCTATTCCATTTGTTCATATTCGTATTTCCAGCAACTAATTGTGATAAAAATGCCCCGTACATGTACGTTGTTGCCGAAAGAGTCGCTTCTGGATTTAAAACATCAATTTTATCAAGTAAAATACTGCCATGCGGCCGTTCTAATTCTGCTTCTTTTTCACGCATCACAACATGTGCATAGTTCGGTGTGAAAAAGGAAAGCAGTGCGGCGTTTTGCTTCTCTTCTTGAATCCGGTCTGGGAATTTCTCTTGAAGCCAGCTGTCAGAAATTGTTTCACCGGTAATTGGTGTTCCTATATGTTTGTTTAATATAGCTTTAGTACTTTTTTGATAGGATTGCTCTGAAATATTACTTTTTAGTTCAGCTAAATTTCCGATTGGTGCTCCAGATGCTTTTGGTTGATTTTCTGTTACATAACCGTAAAAGCTTGTTTCGCCGTGATTAGTAAATAGCTCTGTTTGTATGGAAATTTGAGCGAATTCATATTGGTAGACTCGATTTGGCAATGATTTTTCCTTAAGGTTAGCTAGTTCGCTAGTCAGTTTATAATTAGTCCCATAAATATCAAAACCATCTGTTGCATACCCTACAATTTTCGTTAATGCTCCAATTTGAACTGCTGGAAAACGCTCATTTTGTGGTTGATTTTGGCGGGCTTGAACCGTGAAACCAGTCGCGCCTTCTGTTACATGATAATCAATATATTGCGACATATAAGCTTCATTTGTTCTCACTGCCGCTTGTTCTGCAAGCCCCAAGTCTTGTAAGTAAACAAGATCAAATTCAAAATCCCCATCCACTATGACATCATAAAACCAACCGCGCGTGTGAAAATGCATTTGCACGCTATAACGAAACGGTCCAACTACACCGCGATACTCCACACCATTTTCGTTAAAACCAACTTCAGAATCCTTGTTAAGTAGCGGATAAATTTCTATTTTATCCCCAAAATGCGCGCGCACATATATTTGCGATAAGCGATTTTCTAATGGATTTTGAATCACTTGATTTAGCATAATATCCTTCAATTTTAGCCAAGCAAGCTCCCCGCTCGGATAAAATGCGGCTGATAAATCCGCTTTTTTAATTTCTTTTAACATTGTCACACATATCCACCCACTTCCAGTTCAAAAGCGTCTACATCTTCACTACTAGTTCCAACAAAAATACGGTGAAGTCCCGGTTCCTGCACTTTTTCAAGTTGATGGTTATAGAATGAAAATGCCTCGCTTGTTAATTCAAATGTAACTGTTTTTTCTTCGCCAGCTTGAAGCGCCACTTTTTCAAAAGCTTTTAATTCTTTGACAGGTCGTGAAATGCTCGCTGTTACATCTTGTAAATACACTTGGATTACTTCTTTCCCAGCAATATCACTAATGTTTTTAATGGTTACTTCCACATGTAGTGGTTCGCCTAGATTTAATTCTTTCGGAAGGCTGCTTGTTTTTAACTCGAATTCGCTATAACTTTTTCCGTAGCCAAATGGATAAAATGGTTCATTTGGAATATCAAGATAATGCGACACATAGCGTTCGCCTTTATTTTCCGGTGTTTGTGGTCGTCCAGTGCGTAAGTGATTATAATAAACCGGAATTTGACCAGTTGTTTGCGGGAATGACATGGATAATTTCCCTGAAGGATTACTTGCACCACTTAATAAATCTGCAGTGACACGGCCTGCTTCTGTTCCTGGGAACCATAATTCAAGAAGAGCATCACTAGATTCAGCTAACTCTTTCACTTCGAGTGGTCTACCATTAAATAATGTAATAACAACTGGTTTTCCTAATGTTTGGACGAATTTCGCTAATTCATATTGCGCTTCCGGCAAGCGTATAGTAGCAAGACTTCCTGCTTCTCCGCCCCATTCATTTTTTTCACCTAGCGCAAGCACGACAACGTCCATATTCTGTACTGCCGCTTTAACTGCCACTGTGTCTTCATCCGAAAATTCAGTGTACTCTGTTGAAATGACCTCTACTGTTTCAAATACTTCACGCAAACCTGTTTCAACATTGATGCCATCTTTTTCTTCGCCGTATACATTCCAACCACCGAGAATATCAGGTGATGTAGCAAGTGGGCCAACTAAAGCAATTTTTGTTTTTGTATCTAACGGAAGTATATGGTTTTTATTTTCTAATAAGACAGCTGATTCAACACCTGCAGCACGTGCTTTAGCGCGACTTTCATTCGTTAAAATATCTTTTGCGCGATTAGTTTCTTTTAAGCCACGGTACGGATCTTCAAATAGTCCTAAATCATTTTTCAAATGTAACATACGTAGAACAGCTTCATCGAGAAGGCTCTCGGATAATTTTCCTTCTTCAATTAAACCTTTTAATTCATGGATATAACAAGTAGTCATCATTTCTAAATCAACGCCTGCTTCCATCGAAAACTGTGCGGCTTCTTTAGGATTTCTTGCTGTTCCGTGATTAATTACTTCGGCAACAGCGCCCCAGTCAGAAATAAGAACTCCGTCAAAGTCCATCTCACCTCGCAGAACATCACGATTTAACCATTTATTCATCGTAGCTGGAACCCCGTCTACCACATTAAATGCAGTCATGACTAACTTAGCTCCTGCTTGAATTGCCGCGTGATAAGCAGGTAAATAATTCTGATATAATTCGCGTGTTGACATATTGACCGTATTATATTCCAGACCAGCCTCCGCCGCCCCGTATGCCGCAAAATGTTTCACGCATGCTGCCATCCGCTCGAAATTTCCATCTAATTTACTCGCATCACCTTGATAGCCGTCAACCAGTGCTTTTCCAAGTTCACTATTTAAAAATGGATCTTCACCAGTTGATTCCATTACACGACCCCATCTTGGGTCCCTAACTAAATCAAGCATTGGCGAAAAAGTAACATGATGACCGTCTGCTGTTGCTTCAAGCGCCGAAACTTCCGCCATCACGCGCACCGTTTCCCGGTCAAAAGAACAACCAAGTGCAAGTGGGATTGGAAATACCGTTTTATACCCGTGTATAACATCCGCCATAAAAACAAGCGGAATTCCTAGTCGATTCGTTTTTAAATAAGCTTCCTGAATACCAATCATATCAAGCGCCGAACTTGATCCAAGCACCGAACCCGCATTTTCAGTATGCGCATCCGTTAATTTCATTTCTTGAAGAAGCGGCCCTGTTAGTTCTGCATTTTTGTTTGTACCTTTAAAAAGAAAAGGCGAAAGTTGAAGACATTGAGCGATTTTTTCATCTAAAGTCATTTGACTAACTAATTCTTGTACTTTTTCTTGTTTCATAGGAACCTCCTGCACACATTTTTCGAAACGTTTCTATTCAAATATAACAACAGTATAAGCGCTTTCTTTTCTTTAGTCAACCAAAAACAACATTCACATGGTGAAACGGTCCTTTTTTTCAATTTCTTCTATACTATCTCGTTTTCGTAAAAGTTTATCCAGAAAAAATTTTATATCCATAAAACCATTGGTATACAATGTTTAAACCTAATAAACAAAAAATATAATAGCAATTCACTTGAAACCGATTACATAATATACTATAATAACCTTGTCGAAACGTTTCTATGAAATATTGTGTATGTGAATTGATTTTCACAATTTGCTTCATCCCGTACGGCGCGCAAGTTCTGTACAACAGTTTTTATTCTTTAACAGCTTTTAGTTAATCAAGTTGCTTTGAAAAAAACAAAAAATGGAGGAAAAATCATGAAGAAAAAGATGTTTGTCGTTTTAGCTTTAGTGTTGTCGCTTAGTTTAGTATTAATGGCGTGTGGTGGGTCAAAGGATGATGCTAATTCCGGCGATTCTAAAGTATTAAATGTTTGGGCTATGGGCGATGAAGCCAAGTCACTAAAAGAACTCGCACAAAAATTCACGAAAGAAACTGGCATCGAGGTCAAAGTACAAGTTATTCCTTGGGCGAATGCACATGATAAATTACTTACAGCCGTTGCTTCTAAATCTGGCCCCGATGTAGTCCAAATGGGAACAACGTGGATGCCTGAATTTGTCGAAGCTGGCGCATTACTTGATATTACAAAAGATGTCGAAAAAAGTAAAAATATGAACTCTGATTTATTTTTCCCTGGTTCAGTGAAAACAACTCAATTTGATGGCAAAACTTACGGTGTTCCGTGGTATGCGGAGACTCGCGTGTTATTCTACCGTACAGATTTATTGAAAAAAGTTGGTTATAATGAAGCACCAAAAACATGGGATGAATTATCTGATGCAGCGTTGAAACTTTCTAAACGTGGGAAAGATATGTATGGCTTTGCAATTGATCCAAACGAACAAACTACTGGTTTCATTTTCGGACGTCAAAATGGCTCCCCTCTTTTCGATAAAGACGGTACGCCAGTATTCAATAAAAAACCTTTCGTAGATACAGTTACTTATTTAGATAGTTTCATTAAAAATGGTTCCGCTCCGGATACTGACCTTGGTTTAGATGCTTCTCAAAGCTTTGGCGGCGACGGCATTGTGCCAATGTTCATGAGTGGTCCTTGGATGGTAAATACGCTGAAAGACACTGCCCCTGACATTGACGGAAAATGGGCGACTGCGGTATTACCTAAAAAAGAAAATAACGAATCAAGCCTTGGTGGTGCTAACCTTTCCATTTTCAAATATAGTGATAAGAAAGATGATGCTCTGAAATTCATGGACTACATGAGTCAACCTGACGTTCAATTATCTTGGTTGAAAGATACTAACTCCATGCCAGCTCGTATGGATGCTTGGGAAGATGATATGCTGAAAAACGATCCTTACTACAAAGTATTCGGTGAACAAATGAAAACAGCTGAACCAATGCCACTTATCCCACAATTTGAAGAAATCGCTCAATTATACGGAAAATCTTGGGAACAAATTTATCGCGGTGGTGCAGATGTACAAACACAAATGGATACATTTAACGATCAAGTAGAAACCCTTCTTAAAAAATAACGAATAAAAAGGGCAAATGATTCTAGTCTGCCATTTGCCCTTTTAGAATGGAACTGATGTTATGAAACAATTTTTAAATAAAAACACGCCATATTTGTTTATTTCGCCAGCACTGTTTTTACTTCTTCTGTTTTCTCTACTTCCGATTTTGCTTGCTTTTGTCATTAGTTTTACAGATATCGATTTAGTCGGGCTTGCCGATTATTCTAAGATTAACTTTATTGGGATAGATAATTACGTCAATATTATGCAAGACCCGGTATTTTTAAAATCTATTTTTAACACGCTTTTCTATGTAGTTATTGGCGTTCCACTGGTTATCGTTTGCTCGCTTGGGATTGCGCTGATGATTAACTTCTCGCAAGCGAAGATTTTCCAATTTTTCCGGTTAATCTTTTACACTCCTTCGATTACAAACGTTGTCGCTGTAGCAGTTGTTTGGAGTTACTTATATAACCCGCGCTTTGGTTTACTTAATTATTTACTTTCATTTTTAGATCTCGGACCTGTTCCTTGGTTACAAGATCCAACGATTGCGAAACTCTCGCTGATTATCCTAGCTGTTTGGCGGGCAATCGGTGTCAATATGATTATTTTCTTAGCGGCACTTCAAGGGATTCCGCGCGAATACTACGAAGCTGCCTCGCTTGATGGTGCAAATAGTCGTCAACAATTGTTTAAAATTACCGTTCCAATGCTTCGGTTTGCGATTTTCTTTGTAACCGTAACGACAATGATTGGTTGGTTGCAATTCTTCGAGGAACCGTTCGTCATGACAGAAGGCGGGCCGCTCGATAGCACGAACTCAGTCGCCCTATTTATCTATCAAAATGGTTTCCAATTAAGTAAGTTTGGTTATGCTGCTGCTGGATCGTTTATCTTGTTTATCGCAATTATCATCATTACGATAATTCAATTCCGTATTCAGCGTAAAAATAATGGCGGGGATATTTAAGAGAGGAGTGTTATAAATGAATCAATATAGACAAAAATCGCGCGGCGCTCAAATTGCCGTAATTACAATTTTAACCGTTGGCGGATTCTTTATGATTTTACCGTTCATTTGGATGGTTCTCTCCTCTTTGAAAACGGATGCTGAAATTTTAAAAATCCCACCTACTATTTGGCCAGAAACATTTACACTAGATAATTTCACCAAACTATTCACTGAAATGGACTTTGCTATTTACTTGAAAAATACATTAATCATTGTATTCTTCTCGTTTTTCGGTTTATTTTTAAATGCGATGGCGGGTTACGGCTTTGCTAAATTTAAATTTAAAGGGAAAAACAAGTTATTTTATCTTGTCCTTGCTACGATGATGATTCCCGGACAAGTAACAATGATTCCGGTTTACTTGCTGCTTAATGCGGCTGGGTTAACGAATACCATGACAGGGATTGTACTTCCAGGACTTGTTGGTGCTTTTGGGATTTTCTTATTCCGTCAATTTATGTCCACCATATCCGACGATTTACTTGAAGCAGCAAGACTTGATGGCGCTAGTGAATTTTATATTTTCTGGCGGATAGTTATCCCAATTTCTCGACCCGTTCTTGCCGTTCAAGGGATTCTCACATTTATCGCTGGTTGGAACTCGTTCTTATGGCCGTTAATCATTGCCAACGACGAAAAATTCTACACCCTATCAGTTGGCCTTCAATTATTAAAAGGTCAATATGGCAGCAACTATGCCTTACAAATGGCTGGAGCAACCTTCATGGTTATTCCAATTATCTTGATTTTTATGACTTTCCAAAAATATATTTTAAAAGGCTTCAACGTTTCTGGAATGAAATAATTAGTCAAAAAAGAGCTTACCCTTTTAGGATAAGCTCTTTTTTATTATGGTAAAAATGTTTCACCCATCAAGTAAAAGTCTACTTCACGAGCTGCTTCTCGTCCTTCTGCAATCGCGGTTACAACTAAACTTTGACCGTGACGCGCATCTCCGCAAGCGAATACGCCCTCTTCACTAGTGCGGTAAAATCCTTTGGCTGCATCAATCGTATGACGATCTGTTTTTCCTACACCAAAGTTTGTAAAAATATCTTCAGTTGTTCCTGCAAAACCAATCGCGATTAAAACCATATCTACTTCAAAGTATTTTTCGCTTCCTTCTACAGGTGTATATTTTCTTTCTGCCTTATTTTCTTCTACTTCTACAGTATGCAATCCAATAAGATTTCCTGCTTCAACTTTTTCAAAAGAAGTTGTATTAATAAGGTACTCACGTGGATCTCTTCCATACACTGCTTCCGCTTCTTCGTGCGCATAATCCATTTTGAAAACACGTGGATATTGCGGCCAAGGGTTTTCGCCATCACGCAATTCAGGTAGTTTATCTTGAATACCAAATTGATAAATACTTTTTGCGCCTTGTCTGAGCGCAGTTGCCACACAGTCAGCACCTGTATCTCCACCACCGATAATCACAACATTCTTTCCTTTAGCAGAAAGTGTTTGTACCCCGCCGTTATCCAGATTATCACGCGTACTTTGCGATAAATACGGAACAGCGAAGTGAATCCCAGCTGCATCACGTCCAGCAAGTGGGATATCGCGCGCATTCCCTGCTCCTGTTGCAAGAACGATAGAATCATACTCTTCGCGTAGTTCTGCAAAAGTAACATCTGTCCCTGCCGCAACACCTGTGACGAATTCGATTCCTTCTTCCGCCATCAAGTTCACTCGGCGCGTTACTTGTTCTTTTTCCAGTTTCATCGTTGGAATACCGTACATTAATAACCCACCAATGCGATCACTTTTTTCAATGACCGTTACGCTATGGCCAGCTTTATTTAATTGATCGGCGCAGGCAAGTCCAGCCGGTCCTGATCCAATCACAGCAATTCGTTTACCGGTACGTTTTTTAGGAGGAGCCGGTTTAATCCAGCCTTCTTCAAAACCTCGGTCAATAATCGCTTTTTCAATGGATTTAATCCCTACAGCAGGTTCCGAAATAGCCACCGTACAGCCACCTTCACACGGCGCCGGACAAATACGACCAGTAAACTCTGGAAAATTATTTGTTTTTAAAAGTAGTTGTAACGCTTCATACCAGTCACCCCGGTATACGGCGTCGTTCCACTCAGGAATTAAATTATGCAATGGACAACCTGATACGCCATTTTTAATTTCCATCCCTACGCTACAAAACGGCACACCACAATCCATACATCGAGCGGCTTGTATTGTTAAATCTGCTACCGGCATTGGTAAACTATATTCGTTCCAGTCACGTGTCCGACTTTTCGGATCACGTCCTGGAGAGGGAATTCGGTCATATTCCATAAATCCAGTTGCTTTTCCCATGGTTTCACTCCTCTCTATTTCGCCACTCCGGCAACTAGTTTTCCATCTTTATGTTCATAAAAAGCTTGTAATTCTGCTTCATCGTGTGTTTTTCCAGTTTGTTCAAGCGTCGTGATTCTCGTCAGCATCATTTCATATTCATTTGGAATGACGAAAATAAAATTCGCTTTCTCTGCTTCCCAATTTTGTAGAATATCTTGGGCGAAATCACTTCCTGTAAGGTTTGCATGTTGTTCAATCAGCTGTTTTAATTTAGTTAATTCGGATGTGCTAAAAGTAGAGCGACTATTTACAAGTTCATGATTGATTTTGGCAGTTGTTGCTTGTTTATTATTAGTATAAATGTAAGCAACCCCACCAGACATTCCAGCTGCGAAGTTCTCCCCAATGTCACCGAGAACAACTACCGCACCTCCTGTCATATATTCACAACCGTTGTCGCCAATACCTTCAACGACAGCTGTTGCACCACTATTCCGAACGGCGAAACGTGCACCCGCTTTTCCGTGCATATAGGCAAATCCACCTGTTGCACCGTAAAGCGTTACATTTCCAACAATCGCGGAATCATGAGGTTTAATAGGTGTCTTAGCATCCGGACTAACAATTAATTTACCACCTGAAAGTCCTTTTCCGAAGTAATCATTGGCGTCGCCGTGAATTCGGAGCGTCATGCCGAGCGGTGTATAAGCACCAAAGCTTTGACCAGCTGATCCGACAAAATCAAGCGAAATGGTATCTTCTGGTAACCCTGCCGCTCCGTATTTTTTACTAATAAAGGAACCAGCAATCGTTCCAATCGCGCGGTCAACATTTCGTACAGCGAAAGTTCCAGTTACTTTTTCACCGTTTTCTAGTGCTGGCTGAATTAATGGCACAAGTTCGCGCATATCAAGCGTTTGGTCGATTTTGTGGTCTTGTTGTTTTGTACAATATTGGACTTGTTTTTTATAAAAATCATCACTATAAAGCATATTCGAAAAGTCGATATATTTTGCTTTCCAATGCGCTTCTTTTTTCTCGTGAGTAGTTAAAAATTCTTTATGTCCAATGATTTCTGTTAAACTTCTAAAGCCAAGTTCCGCCATCATTTCGCGCATTTCAGCAACGATAAAATGGAAGAAGTTCACGACATAATCTGCAGAACCACTGAATTTCTTCCGAAGCTCTGGATTCTGTGTGGCTACACCTACCGGACATGTATCCAAATGGCAAACACGCATCATCACACAACCTAATGTTACGAGTGGCGCAGTTGCGAAACCGAATTCTTCCGCGCCGAGCATAGCGGCAACTAGGACGTCTTTTCCTGTCATTAGTTTGCCATCTGTTTCGACAACGACTTTGTTTCTAAGACCGTTTAATAGTAATGTTTGGTGTGTTTCTGCCAAGCCGATTTCCCACGGCACTCCCGCGTGTCGGATACTTGTTCTTGCCGCCGCACCAGTTCCACCTTCATAACCACTAACTAAAATAACGTCCGCGTTCCCTTTTGCTACACCTGCAGCAATCGTGCCAATACCAGTTTTCGAAACTAGTTTCACATTGATACGTGCATTTTGATTTGCATTTTTCAAATCGAAAATCAATTGAGACAAATCTTCAATCGAGTAAATATCATGATGTGGCGGTGGTGAAATCAATCCTACACCAGTTGTTGAACCACGCGTTTTCGAAATCCATGGGTAGACTTTATTTCCAGGCAAGTGTCCACCTTCACCAGGTTTCGCTCCTTGAGCCATCTTGATTTGCAGTTCCTCTGCATTGACCAAGTAATGACTTGTAACACCAAAACGACCAGATGCAATTTGCTTAATAGCACTTCTACGCCAATCACCATTTTCGTCCGGAGTAAAACGGTTCGGGTTTTCGCCGCCTTCCCCACTATTACTTTTCCCACCAATACGATTCATTGCGATAGCAAGCGCTTCATGAGCTTCTTGACTAATCGAACCATAAGACATCGCGCCTGATTTAAATCGTTTGAAAATGGCTTCGGCCGGCTCTACTTCGTCCAGTGGAATCGGTTTGCGATCACTTGTAAAAGTGAGTAATCCTCTTAAAAAGGCATTATTTTGATTTTGCATTAAATCTGAATAAAGATTATACGTTTCACGGTCATTTTCACGGGTAGCTTGTTGCAAAGAATGAATCGCAAGCGGATTGTATACATGATATTCTCCGTTTGAGCGCCACTGATATTCCCCGCCTGTATTAAGCGTGAAACTCTGGTAGCCAATATCATGATAAGCTTCGCGGTGACGCAGCCATGCTTCTTGCGCAATGACATCTAGTGGAATCCCGCCAATTTGTGAGGCTGTACCTGGGAAGTAATGTTTAATCACCTCATCGCCAATTCCGATTGCTTCAAAAATCTGCGCCCCGCGGTAACTTTGCACCGTAGATATCCCCATTTTCGACATGATTTTTAGAATTCCATCTGTAATTGCTTCAATATAACGACTTTCCGCCTCATCAAGTGTAAATCCTTTGATTCGACCTTCTTTAATCAATCCGTCAAACGTATCGATAGCAAGACTTGGAAATACCGCGTCTGCCCCGTAGCCAATTAAAAGCGCACATTGATGGACATCTCTCGCTTCCGCTGTTTTCACGATAATACTCACTTGTGTACGCGTACCAGCTTTAACTAAATGATGATGTAAGCCACTGACAGCTAACAGAGAAGGAATGCCAATCCAGTCCGCATTCACCCCCTCATCTGATAAAATGAGCAATTCTGCCCCAGCTGCGATTTTTTCATCCGCTTCTGCAAATAATGCTTCTAGGCGAGCTTCTAAACCATCTCTTTCCTCTGCTTTAAATAAAATTGGTAAAGTGACAGTCGGTTGGGCAAATTTTGTTTGTTGTTCAAGTGCCGCAAATTCCCTTCGAGATAAAATCGGTGTTTTTAAGCGAATCCGGTTAGCATTTTGAGCAGTTGGATTTAGAATATTACCTTCATCACCAAGTAACGTCATCGCTGAAGTCACCGTTTCTTCGCGAATCCCATCAATCGGAGGGTTGGTTACTTGCGCAAAAAGTTGTTTAAAGTAATTAAATAACACTTGTGGTCGTTGGCTTAAAACAGCAAGTGGTGCGTCATAACCCATTGCGCCCATTGGATCTTTTTTCTCTGTTACCATCGGAATCAAAATTTTATTTAATTCGTCTTGTGTGTAACCAAATGCTCGTTGTTTTTTAAAACGTTCTGATTTATCCATTGCTTCATAATGTAAATCGGCTGCTGCTAAATCGGCAATTTCTGTCATTTCCGCTTCCAACCATTCACGGTACGGTTTTTCCGTTGTTAGTTCTTCTTTTAATTCAGCGTCCGCCACAATTCGTCCTTCTTCTAAATCAATTAACAACATCGTTCCTGCGCCAACCGTTTCTTTGCGAATAATTTCACTCGGATCCACTGGCACAACGCCCGTTTCCGAAGAATAAATAATCGTATGGTCTTTCGTTTCATAATAACGCGCCGGACGTAAGCCATTTCTATCCAAAATCGTCCCAATAACTCGACCATTCGTAAAGGAAATTGATGTCGGCCCATCCCACGGCTCCATTAAAGTACTATGATATTCGTAAAAAGCACGTTTCGGATCCGTCATATGCGGATTTTTATCCCAAGGTTCTGGAATAAGCATCATCGCCGCATGAGGTAATGAACGCCCTGCTTGCACTAAAAATTCTAACGCATTATCTAAAGTTGCCGAGTCACTACCGCTTTCATCAATAATTGGCAGTAATTTGGCTAAATCGTCACCAAGTAAACCAGATTCCGCTCTTTTCTCCCGAGCTTTCATCCAGTTGACATTGCCTCGTTGCGTATTAATTTCACCATTATGAATTAAATAACGGTACGGATGCGCCCGCTCCCAACTAGGAAAAGTATTCGTCGAGAAGCGTGAATGCACTAGCGCAAAAGCCGATACATACGCCGGATCTGCTAAGTCTAAATAATATTGGTTAATTTGTTCTGGTAGTAGCATTCCTTTAAAGATAACCGTTCTCGTTGATAAACTTGGAACGTAGAAAGTCTCTGTAATTAGCTTAGAAGTCGCAGCAAATTTTTCGATTTGCTTTCTAATTAAATAAAGTGCCCGTTCAAACCCAGCTTCATCTAATTCAGCGTTTTTCTGAATAAAAAGTTGATAAATCGCTGGTTCTGTTTTTCTTGCACCGGCACCTACCTTTGTTACATCAGTTGGTAATTTGCGCCAACCAAGGAACATTTGGCCTTCACTCGCAATCAGTTTTTCTGTTTCGTTCATTAAACATTCACGTTCTGTTTTATTTTGAGGGAAATTAAACATCCCAACAGCATAATGATATTTTCCAGGTAAAGTAATACCTAGTTTGCTACACTCGCGTCGGAAGAAAGAGTCTGAAATCTCAAGTAAAATACCAGCGCCATCGCCCGTATCCCCACCAACTTCTCCACCGCGGTGCTTTAATTGACAAAGCATATGAATACCTTGTTCGACAATTTTATGAGAAGAAATCTTTTTAATATTTGCTACGAAGCCAATTCCACAAGCATCGTGCTCATTTTCTGGATTGTATAGGCCGTGTTTTTTTGGTAAATTAGTTTGTTTCATCCTAGTTCCTCCTCTTCAAAAACCGAATCCTTCTAAGTCTTTCTGGTAATTATTTAAATTAACTGATAATTAACCAGCGATTCAGCTTACCTTACATTTCTTGTAGTATCTATTTTATTCCTTTTCATTTATCGAAACAATATATATAATAGAATAAAACAATCTCATTTCGAGAACAATCGGAGGTAAGAAATGGAACTACGACAATTAAAGTATTTTATGGAAGTAGCCCGCGTTGAGCATATGACCAAAGCTAGTGAGAATTTACACGTAGCCCAATCTGCCGTTAGTAGACAGATAACGAAACTCGAAGAAGAACTCGGCGTGCATTTATTTGACCGTGTTGGAAGAAATATGCAACTCACCAGCGTTGGTCAAGATTTCTTAAAACAAGCAGCAATCGCATTAAATGAACTACAAAAAGCCGAAGCACTCGTGGCCGAATATACCGATCCCGCAAAAGGAACTGTTCGCGTCGGCTTACCGAACTCCCTGTCTACCAAAGTGTTGCCATCCGTTATTTCGACCTTTCGGGAAAAATATCCGCAAATTACCTACCAGTTTATGGAAGGAACCAATGAAGAACTTACCGAGATGCTCTTAAGCGGCGTCCTTGATATGACTTTTTTATCGCCTGTCCCAGAATCTAGCGAACAAATTGAAGCCATTCGTTTTTTTGATGAAAAATTGAAGCTAATTGTCCCTAAAACCCATCCACTTGCTGAAAATTTCACCGTTTCACTAAAAGAGCTCGCTTCCGAAAAATTCGTCCTTTATCCAGAAGACTTTGATTTATATAAAATCGTAACAAAAGCTGCCAATAAAAAAGGATTCGAGCCACAAATAGCATTTCAAAGTAGAGATTTTTATACGATTCAAGGACTTGTCGGAGCAGGCCTTGGTATTAGTATTTTGCCCGAAATGATTTTAGATGGAGCGATTTTTAAGGAAACGAAAAGTATCGCTTTGCGTGATAAAGAATTGCGGCGTTCGGTCGGGATTATTACGACAAAAAAACGGAACCTATCCCCTTCCGAGAATTTGTTCCGTTCCTTTATTATTTCGTTCTTTTCGAATTAATTATTTTCAGAAAATGCAGCTGGATAATGGATAGTTCCAGCTAAATTTTCTAAACTACCATCATATAATTCTAACAACATAAAGTATTCAGCAGGCACATCAAATGGCGCCGGAATGGCAAACTGCTCAGAAGGAATAAACCCAAATCGCGGATAATAATCAGCATGTCCAAGCACAGCAATGGCCGGATATGCTTTTTCGCGTGATAAACGGATTCCTTCTTCCATTAATCTCGAGCCAACTCGTGTCCCTTGATATGCAGGTAAAACAGCAAGTGGCGCAAGTGCTAAAATAAATCTGCTTCGTCCAGCTGCTTCAAGCGAAATCTCACTAAACATAATGTACCCAACAATCAGTCCATCTTCCGCTTCGGCAACAAGAGATAACGCCGGTTGATAATAATCAGATCTCCGAATACTTTCAATTAAGTCTGCTTCTACAGTACCTTTAAAAGCTTCCTCATTCACACGACGAATGGCCTCGTAATCTTGTGGTTGTTCTTTCCGAATAATCATTTTTACTTAGTCACTCGTTTCATTGCCATACTATCTTCTAACTGTTTCATCGCATTTAACACCACATCAGCTGTCATTTCACCGGGCATCATATGGATTGTTTCATGCGGTTCCGTTGCACGTCTAGATACGTCCACAAGCGTTTCTTCTGCAAGTGTCGCAAGCCCCATATCATACAAACTCATCGGAAGTCCAAGCTCAGAATAAAATGGCAATAGGCGTTCGATTTCATCCCATCTATTTTCTATTACTAATTGAACTAAGATTCCGTATGCTACTTTATTACCGTGTAGTAAATGGTGCGTTTCCGGAACCATTGTTAGCGCATCATGAATCGAATGTGCTCCGGCACAACGACCATAATCATCGCCAAAACCTCCAACCATTCCACCAACTAAAATATTAGTCTCGATAATTTTAACAAATGCTTCATTTAACACTTGTTTATCCATGGCAGCAAGAGCTTCTCCACTATATTGCAGCAAATTATCACGACACATTTTAGCTGCAAAGTGCGCGATTTCAATTTCGACAGATTTGGTCGGTAAAGAATTTATAATCACATCTGCTTCATACCATTTAGCTAGCGTATCACCGATTCCTGCAATTAGTAACTCTTTTGGTGAGTCTAAAATCATTTCCGGATCAATTAATAAAAGCGCATTACTACTCGCAAACACATCGTAACGAATCATAGCGCCCTCTTCGTCGTACATCACACTAAGTGGTGTATAAGCGGCACAAGTTGATGCAAGCGTCGGTAAGATAATAACTGGCAAACGTAAAACTGCTGCTGCCGCTTTACATACGTCAGCTATTTTCCCGCCACCTACTGCGATAATCGCATCCATCTTATTTGTTTCCATGATTGCCACCAGACGATCGCGCTCCTCGTAGGTAGAACCACCATTATATACTTCAAAAGTAGATGTAACAGTTGATAAAACAGGGAATTTCTTTTTAGCGACTTCCCAAGAAGCATTTCCACGAACTACTAATACATTTTTCAAACCGCGGCGTTCTAGGTGAGTAGGTAATGTATCCCACGCGCCTACTTGGCATAAATATTCTTGCGGAGCTCCGCGAACAATCAATTCTTTATTCAACAAAAATCATCCCTTCTGTCTGGCACGGTCGGATATTCGGCTGCGACATTTATAATTCAAATTGTATAGGAACTTAAACCTACTGTCAATCGCACTATTGCTTAGCGATTTCGTCATCTCCAAACCATTTTTTACTAATTTCTTGCATTTTTCCTTCTTTGTATAATTTTTCAAAAGCTTCATTGATTTTTGTTTGTAGTTCTTTATCACTTTTGCGCATTCCTACAGCAAAATCTGTTGCATCAAAACCACCTGTTATAATATTGTAATCGCCTTTATTTTTTTGTTTATCAATGTAATAACGCGCGTATACTTCATCAATAATTAGACCATCAATCCGTTTATTATTTAAATCGATAAAAGCTGTATCAAACGTATCGTATAATTCTGGTTCGTTATTATTTATAATGTCTGTTAACACTTCTGGTTTTTTCGCCATATCATCGATGGAACTTGCCCCATTTTGCGCACCAAGCGTTTTATTTTTCATATCGCTAAATTGATTAATATTGCTTGATTTTAAAGTAACTAATACTTGTTCATTTTTCATGTAAGGTTGACTAAAAGCGACTTGTTTTTTCCTTGCGTCCGTCACAGTATAACCATTCCAAATTAAATCAATCGATCCATTCTTTAGTTCCGATTCTTTCATCGTCCAGTCAATCGGTGTGAATTTTGCTTTGATGCCATATTCTGCAAATACAGCTTTCGCAAGATCAATATCAAAACCAACCAAATTATCGTCTTTATCACGAAATCCCATCGGTACAAAACTATCATCTAAACCAATTACAACTTCTTTATCTTTTTTTATTCTACTCCACTGGTCCTCTTTAGATTCACTGCTGGAACAAGCTCCCAGCGCTAACATCACCATTAACATTACAGTTATTAATAATCCTTTTTTCATGTTAGATTGCCTCCTTTTTTAGTGGTTCTACTTCCATCATTTGATCCGCAACTTTTTCAGCAAAAGCGTGATCATGTGTAACGATAATCTGTGTAATACCAACCTTTTTCAAACTTAATATCAGTGCTGCAACATGATCGCGCAAGTCAGGATCTAAAGCGGATGTCGGTTCATCAAATAGCAGCACTTTGGGATTCATCGCAAGCGCTCTGGCAATCGCGACCCGTTGTTTTTGTCCGCCGGATAATTGGTATGGCATACTATTTGCTTTATCGGCTAAATCAAGTAAACCAAGTAATCGTTCTGCTTCTTTAACGGCTTCAGCTTTCTTGGTTTTCCGAGCAAGTGTCGGTGCCAAAATCAAATTATCTAAAACACTTAAGTGAGGAAACAAGTGGAATTCTTGGAAAACAACACCAATTGTATTTTCTACGTCTTTTCTCGACATTGGATCAATTTTTTCCCCGTCAATAAAAATTTCACCTGCATCCATTTTTTCCAGTCCACTAATACAGCGAAGTAAAGTTGTTTTCCCACCACCTGATGGACCAACAATTGAGAGAATTTCACCATCTTGAAGAGAAATATTCACATTATCTAAAATTGTTTTTTGATCAAATTTTTTCGATAGATTTTTAATTTCCAACATTTTCTTCACCTCATTTATAATAACTAAAACGTTTTTCAAGTTGTTTAAATAATACAGTTAGAATGGCAGTTAATGCTAAGTAGATTGCTGCTACTAATACGAGTGGAATCAGTGTAACATCTCTACTCATTGCAATTTTCCCAGCTCTTAGTAAATCGCCAATTCCGAGAATGTATACTAAGGACGAGTCTTTTACTAAGTTAATAACTTCATTCCCAATTGCTGGTAAGACACGTTTGACAACTTGTGGTAAGACAATTTTCCGAAGTGTCTGGCCGTAAGTAAGACCTAAAACCTTGGCGCTCTCATATTGCCCATTTTCGATGGAAAGAAATCCCCCGCGGAAAATCTCTGCAAAATAAGCTGCATAATTTAAAATAAAAGCAATAAACACGGCATCCATTCGGTCAAAAACAACCCCGATAATCGGTAACCCATAATAAATAAAAATTAATTGTAAAAGTAAAGGCGTGCCTCGCATAATCCAAATGTAAATATTTAAAATGAATTTAAGTGGGGCTATTTTGCTAATATTTCCCACTGCCACAACCGCTCCTAATGGTATAGAACAAACTAATGTAACAACAAAAACGAGTAATGTTGTTTTCGCCCCGTCAAGTAATGCTGGTAAAATCTCCATGATATAATCCATAATTCTTCGCTCCTTTTTTAACATAAAAAAATCCCGTCGCACTTGGCACTAATTGGCCAAGAGGACGAGAATAATATTCACGTGGTTCCACCTCAATTTGCTGATACTTCGCAGTATCAACCTCTGTTAGTTCGAGACTAACAAGCTATAACGGGCTTAACCCGAGTTCACCTACTCACTTATGCTTCAGCAAACCAGCTCCGAGATGTGTTCGATAACGCTATCTTTATCCTTTCACACCAACCAAGGACTCTCTTCTAAAGAATTACGCTCTACTTGTTCTGTTCGACGCTTTTACTTCTTCTTGCTAATACTCTACCACGATAAAGCGATAGAGTCAACCGTTTTATTTACAAAAAAAGTGATACGCCAATCATAATTGGTGTACCACTTTTTATTAATCTTTGGCAATCAGTAAGTAATCATCTTTCTGTTCAAAGTAGATTTTCACTTCTGTTCCTACGCCACTCTCAGATTGAATACAAATTTCGTGACCTAGTTTCTTTGCCATTTGTTTAGCTAGGTATAAACCCATGCCCGTTGCTTTTTTCTCTTGTCTACCAATATTACCCGTGAAACCTTGCTCGAAAACACGTGGTAAATCTTCTTCCTTAATTCCACGTCCATTGTCTTTCATGTGCAAAACTTTCTTACCCGATGCTTCTGTATCACACCAAATTTTTACTTCGCCACCACTTTTTGTGTATTTGAGTGCATTGGACAAGATTTGATCCAAAATAAAACCAAGCCACTTACTATCCGTCCGCACATCCATATCTACATTTTGCAAATCCAATTTCATTTTCTTCCCAATGAAAAGTTTAGAATGACGTTTGACCGATTCGCGCACTACTACTCCAAGATTTTGCTCCTGAATAAAATAGTCTTTTGAGAATGTATCTAGTCGTGAAAAATAAAGTGCCTGCATAACTAATTTATCTATTGTTGTTAATTCTTCATCAATTTGCTTGAAAATTGTTTCTGTATCATTTAAATCAGGATTGTTAATTAACATTTTACTTGCAACAACTGGGGTTTTTACTTCATGTACCCAGTATAAAATAAAATCATGGTATTCTTGCTGTTTATCCTGTAGCTTACTAATTGTTCGTAATTCTTCTTTATGTTTCTTCGCCATTAGTTGGTTAAAAAAGGCTTGTTCGCGAGTACGTGGTTTTGGTAGTAATTCAATGATATTCTCTTCAATCTCCCCGCTAACAAGTTCCTTCATTTCGCGCCAATAACTATATTTAAAGAAATAGCCCAGCACGAGATAGGAAAGCAAGAAGACTAAAACAAAAACATACAAGTAAATGAAATTTCCAAGCGTTAATTTACTGTTCGGATCAATCGAAATCAACACGCCCACAAAAAACATAATACTACAAAAAAACAATAAGAAAAATCGCTTATCTTTTAAATAACTCCACCAATTCATGGCGCACCTCCTCGCTACTAATTAGTTTACTTCATTTGAAATAATTTGAAACGTAGCAAAATCAAACAACCCTTGATCGGTTAATTTTAATTCTGGAATAACTGGTAATGTTAAGAATGACAATGTTAAAAATGGATCAAAACCGTTAGCTGTACTAATCTGTTTAAAGGCATTTAAAAGGCCCGCTAAATCGTTTTCCACTTCTTCGTATGATTTATCACTAAGCAATCCAGCGATAGGAAGGGCTAAATCATGAAGTACCTGACCAGCTCCGTTTACTACAGCAATCCCGCCACCTGTTTGAGTAATATGATCAATAGCCGCTTTCATTGCTTCATCACTAACGCCAACAGCAACAATATTATGAGAATCGTGCGCGACAGTCGTAGCAATTGCGCCTTCTGTTAAACCAAAGCCTTTTACGATACCCACTCCGACACAACCAGTATCATGGTGACGCTCTACAACTGCCATTTTGAGTAAATCGTTTTCCACGGTTGGAACAAACTTACCGCCTTGAATAGTCACTTGTTCGATACGTTTTTCTGTAAATAAGCTATTGGGTTGCATTCCGATTACATAACACGTTTCTTTGGTCAAAGGTAACGCTAAATCTTGTAAATGTACATGATGATTAATTGGTGGAGATACAAATGGTACTGCTGCTTGTTGCTTAAAAGCTGCTTCGTTACGAACACCATTATCCACGACTACTTCTCCATTTTTCAAAACTTTACTAATTTCTACTGTTTCTATATCTGTTAGAAAAACAATATCCGCTTGGTATCCTGCAGCAACTGCACCAAGGTATGGCAAATTATGACAATTAGCAGCATTAATGGTTGCCATTTGGATAGCGGTAATTGGGTCTATTCCATTTTTGATAGCCAGTTTAATGTTATAGTTAATCGATCCTTCTGTAATTAAATCATTAATTAGTTTATCATCTGTGCAAAAGCAAAAACGATGGCTATTTTTTTCAGATACGGCAGGAATTGTTTGAAGTAAATCACGACCTACAGTTCCCTCACGCAACATAACAAACATCCCAGCACGTAAGCGGTCTGTCGCCTCTTTCGCCGTGGTGCTCTCGTGGTCTGTCCGAATGCCAACTGCCAAATAATTATTCAAATCAGCGCTAGTTAGGCCGGCACCGTGGCCATCAATTCGACCGCCTTCTTTTTTAGCATCGATTATTTTCCTTAAAATATCATCGCTGCCCTTTGCTACGGACGGAAAGTCCATTACTTCTGCAAGGCCGATTACTTTTTCGTGTCTATAAAGTGGGTGGAGTTTCTCGGCGTGTAGTGTTTCTCCATTATGCTCCCCTTCCGTTGCGGGAACGCTTGAAGGAAGCATTACAAACATATCTAGTGGAGCCCCTTTGGCATCTTCTAGCATAAACTCGATTCCTTTTTCTCCAGCAACATTGGCAATTTCATGCGGGTCTGTAACAATCGTTGTAACACCATTTGGGAGTAAGACACGGGCAAACTCAGCAGGTGTGACCATCGCACTCTCCACGTGGACATGTGCATCAATAAAACCAGGTGCAATAAAGGCACCGGCAGCATCTATTATCTTTTCTGCATCTGGAAAACTACCAATACCAGCAATATAACCGTTTTTGATGGCAATATCTCCGTCCATTATTTCTCCTGAAAAGACATTTATTATTCGTCCATTTTTTATCACTAAATCTGCTTTTGCTCGTCCATCACTTACTGCAACTCGTTCTTGCAGTTGTTTTAAATTCTCCACCAAAATTCGCCTCCGTCAATTAAGCTTCAAAGAAACCTTCATCAAGCAAATAACCTTCCGCGCTTTCAAGGGTTGGGAAAACTGCTTCCAAGTTCTCCCCCGTATAAATAACCCACATTTTATTTTCATACACTAGTGAAAGTTTTTCGCCACTATTGTCTTGATATATTTTAGTTAGACCTTCTTTATAGCCATCCTCGTCACTATCCATGAATTCTTTTGCTTCTAATAGTAATACGCGTATTTCATTTTCGGAGTAATCTTTTACATTCACATAGCCTTGTTTGTCGAGTGGCTCTACCTCTAAAAATGGTGCATAAACAAAAGCATTGCCGTTTGGATGAAGATGTTTGACGATGATTTTCTTATCTCTTTTACTTGCTGGATAGTGCACGTTAATACGACCCATAGAAATTTCATGTAATTCAAAACCATTGATAGATTCTATTAATGCTTTTTTTTCTTCAAAGTTTAACATAGTGTTATTTTTCCCCCAAATTAATTTTCTTTTAAAATATCTGTCACTAAAGCCGGTAACCATACTTTTAAATCATTAAAAACAAAACCAGCTTCGGTAGCTTTCGCATTATCTAAATAATAGGTTTTTTCAATGCCGAACGGGGAATCATCGACGTCATCCGTCACCTCTTCAACTAGTGCTAATTCCCCGATTTTTTCTTCAAGCATTTTGATAAAACCATTTAACGCGTATGTGCCATTGGAGGTAGCGTTTACTGGACCTGTCAGATCCGATTCCACGCCAACCCACTCTAAAAAATGTGCCGCTTCATCAGAAGTAATAAAGCCAATCTCAGCTTGTCCATTACTAATTCCAATTTCTTGGTGGTTTTTAATATGATTAATATGAAAGTGAAGGCGTTTTGTGTAATCGTCAAGTCCAAGCACGATTGGAAAACGAACTGCTACAACTGGAAAAGAAGCTTTTTGGAAAAATACGGCTTCAGCAAGTCGTTTCCCTTCACCGTAATCAAAATCTTCTTTATCACCAATAACAATTTCGTAATGCTCTGGATTAAAGTCAGCCTCAACTAAAGCTCGACCTTTTTGACTATAAACAGAGAGTGATGATGTATATATGTATCGTTTTACCTTGCCTTTAAATGCATCTACGGCATAAAGTGCTTCTTTCGGAGAGAAACATATATTATCGTAAATAACATCCCAGTCTTCTTTTGCTAATTGGAATAAAGCATCTCTTGATTCTCGATTTAAAACAACTCGTTTGACAGTATCACCAAAATTATCTTCTGTTTTTCCCCTTGTGCCAATGGTGACATCATGTCCTTCTGAAACAAGTCTTTCCACTAATTTCTTGCCAAAAAAACGAGTACCACCGAATACTAAAATTTTCATTTGGACTCCTCCTCCATTTACGAAAAACAGGAAGTTCGCGTTTTTTTAGCGCTATCTCCCTGTTTTTTCGTCATTCAATCATATATCCTTGGCCTTTTTTTGTTTTGATAAATTCGCTCAAACCAATTTCTGCAAGTTTTTTACGAATACGAACAACATTAACTGTCAATGTATTATCATCAACAAAACTTTCATCTTCCCAAAGTGCGCGCATAATTTCATCACGACTTACAATGCTACCTTTTTGTTTCATTAATTCATATAAAATCAAAAATTCATTTTTCGTTAGCTCAATTTTATCT
This sequence comes from Listeria monocytogenes, assembly GCF_900187225.1. GTDB lineage: Bacteria > Bacillota > Bacilli > Lactobacillales > Listeriaceae > Listeria > Listeria monocytogenes. Next base: position 1,770,456 of record NZ_LT906436.1, read on the forward strand.
TCTAAATGTGTAAGTGTGTTCGTATCAATGTGTAGGAAAACATTATTATGCTCCATTACATTTGCTTCTTCTAAATCTGCGTAGGAATATGTTCGCCTTAATAGAGCATTTATCCTCGCCATTAAAACATCCAGATCAACTGGTTTTTCAATATAATAATCTGCACCCATGTTCATGCCCATTATTTGGTCCATTCGCGAATTACGTGATGATAAAAAGATAATGGGTACATTCGAAACTTCTCGGATTTGATTACACCAATAAAAACCATCAAAGAAAGGAAGATTAACATCTAAAATAACTAATTGGGGTTCGAAAGCTAAAAACTCTTGTAAAATATTGTTAAAATCCTCTACTACACCAATCTCAAATCCCCATTTACTTAAATGTTTTCGAATTGTATCACGAATCACTTCATCATCTTCTACGATATATACCTTTACCATTTCTAGTGCCTCCCTCGGTGGAACTCTCTTCTCATTTTAGCTGAAATAACCACAAAAGCCAATTACTTTTTATTGGCCATCACAATTTTGGTAAAAGAATTGATACACAAAAAGTAATACGCCGTATAACAGACAATATAAATACCTGTACCAATTAATACCGGATATTTTATATTATCCATTAAATTAACAGAAATACCCCACAGTGCAGCCATGGAATGCGCAATTCCAAAAAATAATGGAATAACAAAAATCGGCCATACCTGCTTGGAAATAATTTTCCGGATTTCTTTTTCAGTAACCCCTAGTTTAAATAAAATCTCAAACTTGGCTTTTTCAGAAACAGCATCTGTAACTAATTTGAAGTAAATGATACTTCCTGTTGCTAAAAAGAATACAATGCCAATAAAAATACCTATAAATAATAATGAACCTACCACTGTGGAGATCAAGTGGTAATTCGTATAATAGGAAGAAACATTGTCCGAGAATAATGAAGGCTCCCCGTCAACGATTGTTTGCACTTTCTTATCTAAGCTCTCACTATGATTCGGATTAGTAATATCAAACATTGTCACAGATTCAGGGCGGAAAAGTCGTTCCAAATCATCATAATATTCATCGGAAACAACCAGCGTTTCATAAGAAATTCCTGTATTAAAAATTGAATTTTCTCGGAAATCCACTACTTTTATTGGTGGCATTTTCTTTGCAGCTGATTTATTTGATTGAACGACCATTTTACGAGTAAGCCATTTTTCTTGAATGTCTGGCCTTGCGTAATAAGTATTTTTTCCAAGTAAGATCGCTTCACCATAGGCAATTTTTTTAGATTGGACAAAATCGCTCTGCTGCCTTTCACCGATACGATTATATTCTGATTCCGATACAATTGTATGAATGAATGTATCCATATGCATCTTATATTTAGGAATATCTTTATATTCCACTTCAGCGCTAAGCATCTCTGCTTGCATCAACTTTTTCAATTTATGATCTTGATCATCATGAATCGTTTGAATAATCTCTTTTTCATTTTTAGCAGAAATATTGAGCACTTGATAACTGGAGGGATTCTCCGCTGAAATATCATTAATTGTACGCACATAAAAACTACTCATGGAGCCAATAATCGTTAACGTTGTCGCACTAAGTACAGCAATCATCGCAATCGTACTAGCATTTTTCTTTAACCTAAAACGAAGCGATGTAATCCCCAGCACATTCGTCCCTTTATAAAAGAAACGTTTATTATTGTATAGTTGTCGAATTACATAAGGGGTGCCAAACCTAACCATCAGCCAGGTTCCTAAAATAACGCAAGCAAGTATCACTAAAATTAAATCAAAAAAACCATAGGCTAGCCAAATAGGCGATTCTTCAATATTCCTCGTTGCCACATAGTATCCAAAAGCGATTAAAGCTAACCCAATTAACATAAAAACCAGCGAACCTTTGGCTACTTTTTCTTCTTTTTCATCATTTTTAAATAGCTGATTCAAATTATAACGTAATACAAGAAAAACAGCATAAACAGATGTGAAAAGCATGATACCAAAAAAGACCAGCATCGTATCGATAATCGCTTTAAAAGAAATAATAAATTCTGCATCAATCGCAAGGCCAACTATCCAAAATAAGACCATTGCAAACAATTTAGAAGAGAAAATTCCAATTAAAACACCAAAAATAGTTGCAAGCATATATAGCATCGCATTTTCAAAAAATAATACTAATACAATTTGCGATTTTCGCAAACCAAGTAATGAATAAAGCCCTATTTCTCGTTTTCGTCTTTTAAGAAAAAAACTATTGGAATAAAATATAAAAAAGATAATAAACAATATTAACATGAGACTAGCTGACGAAAACATGGCCGGTCCGAATAACTCCCAACGTTTAAACACTGTGTCAATCAGCGGGTTATACGATAACGAAACAAACGTAAAAAAAACTAATACACAAACAATTAACGAAACAAAATAAACAATATATTGATTAAAGTTCTTTCGCATATTGGTCAGCGCGACTTTAAATAACATCGTTTTCGCCACCTCCAAGAAGCGCCAAAACATCTAATACCTTCTGGAAAAATTGTTTTCTAGAACTTGTCCCTCGGTAGATTTCAGTGAAAATTTCGCCATCTTTAATAAACATAATTCTTTCGCAGTAACTGGCTGCAAAAGCATCGTGCGTCACCATCATAATAGTGGAATCACGCACATCTTTTGCTTGAGAGAGTCCTTCTAATAAATTGGTCGCTGATTTGGAATCAAGCGCGCCAGTGGGTTCATCCGCAAAAATCAGCGTTGGTTCAGTAATCATTGCTCGACAAACCGCTGTTCGCTGCTTTTGTCCACCAGATATTTCGGTTGGGTACTTGTTCCTTAACTCAAAAATCCCAAATTGACGTGCAATAATTTCAAACCGCTGATCAATTTCAGCTTGTTTAATATGAGCAAGAGCCAGCGGTAGAACAATATTATCCTTCACAGTCATCGTATCTAATAAATTATAGTCTTGAAATATAAAACCAAGCTGATCTCTTCTAAAAACAGCTAATTCTTTTCCGTTCATGGTAGAAATTTGCTTTCCACCAATCTCAATTTCTCCAGAGGTTGGTTTATCTATAGAAGACAATACATTTAATAAAGTAGATTTCCCAGCACCAGAGGGACCCATAATGCCTACAAAGGAGCCTTTTTGTATCTCTAGACTAATACTTCCAAGCGCAGAAAATAAATTTCCTTTTGAACCGTATACTTTTCTAACTTTATGCGCCTTTAGCACTGTTTCCATTGTATTCCTCCCGTTACGTTCTTATTTGGTTATTTTACCTTAATTTTAAACAAGATACTATGGGCTATAGTTGTATTTATTAAAAAAATCATTTATCCGTAAAAAAACAGATAAATGATTTTTCTTATTATTTCTTTTCCACAAAGATTTCCATTCCAATGGTTTCGTCATCTGTATAAGTTGAACGCATCGATTGAATGAGTTTTTCCAGTTCCTCTAAACTAATAGAAACATCCGCAGCAACTATGTCCCATGCCACTTCTTCCCGCCCATTTATCGATGTCATAATTATTAATCTACCTTGTGAAAAAAGCATCATTGCTGGTTTTTTCAGTTCTGTTTTTTTAATTTCATTCCATGGTTTAAAATCACCACGATAAGCAACTCCACGTTCTGTTAATTCTACGGTGGGAGCGATATTAATTAACCGAAACAATGGACGTAACACACAAAGGCCGATAAATACGAGTAAAATCATTTCCTCTATGCCATTTACACCTTTGATATGACTAAAAACAACATAAAGTAATAATCCAACAGCCATCCAAAGTAAACAACTTGAAAAAATCAAACGTCGATTTACCCCAAATTCGATTTTCTCCGTTTTCTTTGCATGTTCTAACTCATTTTCTATCATTATTTTCCTCCAGTTTTACAGCTCTATTATTTCTATTGTACTAAAAATATACTACAATGGGAAGAAGGCATTCATGTAGCTTTTTAATTTAAAGAAATCAGCCTACTTTCAGTTGACCTTTTTGGCATTTGTGATATAATTTCTTTAATGCTTTTAAGTAGTAAAATGTAATAATCCAATAAAGGAGGAGAACATCATCGATCAAGTTATCTTAATTGGCTTCATGGGAGCTGGAAAAACAACGGTTGGAAATATACTCGCAAACTTAGCTGACTTACCGTACATCGATATTGACGAAGTAATTACAAGCGAACAAGGAATGAGTGTATCGGACATTTTTGCTAAATATGGTGAAAAAGAATTCCGCCGTCTAGAACATGAAAAATTAAAAGAATTAGCAACAACCAAAGCCGTTATAGCAACAGGTGGTGGCATTGTTCTTAATCCTGAAAATAGAGAAGTTTTAAAAAATACATATCCGGTTATTTATTTAGAAACGGATCCCGAAGTATTTATGAATCGCTTAAAAGGCGACACCACTCGACCGCTCGTACAGCAAAAAACAGCCGAAGAAATTCGTGCAATTTTCGAACCAAGAATTGCTCATTATCAAGATTCCGCAGATTTTATTGTTAATACGGATAATCGTAATCAACAAGAAGTTGCTCAAGCTATTTTAACCATGTTAGATAAGTAAAAAAACAGCGCTAAAATTAGCGTTGTTTTTTTATTCTGTGCAATGTCTACACCACATACCTGGTAACACAGATGTATAGTCTTTTGTAAATGTTAATAAGTCATAAAACATACTGTCCGCATAACCTGCGTCAATATTTTCTATTTTGTTCAATTCTATTTCGCGATGAAGTGATTCCAGTGCCGCATCACGAAGAGCAGGTAAAACATAGCCCGTGATTTTGATTTGAGCTAAAGCTGCTGAGACAGTAATTCTATCGGATGCTCGAACATCACTGCCAAACTCAACCAAAAGTTGTTTCAATCGCTCTACATCATCGTCTTTCGCTGGAACATAGCTTGCTTTTTTCACTGTTTCCATCATGTATTTCGGAAATGACGATAAATTGAGTCCTTGATCACTTTTATCACTAAAATATTCTTCTAAACGTCGAAGTACTTCAAGTCCATCTTCATATCCAAATGGGCCATAGCTATCCTTTTCATCCAAATAAAAACTCGCTTTAAAATGTTCGTTGAAATGTGGATGTGTTGTCTCACGATTTAACGCGGCACCAGGCTGGTCGATATACATAGTAATTGCCATTCTCATTTCCTCCATTCATGTGAAATCTCTTACATTCATCTTACCAGACTATCTACCTTTTTGAAAGAAGAAAAAAAGGTGACAATTTCATGACAATTTTAAGGATGATTTTCGCTTTTATTGTATTTTAATTAACTATACCAGATGAAATTAGTTAATTAAATTGGTTCTATTCTCATAAAAGTTAATTTTTGCTCTTTTGACCATTTATTTATTTCGTGGTTAAATAAAACTGGACTTGGTTTTTATTAATCTCGTCTGTTGATTTATTAGTCAACCACACACTCGAAAAACAAAAACCGCCATTTATCCCATTATGGCGGTTTTTGTATACTTAATTTAAATGTAAAACAGTCACAGCTTCAATATGTGTCGTCATTGGAAACATATCTACTGGTTGGACTTTTTTCGCTACATAGCCACCATCTGTTAATATTTTCATATCTCGGGCTAATGTCCCTGGGTTACAAGAAACATATACTACTTTCTTTGGTTTCATTGCCAAAATAGTTTCAAGTAACTTTTCATCGCAGCCTTTTCGTGGTGGATCGACAACTAAGACATCTGCTACAATGCCAGCTTTATACCAAGATGGAATAACCTCTTCTGCTTTCCCTGTTTCAAAAGTAGTATTCGCTAATTCATTGAGTTCTGCATTTGCACGAGCATCTTGTATCGCTTGATCCACAATTTCTACCCCATAGACATGCTTGGCTTTTTTCGCGAGACAAAGGGAAATAGAACCAATGCCGCAATAAGCGTCAATCACTGTTTCTTCACCTGTTAACTCAGCCGCGTCGATTGCTTGTTGATACAAAACTTCTGTTTGGAGCGGATTCACTTGATAAAATGAACGAGCCGAAATTGCAAAACGAATACCATGAATCGTGTCTTCAATAATATCTTTTCCCCAAAGTGTTTTTGTACGATCTCCAAAAATCACATTCGTTTTATGTGGGTTAATATTTTGAACGATAGAAGTTAATTCTAGTTGTTCGACCAAATCACGTACAATTTCTTCTTTAAAAGGCATACGTTCTTTTGTTGTTACAAGGACAATCATTAACTGTCCAGTTGTACGCGCAAATCTTGTCATAATATGGCGGATATCGCCTTTTCCTGTTTGTTCATCATAAGGCTCTGTTCCGTATTTAGCTAGGATTTCACGTGTTTTTTGAACAGCAAAATCACCTTGCTCATTGTGAATTAAACAGGTCGACATATCAATAATGGCATGGCTTCTTTTTTGATAAAATCCAGCTGCTAACTTACCATTAACAAAACCTACCGGTACTTGTGATTTATTGCGGTAGCGCCACGGGTTTTCCATACCTAGCGTTTCAGGAACTTCTACGTTTAGTTTACCAATGCGTTTCATCGTTTCTTCCACTTGATTTCGTTTGAATTCAAGCTGGCCATCGTAGCTTAAATGTTGCAAACTACAACCGCCACATTTGGAATAAACCGCACAAGGAGGCTCTACACGATCTGCACTAACAGTTTCAATATTCTCCATCCGAGCAAAACCATAATTTTTATTTAATTTTATTATTTTTGCTGTCACTTTTTCGCCAGGTAACGTATTTGGAATGAAAAATGGGTATCCGTCAATTTTGCCAACCCCACTGCCGTCATGCGTTAAATCTTCAATAGTAAGTTCAATGGATTGGTTCTTTTTTAAAAGGGATGCTTCCAAAGTCCCTTGCCCCTCTCTTTGCTTTACTTAATAATATATTCGATGCCGATTGGTTCTTTAATTACTGCTTCTTCTTGCTCTTTAAAAACAAGCATAGTATTTTTTTGTAACGTAAAATCATAAACAAATGTTTTTGGATAGATGGTAACATTTTTATTCGTGATTAAATTTTTTGTGTTATCTGTAATAGTCGTTTCTTCTGGAATTTGGCTATTAAAAATATCAGCTGCGACTTCAGCATCATCGCTTGAATAGCTTGTATTTAGAGATACTTTGATATCATTGTTTGTTGTTTCTTCTATTTGTACAGGCGTTTTTTCTGTCTGTACAGAACGTTCACCACTTGTAATTTCATAATTGGCAAACTTTTTCTGAATCGTTGTTGTTGGGTAACGATATTTTGTGTTAGTGATATACTCAGAAACTTTCTTTGCTTCAATACGAAGTCGATATGCTTTAATATCTTTATAACGATTATCAGAAGAAGCTAATTCTTTTAAAATTTCTTCATTAGTTGTTTCTAAAATCAAATCTCCATTAGATGCAATCGTTGTGTTTGTATTTGTTGCCGGGATAGATAAAATAATTTTATCTTGTATTGGAATTTGCATTTGATTGTTTATCCATACTTTATTACTTTCAATTAGCTCTGTTTTACTTACTTTTGGAGCCTGTTCTTCTGCATCCACTTGCCAAAAGAAAAAAACAGCCGCTGCGATAGCAATGATAAGAACGATTATTATCATCGTGAACCTTTTAAATTGATGTCCACTTGTCATATCGCATTCACCTCATTTCTTGTCAGAATACCTATTATACTTGTTTTGCTCAAATAAGACAAATATCTAACAATAATTACATCCTTTTTACTATGTTGCAATTAGGACGTTTAGGCTAAAGAAAAAAACTACCAAGCAGGGCAGTTTTCAGCTATTTTCTTTTATGAATAAATCAGTTGCTGGAATATCATCCACACTAGCAAAAAATTCGATATGTTGTCTTAAATTGCGGAATTCCATCGGGGTTTCCCCGCCAAGCTCGCCGTCAAGATTAATCAGCATCTTGTCTTCTGAATTGACAATTACTTTTTCGGATTTTACATAGATAACATTTGGTTCCTTAATATGATCTCCTCGGAGCGCCAGTGTGACTAAACGGATAAATTCGGCTAAATTGACTTTTTTTACGATAATAAGCGAAAATTTACCATCATCTAGCTTAGCATCCGGAGCAATTTTTTCAAAGCCTCCAATGGAATTAGTTAATCCTAATAGGAAAAACATCACTTCCCCTTCAAACACGCCTTGATCATATTCTACTTTTACTTTGGTTGCTTTTAAGGATGGTAACATTTCAATTCCTTTTAAATAATAAGCAAGTTGTCCTAGCATTGTTTTTAGGCGGCTAGGAACATCGTAAGTGAGTTCTGTTAAACGACCTCCGCCACCAATATTAATAAAATAAGTTTCGTTTGCTTTACCTATATCCATTGCTACACTTTGACCAGCTGCTATAATCTTCGTTGCTTTAATCACATCTCTAGGCACGTGTAAGGCTCTTGCAAAATCGTTGGTTGTCCCGGTTGGTATAATCCCTACTTTGGGGCGATATTCTTTTTCGGCAATACCGTTAATCACTTCATTAATGGTTCCATCTCCACCAGCTGCTACAACTAAATCAAATCGATTTCTTACAGCTTCTTCAGCGGCATGTTTGGCATCATCTGGCTCTGCTGTAGTCGCGTGCGCAGATGTTACGTAGCCTGCTTGCTCTAATATCGAAAGGACATCTGCAAGGTTTTTCTTAATGATTTCTCTTCCAGATGTAGGATTATAAATAACTCGAGCGTGTTTTTGCATTATGTTTGTCCTCTCCTTCACTCAAACAGCGTTGTTCAAAAGAAAAGCGCGTTTTGACACATGATAGTAATATTATAGCAAATTTCGCCATAAATTCCTAATAAATAAAGCAGTGAGGCAAATGCCTCACTGCCCATTATTTAACGTTTGTTCATTTCTTCTAGTAATAATTTATTAACCATTGGCGGATTTGCTTGCCCTTTGGTTGCTTTCATTACTTGGCCAACTAAGAATCCAACAGCACGATCCTTACCATTTTTGAAATCGACAATGGATTGCTCATTGTTATCTAGAATTTCGCTGATGATAGTGCGTAAAGCTCCTTCATCGGAAATTTGAACAAGTCCTTTGTCTTTTACTACTTGCTCTGCATCGCCACCATTTTGCGCTAATTCGCGGAAAACTTTTTTAGCAATTTTAGAGGAAATAGTACCGGCTTCGATTAATTTAATCATGCCAGCAAGGTTTTCAGGAGTTAGTCCTGTTTCATGAAGCTCTTTTTGTTCTGCGTTTAAGTAGGCAGAAACTTCGCCCATTAACCAGTTAGATGCTTGTTTTGCATCTGCTCCAGCTACAAGAGTTGCTTCAAAAAAGTCAGACATTTCTTTCGTAAGCGTAAGAACCATTGCGTCATATGCCGGTAAACCAAGATCGTTAATGTAACGAATTTGACGTTTATCTGGAAGTTCAGGAATTTCTGCACGAATACGTTCTTTCCAAGCGTCATCAATAAATAAATCTACTAAATCTGGCTCTGGGAAATAACGATAATCGTCAGAACCTTCTTTGATACGCATCAAGGAAGTTTTTCCAGTTGCTTCTTCAAAACGACGAGTTTCTTGTTCGATAATGCCGCCAGACTTAAGCACTTCTGCTTGGCGTTTTTCTTCATATTCGATACCTTTACGCACATTGTTGAATGAGTTCAGGTTTTTTAGTTCTGTTTTCACACCAAATTCTTCTTGGCCGATTGGACGGATAGAGATATTGGCATCACAGCGCATCGAACCTTCTTCCATTTTCACATCGGATACGCCAGTGTATTGAATAATAGATTTTAATTTTTCTAGGTACGCATAAGCTTCTTCTGCAGAACGAATGTCTGGTTCAGAAACGATTTCGATTAGTGGCGTTCCTTGACGGTTAATATCTACTAACGAATAACCATGAGAAGTATGCGTGTTTTTCCCAGCATCTTCTTCTAAATGAAGACGAGTGATGCCGATTTTTTTCTTTTTGCCGCCAACTTCGATTTCAATCCAGCCATGTTCGCCGATTGGTTTATCAAATTGGGAAATTTGATATGCTTTGGGATTATCTGGATAGAAATAGTTTTTGCGGTCGAATTTTGTATGTTCAGCAATTTCACAGTTGATTGCCATCGCTGCTTTCATACCGAATTCTACAGCACGTTTATTTAAAACTGGTAAAACACCTGGCATACCTAAGTCTACCACGGTTGTATTTGTATTTGGTTCTGCTCCAAAATGAGCTGGCGCAGAAGAAAATATTTTTGAATTGGTTTTTAACTCTACGTGAACCTCAAGTCCAATAACTGTTTCAAAATTCATTGCTACGCCCCCTATAAGTTTGGTTTTTCTTTATGGAATGTTGTTTCCTGTTCAAAAGCATGTGCTACTTTGTATAATAACGATTCTTCAAAGTAGTTACCGATAATTTGTAAGCCTACTGGTAAGCCATCTGAGAATCCACAAGGAACAGAAATAGCTGGTACGCCAGCTAAGTTAATCGGAACAGTTAAAATATCATTGGAATACATTGTAATTGGATCATTGATCATGCCGTCAATTTTGAAAGCTGTTGTCGGAGAACTTGGTCCGATAATTACATCGTAGTTTTCAAATACGTTAATAAAATCTTGTTTAATTAGCGTACGTGCTTGTTGTGCTTTTTTGTAGTAAGCATCGTAATAACCAGAGCTTAACGCATATGTTCCAAGCATAATACGACGTTTTACTTCATCGCCAAATCCTTCAGAACGTGTTTTTGTATAAAGTTCTTCTAAAGTAGTCGCATTTGGAGAACGGTATCCGTAACGAACGCCGTCAAAGCGAGAAAGGTTAGAAGATGCTTCACTGGATGCTAAAATATAATAACTTGCTACACCGTATTCAGAATGCGGTAAAGAAACTTCATCCCAAGTCGCACCAAGTTTTTCAAGTGTTTTAAGCGCATCTAATACAGCTTGTTTTACGCCAGGGTCAACCCCTTCCGCAAGATATTCTTTTGGAACACCTATGCGTAAGCCTTTAATGTCTCCTGTTAAGCTATCTGAGAAACGCTCTACTGGTTGATTAATGGAAGTAGAATCGTTTGCATCTAAACCAGAAATCGCTTCTAGTAAATACGCATTATCTTCTACATTTTTAGTAATTGGCCCGATCTGGTCTAAAGAAGACGCAAAGGCAATTAAACCAAAACGAGATACACGACCATATGTAGGTTTCATTCCGACTACCCCACAAAAAGCTGCTGGTTGACGAATAGATCCACCAGTATCACTACCAAGCGAGAATAATACTTCGCCGGCTGCGACTGCGGATGCACTGCCGCCTGAAGAACCACCAGGAACTCTGGATAAATCCCATGGGTTATGTGTTTTGTGGAAATACGATGTTTCTGTCGAGGAACCCATCGCAAATTCATCCATGTTTAATTTTCCGATATTAATTGTTTGCACGTTTTTTAATTTAGAAACGACGGTCGCATCATAAATCGGATCGAAGTTTTCTAAAATTTTACTTGCTGCTGTTGTACGTAAATTTTTTGTCACGATATTATCTTTAATTCCAATTGGAAGACCTGCAAGCATGTTGTTTGGATCTATGCCAGCATCTCCAAGCTCTTCTGCTACACCAAATGCTGCTTCTTTATTTAAAGTAATAAAGGAACCAACTTTGTCCTCTACAGATTCAATTCGGTTGAAAGATTCAGATACTAAATCAAATGGTGAAATCTCTTTTTTAACTAATTTATCATGTAGCTCTTTTACTGAAAAATCAAATAAACCCAAAATATTTTCCCTCCTTAGCCTCTTTATTGTTCCATAATTGTCGGTACTTTGAACATGCCGTCTTGCTCATCTGGGGCATTTTTTAGTACTTCTTTACGATCTAACCCTTTTGTTGCTACATCTTCACGTAAAACGTTTGATACGTCGATTGCATGGCTGGTAGGTTCTACATTCGTTGTATCTAAAGTATTTAATTGCTCTACTAGCTCAATAATTTTACCAAGCTGACCAGCGAAAGCAGTTGCTTCTGTTTCTGATACTTCTAGTTTGGCAAGATTTGCTACTTTTTCTACTGTTTCTTTTGATATATTTGACAAAATGCCATCCTCCTTTTTAATGGTACTTACTACGCGGTAGTGCTTCCCTCCTGTTAAAAATGGGAAGAACTGTCCTCTCCTGCATAATTATACAACAGGAAAGAACAATTCGCATTGTTTTTTATTAATCGTAAATGTGAGCAGTTGCTGCATCTTCATTTGCTTTTCTTGTAATCAATGCAGCTGGGCCATCGGATGTAGAAATATTGACTTGTAAATCAGCTGTCTTCGGAATATGTTGTCCGACTAAATCCGTCACATACTGTGTAAAGCCGATAATCTCTGCTTCACCATAAAATTGTAATGGAATATCAATGTTTAATTCTGCTAGTTGACCGTCTTCATATCTACCACGACCAACGACACCTGTAAAGTTTGGATAATAGTCTTCAATTGCTTTTTTGAAATTCAAGAAATTGTCATTATCTGTTTTGTGATCTTTAGCAGATTCAGTTGATGGTAAAACATAATTTTTTTCATCTATATCTTTCCAATTAGAAAGACTGTCACCATTTGCAGTTGCATAAGCAATGTAATTCCCAGGAGCTACCGCATCACGAGCGCCTTGTTTGTATATAGCAATCGTTACAGGAACATTTTCTAAACCTTTTGTTTGGCGAATTCGATTTAACACAGTGGCAGACATTTCTTTCCCTTGTGCTAATAATTCACTATCACTAATTGGTTGTTCATAAGTGTCTCCATATTTTTCTTTTTGGTAATAATCGACCGAATTCATTGCAAGGGCAATAGAAATTCCACCAAGAGCAACCGTATCTTTATCCGTTTGTTTTAAATAATCTTGTTCTAAAATATGTGCTAGATAGATTGGTTTACGATTCTCACCGTTACCATTACTGGCTGGGTTTAAACCATTCGGATTTTTATCACTTTTTCTATCTAACCATTTTTCTAAAGTTTCTTTATCCAAGTATTGCCCTTCTTGAAAAAGATAATTATCTGGTGAGTATTTATTTTGTGAAACACGCATTAAACCAGATTCTAATTCGTTAATATCATATCGTGAATAAATATTCGATACGACAAGTCCACGGGATTTACTTGCTTTGTATGGTAGTACGGTTTTGTAATAATTGGATGAGATTTGGTTTTTTGTCATGATGCCCGTTTCCGCTTTTGAATCATCTTTTTGTACCACTTTATCGTTTGAGTCAAGTTTTGGGGCACAGCCAGAAAGCACAAGCGTTAAGCCGAGCGCTGCTATTATGAGTTTTTTCATTCGTTTAATCCACCTTCGTCTGGTAAGTACTCTATTAAGTCTTCTTCTGACCAAATAGGAATGGCTAGTTCTTCAGCTTTGGCTAGTTTAGAACCAGCATCACTGCCAGCTACAACAACATCCGTTTTCTTACTGACGCTTCCAGAAACATTTCCTCCGAGGGATTCGATTAGTGCTTTTGCATCATTTCGTGTTAACTTCTCTAGTTTCCCAGTTAAGACAACGGTTTTACCTGCGAAAACAAGTTCTTCCTCGGACATATCTTCTAGTTTTGGCCCTGTATAGGTCATATTGACGCCAGCCCTTTTTAGTTCTTCTAATAAATCATGTACTTCTTCATTCGCAAAATAGGTCACAATACTGTCTGCCATTTTTTCACCAATGTCGTTAATATTCGTCAGTGTTTCTTTGTCCGCAACTTTTAAATTATCCATTGTTTCGAAATGAACGGCAAGTGATTTGGCAGCTTTAGCACCAACATGGCGAATTCCTAAGCCAAAAAGTAGTTTTTCAAGCGAGTTTTGTTTACTTGCTTCGATGGATGCCAGTAAATTAGTTACTGATTTCTCACCCATTCTTTCTAATTCTAACAGTTTCTCCTTCGAAAGGAAAAACAAATCTGCTACATCTTTAATTAAATGCTGTGAAAACAACTGGATAATTGCTTTTTCACCAAGTCCGTCAATATTCATCGCATTCCTGGAAACAAAGTGGATAAGACCTTCTTTTATTTGAGCTGGGCACTTAGGATTAATGCATCTTAGCGCCACTTCTTCTTCCAAACGAACCAGTTCACTGTCGCATGTCGGACAATTTTTTGGCATATGGAATGGTTCTTCACTTCCGCTACGTTCTTCGGTGATGCTTTTAATAACTTCTGGAATGATATCGCCAGCTTTTTTGATTAAAACAGTGTCGCCAATGCGGATATCTTTTTCCGTAATTAAATCTTCATTATGAAGGGAAGCACGGCTAACGGTTGTCCCTGCCACTCTCACTGGTTCTAACACGGCGGTGGGAGTTATTACACCTGTTCTACCTACATTTAATTCAATGTCAAGTAACTTAGTTGGTACTTCTTCGGCTGGAAATTTATAAGCAATCGACCAACGAGGTGATTTAACGGTGGTTCCCATTTGGCGTTGTTGTTCTAAGTTGTTTAATTTTAGAACAATGCCATCAATATCATATGCTAAGTCGGCGCGTTTTTCTGTCCATTCGTCAATGTAAGCATATACTTCTTCTAAACTACTGCAAAGCCGGCGCTCTTTATTGACTTTAAGACCAAGTGTTTCAAGCATATCTAAACCGGCGCTATGTGTTTCAACGCCCATTTCACCGAAATCAGCTACTGCATACAAGAAGATATCGAGATTTCTTGACGCTGCAATTTTTGTGTCTAATTGTCGAAGTGATCCAGCCGCAGCATTTCGCGGATTAGCAAATAACATCTGGCCTTCTTCTTCGCGAATTTCATTTAGTTTTTGGAAAGAGCGTTTCGGCATGAAAGCTTCACCACGAACTTCAATGGAATAATCCTTTTGAAGTTTCATCGGAATGGAACGAATCGTGCGCAAGTTAGCGGTAATGTCTTCTCCAATGGTTCCATCACCGCGGGTAGCACCTTGTTTGTATTTACCATTTTCGTATTGAAGGGATACTGCTAGTCCGTCAATTTTAAGTTCGCACATATAAGCAATATCATCGCCCACTTTGTCGCGAATTCGGCGGTCAAAATCCGCCAAATCTTCATGGTTAAAAGCGTTGGCAAGACTTAACATTGGGGTGTCATGTGCTACTTTTTTGAAACCTTCTAAAACTTCTCCGCCAACTCGTTTCGACGGTGACTCAGGTGTAACCCACTCGGGATGCGCTTCTTCTATTTTAAGTAATTCTTGCATCTTCTGATCATATTCGGCATCTTCTACTGTTGGATTATCAATTACATAATAATCATAGCTGTATTGATCAAGTATGTTGATTAGTTCTTCATACCGTTTTTTATCAGCCATCATTTTCACCTGCTTTTTCCAAATTTATACTTTTTCAATTGGCGCAAATTCTGCGAGCAATCGTTTGACGCCAGTTGGGCTCGGGAATGCAATATCTAGTTCCATTCCGCTACCTTCCCCTTTGACACTGACGACTGTTCCTACGCCCCATTTTTTATGACTAGCCTTGTCGCCGACTGTCCAGCCAAGTGTTTCTGCGCCTGAAGATTTGTAGGCGGTTGTTGTTTTTTGTGGAATACGAGGTTTAGCATATGGTTTATCAGCTTTTAGTTTGTTTTCATTACCTAATTCCAGTAAATCTCGAGGGATTTCTCCAATAAAACGAGATTCCTGATTAGATGATGGGCGTCCATAAAGCATCCGTGAGTAAGCGCTCGTTAGGAAAAGTTCTTCTTCCGCTCGAGTGATACCAACGTAAGCAAGACGACGCTCCTCTTCCATTTCATCTTCCTCATAAATCGCTCTGGAATGTGGGAAAATCCCTTCTTCCATCCCAACTAAAAAGACAACTGGGAATTCTAGTCCTTTGGCAGAGTGAAGTGTCATCAGTGTGACAGCCCCGTTTTGTTCTTCATTGTCTTCTTCTAACTTATCGACGTCAGCAACGAGTGCTAAATCAGTTAAAAAGGCAATTAACGTTTTATCGTCATTTTCCTTTTCAAAGTTTTGTGTTACAGATAAAAACTCGTCGATATTTTCTAAACGTGTTTGCGCTTCAATGGTTCGTTCATTTTTTAGCATTGCGCGGTAGCCTGTTTTTTCAAGGATTTCTTCTACGAGTTCGGTTACGGATAAGAAATCTTGCATTTGCGTGAAGCCGCGAATCAAATCATGAAACGCAACTAAGTCTTTGCTTATTTTAGGCGAAATTCCCGCTAGTTCGATGCGGTTAAGGACTTCAAACAAGCTCAAATCATACGTGGTCGCCACATTATTTAGTTTATCTAAAGTACCTGGTCCAACGCCGCGTTTTGGTACATTAATGATACGTGTCAAACTAATATCGTCTTCATTATTACTAATCAGACGTAAATACGCCAAAATGTCTTTAATTTCTTTTCTGTCATAGAACTTTGTACCGCCGACCATCGTGTACGCCATATTCGACTTCATGAAATATTCTTCCATTACACGGGACTGTGCATTAGTTCTATAAAGAATCGCAAAGTCAGAAAGTGGTCGATTCGAGTTATTTACTTCTTCTTGAATTTTCATAACTACATAGGCCGCTTCTTCTTTTTCCGTTAATGCTTTATGATAAAAAATCTTCTTCCCTTCTGCATTACTTGTCCAAAGATTTTTTGGTTTACGGTTACCATTGTTTTCAATCACACGGTTCGCCGCTTCTAAAATACGTTTGGTTGAACGATAATTTTCTTCTAGCAAAATGGTTTTCGCATTTGGGTAATCTTTTTCGAAGGACATGATGTTACTAATATCTGCCCCGCGCCAACCATAGATTGATTGATCCGAGTCCCCAACGACGCATAAATTTTTAAATCTCGAGGCAAGTTGTTTTACGAGTAAATACTGCGCATGGTTAGTATCTTGGTACTCATCCACATGAATGTATTGAAACTTACGCTGATAATATTCTAAAACATCCGGAACACGTTCAAATAATTGAATCGTCACCATAATTAAATCATCAAAATCGAGTGCTTGATTTTTTTTGAGTTTCTTCTCGTATTTCTCGTAGACTTCGCCGACCATTTTGTCATAAAAACCACTTGCTTCTTTAATATATTCGCTTGCTGTTATCAGTTCATTTTTTGCATTACTTATAGAAGCCAAAATACCCCTTGGCTCAAACTTCTTGGGATCGACATTCTTTTCTTTCAAAATACCTTTAATAACCGATAATTGGTCACTGCCATCTAAAATAGTAAAATTACGTTCATAGCCAATGCGGTCAATATCACGGCGTAAAATTCGTACGCACATCGAGTGAAAAGTAGATATCCAAATAGATTCTGCTTCTCCGCCCATTAAATTGCCAATCCGCGACTTCATTTCGCGAGCTGCTTTATTCGTAAACGTAATCGCTAAAATGTTATACGGATTTACGCCACGTTCTCTCACTAAATAAGCTATCCGATGGGTCAAAACTCGAGTTTTCCCACTTCCGGCACCAGCCATAATCAATAAAGGTCCTTCTGTACTTTCTACTGCTCTTCGTTGTTCCGGATTCAATCCGTCCACTAATTCTTTTGCATTCAATTGCATTCTCCTATACACCACCATACAAACATTTGTTCTTATTTTATCATACTACACTTTATAATCAAACCGTTTTCTTCCTAAAAATAGTCGCGGTTTCTAGTGCTTTTTCTAAATCTTCATAAATAATATTGCCTACGATAATCGTATCCGCATATTTTGCCATTTCAGCGGCTTGTTCTTTTGAACGTATCCCGCCCCCATACCAAAATTTTGTGTTACTTAAAGCGGCACTTGCTTTTCTTACAACCTCTGGATCTCCGTACATGCCACTATATTCGACATAAAAAATGGGCAGATGAAATATATTCTCTGCTAACCGCGCATAGGCAATGATGTCTTCATCCGTTATATCGGTCTTTGCTTCTGTTAAATGAGCCACTTTTGCATCTTTATTTAAAATAACGTAACCTTCTGATGTAACTCGCTTCCAAGGAATAAATTCTCCCATTTCTTTGATTAACTCCTTGTGTAAACCATGCGTCCACTTACTATTTTCCGTATTCAACACAACTGGAATTAAAAAATGGTCTGCCTCAGGTAAAATCATGGATTCATTGCTTATTTCAAGGAAAATTGGCAAGTCCGTTTCGACTAATAATTCATACAGATTTTGGACTGCTTCGATTTGCACATTATCTGTCCCACCAATAATAAATCCATCGGTTCCAGAATGGATGAGCTTCGTGACATCATTAGTAGGTAAATTCTTTGCTGGATCTAACTTGAATAAATGCTTCATTTGCTCCTCCAAGTCTCTATAATGGGATATCTTATTATAGCATTAGTTACATTTCATCGCACCCTTACAATAGGAAATTTTAACTTTTTTTAAGCTTTTTTTGTTAGTTGTTATTGGGATAGCTTTTATTTTATGGTATGATGAGGAAAATTTGATTTTATTAAGACTTCTGAGTATTTACATAGAAAAAAGGAAATGGGGATATTATGCAAGAAAACAGAGAAGAATGGGGCTCAAAAGTCGGATTTATATTAGCATCCGCTGGGTCCGCAATAGGAATTGGTGCAATATGGAAACTGCCTTATGTGGCTGCAACTGCAGGAGGTGGCGCATTTTTCTTATTGTTTTTAGTTTTAACTTTGCTCGTTGTTATGCCGCTTTTAATTGCAGAATTTGTGATTGGACGAGGTTCTGGCGGTGATGCCGTTCAAGCTTATAAAACACTCGCTCCCGGAACAAAATGGAGTTTACTAGGAAAATTAGGCGTAGTCGGCGCAAGTATTTTATTTTCCTTTTATAGCGTAGTTGGTGGTTGGATTATCACTTACTTAATTAAAACGCTCGCTGGTGGGATTGCCGGAGAAAATCAAGCTAGTTTGCTGCATGATTTCCAAGTGACGACAGCTAATCCATGGATATCAGTTGGTGCGACGATTCTCTTTATTTTACTAAATGTCATTGTTATTAGCCGCGGAGTTGTTAGCGGGATTGAAAAAATGAGTAAGTTTATGATGCCGGCCTTATTTATTTTATTTATTGTTTTAATCATCCGGTCTTTGACGCTACCTGGTGCAATGGAAGGTGTCGCATTTTTCTTACGACCCGATTTTAGTCACTTTACAGCACAAACGGTTCTTATTACGCTTGGTCAGGCCTTCTTTTCACTCAGTGTGGGGATTTCGGTAATGGTGACTTATAGTTCTTATTTAAATCGTTCGACAAGTTTACCGCAGTCTGCCATTTCGGTTTCGCTTATGAATGTATTTGTGTCGCTTCTTGCGGGATTGGCCATTTTCCCGGCAGCATTTTCGTTTAATATTACGCCAGATGCGGGGCCTGGGTTGTTATTCGTTATTTTACCTTCAATTTTTAATCAAATGCCCTTTGGGATGTTATTCTTTATTATTTTCTTGATTTTATTCTTATTTGCGGCATTAACCTCTAGTTTCTCGATGCTCGAAGCAACGGTTGCGCCATTGATGAATGCGGGCGTTAATCGTAAAAAAGCAAGTCTTTGGATGGGGCTCGTAATCGTTTTGATGGCTATTCCAAGTGCGCTTAGTTTTGGCGTTTGGAGCGATGTTCAGATTTTTGGACTAAGTATTTTTGATGCTGCCGATTATCTTGTGTCGAATATTATCTTGCCAGTTGGTGCTTTATTTATCGCGATTTTCGTTGGCTACCGATTACCTCGCGAATTACTTTTAAAAGAATTTACCACAAGCAGCCATTTTGGAAAAAAAGTGTTTATTCTTTGGCTCTTTCTTATTAAATATATTGCACCAATCGCGATTATTTTCGTCTTCCTCTCTGCAACTGGTTTAATCGATTTTCTTTTTTAACAAAAAAAGCAATCCGCTAAGTTTTAGCGAGATTGCTTTTCTTATATTGCCATAAGGACAATGCTTGTTACACAAATCAAGATTCCACTGAGGCCAATTGCCGTTCCAATGGCTCGTTTTTCTCTAACATTAGCAAGTGTCGTGAAAATAAAACAAATAATAAAGACCCAGTGCCACAGTAAAGAAAAATCAAGTCCGGTGCCAGTGGAAATCATATTAATCACAAAATAAATAACTGCAAGAGCAAGAATAGAGATGATAACAATCTGATAGGTTTTACTATTAAACTTTTTCAACTTAACCTCTACCAATCTTATTCTGGCTTCGTCATTCTTGAAAATACAACATCATACATATCATTGCCATAATGAAGCGAGCGTTTTACACGTGAAATGGTTGCTGTACTTGCCCCAGTTTCTGATTCAATCACATTGTATGTTTTTCCATCATGAAGCATTTTTGCTACTTGGAAACGTTGAGCCATGGACTGTATTTCATTCACTGTACAAACATCATCAAAAAAAGCATAACATTCTTCTAAATTCTCGAGGGTTAAAATCCCTTGGAAGAATTCATCCAATCCTTGTCCACGCAACTTCTCTATTTGCATATCTTTACCTCCAAATAATCTCATATATCCTACTTTCATATTTTAACGTACCAACGCGTAAAACACAAACGTTTCTCTTCACTAAATGAACAAAAAAGTACCATCTAGGAATTTCTCCCTTAGATAGTACTTTTTTATTATTCTGCTTTCACGCCAATATCGATTCGATAAAAAAAGTTAGGATTGTCCAGTTTTTGCATTTCTGGGTAAAGTAAAGTGCGTGCGTCACTCATCGTTTCTGCTTCTTTGGCTAGTAGCAAGACGCGTCCACCATCAGAAATAAAATCGCCATTTTCATCTTGTTTTGTACCTGCATGATAAATCGCTACACCTTCTGCAACATCATTTAGACCAGTTAATTTGTTTCCTTTTTCATAATGCTCTGGATAACCGGCGCTTGCTAGGACAACTCCTAGCGTAATCCCTGAATTTTTAAAGCGCACATCTGGTTTTTCATTATGGAGTAAAGCGTCTATCAGTGCTGCAAAATCACTTTCTAAACGAGGCAAAACAACTTGTGTTTCCGGATCACCAAAGCGTGCATTAAACTCAATTACTTTTGGACCTTCTGCGGTTAAGATAAGCCCAGCATAGAGAATTCCGCGGAAATAACGACCTTCTTTTACCATTCCTTTTGCAGCTGGAAGAAGAATTTTTTCGACAGCTTCGTCTACTACCGTTTCAGAAATATGTGGCACCGGAGAATAAGCGCCCATTCCGCCAGTATTTGGTCCTTTATCGCCTTCATAAGCGCGTTTATGATCTTGCGCGATAGCCATTGGATAAACTTCTTCCCCATTTACAAACGCCATCAATGAAAACTCTTCTCCCGCTAAAAAGTCTTCGATAACGACTTTGAGAGATGCGTCACCGAATTTTTCTTCTAGCATCATATCTTTTAATGCAAGAACTGCTTCTTCCATTTCTAACGCTACAGTGACTCCTTTTCCAGCAGCGAGCCCATCTGCTTTAATGACGATTGGCACTCCTCGCTCATCCAAGTATGCCTTCGCTTCCGCATAATCGGTGAAAGTTCTTGATGCTGCCGTTGGAATAGCATATTTCTCCATAAATTGTTTCGCAAAATCTTTGCTGCCTTCAATTAATGCTGCATTTGCTTTTGGACCGAATGCTTTAATTCCAGCTTCTTCGAGAGCATCGACAACGCCTTCTAAAAGAGGCACTTCAGGCCCAACAATAACAAAGGCAATTTCTGCTTTTTTAGCAAAATCAATTAAACCAGCTTTATCCGTTTCAGAAATAGCTACGAGTTGGATGTTGTCTAAACGCATTCCGTCGTTTCCCGGAGCACAGTATACATTTTCGACATTGTTGGATTCTAATAATTTTTTACTAATAGCATGTTCTCTACCGCCGCTACCAACTACTAATAAGTTCATTTATTTACACGTCCTTTTGGAGGATTAATGTTTGAAGTGTCGTACATGAGTTAGAACCATGGAAATACCATATTTGTTTGCCATCGCAATGGATTCCTTGTCTTTAATGGATCCACCAGGCTGAATAATCGCAGTGATTCCCGCTTTTGCCGCAGCTTCGACCGTATCATCCATTGGGAAAAAGGCATCCGAGGCAAGTACGGCTCCTTTTGCTTTCTCGCCAGCTTGCTCTAGTGCAATTAAAGCGGAACCGATTCGATTCATTTGTCCTGCACCAATTCCAAGTGTTTGTTTATCAGATCCTACTACTATCGCATTGGATTTGACATGTTTCACAATTTTCCACTGAGCAATTAAAGCTTTCATTTCCGCTTCTGTAGGTTGTTTTTCCGTTACTACTTCATAACTCGCTGTATCTTCTATAACAGAATCGCTCGCTTGAATAAGAAGTCCACCATTTACAGATGTTTTCTCGAAACCTTTTACGGAACCGGCAAACGGAACAGTTAACAAGCGAATATTTTTCTTTTTCGCTAAAATGGCAAACGCTTCTTCAGAGAAACTTGGCGCAATAATAATTTCTAAGAAAATTTTGCTCATATGTTCGGCTGTTTTCGCATCCACTTCTTTATTTAAGGCAACAATCCCTCCAAAAATAGACGTTTCATCCGCTTCATAAGCTTTCAAATAAGCTTCTTCGATATTTTCTCCAACACCAACGCCGCACGGATTCATATGTTTTACTGCAACCGCGACCGGCTCTGTAAATTCACTTGCAATTTTAAGTGCTGCATCTGCATCGCGAATATTGTTGTAAGATAACTCTTTACCGTGCAACTGTTTCGCGGAACTAATTGAATTTTCTACCGTGCCAGGTTCTGTATAAAAAGCGGCATCTTGGTGAGGATTTTCACCATAACGCAAAACTTGTTTTCGATTGTAAGTTAATGTTACTTTTTCTGGGAAAGTTTCTCCAGTGATGTTCGTTAAGTATTCTGCAATTAAAGCATCATAGGCCGCTGTGTGCCGAAAAACTTTCGCAGCTAGACGTTGGCGCGTTTCAAAAGTAGTTGCACTGTGTTCTTCTAGTTCTGTAAGTACCGTATCGTAATCCACTGTATCAACTACAACAGTTACCGCTGCATAATTTTTCGCAGCTGAGCGTAACATCGAAGGTCCGCCAATATCAATATTTTCAATCGCTTCTTCTAAAGTAACACCAGATTTTTGAATCGTTTCTTGGAAAGGATATAAATTTACAACGACTAAATCAATTGGCTTGATATCGTGTGCCGCAATAGCTTCCATATGTTCAGCTGTATCGCGTCTTGCCAGTAACCCACCATGAATTGCTGGATGAAGTGTTTTCACGCGACCATCAAGCATTTCTGGAAATTCAGTTACTTCTTCTATTCCCGTAACCGGTACGCCAGCTTGTTCAAATGCCGCTTTTGTTCCACCAGTCGAAATAATTTCTACTCCAAGTTCTACTAATTTTTCTGCAAATGGCACGATGCCGTTTTTATCTGACACACTAATAAGCGCTCTTTTCATGATAATTAATCGTTCCCTCCATTTTGAATTAATCCTCGAATCACTTTTGGATAAAAAATATGTTCTACTTGATGAATTTTTCCAGCTAAAGTATCTACAGTTTCCGCATGTTCAATCGGTACTTTCACTTGATCAATAATTGGTCCAGTATCCATTCCTGCATCCACAAAGTGCGCGGTGACACCAGTTTCTGAAACATTCGCTTGAATTGCTTGACCAATTGCATCTTTTCCTTTGAATTCAGGCAACAACGACGGGTGCAGGTTCACAATTTGCTCAGGGAATTCCGCTAATAAGGTTGGTCCAATCAAACGCATATATCCTGCTAGCACTAACAAATCAATTTCCAACCCGCGAAGTTCTAGTAAAATTTCTGTTTCAAAAGCTTCTTTATCCGGATAATTTTTCGCTTCAAAAAGAAAAACTGGAATATCATGTTTGTTTGCCCGCTCTAAAACATAAGCATTCGGTTTATCACATACCAGTAATTTCACATGAGGCTTAATAAACGCATCATCCACTAAAGCTTGAAAATTCGAACCGTTACCCGAAGCAAAAATGGCTATATTCATCCTTTTGTTCCTCCTGTGAACATAACCGCATCATTTTCACGTGTCGTAACTTCGCCAATAACATAAGCCGCTTCTCCGTTTTGAACGAGTACTTCTAATGTTCTTTCCACATCCGCTTTCGCAACTGCCAACACCATACCAATACCCATATTGAAAATTTCATACATTTCCATTTCGTTTAATTGGCCGTATTTCTTCATAATGTCAAAAATCGGCAACACTGGCCATGAACCTAGCTCCACTTTCACAGCTAAATCATTCGTTAACATCCGTGGTAAATTCTCTACAAATCCGCCACCCGTCACATGCGTAATTCCGTGCACATCTACCTCTTTCAACACTTCTAAAACTGGTTTGACATAAATACGTGTTGGTTTAAGTAGCTCTTCCACAAGTGGCACATCTAGTTCACCAATTTCTGCATCGAGTGTCAATTCGTTATCTTTAAAGAAAATTTTGCGCACTAGGGAGTAACCATTACTATGAATCCCGCTAGATGGAATTCCAATGAGTGTATCTCCTTCTTTGACTGCGCCTTCTGTAATTAGTTTCTGTTTCTCTACAGCCCCAACAGTAAAACCTGCTAAATCATAATCGTCTGCCCCGTACATATCGGGCATTTCAGCAGTTTCGCCGCCAATTAAAGCCGCACCAGCTTGTTCACAGCCGTCAGCCACACCTTTAACAATTTGTTCCATTTTCACTGGATCTGTTTTTCCAGTAGCGATATAATCTAAGAAAAATAATGGCTCGGCACCTTGAGCTAAAATGTCATTCACGCACATTGCCACGCAGTCAATCCCGATGGTATCATGTTTATCTGCTTCAATAGCCAAAAGTAATTTTGTCCCAACACCATCTGTACCAGAAACAAGGACAGGCTCTTTTAAATTCAAGCTACTTAAATCAAACATTCCACCAAAAGAACCAAGTGCCCCCATCGCGCCTATTCGTTCTGTTCTAGCCACATGTTTTTTGATGCGTTCCACTACTTGATAGCCAGCTTCTACGTCCACTCCTGCTTTACTATATGCATTTTCTGCCATTCGATTTGTCACTCCTCATTATTTTTCTGCTTCTAAGCTCGCTAAATATTCCGCTTCATAATCGTATAAAGGGGTTGGATAATCGCCGTTAAAATAAGCCATACAAAGTCCCCCATAAGGTTCGTTCGGATAAGGTCTACCAATCGAATCTACTAAACCCTCTTCACTCAAATACTCTAAAGAATCAGCCCCAATAATCCGACAAATTTCATCGACAGAATAATTAGATGCGATTAATTCATTTCGCGTTTGAATATCAATACCGTAAAAACAAGGGTAAGCAAGTGGCGGTGAAGCTATTCTCACATGAACTTCCGCTGCTCCCGCTTCCCGCAAAAGTTGCACAATACGTTTACTCGTCGTCCCGCGCACAATCGAATCATCAATCATGACAACACGTTTCCCTTCCACAACCCCACGCACCGCAGAGAGCTTCATTCTAACACCTTGCTCTCTAAGTTCTTGCGATGGTTGGATAAAGGTTCTTGCCACATATCTATTTTTGATGAGACCAAGCTCATAAGGAAGACCAGCTTCTTCGGCATAACCAATTGCCGCAGAAATACTAGAATCCGGCACACCAGTCACAACGTCTGCATCAATAAATGCTTCTTTTGCTAACCGTTTCCCGGAACGTTTTCTTGCCGAGTGTACATTAATTCCAGCAATATTAGAGTCTGGTCGCGCAAAATAAATATATTCCATGCTACAAATCGAATGTGTCACATTCTCCGTGAACTTTTCAATCCGAAGTCCGTCATCATTAATAATAATTAGTTCGCCTGGCTCCACGTCTCGAACAAATTCAGCGCCAACCGTTTCAAAAGCACATGTTTCTGAAGCAACTACGTAAGAATCACCAATGCGACCAATCGAAAGCGGTCTAAAACCATTCGGATCAAGTGCAGCATACATTGTATCTTCCGTAAGCAGCATATAAGCAAAGCCTCCCTTAACTTTGTTTAAAGCCACTTTTAAATCTTCTACAAAGTCACCCGTATGGCTACGTTTAATTAAATGCGCTAATACTTCTGTGTCTGAGCTCGTTTGGAAAATAGCGCCTTCTTCTTCTAGTTCACGGCGTAAACTTTTGGCATTAACCAAATTCCCGTTATGTGCAAGTGCTAAAGAAGAACTATGAAAGTGAAATAAAAATGGTTGTACATTGCCTAAGTTTTTTTGACCAGCTGTCGCGTATCGAACGTGGCCAATGGCTGCTTTACCTTTTAAATCATCTAATTCACCATGTTTAAATACGTCTGCTAAAAGTCCGAGATTTCGGTGACCTTTTAGCGTTTCTCCGTCTGTGGAAACAATTCCGGCACCTTCTTGACCGCGGTGTTGTAAACTATGCAACCCATAATAGGTAATTTCCGCTGCATTAGGATGATCCCAAATACCAAAAATACCACATTCTTCGTTAAGTCCTTTTACTTCAGCAAGCATGGAATAGCCCCTTCCCAAATGGATCGTAATTCCGTTGTTTTCACTGTTACTAGGTCTTCCTTATGTTTCACACGAATCGTTTCATCTGCAGTAACTACACCAAGTCGGTATACTTTTTCCAGTTCCATTAATTGCGCAAAAGCTGCTTCGTTTTCCGGTTTTACCGATACTAAGAAACGTGATTGCGATTCACTGAAAAGCTGACTTAGCGCAAATGGTACTTCTACATCCGCACCAAGTCCTGCTTTAAAAGTCGCTTCCGCAAGCGCAACACCAAATCCGCCTTCTGCCAAATCATGACTAGAAGCAACTAGACCTTCCTGAATCGCAGTTAGAAGTAATTGTTGGTATTTTTTCTCTGTCACTAAATCTAATTCCGGCGCGCGTCCGCTAATTTTCCCTTGTTGAATTTTCTGCAACTCCGAACCACTATATTCAGCTTTTGTTTCACCGATTAAGAAAATCACATCGCCACTAGCTTTAAAATCTTGTGTTGTAATATGCGCCAAATCTTCTACTAAACCAACCATTCCAATGACTGGCGTTGGATAAATACCGGTACCATCTGTTTCATTATAAAGTGATACATTCCCAGAGATGACAGGCGTATCAAGTTCTAAACAAGCTGCGCTAATACCATCTGCCGCTTTTTCAATTTCCCAAAATATTTCTGGTTTTTCTGGATTTCCGAAGTTAAGTCCATCTGTAATCGCTAGTGGTTTTCCGCCAGAACATACGATATTGCGCGCCGCTTCCGCAACCGCTATCGCTCCGCCCACTTCAGGATCAAGATACAAATAACGCGAGTTACAATCTGTCGTCATCGCAATTGCCTTCTCTGTTCCACGCACACGAACAATTGCCGCATCCGACCCAGGCACAACCGCTGTATCCGTCCGTACTTGGTAATCATATTGCTCATAAATATGGCGCTTACTTGCAATCGTTGGCTGAGCAAGCAGTTCCTTCCAAACTCCCACCACGTCGTCAATAACTGGCACAAATGCTTCCTCTTCTTGGAAAGCTTGATAACGAGCTGGTTCTTTCGAAGGCTTATGATAAACTGGAGCGTCTTCCGCAAGTGCATCAACTGGTACGTTTGCAACCACTTCCCCGTGATGAATGATTTTGTACATTTTATCATCCGTTACTTGGCCTATAACGACAGCCTCTAAACCATAACGTTCAAATAACGCTTGGATTTCTTCCACATGCCCTTTTTTCACACATAGAAGCATTCGTTCTTGAGATTCAGAAAGCAACATTTCATAAGGCGTCATGTGTAGTTCCCGTTGCGGCACATCATCCATAATTAATTCTAGCCCAGCGCCCGCTTTTGACGCCATTTCGGAACTCGAGCTAACAAGACCAGCAGCCCCCATATCTTGAATTCCCACTAAAATATCTGAATGATCACGAATCACATCTAAACATGCTTCAAGCAACAATTTCTCCATAAAAGGATCGCCCACCTGTACAGCAGAACGTTGTTGTTCGCCTTCTTCACTAAACTCTACAGAAGCAAAAGTAGCACCATGAATCCCGTCACGACCAGTTTTAGCACCAACGTACATCACCGGGTTGCCAATTCCTTTTGCTTGGCCTTTTTGAATATCTTTCGCTTCGATTAAACCAACGCACATCGCGTTGACTAGCGGATTTTTCGTATAACAAGAATCAAATTGGATTTCGCCACCAACTGTTGGAATCCCAATGGAGTTACCGTATCCTGCGATTCCAGCAACGACTTCACTCACCAAGTATTTCGCATGTGGTGTATCTAATTCGCCGAAGCGAAGCGAGTTAAGCATCGCAATCGGTCTAGCTCCCATCGAGAACACATCGCGAATAATTCCACCAACCCCAGTTGCAGCCCCTTGATACGGCTCCACATAGGATGGATGATTATGACTCTCCACTTTAAATGCAACACCTAGACCATCGCCAATATCGACAATCCCAGCACCTTCACCCGGTCCTTGCAATACTTGTTTTCCTTCTGTCGGAAATTTTCGAAGCACTGGTTTTGAGTTTTTATAGCTACAATGTTCGGACCACATAACGGAGAAAAGTCCAGTTTCTGTATAATTAGGCTCGCGTCCAAGAATCGAACAAACAAGATCATATTCACTATCAGTTAAGCCCATTTCTTGATAAATCCTTTGTTCTTTAATTTCTTTTGTCGTTGGCTCCATGTTAGGCATTTACTTGTTCCTCCTTCCAAGCTTTTACAACGGACTCGAAAAGTCTTAAACCATCTGTCCCACCAATAATTTCTTCTACCGCACGTTCTGGGTGCGGCATCATCCCAAGCACATTACCTCGTTCATTTACAATACCTGCAATATCCGCACGGCTGCCATTCGGATTAACGCTATCATATGTAAAAACAATTTGGTTATTTTCTTTTAGTTTTAAAAGTGTTTCGTCGTCACAGTAATAGTTACCTTCTCCGTGAGCAACGGGAACTTGGATAATTTCGCCTTCTTCATAAAGTTCCGTAAACATCGTACTCGCATTTGCCACACGAAGCGGCACTGTTTTACAAATAAAATGCAGATTATTATTTCTAATTAAAGCACCCGGCAGCAAACCAATTTCCGTTAGAATTTGAAATCCGTTACACACACCAAGCACTGGTTTTCCCATTTCAGCAAAGCGCAAAACTTCTGGCATAATACTTGAAAATTTTGCAATCGCACCAGTTCGCAAGTAGTCTCCGTAAGAAAATCCACCTGGAAGTAATACCGCGTCAAAGCCTGCAAGACTTGTTTCCGCATGCCATATATATTCCGCCTCCTCGCCAAGAGAATCGCGAATCGCATGTAGCATATCAAGATCACAATTAGAACCTGGGAACTGAATGACAGCAAATTTCATCGTTTAAGCCTCCTCAATTTCATATCGGTAATCTTCCATCACCGGATTTGTTAGCAGTTTGTCACACATTTCATTTAACACTTCATGAATATCTCTATCCGACTTCGCTACTTTAAGTTCCATAAATTTACCAATACGAACATCTTCTACTTCCTCGTAACCCATGCTTTTCGCTGCATCTTTTACTGCAA